>NZ_CP065707.1:635000-1329661 GCF_016028255.1 Streptococcus oralis
CCCGTGTTTATAGAATTATGGCGGGTGTGGTGAAGTGGTTAACACACCAGATTGTGACTCTGGCATGCGTGGGTTCGATCCCCATCACTCGCCTATTTTATATTATTGGGGTATAGCCAAGCGGTAAGGCAAGGGACTTTGACTCCCTCATGCGTTGGTTCGAATCCAGCTACCCCAGTTACTATTTGCCGGCGTGGCGGAATTGGCAGACGCGCTGGACTCAAAATCCAGTGTCCGCAAGGACGTGCCGGTTCGACCCCGGCCGCCGGTATAGTATGAAAGACAAGGTTTTCGGACCTTGTTTTTTGATTTAGTGAAGATTTTGATATTTTTCTTTAAGTACAGATAACTGATGAATGATCTTTTTCTTCTTATTCTAATCATTTTTAGTGTGTTTTTGGTATAATATTACTTATTCACATTTTATGTAGATTATGAAAGAGTTTGGTGGTTAATGTCTCGTTCGGTTGACTTGCTTAAGAAGCGCTACTTAGAAAATATAAAAGAGAAGCCTGATTTATTTGTTGGGGTTGAGCTGGAGTATCCTGTTGTAAATTTAGAGGGTAAGGCTACGGATATTGAGGTTGTTAAGGAACTGTTTTGGTATTTATCTTCTGTTCTGAAGTTTACAGTTGAGAAAGTTGATGATTTTGGGAATCCAATTCAGTTACTAGATCCGGTCAGTCGGGATACAATCTTATTTGAAGTTGCTTATACGACCGTTGAGTTTGCCTTTGGTAGGGCTAAATCTATCCAAGAGGTAGAAGAACGCTTTAACTTCTATATGGCTACGATTCAGAATAAGTTGGGTGAAGCTAATCATGCTATTGTTGGCTGCGGCATTCATCCCAACTGGGATAAAAATGAGAATTGTCCAGTGGCTTATCCCCGCTATCAGATGTTGATGGATTATCTGAATTTGAGTAGAAATGTAACTAAATCAGATTTACATCATTTCCCTGAGTATGGTGCCTTTATCTGTGGAAGTCAGGTTCAACTGGACGTTTCAAAGTCTAACTTTCTGCGTGTTATCAATGCTTTTACTCAAATTGAAGCAGCAAAAGCTTATTTGTTTGCAAATTCTGAGTTTTCAGGGGCAGATTGGGATACCAAAATTTCGAGAGATATTTTTTGGGAAGAATCTATGCATGGTATCTATCCAGAGAATGTAGGTGTCAATGCTAGACTCTTTAAGGATGAGGAGGATTTTTTTGACTATCTAGATCATTCTGCGATTTTCACAGCGGAGCGTGATGGGCAGACCTATTATTTTTATCCTGTTCAGGCTAGGAACTATTTGACTACACCTGAAATCCAGGCATTTACCCTTAATGGGGATGAGGTATTGATCTATCCTCAGGAGGAGGATTTCCAAACTCATCGTAGTTACCAGTACCAAGACTTAACGACTCGAGGAACAGTTGAGTTTCGTAGTGTGTGTACTCAGCCGCTTGATAGGACTTTTGCTTCTGCTGCCTTTCACTTGGGATTGTTGGTTAATTTAGATCAATTAGAAACTTATTTGCAAAAGGCTCCGTTTTTTACCACAGCTGGTCGTGATTACAAGTCTTTAAGGCGACAATTTTCTAAGAAAAAACTTACAGATCAGGAAGAAACTGCAATTGTTGAGTTTTCAAAAGACTTACTCCTTCTAGCTGAGGAAGGATTGGAGCAAAGAGATAAGCAAGAAATGATTTATTTACAGCCTTTAAAGAAAGAATTGGGATTATAAATTCTCTTATAAAGGGAGAATTTTCTGAAAAATCATGATATAATGGAAGAGACTATAGATAAAGGATAGAGATTCATGACATTAGTTTATCAATCAACGCGTGATGCCAATAATACAGTAACTGCTAGCCAAGCTATTTTGCAAGGTTTGGCGACGGATGGTGGTTTGTTTACACCGCTTACTTATCCAAAGGTAGATTTGGACTTTGAAAAATTGAAAGATGCTTCTTACCAGGAAGTTGCTAAGTTAGTTTTGTCAGCATTTTTAGATGACTTTACTGCAGAGGAGTTGGACTACTGTATCAACAATGCCTACGATAGCAAGTTTGATACTCCATCGATTGCGCCATTGGTGAAACTGGATGGGCAATACAACTTGGAATTGTTCCATGGTTCAACGATTGCCTTTAAGGATATGGCCTTGTCTATCTTGCCATACTTTATGACGACGGCCGCTAAAAAGCATGGTTTAGAGAACAAGATTGTCATTTTGACAGCGACATCTGGTGATACTGGGAAAGCTGCTATGGCGGGGTTTGCCGATGTGCCTGGAACTGAGATTATCGTCTTTTATCCAAAGGATGGTGTCAGCAAGGTACAAGAGTTGCAAATGACTACTCAGACTGGCGACAATACTCATGTTATTGCTATTGATGGAAACTTTGATGATGCACAAACAAATGTGAAACATATGTTTAACGATGTAGCTCTTCGTGAAAAATTGGCTGCCAATAAACTGCAATTTTCATCAGCTAACTCTATGAACATTGGTCGTCTGGTACCACAGATTGTTTATTATGTCTATGCTTACGCTCAGTTGGTCAAGTCTGGTGATATTGTGGCTGGAGAAAAGGTCAACTTCACAGTACCAACAGGAAACTTTGGAAATATCTTGGCTGCCTTCTATGCTAAACAAATTGGTCTGCCAGTTGGCAAATTGATCTGTGCTTCAAATGACAATAATGTTTTAACTGACTTCTTTAAAACTCGTGTTTACGATAAGAAACGTGAGTTTAAGGTGACAACTAGCCCATCTATGGATATCTTGGTATCTTCAAACTTGGAGCGTTTAATTTTCCATCTTTTGGGGAATGATGCGGTTAAGACAGCTGAACTCATGAATGCCTTGAGTACACAAGGACAATATGAATTGACAGACTTTGATGCAGCGATTCTGGATCTCTTTGCAGCTGAATATGCGACTGAGGAAGAAACTGCGGCAGAAATTAAACGTGTTTATCAAACAGATGGCTATATCGAGGACCCACATACGGCGGTTGCCTCAGCTGTTTATAGAAAATACCAAGTGGCTACTGGCGATGCGACTAAGACAGTGATTGCTTCAACAGCTAGTCCGTACAAGTTCCCAGTGGTTGCCGTAGAAGCGGTAACAGGAAAAGCAGGCTTGACAGACTTTGAAGCCTTGGCTCAATTACATAACATTTCAGGAGTGGCAGTGCCACCAGCGGTTGATGGCCTTGAAACAGCTCCAGTTCGTCACAAGACAACTGTAGCAGCTGCTGACATGCAAGCAGCGGTGGAGGCTTATCTAGGGCTTTAAGACAGAGGGAGTAAACTCGGTTGGGAAACCAACTGAGTTTCTTTTCATCAGGAGGAAGGATTGATTAAGAAAAATAAAGACATTCTCAACATTGCCTTGCCAGCTATGGGTGAAAACTTTTTGCAAATGCTCATGGGCATGGTGGATAGTTACTTGGTCGCTCACTTGGGCTTAATCGCTATTTCAGGTGTTTCAGTAGCTGGCAATATTATCACGATTTACCAGGCGATTTTTATCGCTCTGGGAGCTGCTATTTCCAGTGTTATTTCAAAAAGTTTGGGGCAGAAAGATCAGTCCAAGTTGGCTTATCACGTGACAGAGGCTCTCAAGATAACCTTATTGCTGAGTGCACTTTTAGGCGCTTTATCCATCTTTGCTGGGCAAGAGATGATAGGACTTTTGGGAACTGAGCAGACTGTGGCCGAGAGTGGTGGACTCTACCTATCTTTGGTGGGTGGTTCGATTGTTCTCTTGGGCTTGATGACGAGTCTAGGTGCCTTGATTCGTGCAACGCATAATCCGCGTCTACCTCTCTATGTTAGTCTTTTATCCAATGCCTTGAATATTCTTTTTTCAAGTCTAGCTATTTTTATTCTTGATATGGGGATAGCGGGTGTTGCTTGGGGGACTATCTTGTCTCGCTTAGTCGGTCTTGTGATTTTGTGGTCGCAATTAAAGTTGCCTTTTAAGAAACCGACTTTTGCTTTAGATAAGGAACTATTGACCTTGGCTTTGCCAGCAGCAGGAGAACGTCTCATGATGCGGGCTGGAGATGTAGTGATCATTGCCTTGGTTGTTTCTTTTGGGACGGAGGCAGTAGCGGGGAATGCAGTCGGAGAAGTCTTGACTCAGTTTAACTACATGCCTGCCTTTGGTGTCGCTACGGCAACGGTCATGCAGGTGGCTCGAGCAGTTGGAGAGGATAACTGGGAAAGAGTAGACGAGGTAAGCAAGCAAACCTTTTGGCTTTCTCTGCTTCTCATGTTGCCCTTAACTCTCAGTATCTATGCCTTAGGGACACCACTGACTCATCT
Organism: Streptococcus oralis; assembly: GCF_016028255.1. Lineage (NCBI taxonomy): Bacteria > Bacillati > Bacillota > Bacilli > Lactobacillales > Streptococcaceae > Streptococcus > Streptococcus oralis. The sequence goes on from NZ_CP065707.1 coordinate 639,327, forward strand.
CTATACGACCGATCCTGTAGCAGTTGAAGCGAGCGTTTTGGTGGCACTGTTCTCTCTACTAGGAACTCCCATGGCGACAGGGACAGTCATCTATACTGCAGTTTGGCAGGGCTTGGGGAATGCTCGCCTTCCCTTTTATGCAACAAGTATCGGGATGTGGTGTATCCGCATAGGGACAGCCTATCTGATGGGCATTGTTCTTGGTTGGGGCTTACCTGGTATTTGGGCAGGAACACTTTTGGATAATGGTTTTCGCTGGTTATTTCTACGCTACCGTTACCAGCGTTATATGATGTTGGAAGGATAGGAAATGCAAAAAACAGCTTTTATTTGGGATTTAGACGGGACCTTATTGGATTCTTACGAAGCGATTTTGTCAGGGATTGAGGAGACCTTTGCTCAGTTTGCTATTCCTTATGATAAGGAAAAAGTGAGAGAGTTTATCCTCAAATTTTCGGTACAGGATTTGCTGGAGCAGTTGGCAGAAGAGAGAAATCTGGATGCGGAAGTGCTCAATCAGGTGCGTGCCCAGAACCTGTCTGAGAAGAATGCTCAGGTAGTTTTGATGCCAGGCGCGCGTGAAGTGCTAGCTTGGGTAGATGAGGTAGGAATTCAGCAGTTTGTCTATACTCATAAGGGGGACAATGCTTTTACTATCCTAAGAGACTTGGGGTTGGAGTCCTATTTCACAGAGATTCTAACCAGTCAGAGTGGTTTTGCACGCAAGCCCAGTCCAGAAGCGACTAACTATCTGCTAGACAAGTATGAGTTGGATCCTAGGGCTACCTATTATATAGGGGACCGGACTTTAGATGTGGAATTTGCCAAGAATAGCGGTATTCAAAGCATCAACTTTTTAGAATCTTCTTTTGAAGGCAATCACATGATTCAAGCACTAGCAGATATTCCTCATATTTTTGAGAGTAAGTAACGATAAGATTGTGTCAGTTGTGTGACAGAGACCTAACAAACTATTTCAAGTAATCGAGTTTGTTACAAGGAATGGACAGTTCTGTTAAATAGGCCCGAGAGGGCTTTTTTTCTACTTTTTTTGTGTTATGATAGACGGGTACTCATTTGAAAGGAATATGAACGAATGAAGAAAAGAATTATTTTAGCCTCAACAGTAGCCTTGTCTTTTGCGCCAGCATTGGCAACTCAAGCAGAGGAAATCCTTTGGACAGCACGTAGCGTTGAGCAAATCAAAAACGATGTGACTAAAAACGAAAACAAGAACAGCTATACAGTCCAGTATGGTGATACCCTGAGCACGATTGCGGAAGCTTTGGGAGTAGATGTGACAGTTCTTGCTAATTTGAACAAAATCACCAATATGGACTTGATTTTCCCAGATACTGTCCTCACTACAACTGTCAATGAGGCAGAAGAGGTAACGGAAGTTAAAATCCAAACTCCTCAAGCAGACGCTAGTGAAGAAGCGACAACTGCGACAGCTGATTTGACGACCAACCAAGTAACAGTCGATGAACAAACAGTTCAAGTAGAAGACCTTTCTCAACCAATTGAGGAAGCTCCAACTGCAACCGAGACGGAAAAACCAGCAGAAGTAGCGTCAAGTTCAGAAGTTTCTGAGACAGCGACAGCTGCAGAAGAAGTGACATCATCTACAAACACTTCTACGTCAGCTGAGCAAACAGTCGAAACAACCAGTCCAGTTGAAGAAGCAGCTCCTCAGGCAACGACTCCAGCTGAGAAGCAAGAAACACAAGTTAGCCCTCAAGCTGAGTCAATAGTGGAAGCGACTACAACTCCAGTAGAAGAAAAAGCAACCGAAACACCTACTGATACAACAGGATCAAGTGCAACAGAAGAAGCAGCATCAACAGCAACTTCTGACACTGCAACTTCGACTTATCAAGCAGAGCAAAGCCAAACTCCTTCAAGAACTTATTCAGCTCCAGCGGCTCCTGACTATGCAGGACTTGCTGTAGCTAAGTCTGAGAATGCTGGCCTTCAACCACAAACTGCAGCCTTTAAGGAAGAAATCGCCAACTTGTTTGGGATTACATCCTTTAGTGGTTACCGTCCTGGAGACAGTGGCGACCATGGAAAAGGTTTGGCCATCGACTTTATGGTTCCAGTGAATTCAGCACTCGGAGATCAAATTGCAGAATATGCAGTCCAAAATATGGCTAGCCGTGGTATCAACTACATCATCTGGAAACAACGTTTCTATGCTCCATATGATAGTAAATATGGACCAGCCTACACGTGGAATCCAATGCCAGACCGTGGTAGCGTAACCGAAAACCACTATGACCATGTCCACGTATCAATGAATTAAGAATAATAAGAAGCTATACATTTAAAAGTGTAGCTTCTTTTTGTGTAAAATAGTATTGATAAGTGAAATAAAATCCAAAACATGTTAAAATGTAAGCGGATACAAAACTATACTAACGCTTTTAAGCATAGAGAGAAAGGATGAAGTGAATGACAAATCGATTAAAAACTCCATTTGAGAAAACAAGAGATGATTTTGAAGAGGAATTTTGTGGTGAAATTGTCGAATTCTTGATTTTTACCCTCCAAAATGTAACTGGGGCCGCTTCTTTAAAAGATGGTTGTAAAATGCCGTCCGTTCATTTTAAAGCTAGTGTCAATGTTGCAACCCAGGAATTCTCTGAACGTGAGGGACGTTTGGAATGGGTATTGACTCCTGAGGAGTTTGAAGAAAAGAGATGGGGCTTTAGTTTTGAACCCTACAAAATTCATAATATCAAATGTCAAAAACGCCCCTTCATGGAGTTAGAGCCATATATGTCAGAAGTAGCTAATAACTGCTACCACTTGCTGGAATACCTAGATGACCAATCCTCAGACTCTAGATTAGAGACCTTGATTGAAACCTATCAAAAACCGGTCATCATTCAAGACGATATTGGCGAATTCACCTTAAACAGAGCCTATTCTTGGTTTGAAGGATTTATCACTTACGAGGGTGGTAAGATTCATGCTATCTTTGCTGCGAGTGCAGATGAAAGTCTCCCTCCAAGTTCTTTTGATGATCTAAAGAAATTTATGGGAAATTTCCAAGTTCAAGATACTCGGATTAAAGACTATATTGTCAAAGAACTGTGGGAAACAGCTCAAGACTGGATAGATTCAGATGAAAATGATGTGGAGTTAACAGAAGAGTATTTTACCAACTCTCTTTCCTTGAGTGAACTATCGATCAACGAAGACGGGGAATTGACCCTCTACTATGATGATAGCGAGGAAATTTTTGCAGGCCATGCCATCGAAGTTGTCATTGATAAAGAGGAAGAAATCCTTCGAGCAGATTTGGTAGGTTAGTGCTGGATTTTATCTAGAATATAGAAATAATAGCCTTTTGGGATTGAAACCAAGAGGCTATTTTTCGTGAGTAAGCAAAATAGTTGCGTTTTTAATCTTTCTGTAATATACTTGATAACTCAATAGTTGATAAATCAAGTGTACGCAAGGAGGTAGAAATGAAAAAATTAACGACTTACTGTACCAGCTCCATTTAACAGATCAGATGATCACTCAACTTTTTGAGAAACAATTGGGGATTAGTCTGACTCGTTATCAAATTTTATGTTTCTTAATCGATCAGTCACCGTGTAATCAAATAGCAGTTCAGGAGAGATTGAAGATTGATCAAGCTGCCTTGACACGGCACTTTAAAATTTTGGAAAAGGAAGGTTTGGTTAATCGACGTCGGAATCCTGAAAACCAGAGGGAGGTTTTGGTGGAAGTGACAGACTTTGCGAGAGAACAACTAATAACCAACTCTCCCCAACACCATATAAACGTAAAGAGTCAGATGGAGAGTGTGCTTACAAAAGGAGAGCGAGAAGAGTTCAGTCGCTTGTTAGAAAAGTTGCTATCTGGTTTAGAAGAGATAGAAATTTAAGGAGAAGAATATGTCTATTTTTACAATTATTTTAGCAACTATTGTTGCTTTGGAGCATTTTTACATTTTTTATCTGGAAAGTGTGGCTACGCAATCAGATACTACTAGTCGAGTGTTTAATGTGGATAAGGAAGAACTGGCTCGTCCTTCAGTGAGTTCATTATTTAAAAATCAAGGAATTTATAATGCTTTGATAGGTGTCTTTCTCTTATACGGAATTTATTTTTCGCAAAGCTTGGAAATTGTGACTATTTTTGTTTTATTTGTGCTTGGTGCAGCGACCTACGGTTCTCTAACAGCAGACAAGAAGATTCTTCTGAAGCAAGGTGGGCCTGCTATTTTGACTCTGCTGAGTATGTTGCTTTTGAAATAAGAAAACCAGCGTCCTGAAAGACGCTGGTTTTTGTATGCTCTTATCCATTTCGACGTTTACGGGCTAGTAGGGCTCTGTAGAAGAAGATGTGATTGTTTTGGATATAGGGAAGGATTGAAAAGCTAGCAATTCCCAAAGTAATCCAATTGAGGAAATACCAAGGGAGTAGTTGTAGGTCGAGGACAAAGCGTTGGAATTTATAGCCTTTCATCAAGAAACGGCTGGTTTTAAGGATTTGACTGGGTTTAGCCTGTCCTAAATCCAGAGTATCGCAGAGGAGGAATTCTACCTGCGAGTAGGCATAATGTTGCGGTACGTAGAGGAGATTGCCCACAATCATCAAGATGAGGCTCGCGAAAAAGTAGAGGCCAAAGGTCATAAGGAACTGCTCGGTTTCAACGGATGAGAGGTCTAATTTTGGAAATTCAGGATGTAGGGCTACAAATCTCCGAGCCAAGAGATTGCTATAAAAGAGAAAATAAACGCCTACTAAGTTTGGAATACTCCATAAAAAAAGATAGAAACGTTTGAGAAGCAGGGTTAGAAAGGTTTGTGAGAAGCGCTCTTCAGCAAAGAGGGTCAGGCTTGATTTTACTGAGAGTTCCGTATCAGGATCCTTGAAGAGTCGGAGTGTCGCAAAAGCAGCACCTGCTAGAAAAATCGTGCTCACAAAAGAAACCACTAGTGGGAAGAGATAGGTTTGGAGCACTTGCGCCAGCATGCTGAAAAAGGATTGCTCTAAAACACTTTCTTGGAGACGAGCCAAGGGGTTGAGAAAGCCTGATAAGATGACCAGTATGCTAGGTAAGAGATAGACGAGAAAGAGGCGGGGATTCTCAGCCTGAAATTGCCTAGTCTGCAGACGAATAGTTTTTAAATCAATTTTTTGGTATTTCATTCTTTCATTATACCATAGTTCGTGACAGTTCCTAGTTTTTTTGATAAAATCATACAGTATGCCTTTGGGCACAAAGTATGAACTGGGACTGTCTTTCCCAGCTTCGGAGGTAGAAAATGTCAGATTCACCAATCAAATACCGTTTGATTAAGAAAGAAAAACACACGGGAGCTCGTCTGGGAGAAATCATCACCCCGCATGGTACCTTCCCAACACCTATGTTTATGCCAGTTGGGACCCAAGCCACTGTCAAGACTCAGTCACCAGAGGAGTTGAAGGAGATGGGATCAGGGATTATCCTCTCTAATACCTATCATCTGTGGCTTCGTCCAGGTGATGAACTCATTGCCCGCGCAGGTGGTCTCCACAAGTTCATGAACTGGGACCAGCCAATCTTGACGGATAGTGGTGGTTTCCAGGTCTATTCCCTAGCTGATAGCCGAAATATCACAGAAGAAGGGGTAACCTTTAAAAACCATCTCAATGGTTCCAAGATGTTCCTATCACCAGAAAAAGCCATCTCCATCCAGAATAATCTGGGCTCAGACATCATGATGTCCTTTGACGAATGTCCTCAGTTTTACCAACCCTATGATTACGTTAAGAAATCAATCGAACGTACCAGCCGTTGGGCTGAACGTGGTTTGAAGGCTCACCGTCGTCCGCATGACCAAGGCTTGTTTGGGATTGTGCAGGGAGCGGGATTTGAAGACCTTCGCCGTCAGTCAGCTCACGACCTTGTCAGCATGGACTTCCCTGGTTACTCTATCGGTGGTTTAGCAGTAGGAGAAACCCACGAAGAGATGAATGCAGTCTTGGATTTCACAACCCAACTCCTTCCTGAAAACAAACCTCGCTATTTGATGGGAGTGGGAGCGCCAGATAGCTTGATCGATGGGGTCATTCGTGGTGTGGATATGTTTGACTGTGTCTTGCCGACTCGTATCGCTCGTAACGGGACTTGTATGACCAGTCAAGGTCGTTTGGTTGTCAAAAATACCCAGTTTGCTGAGGATTTTACGCCACTGGATCCTGAGTGTGATTGCTATACATGTAAGAATTACACACGCGCCTACCTTCGTCACTTGCTCAAGGCTGACGAAACCTTCGGTATCCGCTTGACTAGTTATCACAATCTTTACTTCTTGATCAATCTGATGAAGCAGGTCCGTCAAGCCATCATGGATGACAATCTCTTGGAATTCCGTGAGTATTTTGTGGAAAAATATGGTTACAATAAGTCAGGGCGCAATTTTTAAAGTGTAAAATTAGAATGCCAAAATCCTACGTTTTCTCGTAGGATTTTTCTTCTTTTTTTGATAGAATAGGGAGTATAATGGAATGGAAATTAGGTGGTGTTTTGCTTCCTAATTTAATGGAGAATAGACTCGTATGCGTATTAAATGGTTTTCCTTGATTAGGATTACAGGTTTACTTTTGGTGCTTTTGTACCACTTCTTTCAAACGATCTTTCCTGGAGGCTTCTTTGGGGTAGATGTCTTTTTTACTTTTTCAGGATTTTTGATCACTTCCCTCCTTTTAGAAGAATTTGGGAAGGCACGTCAGATTGATTTGCTGGGCTTTTTTAAGAGACGGTTTTATCGTATCGTGCCACCTGTGGTGCTGATGGTTTTAGTGACTATGCCTTTTACTTTCTTGGTTCGTCAAGACTATGTTGCTGGAATTGGCGGTCAGATTGCTGGAGTTCTCGGTTTTATGACCAACTTCTATGAAATGTTAACAGGTGGAAGTTATGAATCCCAGTTCATTCCGCATCTCTTTGTTCATAACTGGAGTCTGGCTGTTGAGGTTCACTACTATATTCTTTGGGGCTTAGCGGTTTGGTTCTTATCCAAACGTTCAAAATCTAGTAGTCAGTTGAGAGGGATGGTTTTTCTCCTTTCTGCGGGAGCTTTTATCATTAGCTTTTTCTCCATGTTTATTGGTAGTCTAATGGCTAGTTCCTATTCATCTGTCTACTTTTCAAGTCTGACCCATGTCTATCCCTTCTTTTTAGGAAGTATTTTAGCGACGGTTGTGGGGGTTCGTCAGACGAGCGATTTAGTAAAGCAATTTGATCGGACGTGGGATCTTCGTCAAAATCTACTGGTGTTAGCGGCAGGTCTCTTGGTATTGTTGCTTCTGACTTTCTTTGTCAAGTTCACCTACCTGTTCGCTTACTTGTTTGGATTCTTGCTTGCCAGCTTAGCAGCCGTTGTCATGATTTTTGCTGCGCGTGTCTTGCATGAGAAAACGCCTGAGATACAAGAACCTAGGATAATTACATTTTTAGCGGATACTAGCTACGCGGTTTATCTCTTCCACTGGCCTTTTTATATTATCTTTTCTCAGTTGATGAGTAATTTGCCCGCTGTTATTTTAACAGTCATCTTTTCTTATTTCTTTGCTATCCTATCCTTCTATATTATTGAGCCACTGATTGCCGGTAAATCCAATCCTTTAATACGGAAGATTAGTCGATTACCTCATATTAAACCAATTAGTGCTGCTGGTGCTGGCATTCTTACCTTGATTACCTTGATTATCATAACTGTGGCTCCTCAAGTTGGAGCTTTTGAGACAGACTTGATGGTCAATGGTTTCAAGCAAGCCCAGACCAACTTGGATCAGATGAAGAAATTGGCTGAGCAAGCAGAGGCTAGCCGATTTGGAATTTCTGAGGGAACCACCTTGATTGGAGATTCTGTAGCCTTACGAGCCAATACAGCCTTGCAAGAGACGCTTCCTGAAGCAAATATCAATGCCCAAGTTAGTCGAACGACGAAGCAAGCCAATGACATCATGCTCAATAACAGCCAGAACAAGGTACTTCTAAAAACAGTTGTCATCGCAACGGGTGTAAACGGACCAGAGAATTATAAAGATGACTTAGATACGATCGTTAAAAATCTCCCCAAAGGTCACCATCTGATTCTGGTAACACCTTATGAAGGTGACAAGAGCAAGGAAACTTACAAATCAGTGGAGCAGTATGCGGCTTATGCGCGGGAATTAGCTGAAAAGAATCCTTATGTGAGCATCGCTGACTGGAATAAGGTCGCTAAGGAGCACCCTGAAATCTGGGCTGGAACCGACCAAGTCCACTTTGGAAATGATAGCAACATGATCGAAGAAGGTGCTAAGCTATACGCAGAAACGATTGCAGCTGCTGTTAAGGCTGCTCAAGAACTGCCTGTAAAATCAAAATAAGGTCAAAGAGTTGGAGAAATCCAGCTCTTTTAAAATATCTCTAGAAAATAGGTCTATACCATTTACAAATGGAAAAGAAAGGTTTATAATGTAATTGACATAATAAATTCTAGAATCAATCTATTAAGGAGGTCATCATTATGCCTAATTATATTAAAGCGGATCAGTTTTTCTACCCACACGGAGTTCGTCGTGGCGGTTACTTGGAACTTGTGGATGGCAAGTTTGGAAAGCATGTAGAACAGATTCCTGAAGGAGCTGAGGTCATTGACTATACAGGCTACAGCATTGCACCAGGACTTGTGGATACCCACATTCATGGATTCGGTGGGGTGGATGTTATGGATAATAACATCGAAGGAACCCTTCATACCATGAGTGAAGGGCTCCTCAGCATGGGAGTAACGAGTTTCTTGCCAACTACTTTGACCTCATCTTATGAGCAATTGCTCGCGGTAACAGAAAATATCGGTGCCCGTTATCAGGAAGCAAGTGGAGCTAAGATTCGGGGAATCTATTTCGAAGGTCCGTATTTCACAGAGAAATACAAGGGAGCTCAAAACCCTGCCTACATGAAAGATCCTCGTATGGATGAGTTTCGTGCTTGGCAAAAAGCAGCAAATGGCTTGCTTAATAAAATTGCCCTTGCGCCAGAGCGTGAAGGTGTAGAAGACTTTGTTCGTACAGTTACGGGTGAAGGAGTGACCGTTGCTCTTGGGCACTCAAATGCGACTTTTGATGAAGCTAAAAAGGCAGTAGATGCTGGAGCGAGCGTTTGGGTACATGCCTACAATGGGATGCGTGGGTTGACTCACCGTGAGCTCGGTATGGTGGGAGCCATGTATGAATTGCCTCATACCTATGCAGAGTTGATCTGTGATGGTCATCACGTGGATCCAAAAGCCTGCGAAATCCTTATCAAACAAAAAGGAACAGAAAATATTGCTCTTATCACAGACTGTATGACAGCTGGTGGCTTGGAAGACGGCGACTACATGCTGGGAGAATTCCCGGTAGTGGTTGCCAATGGAACTGCTCGTCTCAAATCTACAGGTAACTTGGCAGGTTCTATTCTCAAACTCAAAGACGGTTTGAAGAATGTGGTCGAATGGGGCATTGCGAATCCACATGAAGCGGTCATGATGGCCAGCCTCAACCCAGCAAAATCCGTTCACATCGATGATGTCTGTGGTCAAATCCGTGAAGGCTATGACGCTGACTTTATCGTACTAGATAAAGATTTGGAATTGGTAGCAACCTACCTAGATGGTGTGAAACGTTATCAAGCATAGTAAAAAGCAGAGGCTGTGATGACTCAGCCTTTGCTTTTCTATTTAGAGGTATCTTCAGAAAGCTAGAAGATTGTTCTATAATGAAGCAAAATCCTTTCATTGTTCTAGAAAATTCGTTATAATATACGGTACAAAGGAAGTAGTGAAAATGTATCGTGTTATAGAAATGTATGGGGATTTTGAACCGTGGTGGTTTATAGAAGGCTGGGAAGAAGATGTCATCATGAGTCAATCTTTTGACAAGTATTATGATGCTCTAAAATATTATAAATCATGCTGGTTTGAGTTGGAAAAGAAGAATCCTCTTTATAAGAGTCGGAGTGATTTGATGACTATCTTTTGGGATCCTGCAGACCAACGTTGGTGTGATGAGTGTGATGAGTATTTGCAGCAGTATCATTCTTTGGCACTTTTACAGGATGAGCAAGTCATCCCCGATGAAAAGCTACGTCCAGGCTACGAAAAACAAACAGGTCAAGAAAAACACCGTTCTTGCCGCATGAAATGGAGATAAAAAAGTAACTTTTTAAGTTGCTTTTTATTTTTTCCAATTTTTTCGAATAGTATAGGTGAGGAGGTAAGTATGGTTCAAGAAATTGCACAGAAAATTATTGCGACTGCGAAAGAAAAGAAGGCTCAGGATATCTATTTTATCCCCAAGGAAAAGTCCTACGAGCTTCACATGCGGATTGGAGACGAACGGTGTCTAGTTGATTCCTATGAGTTTGATGTTTTAGCTGCTGTGATTAGTCATTTCAAGTTTGTGGCTGGGATGAATGTAGGAGAAAAGCGTCGCAGTCAGCTGGGTTCTTGTGATTATCAGTATGACGAAAAGGTTTCTTCACTGCGTTTGTCTACCGTGGGAGATTATCGGGGGCATGAGAGTTTGGTTATTCGTTTGTTGCACGATGAGGAGCAGGACCTGCATTTCTGGTTTCAGGATATGAACGAACTGGGTGAGCAGTACAGGCAACGGGGACTCTATCTCTTTGCAGGTCCAGTCGGAAGTGGCAAGACGACGCTGATGCACGAATTAGCCCAGTCTCTCTTTAAGGGGCAACAAGTTATGTCTATTGAAGATCCTGTCGAGATCAAGCAGGAAGACATGCTCCAGTTGCAGTTGAATGAAGCGATTGGCTTGACCTATGAAAATCTGATCAAACTGTCTCTACGTCATCGTCCTGACCTCTTGATTATCGGTGAAATTCGTGATAGTGAGACGGCACGTGCAGTTGTCAGAGCCAGTTTGACAGGGGCGACAGTCTTTTCGACCATTCATGCCAAGAGTATCCGAGGTGTTTATGAACGCCTTCTGGAGTTGGGTGTGACGGAGGAGGAACTAGCAGTTGTCCTACAAGGTGTCTGCTATCAGAGATTAATCGGGGGAGGAGGAATCGTTGACTTTGCAAACAAAGACTATCAAGAACATCAGCCAACCAGCTGGAATGCGCAGATTGACCAGCTTCTTAAAGATGGACATATCACAAGTCTTCAGGCTGAAACGGAAAAAATTAGCTACAGCTAAGCAGAAGAAAATCATCACCCTGTTTAACAATCTCTTCTCCAGTGGTTTTCATTTGGTGGAAATTATTTCTTTCTTGGGGAGAAGTGCCTTGCTAGAAAAGGACTATGTGACACAGATGCACCAAGGGCTGTCTCAGGGGAAATCCTTTTCAGAGATGATGGACAGCTTGGGTTTTTCAAGTGCTATTGTGACCCAATTATCTCTAGCTGAAGTTCATGGGAATCTTCATCTGAGTTTGGGAAAGATAGAAGAATATTTGGATAATTTGGCCAAGGTTAAGAAAAAGTTAATCGAAGTGGCGACCTATCCCCTGATTTTGCTGGGATTTCTCCTGCTAATCATGCTGGGATTGAGAAACTATCTACTACCCCAACTGGACAGTAGCAATATTGCCACCCAAATCATCGGCAATCTGCCACAAATTTTTCTGGGACTAGTGCTGGTTTGCTCTCTATCTTTACTTTTAGCTCTCACTTTCTACAAAAGAGGTTCTAAGATGCGGGTCTTCTCGATGTTAGCACGGATTCCCTTTCTTGGAATATTTGTCCAGACCTATCTGACAGCTTATTATGCGCGTGAATGGGGAAATATGATTTCGCAGGGAATGGAGCTGACGCAGATTTTTCAGATCATGCAGGAACAAGGTTCCCAGCTCTTTAAAGAAATCGGTCAAGATCTGGCTAAAGCCCTGCAAAATGGCCGCGAATTTTCTCAAACCATAGCGAGATATCCATTCTTTAAGAAGGAGTTGAGTCTCATCATCGAGTATGGGGAAGTCAAGTCCAAGCTAGGGAGTGAGTTGGAAATCTACGCAGAAAAGACTTGGGAAGCCTTTTTTACCCGAGTCAACCGCACTATGAACTTAGTACAGCCACTGGTTTTTATCTTTGTGGCCCTGATTATCGTTTTACTTTATGCGGCAATGCTCATGCCCATGTATCAAAATATGGAGGTAAATTTTTAAAATGAAAAAACTCATGATAAAACTAAAAAAAGCCAAGGCGCAAGCCTTCACTCTGGTAGAAATGTTAGTCGTCTTGCTCATCATCAGCGTACTTCTCTTGCTCTTTGTACCTAATTTGACCAAGCAAAAGGATGCCGTTGATGACAAAGGAAAAGCTGCTGTTGTTAAGGTGGTGGAAAGTCAGGCAGAACTCTATAGTCTGGACAAGAATGAAGATGCGAGTCTAAGCAAATTGCAGGCAGACGGCCGTATCACAGCTGAGCAAGCCAAGGCTTATAAAGACTACCATGCAAAACAAAAAACAAGTCAAACTGTTGCGGATTAAGGCCTTTACCATGCTGGAAAGTCTCTTGGTTTTGGGGCTTGTGAGTATCCTTGCTTTGGGCTTGTCCGGCTCAGTCCAGTCCAGTTTTGCAGCGGTGGAAGAACAGATTTTCTTTATGGAATTTGAAGAACTCTATCGGGAAACTCAAAAACGTAGTCTAGCAAGTCAGCAAAAGACCAGCTTAAACTTAGATGGGCAGACAATCAACAATGGCAGTCAAAAATTGACCGTTCCTAAAGGAATTCAGGGACCATCAGGACAAAGCATTATATTTGACCGAGCTGGTGGAAATAGATCTCTGGCTAAGGTTGAATTTCAGACCAGAAAAGGAGCAATCAGTTATCGATTATATTTAGGAAATGGAAAAATTAAACGCATTAAGGAAACTAAAAATTAGGGCAGTGATCTTACTAGAAGCAGTAGTAGCGCTAGCTATATTTGCCAGTATTGCAACCCTCCTCTTGGGACAAATTCAGAAAAATAGACAAGAAGAGGCAGAAATCTTGCAAAAGGAAGAAGTCTTACGTGTCGCTAAGATGGCCTTGCAGACGGGTCAAAATCAAGTGAGGGTAAATGGAGTGGAGATTCAGGTGTTTTCTAGTGAAAAGGGATTGGAGGTTTATCATGGTTCAGAACAGTTGTTGGCTATCAAAGAGCCATAAGATCAAGGCTTTTACCTTGTTGGAATCTCTGATTGCCCTTATCGTCATTAGTGGAGGCTTACTCCTTTTTCAAGCTATGAGTCAGCTCCTCATTTCAGAAGTTCGTTACCAGAAGCAAAGCGAGCAAAAAGAGTGGCTCTTGTTTGTGGATCAACTGGAGGCAGAGTTAGAGCGTTCGCAGTTTGAAAAGGTGGAAGGCAATCGCATCTACATGAAACAGGATGGTAAGGATATCGCTATGGGTAAGTCTAAATCGGATGATTTTCGGAAGACTGATAGCAGTGGCCGGGGCTATCAGCCTATGGTTTATGGACTTAAATCCGCTCAGATTACAGAGGAAAATCAATTGGTTCGCTTTCGTTTCCAATTTCAAAAAGGCTTAGAAAGAGAGTTTATCTATCGTGTTGAAAAATCAAAAAGTTAAGGCAGGTGTTCTCCTATATGCAGTCACCATGGCAGCCATCTTTAGTCTTTTGTTGCAGTTTTATTTGAATCGGCAAGTAGCCCATCACAAAGACTTTGCCCTAAACAAAGAAAAGTTGGCTGCTTTTGCCATGGCCAAGCGAAGTAAAGATAAGGCTGAGCAAGAAAGTGGGGAACGAGTCTTCAACTTAGGAAAAGTCAGGTATCAAAATACGAAAACAGGTTTTGCAACAAGTGTTCGTATGAATAAGGGGAACTATGAATTTCTCTTTCCTCCGATGAAAACCCAAGAAAAGAAAACAGCTAAAAAGGAAGAGGTAGCGACTGATTCAAGCCAAGAACCAAATCAGAAAAAACAGAAAATAAGGCAGATAAGAAAGACAATTCCTAGTCAATTCAACTACTTTGTGTTAAACTAAAAGCATGAAACATGATTTTAATCACAAAGCAGAAACCTTTGATTCGCCCAAAAACATCTTTCTTGCAAACTTGGTTTGTCAAGCGGTTGAAAAACAGATTGCTCTTCTATCAGACAAGGAAATACTGGATTTCGGTGGAGGGACAGGTCTATTAGCCTTGCCCCTAGCCAAGCAGGCTAAGTCGGTTACCCTTGTAGACATCTCTGAGAAAATGCTGGAGCAAGCACGTTTAAAAGCAGAAGAGCAAGGAATCAGGAATCTTCAACTCTTGGAGCAGGATTTACTGGTGAATCCTTTGGAGCAACAATTTGATCTGATTGTTGTCAGTCGGGTTCTTCATCATATGCCTGATCTAGATGCGACTCTTGCCGTGTTTCACCATCACCTTGGGGAGAATGGGCAAGTCCTCATTGCCGATTTTGTCAAGACAGATACCAACCATCACGGCTTTGAATTGGCTGAACTGGAAAACAAGCTCGCCCAGTTTGGTTTTTCGAGCATTGGCAGTCAGATCCTCTACAGTGCAGAAGGTCTTTTCTTAGGAAATTACGCAGAGCTCTTTTTAACAGTAGCCCAAAAATCACTCGCTGACTAAAGCAGTGATTTTTTCTCTTCAGATGGAAAAAATAGGGGAAATTTGATAAGATAGGAATATGGATTTTGAAAAAATTGAACAAGCTTATACGTATTTACTAGAGAATGTCCAAGTCATCCAAAGTGATTTGGCGACCAACTTTTATGACGCCTTGGTAGAGCAAAATAGTATCTACCTAGATGGTGAGACCGAATTAGAGCAGGTCAAGGAGAACAATCAAGCTCTTAAACGCTTAGCGCTTCGCAAGGAAGAGTGGCTCAAGACCTACCAGTTTCTCTTGATGAAGGCAGGACAAATGGAGCCTTTGCAGGCCAATCACCAGTTTACGCCGGATGCCATTGCCCTCCTCTTGGTACTTATTGTGGAAGAGTTGCTTCATAAAGAGGAAATTAGCATCCTCGAAATAGGTTCTGGAATGGGAATTCTGGGTGCTACTTTCTTGATATCTCTTGCTAAAAAAGTAGATTACTTGGGAATTGAAGTGGATGATTTGCTGATTGATTTGGCGGCTAGTATGGCAGATGTGATCGGTTTGCAGGCAGGATTTGTCCAAGGTGATGCCGTTCGTCCGCAAATGCTTAAAGAAAGCGATGTGGTCATTAGCGACTTGCCTGTTGGCTATTACCCAGACGATGCCATCGCTTCACGCTATCAAGTGGCTTCTAGCCAAGAACATACCTATGCCCATCATTTGCTGATGGAGCAAGGCCTCAAGTACCTCAAGTCAGATGGCTATGCTATTTTTCTAGCTCCGAGCGACTTGTTGACCAGTCCTCAAAGTGATTTGTTAAAAGGTTGGCTCAAAGACGAAGTGAGTCTGGCTGCTATCATCGCTCTGCCAGAGGATATTTTCTCAACTGCAAGCCAAGCTAAAAGTATTTTTGTCTTACAGAAGAAAAGAGACAAGGAAATAGAACCATTTGTCTATCCTTTGACCAGTCTGCAAGATCCAGCTGCACTATTGAAATTCAAAGAAAATTTTCAAAAATGGAGCAAAGGTACTGAAATGTAAGGTAAATTTTGTTATAATAGTTGAAAACGCTTAAAAGAGGTATCATGTTATGACTAAAACAATTGCAATCAATGCAGGAAGCTCGAGTTTGAAATGGCAACTTTACCAAATGCCAGAAGAAATAGTATTAGCGAAAGGCTTGATTGAACGTATTGGCTTGAAGGACTCTATCTCAACTGTAAAATTCGACGGCCGTTCTGAACAACAAATTCTTGATATTGAAGATCACACACAAGCTGTTAAAATTTTATTAGATGATTTGATTCGTTTTGACATTATCAAAGGTTATGATGAAATTACTGGTGTCGGGCACCGTGTCGTGGCTGGTGGTGAATATTTCAAGGAATCAACAGTCGTTGAGGGAGATGTGTTAGAAAAAGTTGAGGAATTGGGACTCTTGGCTCCTCTTCACAATCCAGCCAACGCGGCAGGAATTCGTGCCTTCAAGGAGTTGCTTCCAGATATTACCAGCGTTGTTGTTTTTGATACATCATTCCATACAACCATGCCAGAGAAAGCCTATCGTTACCCTCTTCCAAACAAATACTACACTGAAAATAAAGTTCGTAAGTATGGTGCCCATGGGACAAGTCATCAGTTTGTGGCGGGAGAAGCAGCAAAAATTTTGGGTCGACCACTAGAAGAGTTGAAATTGATTACTTGTCATATTGGAAATGGTGGTTCTATTACAGCTGTCAAAGGCGGTCAGTCTGTTGATACATCCATGGGATTCACTCCACTTGGTGGTATTATGATGGGGACTCGTACAGGTGATATTGATCCGGCAATTATCCCCTATTTAATGCAACATACAGATGACTTCAATACACCAGAGGATATCAGTCGAATTCTCAATCGTGAGTCAGGACTTTTGGGTGTTTCTGAGAGATCAAGCGATATGCGTGATATTCACGAAGCTATGCGTACAGGTGACGAGAAAGCGCAGCTGGCAAATGAGATTTTTGTGGATCGTATCCAAAAGTATATTGGTCAGTATTTGGCAGTTTTGAACGGTGCAGATGCCATTATCTTTACAGCTGGAATTGGAGAAAATTCTGTAACGATTCGTCAGATGGTTATTGAAGGCATTTCTTGGTTTGGTTGTGATGTGGATCCTGAAAAGAATGTCTTTGGCGCTACAGGAGATATCTCAACAGAAGCTGCTAAAGTTCGTGTCTTAGTCATCCCGACTGATGAAGAATTGGTCATCGCTCGTGACGTTGAACGCTTGAAAAAGTAAGATGAACTGAATAAAATTACAAGGTAAGAGACAATAAAAAGGAGTTGGGAGATAAATTTTCCCAACTTTTTGTTGTTAAAACAGTCTAAAACCTTGTCATTATTGGCTTTTTTGAAATTTATGGTATAATAGTAGTAATTTAATAGATGGAGTTGAGTTTTGAAGAAAAGCTTTCGTGTAAAAAGAGAGAAAGATTTTAAGGCTATTTTCACGGATGGAACAAGTTTTGCTAATCGTAAATTTGTTGTCTACCAATTGGAAAATCAGAAAAGTCATTTTCGAGTAGGGCTGTCCGTCAGTAAGAAATTAGGGAATGCAGTCACCAGAAATCAAATTAAAAGACGGATTCGACACATTTTGCTAAGTGTAAGGGAGCAGTTAGCTGATAACGTTGATTTTGTCGTAATTGCTCGAAAAGGGGTTGAAGGCTTGGATTATGCAGAAATGGAGAAAAATCTACTCCACGTATTAAAGTTATCAAAGATTTACCGGGAAGGAATTAGGAGTGAAAAAGAAACTACAGTTGACTAGTTTGCTGGGGCTGTCCCTATTTATCATGACAGCCTGTGGGACAAGCGATGTTGCAGCAGATTCTACAGATATATGGAGTAAATTTGTCTATTTTTTTGCTGAAATCATCCGCTTCTTGTCCTTTGACATTAGTATCGGAGTGGGGATTATCCTCTTTACGATCCTGATTCGTACGATTCTATTACCAGTCTTTCAGACTCAGATGGTGGCCTCTAGAAAAATGCAAGAGGCTCAACCACGCATCAAGGCTCTGCAAGAACAATATCCAGGTCGTGATATGGAAAGTAGAACCAAGCTGGATCAGGAGATGCGGAAGGTCTATAAAGAATTAGGGGTCAAACACTCTTCTTCTCTCTGGCCGATTTTGATTCAAATGCCGGTTCTCTTGGCTCTCTTCCAAGCCTTGACTCGAGTAGACTTTTTGAAAACAGGGCATTTTTTGTGGGTGAACCTTGGGGGAGTAGACACAAGCTTTATCCTTCCGATTTTGGCAGCAGTCTTTACCTTCTTAAGTAGCTGGTTATCGAATAAGGCTTTACCTGAAAGAAGTGGAGCTATGACAGGGATGATGTACGGGATGCCTGTACTGATCTTTATCTTTGCCATCTCTTCACCTAGTGGCGTAGCCTTGTACTGGGCAGTATCCAATGCTTATCAAGTTTTGCAAACTTACTTCTTAAATAATCCTTTTAAGATTATTGCAGCGCGTGAGGCGGAAGTACAAGCTAAAAAAGATTTGGAAAATAGAAAAAGAAAAGCCAAGAAAAAGGCTCAGAAAACGAAATAATAAGGAGGAATCTGATAATGGTATTATTTACAGGTTCAACTGTTGAAGAAGCAATCCAGAAAGGATTGAAAGAGTTAGGTATTCCGAGAATGAAGACTCACATCAAGGTCGTGTCCAAAGAGAAGAAAGGTTTTTTAGGCTTATTTGGGAAAAACCCAGCTCAAGTTGATATTGAGGCGATTAGTGAGACGACTGTGATTAAGGCCAATCAACAAGCTGTAAAAGGTGTTCCGAAAGAAATCAATGAACAAAACGAACCTGTTAAGACAGTAACAGAGGCTACAGTTGATCTTGGTCATGTTGTTGAGGCGATTAAAAAAATAGAAGAGGAAGGTCAGGGTGTTTCTGATGAAATCAAGGCTGAAATCTTGAAAAATGAGAAACATGCTAGCACGATCTTAGAAGAAACAGGTCACATCGCGATTTTAAATGAATTGCAGACAGGAGATGCTGGAGTGGAAGCCCCAGCAGAGTGTGAAGAATTTGTATCTGTGTCAGAATCGGTAGAAAGCCAGTCTTTGGAAGATCTAGGTTTGAAGGTGGAGCCGAGTTATGACATCGAACAAGTAGCAGCTCAAGTGGCTAACTATGTTCAAACCATTGTGGATGATATGGATGTTGAAGGGACGATTTCAAGCGATTACAATCGCCGCACCATCAATCTTCAAATTGACACAAATGAACCAGGTCGTATTATCGGCTACCACGGAAAAGTATTGAAAGCACTTCAGCTTTTGGCACAAAACTACCTCTACAATCGCTATTCAAGAACTTTCTATATCACAATCAACGTCAATGATTACGTTGAACACCGTGCAGAAGTGTTGCAAACCTATGCACAAAAATTGGCGACTCGCGTTCTAGAAGAAGGTCGAAGCCAACAAACAGATCCAATGTCGAATAGCGAACGCAAGATTATTCATCGCATTATTTCACGCATGGATGGCGTGACGAGTTATTCTGAGGGTGATGAGCCAAATCGCTATGTAGTCGTAGACACAGAATAAATAAAATCAGGCTTGTCCTGATTTTTTGTTAGAAAAAGGGAGAAGAGACAAATGTTGGAAACAATCAGAAACTATCTATCTTACGCAGAAATCCAGTACCGTAATCCAGATAAAGCTGGAGATGAGCGAGAGAAGATGCTGGCGTTGCGCCACAAAGGGCAGGAGGCTCGCAAGGCTTTTACGAACCTAGCCAAGGCCTTCCAAGAAAAGCATCCAGAATGGCAACTGCAACAAACTAGTCAGTGGATGAATAAAGCGCAGCGCTTACGACCACATTTCTGGGCCTATCTACAGAGAGACGGAGAAATGACAGAACCTATGATGGCCTTGCGTTTGTATGGAACATCCGCTGACTTTGGAATTTCCTTAGAAGTCAGTTTCATCGAGCGCAAGAAGGATGAGCAGACTCTGGGCAAACAAGCCAAGGTTTTAGATATTCCACCGGTAGAAGGAATGTATTATCTAGCATATACCGACGACCAGAGTCAAAAGGTAGAAGCTACAGAAGAAAATCGTCGTACTTTACGAGAGAAGGTGAGAAGTCAGGAATTCCGTAAAGTTTTGGTCAAGTCAGATGTTTCCTTCATTGAAAATCAGTCAGTAGAAGTGATATTGGATAAGCTAGAAGATGCTTATACGCGCTTGCTTCCTTACTATGAGGTGACGAGAGGATAGACAAATCAAATGTACTAGAGGAGCTCAAATTGTTTAATTGCTATTCTATGCATTTTTTCATATAATAGTAGGATAGGATGTGTGATTCATTAATCACCTCAAAGAGAAAGGAAATTCTATGTCAAATCTATCTGTTAATGCAATTCGTTTTCTAGGTATTGACGCCATCAACAAAGCAAACTCAGGTCACCCAGGGGTGGTTATGGGGGCTGCTCCAATGGCTTATAGCCTCTTTACAAAACAACTTCGCATCAATCCAGCTCAACCAAACTGGATTAACCGCGACCGTTTTATTCTTTCAGCAGGTCACGGTTCTATGCTTCTTTATGCCCTTCTTCACCTTTCTGGTTTTGAAGATGTCAGCATGGATGAAGTCAAGAACTTCCGCCAATGGGGTTCTAAAACGCCAGGTCACCCAGAATTTGGCCATACTGCAGGGGTTGATGCGACAACTGGTCCTCTAGGACAAGGGATTTCTACTGCTACTGGTTTTGCCCAAGCAGAACGTTTCCTTGCGGCCAAATATAACCGCGAAGGATATAATATCTTTGACCACTATACTTACGTTATCTGTGGCGACGGAGATTTGATGGAAGGTGTTTCAAGCGAGGCAGCTTCATACGCAGGTTTGCAAAAACTCGACAAGTTGGTTGTTCTTTATGATTCAAATGACATTAACTTGGATGGTGAGACAAAGGATTCCTTTACAGAAAGTGTTCGTGACCGTTACAACGCCTACGGTTGGCATACAGCCTTGGTTGAAGATGGAACAGACTTGGAAGCAATCCATGCTGCTATCGAATCAGCCAAAGCTTCAGGCAAACCATCTTTGATTGAAGTGAAGACTGTGATTGGATACGGTTCTCCAAACAAACAAGGAACTAATGCGGTACACGGTGCCCCTCTTGGAGAAGATGAAACTGCAGCAACTCGCCAAGCGCTCGGTTGGGACTATGAACCATTTGAAATCCCAGAGCAAGTTTATGCTGATTTTAAAGAAAATGTTGCAGATCGTGGCGCGTCTGCTTACGAAGCTTGGACAAAAGTAGTTGCTGATTATAAAGAAGCTTATCCCGAACTTGCAGCAGAAGTTGAAGCCATCATTGATGGGCGTGACCCAGTTGAGGTAACTCCAGCAGACTTCCCAGCCTTAGAAAATGGATTTTCTCAAGCAACTCGTAACTCGAGTCAGGATGCCTTGAATGTTGTAGCAGCTAAGCTACCAACCTTCCTAGGTGGATCAGCTGACCTTGCTCACTCAAACATGACTTATATCAAAACGGACGGACTTCAAGACGACGCTAATCGCTTGAATCGAAACATTCAGTTTGGTGTTCGTGAATTTGCAATGGGAACGATCTTGAACGGGATGGCTCTTCACGGTGGACTTCGTGTATACGGTGGTACTTTCTTCGTCTTCTCTGACTATGTGAAAGCAGCTGTCCGCTTGTCAGCCTTACAAGGACTTCCTGTGACTTATGTCTTCACCCATGACTCTATTGCGGTTGGTGAGGATGGTCCAACTCACGAACCAGTTGAACACTTAGCAGGTCTTCGTGCTATGCCAAATCTAAATGTTTTTCGCCCAGCAGATGCGCGTGAAACTCAAGCAGCTTGGTACCTTGCAGTGACGAGTGAGAAAACACCAACTGCCCTTGTCTTGACACGTCAAAACTTGACTGTCGAAGAAGGAACAGACTTTGATAAGGTTGCAAAAGGTGCCTATGTTGTCTATGAAAACGCAGCAGACTTTGATACCATCTTGATCGCAACAGGTTCAGAGGTCAATCTCGCTGTCGCAGCTGCCAAAGAATTGGCTAGTCAAGGCGCAAAAGTCCGTGTAGTCAGCATGCCATCTACAGATGTCTTTGACGCACAAGACGCAGCTTACAAGGAAGAAATTCTTCCAAATGCAGTTCGTCGTCGTGTTGCAGTCGAAATGGGAGCAACTCAAAACTGGTACAAATATGTTGGTCTTGATGGTGCAGTTCTAGGTATTGATACCTTCGGAGCATCTGCCCCAGCACCAAAAGTATTGGCAGAACATGGCTTTACTGTCGAAAATCTTGTAAAAGTCGTTCAAAACTTGAAATAATCGCAGAAATCAGAGTGAAAACTCTGATTTTTTTATTGCCATAAAACAAGGCACAACCTTGTAAAAGTAGTTGAAATTTGATATAGTAGTCCTATGTAAAATACAAAGGAGAAAACAATGGATCCAAATATTACTTTCTTAATCATGCTTGTAGGGATGATGGCCTTGATGTTCTTTATGCAACGTTCTCAAAAGAAACAAGCTCAAAAGCGTATGGAAAGCTTGAACAAGCTTCAAAAAGGCTATGAAGTCATTACAATTGGTGGACTCTACGGAACAGTGGATGAAGTAGATACTGAGAAACGAACAATCGTACTAGACGTAGATGGTGTTTATTTGACTTTTGAATTAGCTGCTATCAAGACAGTGTTGCCACTCAAAGAAGCTGTGACACCAGAAGGAGCAGTTATCGACGAAAGTGGAGCAATTGAAGAATAAAACGGGATCCTATCACTCCCGTTTTTCTATGAGATGAGAGGAAAAGGGATGAAAAAAATAGTATTTGTTTGCCTAGGAAATATTTGCCGCAGCCCCATGGCAGAGTTTGTGATGAAGTCCATGACGAGTGACTACCAAGTTGAGAGTCGAGCAACGTCATCTTGGGAACATGGCAATCCGATTCATAAGGGAACGCAAGGAATTTTCCAGCAATATCGGATCCCGTATGACAAAGACAAAACATCGCTTCAGATTGGCAGAGAAGACTTTGAGTCGTTTGATTACATTATCGGTATGGATGCTTCAAACGTTTCAGATCTGCATCAAATGTGTCCTCAGGAATTGCAGCATAAGATCTACCCTTTTGCATCTGAAAGTGTTCCAGATCCTTGGTATACAGGAGATTTTGAGGAAACCTATGCTCGCATCACAAGTGGCTGTAAAAGCTGGCTAGATCGATTAGAAAATGAGAGTGACAATGGAAAAGCTTAAAGAAATCTTCGAAAAATATCGAGTTTATCTAACTCGCCCACGTGTAGAGATTGCAACAGTCCTTCTAATCGCTATCTGTGCCATCTCGGTATTTCTACTAAATACACCCAAAAAGGGTGTCCTGACACTTGATGGTGGTGCACTTGTTTATGATGGTACCCTGGTACGAGGGAAAATGAATGGTCAAGGAACCATGACCTTTGAAAATGGGGACCAATACACAGGTGAGTTCAACAATGGGGCCTTCAATGGTAAAGGAACCTTCCAGTCCAAATCTGGCTGGAAATACGAAGGTGATTTTGTAAATGGCCAGGCTGAAGGTCAAGGAAAGTTGACGACAGAGCAAGAAGTTATCTATGAAGGAAGCTTTAAACAAGGAGTTTTCCAACAAAAACAGTAGTCTCCAGATGAGGAGGCTATTTTTAAAAGCAAGAAAGAAAGCGCTTTCTGTGATTAAGTTCGGTAAATAACTATCAACTAGAAAAAACTTTGTGAAATAAAAAAATATTTTTCATAATTTCACAATCATCCAGATAAAACTCTATTGCACAGGTAGGTTGAGAAAAAATTCACAAACTCATAAAATTTCTTTGTGAAATGCTTATGAAACGGTTTACAAAGAATAAAAAAAGAGTTATAATAAAATTGTGAAAAAATTAACAAAGGATTAAATCCTTGAAGGCTATGGAGGACGATATGGCTGATAAAAAAACGTTAACACCTGAGGAAAAACAACTCGCTGCTGAAAAGCATGTTGATGGACTCGTGAAAAAAGCCTTGGTTGCGCTTGATGAAATGCGCAAGTTGAACCAAGAACAAGTTGACTACATTGTGGCAAAAGCGTCAGTGGCAGCACTTGATGCGCACGGTATCCTCGCTCAACACGCAGTTGAAGAAACTGGTCGTGGTGTATTTGAAGACAAGGCTACAAAAAACCTTTTTGCCTGTGAGCACGTTGTGAATAATATGCGTGGTGTTAAAACTGTTGGAGTTATCGAAGATGATCCCGTTACAGGATTGACTAAGATTGCAGAACCTGTCGGTGTAGTGTGTGGTGTCACTCCAACAACGAACCCAACATCAACAGCTATTTTCAAATCATTGATTGCTTTGAAAACACGTAATCCAATCGTGTTTGCTTTCCACCCATCAGCTCAAGAATCTTCTGCTCACGCAGCACAAATTGTTCGTGATGCAGCTATCGCAGCTGGAGCACCTGAAAACTGTGTTCAATGGATTACTCAACCATCTATGGAAGCAACTGGAGCGCTTATGAACCACGAAGGTGTTGCAACTATCCTTGCAACTGGTGGTAATGCTATGGTTAAGGCGGCTTACTCATGTGGGAAACCAGCTCTTGGGGTAGGTGCCGGAAACGTTCCTGCTTATGTAGAAAAATCTGCTGACCTCCGTCAAGCTGCTCATGATATCGTCATGTCTAAATCATTTGATAATGGTATGGTCTGTGCATCAGAGCAAGCGGTTATCATTGATAAAGAAGTGTATGACGAATTTGTAGAAGAATTCAAATCATACCACACTTACTTTGTAAACAAAAAAGAAAAAGCACTTCTTGAAGAATTCTGTTTTGGCGTGAAAGCAAACAGCAAAAACTGTGCAGGCGCTAAACTAAATGCAAACATCGTTGGTAAACCAGCTGCATGGATTGCAGAACAAGCAGGATTCAGCGTTCCAGAAGGAACAAACATCTTGGCTGCAGAATGTGCAGAAGTAGGACCAAAAGAACCATTGACTCGTGAAAAATTGTCACCAGTTATCGCTGTCCTAAAAGCTGAAGATACAGAAGACGGTCTTACAAAAGCACGTCAAATGGTTGAGTTTAACGGACTTGGTCACTCAGCGGCCATCCATACAAAAGACGAAGCTCTTGCTAAACGCTTTGGTACAGAAATCAAAGCAATGCGTATTATCTGGAACTCTCCATCTACTTTCGGTGGTATCGGTGACGTATACAATGCCTTCATCCCATCATTGACACTTGGATGTGGTTCATACGGACGCAACTCAGTTGGTGATAACGTGAGCGCTATTAACCTTCTAAACATCAAGAAAGTAGGGAAACGTAGAAATAATATGCAATGGTTTAAAGTTCCTTCAAAAATTTACTTCGAACGCAATTCTATCCAATACCTTCAAACTTGTGAAGATATTGAACGCGTTATGATCGTTACAGACAAATCTATCGAAAAACTTGGCTTTGTTCAACGTGTTATTGATCAATTGAACGCACGTAACAACCGTGTAACCATCCAAGTCTTCTCAGATGTTGAACCAGATCCAGACATCACAACTGTAGAACGTGGTGCTGAAGTGATGAAAGCATTTGAACCAGACACAATCATCGCTCTTGGTGGTGGTTCTCCAATGGACGCGGCTAAAGTGATGTGGCTCTTCTACGAACAACCAGAAATCGACTTCCGTGACTTGGTTCAAAAATTCATGGATATCCGTAAACGTGCCTTCCGCTTCCCATCACTTGGTAAGAAAGCGAAGTACATTGGTATCCCAACAACTTCAGGTACAGGTTCAGAAGTAACACCATTTGCCGTTATCTCTGACAAGAAAAACAACCGCAAATACCCATTGGCTGACTACTCATTGACACCAACTATTGCGATTGTTGACCCTGCTTTGGTTGAATCAGTTCCAGACTTCATCGCAGCTGACACTGGTATGGACGTCTTGACTCATGCTACTGAAGCTTATACTTCAAACTTTGCCAACGACTACACAGACGGTATTGCGCTTCAAACAATCAAACTTGTCTTTGAATGGTTGGAAAAATCTGTTAAGACGGCTGATCCAGAAGCACGTGAGAAAATGCATAATGCGTCTACAATGGCTGGTATGGCCTTTGCCAATGCCTTCCTTGGTATGAGCCACTCAATGGCTCATAAGATTGGTGGTGTTCACCATACTGTTCACGGACGTACAAACGCAATCTTGCTTCCATACGTTATCCGTTACAACGGAACTCGCCCATCTAAGACAACTACATGGCCTAAATACAACTACTGGAAAGCTGATGAGAAATTCCAAGACATCGCGAAAATGCTTGGCTTGCCTCACTCAACTCCAGAAGAAGCAGTTGAAGCATACGCTAAAGCTGTTTACGACCTTGGTGTTGCAGTAGGTATCAAGATGAACTTCAAAGACCAAGGAATCGATGAAAAAGCTTGGAAAGACAGCTTGCATGAAATCGCCTTGCTTGCTTATGAAGACCAATGTTCACCTGCTAACCCACGCTTGCCAATGGTAGCTGACATGGAAGAAATCATGGCAGATGCTTACTATGGCTATGCAGAACGTCCAGGACGTCGTAAATAATCGTTTATCAGCCTAGAGGCAGGAGAAATCCTGTCTCTTTTCATAGTCCTATTTCTGAAGTTAGAGTTGAACTATGAGAAGAGAAGATTATGCGGATAGGATAGAAGGGCCTAGAAATAAAAGCTTAGGTGAATGAAGGAAATTGAAAAGTAGAAAAACAACGCCCGTACTTGCAATTCTACTTAAATAGTTATATAATAATGATGTTGAAAGGTGATTTGTAGTGATTCAAGTTACTCTTTTCACAATAAAATTTTCAGGATTTTCATAAGGAGGAAATCACTAATGGTAGTTAAAGTTGGTATTAACGGTTTCGGACGTATCGGTCGTCTTGCTTTCCGCCGTATCCAAAACGTAGAAGGTGTTGAAGTTACTCGCATCAACGACCTTACAGATCCAGTTATGCTTGCACACTTGTTGAAATACGACACAACTCAAGGTCGTTTCGACGGTACTGTAGAAGTTAGAGAAGGCGGATTTGAAGTTAACGGTAAATTCGTTAAAGTTTCTGCTGAACGTGATCCAGAACAAATCGACTGGGCTAACGACGGTGTAGAAATCGTTCTTGAAGCAACTGGTTTCTTTGCTAAGAAAGCAGCAGCTGAAAAACACTTGCACGCTGGTGGGGCTAAAAAAGTTGTTATCACTGCTCCTGGTGGAAACGACGTTAAAACAGTTGTATTTAACACTAACCACGACGTTCTTGACGGTACTGAAACAGTTATCTCAGGTGCTTCATGTACTACAAACTGCTTGGCTCCAATGGCTAAAGCTCTCCAAGACAACTTCGGTGTTGTTGAAGGATTGATGACTACTATCCACGCTTACACTGGTGACCAAATGATCCTTGACGGACCACACCGTGGTGGTGACCTTCGCCGTGCTCGCGCTGGTGCTGCTAACATCGTTCCTAACTCAACTGGTGCTGCTAAAGCTATCGGCTTGGTAATCCCAGAATTGAACGGTAAACTTGACGGTTCTGCACAACGCGTTCCAACTCCGACTGGATCAGTTACTGAGTTGGTAGCAGTTCTTGAAAAGAACGTTACTGTTGATGAAGTGAACGCAGCTATGAAAGCAGCTTCAAACGAATCATACGGTTACACAGAAGATCCAATCGTATCTTCAGATATCGTAGGTATGTCTTACGGTTCATTGTTTGACGCAACTCAAACTAAAGTTCTTGATGTTGACGGTAAACAATTGGTTAAAGTTGTATCATGGTACGACAATGAAATGTCATACACTGCACAACTTGTTCGTACTCTTGAATACTTTGCAAAAATCGCTAAATAATTCCTGAGTCGATAAAAAAGTAAGGCCTTTTGGTCTTGCTTTTTCTATTTTTAGATAAAACAAAATGGATGATTTAGCGGTCATCCATTCTTTTTTAATTCTCTTTCAAATGTATCAGAAAGGGCAGTGAAACTTAACTTTTCTAAAGTAAGTGGATGGGTAAAGGAAAGTCGAAAGGCATGGAGCATAAGCCGACTTGTTTTTGATTTACTATTATAGAGAGGATCACCCAAGATAGGGAAGTTATGGTGAGAAAGGTGAACACGGATTTGATGGGTTCGACCTGTCTTTAGTTTGCAACGAACCAGAGAAGTCTTATTTGGAAATTGTTTTAATCGACTTATCTGTGTTTCAGCATGTTGTCCATTTTTGGGATCTACGACTCGTTTTCTGCGATCGTGTCGATCGCGACCAATTTTATCTCGGAAGATAAGTTCTTTACTCTCTACTCGTCCTTCTACGAGTGCCCAGTACTCGCGAGCGATTTCCTTTTTCTCCAACAAACGATTGAGAATGGGTAGGATAAAAGGATTTTTAGCAAAAAGCACTAAACCGCTTGTTTCCATATCCAGGCGATGAACGACATAACAGGTTTGGCCGACGTAGGCAGAGGCATGGTTGAGCAGGGCAATTTCATCTGGTTGATTACCGTGTGTTTTCATGCCTTCGGGTTTGTTGACAACAATGAGATGTTGGTCTTGGTAAATCTCCTGAACAAGGTCTGGGTTGCCCCAGAGGATTTTCTTTGAGGGGTAATCCTCCTCGTCAAAAGTCAATTGGCAAATATCCCCTGGCTTCACCATCTCGTTCCAGTGAACTTCTTCGTGATTAATTAAGATGTTCTTCTTTATTCTCAAAAAATGACGGATTTTTCTAGGAATGAGGAGCTGTTCCTCTAGAAATTGTTTGACCGTCATTTGATGCAAGGATTTGGGTAATGTAAATGTGAATTGCATACAGATATTGTAACAAAAAAAGCCCTATTTGGATAGGGAATAGCTAAATTCTTGAGTTCCTATGGTGAAGATGATAAAATAAACGCATGAAATTAGATAAATTATTTGAGAAGTTCCTTTCTCTCTTTAAAAAAGAAACGAGTGAATCGGCGGAGTCTGATTCTACTAGCATGCGTCGTTCACGGAGCGATAGAAAAAAATTGTCCCAAGTAGGCCCAATTCGGAAATTTTGGCGTCGTTATCATCTGACAAAAATCGTCATCATTTTAGGGTTAAGTGCAGGTTTGCTCGTAGGAACCTACCTATTTGCAATAGCCAAGTCTACCAATGTCAATGACTTGCAAAATGCCTTGAAAACGCGAACTCTGATTTTTGACCGCGAAGAAAAAGAGGCGGGGGCCCTATCAGGTCAAAAGGGAACCTATGTTGAGCTGGCAGGTATCAGCAAAGACTTGCAAAATGCTGTCGTCGCGACAGAGGACCGTTCCTTTTATAAAAATGATGGGATTAACTACGGTCGTTTCTTTCTAGCTATTATCACAGCGGGTCGTTCTGGAGGGGGCTCCACCATCACTCAACAGTTGGCAAAAAATGCCTATTTGTCTCAGGACCAAACCGTTGAACGAAAGGCCAAGGAGTTTTTCCTGGCCTTAGAATTGACAAAGAAATACAGCAAGGAGCAAATCCTTACTATGTATCTCAATAACGCCTACTTCGGGAATGGGGTATGGGGTGTTGAAGATGCAAGTAAGAAATATTTCGGCGTATCGGCTTCACAACTAACGCTTGATCAGGCGGCGACTCTAGCAGGTATGCTCAAGGGACCAGAATTGTATAATCCATTAAATTCTGTTGAGACTTCGACCAACCGTAGGGATACTGTTTTGCAAAATATGGTTGCAGCGGGCTATATTGATAAAAATCAAGAGACCGAAGCAGCTGGAGTAGATATGGCTTCTCAACTGCAAGATAAGTATGAGGGTAAAATTTCTGATTATCGTTATCCATCCTATTTTGATGCAGTTGTCAACGAAGCAGTTTCCAAGTACAATCTCACAGAAGAAGAGATTGTCAACAACGGCTATCGAATCTATACGGAACTTGACCAAAACTACCAAGCAAACATGCAGGTTATTTACGAAAACACTTCCCTATTTCCAACAGCAGAAGACGGAACGCATGCTGAATCAGGTAGTGTTGCTCTAGAGCCTAAAACAGGTGGGGTGCGTGGAGTTGTCGGTCGCGTAGCTGGTGATGACAAATCAGGATTCCGTAATTTCAACTATGCCACTCAGTCTAAGCGTAGCCCGGGTTCAACTATCAAACCTTTAGTGGTTTATACTCCAGCTGTGGAAGCCGGATGGACTCTGAACAAGCAACTGGACAACCACACCATGCAATATGACAGTTATCAAGTAGACAACTATGCGGGTATTAAGACATCTCCAGAAGTACCTATGTATCAGGCTTTGGCGGAATCACTCAACCTACCAGCAGTTGCGACTGTAAATGAATTAGGTATTGACAAAGCTTTTGACGCTGGGGAGAGATTTGGCCTGAATATGGAAAAAGTTGACCGAGTTCTTGGAGTTGCTCTTGGTGGAGGTGTGGAGACGAATCCTCTCCAGATGGCGCAAGCCTATGCAGCCTTTGCTAATGGAGGTCTAATGCCTGAAGCACATTTCATCACTCGTATTGAAAATGCCAGTGGTCAGGTCATCAAGAGTCATAAAAATTCTCAAAAACGAGTAATTGATAAGTCGGTAGCCGATAAAATGACCAGCATGATGCTAGGGACATTTACCAATGGTACAGGAATTAGTTCATCGCCAACAGATTATGTTATGGCTGGAAAGACAGGTACTACTGAGGCTGCTTTTAATTCAGTATATACTAGTGACCAGTGGGTGATTGGCTATACTCCAGATGTGGTAATTACCCACTGGCTCGGCTTCCCGACGACGGATGAGAACCATTATCTAGCAGGTTCGACCTCGAATGGAGCAGCCCATGTCTTTAGAAGTATGGCTAATACCATTTTGCCATACACTCCAGGTAGCACTTTTACAGTTGAGAATGCTTATAAACAAAATGGTATTGAACCAGAAAATACGAAAAAGCAGGTTGTTGAAAATGAGGCAAACCAGTCTGAGGACCCGATAGGAGATATTCGTAGTCGTGCACAAAATCTTGTAGATGAAGCAGGACGTGCGATTTCGGATGCAAAGATAAAAGAAAAAGCCCAGACAATCTGGGACTCTTTCGTCAATCTCTTTCGTTAAGAGGCTTGTCAAAGCCTAGGTTTCTTGTTATAATAGATAAGATGGAGGCGTTATGGCACTAAAAAAAGCAAGCCTAGCTTGTGCAGTTTGCGGTTCAAGAAATTATTCGATTAAAATTAGTGGGAACCCCAAGCCAACACGACTAGAAGTAAATAAATTTTGTAGACATTGTGGAAAATATACGACACATAGAGAAACGAGATAGGAGAGAACGATGGGTTTTATTAAGGATATTTTTAAACTTCTTAAGGAAACAACATGGCCGACTCGCAAAGAAAGCTGGAGAGATTTTCGCTCAATTATGGAATACACAGCCTTCTTTGTGGTTATCATTTACATTTTTGACCAGTTGATTGTTTCAGGTTTGATTCGATTTATTAACATTTTTTAGAAGAAAAGCGGAAGACTTCTGCTGGCTTTCTTCTATTATGTATGAAAGGAAATATCATGGATAGTTTTGACAAGGGATGGTTTGTTCTACAAACTTATTCTGGCTATGAAAATAAGGTAAAAGAAAATCTATTGCAACGTGCGCAAACATATAACATGTTGGATAATATTCTACGTGTTGAGATTCCAACACAAACCGTGCAAGTTGAGAAAAATGGAAAGAAAAAGGAAGTCGAAGAGAATCGCTTTCCAGGTTATGTCCTTGTAGAAATGGTCATGACCGATGAAGCGTGGTTCGTTGTTCGAAACACACCTAACGTAACAGGATTCGTCGGCTCACACGGGAACAGATCAAAACCAACTCCGCTATTGGAACAGGAAATCCGTGATATTCTGGTTTCTATGGGACAAACCGTTCAAGAGTTTGATATTGACGTTGAAGTCGGCCAGACAGTCCGCATCATTGATGGCGCTTTTGCAGACTATACAGGTAAAATTACTGAAATTGATAACAACAAAGTGAAGATGATTATCTCTATGTTTGGTAATGACACGATTGCAGAAGTGAATCTCAACCAAATTGCAGAATTATAACCCAGAGAGGCAGGGCCTCTCTTTTTGTATGCAGTTGAGGTAGCGAGAAGTACAGAAGAGGAGAAGTAGATCAAAGGCTTGATGCATTTTGTTAAACTAAATGCAGAAAGGAGAGGTCTATGAATCTGAAAGAACTATACGAAGAAAGCAAGGGGATTGTCCATAAGTGCCGCAAAGAATACCATTTACATCTGTGGGAGAAAGAGGACTGGGACCAGGAGGGGATGATGTGCCTGTATGAGCTGGTCAGTCACCATCCAGAGTTACTAGTTGGTGAACGTCGCCGATTATATGTGTGCTTTAAAACCAAATTCCGCAATCGCATCCTAGACTACATCCGTAAACAGGAAAGTCACAAGCGCCGTTTCGACAAAGAGCCTTATGAGGAGGTGAGTGAAATCAGCCATCGCCTAGGAGAAAAAGGACTGAGACTGGATGATTATTATCTCTTTCATGAGCTTCTAAAGAATTACAAGGCAAGTCAGGGGAAAGAAAAACAAGAACAACTAGAACGTCTGATGGGAGGAGAATGTTTCAAAGGACGCAAGGCACTTCTAGGAGAATTAAGAGTGGTATTGAGTGATTTTAGATAAACTGAAAATAGGCAAAAAATCCCTTGACAAAGTTTGAAAAGTAGGTATAATAGAAAGAGTTGAAAAGCTCAAGGTCCGTTGGTCAAGGGGTTAAGACACCGCCTTTTCACGGCGGTAACACGGGTTCGAATCCCGTACGGACTATGTGTGTATCGCAGGGACGAAAAAAGTAAAAAAAGTTTCAAAAAAGTGTTGACATAGGTCAACAGCTGTGATATACTAATATAGTTGTCGCTTGAGAGAGATTGAGTGACAAAGACCTTTGAAAACTGAACAAGACGAACCAATGTGCAGGGCACTATAACAAAGGTTATAGTACTGAACAATGAAAAAAACAATAAATCTGTCAGTGACAGAAATGAGTGAGAACTCAAACTTTTAATGAGAGTTTGATCCTGGCTCAGGACGAACGCTGGCGGCGTGCCTAATACATGCAAGTAGAACGCTGAAGGAGGAGCTTGCTTCTCCGGATGAGTTGCGAACGGGTGAGTAACGCGTAGGTAACCTGCCTGGTAGCGGGGGATAACTATTGGAAACGATAGCTAATACCGCATAATAGCAGTTATTGCATGATAACTGTTTGAAAGGTGCAATTGCACCACTACCAGATGGACCTGCGTTGTATTAGCTAGTTGGTGGGGTAACGGCTCACCAAGGCGACGATACATAGCCGACCTGAGAGGGTGATCGGCCACACTGGGACTGAGACACGGCCCAGACTCCTACGGGAGGCAGCAGTAGGGAATCTTCGGCAATGGACGGAAGTCTGACCGAGCAACGCCGCGTGAGTGAAGAAGGTTTTCGGATCGTAAAGCTCTGTTGTAAGAGAAGAACGAGTGTGAGAGTGGAAAGTTCACACTGTGACGGTATCTTACCAGAAAGGGACGGCTAACTACGTGCCAGCAGCCGCGGTAATACGTAGGTCCCGAGCGTTGTCCGGATTTATTGGGCGTAAAGCGAGCGCAGGCGGTTAGATAAGTCTGAAGTTAAAGGCTGTGGCTTAACCATAGTACGCTTTGGAAACTGTTTAACTTGAGTGCAAGAGGGGAGAGTGGAATTCCATGTGTAGCGGTGAAATGCGTAGATATATGGAGGAACACCGGTGGCGAAAGCGGCTCTCTGGCTTGTAACTGACGCTGAGGCTCGAAAGCGTGGGGAGCAAACAGGATTAGATACCCTGGTAGTCCACGCCGTAAACGATGAGTGCTAGGTGTTAGACCCTTTCCGGGGTTTAGTGCCGCAGCTAACGCATTAAGCACTCCGCCTGGGGAGTACGACCGCAAGGTTGAAACTCAAAGGAATTGACGGGGGCCCGCACAAGCGGTGGAGCATGTGGTTTAATTCGAAGCAACGCGAAGAACCTTACCAGGTCTTGACATCCCTCTGACCGCTCTAGAGATAGAGCTTTCCTTCGGGACAGAGGTGACAGGTGGTGCATGGTTGTCGTCAGCTCGTGTCGTGAGATGTTGGGTTAAGTCCCGCAACGAGCGCAACCCCTATTGTTAGTTGCCATCATTCAGTTGGGCACTCTAGCGAGACTGCCGGTAATAAACCGGAGGAAGGTGGGGATGACGTCAAATCATCATGCCCCTTATGACCTGGGCTACACACGTGCTACAATGGCTGGTACAACGAGTCGCAAGCCGGTGACGGCAAGCTAATCTCTTAAAGCCAGTCTCAGTTCGGATTGTAGGCTGCAACTCGCCTACATGAAGTCGGAATCGCTAGTAATCGCGGATCAGCACGCCGCGGTGAATACGTTCCCGGGCCTTGTACACACCGCCCGTCACACCACGAGAGTTTGTAACACCCGAAGTCGGTGAGGTAACCTTTTAGGAGCCAGCCGCCTAAGGTGGGATAGATGATTGGGGTGAAGTCGTAACAAGGTAGCCGTATCGGAAGGTGCGGCTGGATCACCTCCTTTCTAAGGATAAGGAACTGCGCATTGGTCTTGTTTAGTCTTGAGAGGTCTTGTGGGGCCTTAGCTCAGCTGGGAGAGCGCCTGCTTTGCACGCAGGAGGTCAGCGGTTCGATCCCGCTAGGCTCCATTGGTGAGAGATCACCAAGTAATGCACATTGAAAATTGAATATCTATATCAAATAGTAACAAGAAAATAAACCGAAACGCTGTAGTATTAAAAGAGTTACTGACTGAAAGGTCAGAAAATAAGGTTAAGTTAATAAGGGCGCACGGTGGATGCCTTGGCACTAGGAGCCGAAGAAGGACGTGACAAACGACGATATGCCTTGGGTAGCTGTAAGTAAGCGATGATCCAGGGATTTCCGAATGGGGGAACCCAACAGGTACTACCTGTTACCCATATCTGTTAAGGATGTGAGGAGGAAGACGCAGTGAACTGAAACATCTAAGTAGCTGCAGGAAGAGAAAGCAAAAGCGATTGCCTTAGTAGCGGCGAGCGAAACGGCAGGAGGGCAAACCGAAGAGTTTACTCTTCGGGGTTGTAGGACTGCAATGTGGACTCAAAGATTATAGAAGAATGATTTGGGAAGATCAGCCAAAGAGAGTAACAGCCTCGTATTTAAAATAGTCTTTGTACCTAGCAGTATCCTGAGTACGGCGGGACACGAGAAATCCCGTCGGAATCTGGGAGGACCATCTCCCAACCCTAAATACTCCCTAGTGACCGATAGTGAACCAGTACCGTGAGGGAAAGGTGAAAAGCACCCCGGGAGGGGAGTGAAATAGAACCTGAAACCGTGTGCCTACAACAAGTTCGAGCCCGTTAATGGGTGAGAGCGTGCCTTTTGTAGAATGAACCGGCGAGTTACGATATGATGCGAGGTTAAGTTGAAGAGACGGAGCCGCAGGGAAACCGAGTCTGAATAGGGCGCATTAGTATCATGTCGTAGACCCGAAACCATGTGACCTACCCATGAGCAGGTTGAAGGTGCGGTAAGACGCACTGGAGGACCGAACCAGGGCACGTTGAAAAGTGCTTGGATGACTTGTGGGTAGCGGAGAAATTCCAAACGAACTTGGAGATAGCTGGTTCTCTCCGAAATAGCTTTAGGGCTAGCGTCGACATTAGAGATTCTTGGAGGTAGAGCACTGTTTGGGTGAGGGGTCCATCCCGGATTACCAATCTCAGATAAACTCCGAATGCCAAAGAATTATGGTCGGCAGTCAGACTGCGAGTGCTAAGATCCGTAGTCGAAAGGGAAACAGCCCAGACCACCAGCTAAGGTCCCAAAATAATTGTTAAGTGGAAAAGGATGTGGGGTTGCACAGACAACTAGGATGTTAGCTTAGAAGCAGCTATTCATTCAAAGAGTGCGTAATAGCTCACTAGTCGAGTGACCCTGCGCCGAAAATGTACCGGGGCTAAAACAATTTACCGAAGCTGTGGATACCTTTATAGGTATGGTAGGAGAGCGTTCTATGTGTGATGAAGGTATACCGTGAGGAGTGCTGGAACGCATAGAAGTGAGAATGCCGGTATGAGTAGCGAAAGACAGGTGAGAATCCTGTCCACCGTAAGACTAAGGTTTCCAGGGGAAGGCTCGTCCGCCCTGGGTTAGTCGGGACCTAAGGAGAGACCGAAAGGTGTATCCGATGGACAACAGGTTGATATTCCTGTACTAGAGTATGTAGTGATGGAGGGACGCAGTAGGCTAACTAAAGCAGACGATTGGAAGTGTCTGTCTAAGCAGTGAGGTGTGATATGAGTCAAATGCTTATATCTATAACATTGAGCTGTGATGGGGAGCGAAGTTTAGTAGCGAAGTTAGTGACGTCACACTGCCAAGAAAAGCTTCTAGCGTTTAAACATACTCTACCCGTACCGCAAACCGACACAGGTAGTCGAGGCGAGTAGCCTCAGGTGAGCGAGAGAACTCTCGTTAAGGAACTCGGCAAAATGACCCCGTAACTTCGGGAGAAGGGGTGCTGACTTTACGTCAGCCGCAGTGAATAGGCCCAAGCAACTGTTTATCAAAAACACAGCTCTCTGCTAAATCGTAAGATGATGTATAGGGGGTGACGCCTGCCCGGTGCTGGAAGGTTAAGAGGAGTGCTTAGCGGTAACGCGAAGGTATGAATTGAAGCCCCAGTAAACGGCGGCCGTAACTATAACGGTCCTAAGGTAGCGAAATTCCTTGTCGGGTAAGTTCCGACCCGCACGAAAGGCGTAATGATTTGGGCACTGTCTCAACGAGAGACTCGGTGAAATTTTAGTACCTGTGAAGATGCAGGTTACCCGCGACAGGACGGAAAGACCCCATGGAGCTTTACTGCAGTTTGATATTGAGTGTCTGTACCACATGTACAGGATAGGTAGGAGTCTATGAGATCGGGACGCCAGTTTCGAAGGAGACGTTGTTGGGATACTACCCTTGTGTTATGGCCACTCTAACCCGGATAGGTTATCCCTATCGGAGACAGTGTCTGACGGGCAGTTTGACTGGGGCGGTCGCCTCCTAAAAGGTAACGGAGGCGCCCAAAGGTTCCCTCAGAATGGTTGGAAATCATTCGCAGAGTGTAAAGGTATAAGGGAGCTTGACTGCGAGAGCTACAACTCGAGCAGGGACGAAAGTCGGGCTTAGTGATCCGGTGGTTCCGCATGGAAGGGCCATCGCTCAACGGATAAAAGCTACCCTGGGGATAACAGGCTTATCTCCCCCAAGAGTTCACATCGACGGGGAGGTTTGGCACCTCGATGTCGGCTCGTCGCATCCTGGGGCTGTAGTCGGTCCCAAGGGTTGGGCTGTTCGCCCATTAAAGCGGCACGCGAGCTGGGTTCAGAACGTCGTGAGACAGTTCGGTCCCTATCCGTCGCGGGCGTAGGAAATTTGAGAGGATCTGCTCCTAGTACGAGAGGACCAGAGTGGACTTACCGCTGGTGTACCAGTTGTCTTGCCAAAGGCATCGCTGGGTAGCTATGTAGGGAAGGGATAAACGCTGAAAGCATCTAAGTGTGAAACCCACCTCAAGATGAGATTTCCCATGATTTTATATCAGTAAGAGCCCTGAGAGATGATCAGGTAGATAGGTTAGAAGTGGAAGTGTGGTGACACATGTAGCGGACTAATACTAATAGCTCGAGGACTTATCCAAAGTAACTGAGAAAACTTAGCGTATGGTTTTTCTAATTATTTGATAGATATTCAATTTTGAGTAGGTATTACTCAGAGTTAAGTGACGATAGCCTAGGAGATACACCTGTACCCATGCCGAACACAGCAGTTAAGCCCTAGAACGCCGGAAGTAGTTGGGGGTTGCCCCCTGTGAGATATGGAAGTCGCTTAGCAGAATAGGAAGTTTAGAGGCTTCCTTTTTGGGAGTTTAGCTCAGCTGGGAGAGCATCTGCCTTACAAGCAGAGGGTCAGCGGTTCGATCCCGTTAACTCCCATAGGTCCCGTAGTGTAGCGGTTATCACGTCGCCCTGTCACGGCGAAGATCGCGGGTTCGATTCCCGTCGGGACCGTAAGATAACGGAAGTTATTTTAGACTCGTTAGCTCAGTTGGTAGAGCAATTGACTTTTAATCAATGGGTCACTGGTTCGAGCCCAGTACGGGTCATATTTGCGGGTTTGGCGGAATTGGCAGACGCACCAGATTTAGGATCTGGCGCTTAACGGCGTGGGGGTTCAAGTCCCTTAACCCGCATAGTAGAAATTAGCCGGCTTAGCTCAGTTGGTAGAGCATCTGATTTGTAATCAGAGGGTCGCGTGTTCAAGTCATGTAGCCGGCATTAGAACTAGAAGAGGTCGATGCGAACGTAGTTCAGTGGTAGAACACCACCTTGCCAAGGTGGGGGTCGCGGGTTCGAATCCCGTCGTTCGCTTAGAGAGGCCGGGGTGGCGGAACTGGCAGACGCACAGGACTTAAAATCCTGCGATTGGAAACGATCGTACCGGTTCGATCCCGGTCCTCGGCATATAATAATGAGCACCCTTAGCTCAACTGGATAGAGTACCTGACTACGAATCAGGCGGTTAGAGGTTCGAATCCTCTAGGGTGCATTTTTTCTATTTAACTCGGGAAGTAGCTCAGCTTGGTAGAGTACTTGGTTTGGGACCAAGGTGTCGCAGGTTCGAATCCTGTCTTCCCGATTGATTTATTGACTAAGATACTTAAGTGAGTATCTTTTTTTGGCTCTTTGTCAACTGTAGTGGATTGAAGAAAAGCTAAGATCGAGAAAGGACAAATTTTGTCCTTTCTTTTTTTATGTTCAGAGTGATGAAAATCTTTTTTTTGAAGTTTTCAAAGTTTCGAAAACCAAAGGCATTTCGTTTGATGAGTTTAATGAGATTATTAGTCGCCTCTAATTTTGCGTTAGAATAGGGTAGTTGAAGGGCGTTGACAATGTTCTCTTTATCTTTGAGGAAGGTTTTAAAGACAGTCTGAAAAAGAGGATGAACCAGCTTTAGATTGTCCTCAATGAGTCCGAAAAATTTCTCGGGTTCCTTATTCTGAAAGTGAAAAAGCAAGAGTTGGTAGAGATGATAGTGGTGTTTTAAGTCTTCTGAATAGCTCAAAAGCTTGTCTAGAATTTCTCTATTCGTTAAGTGCATACGAAAAGCAGGGCGATAAAATCTCTTATCGCTGAGTTTACGGCTTTCTTGTTGAATGAGCTTCCAGTAGCGCTTGATAGCCTTGTATTCATGGGATTTTCTATCGAATTGGTTCATGATTTGGACCCGCACACGGCTCATAGCACGGCTTAAGTGTTGCACAATGTGAAAGCGATCCAATACAATTTTTGCATTTGGGAGTGAAACAGTCTGGTAGACTGTTTCAGCCTGAGCCTAGAAATTCGAAAGCGAAGCTGTTTAGCCAAGTCATAGTAAGGGCTAAACATATCCATCGTAATGATTTTCACCTGACAACGAACAGCTCGATCGCAGCGCAGAAAGTGATTTCGGATGATAGTTTGTGTCCTGCCTTCAAGGACAGTGATGATATTGAGCTTGTCAAAATCTTGTGCAATGAAACTCATCTTCATCTCCCGATTGAAACAGTCACTCCCCTGACTGTTTCAACATCCCAAGACATAATCTCTGGAAGTCGGCTAAAGTCATGTTTAAAGTGAAAGTCATTGAGCTTGCGAATGACAGTTGAAGTTGAAATGGCCAGCTGATAAGTAATATCAGTCATAGAGGTCTTTTCAATCAACTTTTGAGCAATTTTTTGGTTGATAATACGAGGGATTTGGTGCTTTTTCTTGACGAGAGAAGTCTCAGCGACCAACATTTTCGAACAATGATAGCACTTGAAACGACGCTTTTTCAGAAGAATTCTAGTAGGCATGCCAGTCGTTTCAGGGGAAGGAATCTTAGACGGTTTTTGAAAATCATATTTCTTCAGTGATTTCCTTTTGGGGGATCCATATTGATAATATCTACACTCTTGATGTTAGGGTCTTTAATATCGAGTAGTTTTGTGATAAAATGTAATGGTTCCATATGATTCTTTCTAATGATGGTTTGGTCGCTTTTCATTATAGATCTTTTGGGACTTTTTTCTACAACAAAATAGGCTCCATAATATCCATAGGGGATTTACCCACTACAAATATTATAGAGCCTGCAAACAACACCCCATGACTAGAAGATTCTTCTAACCATGGGGTGTTTTCTCTATAGGAGGGCTAGGTTATACTCTTCGAAAATCTCTTTAAACCACGTCAGCTTCGCCTTATCTACAACCTCAAAGCTGTGCTTTGAGCAGCCTGCGGCTAGCTTTCTAGTTTACTCTTTGATTTTCATTGAGTATTAGTTCTTTTTCTTGTTTTTCATCAACCATCCAAGTCCGAGAAGAGCAAGGATGCTGAATCCAGCAAGAGCAAGGAGGGATTTGCTCTCAGTTCCTGTGTTTGGAAGGAGGTTCCGAGAGTGAGCCTCTGTAGCAGTTTCTTGAGTTTCAGGATTGGCTGCTAGGTTTTGGATTTGGCCATGTTCTGGTTCAACTTCCAAGCTAGAAAGATCAAATTCTGGTTTTTCTTCCACAGCTGGAGCGACAATGGCACCACCTTGAGATAAGCGGAGAACGACAGCAGTGAGAGCGTTCAATTTCAAGCCTTTTTCAGTCCATTCGAGACCTTGAGGGTTGGCAATTCCTACGGATCCTGCTT
The DNA here is from genome assembly GCF_016028255.1 of Streptococcus oralis. Classification (NCBI taxonomy): domain Bacteria; kingdom Bacillati; phylum Bacillota; class Bacilli; order Lactobacillales; family Streptococcaceae; genus Streptococcus; species Streptococcus oralis. The sequence goes on from NZ_CP065707.1 coordinate 679,743, forward strand.
GGTTTTCATCAGCCAAAACTTCGGCCTTTCTTAAGTGAGCAAATGCAGTTCCCAAGTTGAATTCTCGAGCCTTACTATCCGCATTGACAAAGACTGCGTAGACATCTCCATTTGGAGCGGTGATTTGGTAGCCGATGACCACGTCTTCTTTTTCAACACCATTTTGGCCTGGGACAGTAATGAGTTGGACGCGTTCTTTGATATCTTGTAGACTCTTGAGGCGGAAGGCGTCTGTAGATTGACGAAGAGCGATCAATCCTTTCATGTAGTCACGGCTCTTGACATTTTCAGGATATGCTTTGCCATCTGTAGCCTTGGTCCAATCAAACTTGTTGACAGCATCACTAGAGTCGTAAGAGTCATGGATAAAGTAAGGATAGACAAATGGCTTGCCGTCTTTGTCACGCAACAAGTGAGACTTGTTTGGAACCTTATCTTCAGGAACAGGAGTCTTATAGGCTGGATCTAGGAATTGTTTGGTACGTCCATATTCCTGACCAGAGTGGATAAAGGGAGTTCCTTGAGCAGTCAAGACCATGAGGTTTCCAAGTCGCAAACGACGATGGATTTCAGCATAGTTCTCAGCCTTGCTAGGGTCTTTTTTGATAGACTGGGCAATGATGTCAAAGAGGGTCAAGTTATCATGGGCTGCGATATACTGGATAACATCTCCAGGGTTGTCTGCTTCAAAGTTGGTTGGTTGGGCAATGAGATTTTTAAAGATGGTATTGATATCGCGTTTGCCACCTGTGATAAAGGCCGGTTGACCTTCGTTTGGATAGCCAGACTTGAGGTTGTTGCGGATGTCGTCTGAAAAGACAGCGACAGTATCTGTTTTCTTCATCCAATCTTGGTCAGCAGGTTGTACAGGCGTATTTTCATCACCAGTATAGGTTCTCCAGCCTTCACCTAGCATGATAAGATTTGGATTGAGGGCGCGTGCAGCCTTGTATGCTTCTTCGATTGAAGCCGCATCGTGATCACCCATCATATCGAAGCGGAAACCATCCACTTTGTAGGTTTCAACCAGATACTTGATAGAGTCTACCAAGACACGTTTAGACATGTAGTGGGTTGTTCCCAAACGACCGCCTCCAAAGTTAGTACGTGGAGTTCCGTCTGCGTCCATAAAGTGATAGTAGTTTGGCTCAATATCCTCAAAAATATCAACATTGGCAGTATGGTTGTAGACCACGTCCAAGATAGCCCCCATGCCACGTTTGTGGATTTCGTTGATGAGATTTTTGAATTCGGCAATTCGTTTTTCTGGATCCTTAGGATCGCTTGAGTACATACCAGTCAAGGAGAAGTAGTTTTGAGGGTCATATCCCCAGTTGTAGTTGCTGTTGCTTGAAGCGTAGGCAGACAAACGTTCTTGGTTCTTCAATTCATTGACAAAGTAGTAAGACAAGACTGGAAGGAGCTGGATATGAGTCACACCCAAGTCTTTGAGATAGTCTAGTTTTTCGATAAAGGCTTCAAAGGTACCAAATGGTTTGGTCAAGTCTTTTGCGATGGCAGGATCCGAAGTGAAGTCACGTACATGAGCCTCATAGATGATGGCATCTTCACGCGATTTGAAGTTGCGAATCTTCCCATAGGTCAAGTCTTGCGGACCTAACTTCGCTGGATCGACAAAGGCAGCTTTAGCGACCTTATGAGCGGCATCTGTTTTTGCTAGGTCACTGTTCCAAGCCGCTAATGATTTGGCATAAGGGTCAAGAACGAGGACAGTTTTACCTTGTCGCTCGATTTGGTAGTGGTAGTAATAGCCAGTGTAGTTGCTGATACCGAGACCAGAGTTTACATCCAGAGTTTGTTTCCAGGTTCCTTTTTCTCCTTTTTCAAGGGCGACAGTTCCGACTACCTTTTCAGGGTCTTTCTTGTCATAGACAACAACGGAAACCTTATCAGCACTTGGAGACCAGAGGGTGAGGTCAACACGCTTGCCATCTTCTTTCAGAGTTGCGCCGAGTGGACCATCGTAACTGTAGGTCTCATCCTTGAGGCGCCAGCTTGAACGTGTCGTAAAGCGGTCTGAATTGTAGCTGACAGTGTACGGGTGTTGGGTGTCAGAGAAGTCGCCGATGTAGGTCACTTTTTTACCTGCCTCATCCACTTCTGCGTCTGTGATAGCTACTTTATTCCCTTGGTAATCAGTGATGCTGGAGTGTTTGAGGATATCGTCTTTCTTAGCTCCAACGAGGGTAGAAAAACTGCTTTCGATACGAGATTTAGCCACGTGTTGGGCACCAGTCATGCGGATATCGTGAACGTAGTAGGGGTTGGTATAGATGGTTTCGTCATCATCTTTGAGGAAAATCTGACTGTGATTTTTTAGATCAGTGAATTTATAATCTTCTTTTCTGATTTTCACATCATCGCCTTTCTTGCTTTCGTCTAGTAATAAAAATCCAAATTCTCTCGCAGCTTCATTGAGTGGGATATCAATGTAACGGCCATGTTTTCCAGTTGCGGTAAAGTCAGTACCGTCAGGCCATTCTCCACTGCTTGGGTTTTTGACATCGCCCCAATACCAGAGAGATTTTTTGTCATAGTTGCCATCGGTGCGATAGTAGTTGACACGAATAGTTCCTGCTGGTTGAGGGCGGTAGTTGTATACCTTGTAGTTTTCATCTAGCCAGGCCTCGTTCATTTTTGGAGAGAGGCGCTCTACAGAACGATCCCCTGTCAGGTTATCCCCCTTGGTATTGTTGATAAGGAAGCTGACTTTCTTGGCTTGCACATTTTTGAGTTTGACATCTAGATAATAGCCGTAGTCATCTTGCTTGGCATCCTTGAAGGACTTGGCTCCATTGGGCCAGTTTTCAGACGGTTTTTCAACATCGTCCCAAGTCCAAAGACCTTGAGAATCTTTGTTTTCTTCAGGGAGTTTTTTTACATGGATGCGGAAGTGGTTGTCTGCGATGGGTTCTTCAGAGGATGCATCAGCTTGTGGTTTTTGATCTGAAGTTGGCGTCGAAGTGCTGGCATTTACTTTCTCTTCCTTGCTGTTAGCTTGGCTTGTAGTAGTATCTTCTGTTTTAGGTGTTTCTGGTGCTGTAGTAGTTTCCACAGCTGGAGCTTCTTTTTTAGCGTCCAGGGAAGCGTTTGCATTCTTTTGTTTAGAAATAGGCGTTCCCGTTTGAGTTTGACTAATTTCAGTCTCAGTAGGGGCCTTGGTCACAGCGCTGGTATTTTTCTGAGTTTGAGGAAGGTTTTCGTTGGCCGAAATAGTTGGCATTGTAGCAGAAAGCAAGACAATGCTAGCACCAATAAGGACAGAACCAGTTCCGTTCTTCAAGGAACGGATACCGTAAATCATTTTTTTCTCAGTTTGAGATGGGATCTTTTTCATCACAATTCTCCTTGTGTAGTTGTTCCTTATCAGTATAGCACGAGGTAAATATTAGTGCAAGCGTTTTCCTAGTTTTTTGAGAGAAAATATAATGCTTCATTCTCTTGAAATTTTAAAATAATATATAGGAAAAGATTGTTTAAAAAATAGTAAAAAAATCTTGAAAAATCTAGCTAAATAAGGTATAATATGAATAATCATTTGTCGTAGGTTTTGTCTGAAATATTGTCCAGACAGGACTCACAGCAGTTAAATCTTCTGAAAAAGTCGGATTTAGCTGCTCTTTTTGTGCTTTTTTTCAGGTTCTCGAGTGCTTGTAACAAAAATTTAAAGATTCTGAAAATTTATCAAAAGGACAAGGTGATAGGGGTTTGACAACCATTTAATGATAATCAATAGCCTGATGAAGCAGGCTTGGAACTTATTTACAAAGGAGAATCATCTTGGCAGGACATGACGTTCAATACGGGAAACATCGTACCCGTCGTAGTTTTTCAAGAATCAAAGAAGTTCTTGACTTACCAAATTTGATTGAAATTCAAACAGATTCATTCAAAGCTTTCCTAGACCATGGTCTTAAGGAAGTGTTTGAAGATGTATTGCCAATTTCAAACTTCACAGACACAATGGAGTTGGAATTTGTTGGCTATGAAATCAAGGAACCCAAATACACGCTCGAAGAAGCACGTATCCACGATGCTAGCTACTCAGCACCAATTTTTGTAACCTTCCGCTTGATTAATAAAGAAACAGGCGAAATCAAGACCCAAGAAGTCTTCTTTGGTGATTTCCCAATCATGACCGAAATGGGTACTTTCATCATCAATGGTGGTGAACGTATTATCGTTTCTCAGTTGGTCCGCTCACCAGGTGTTTACTTTAATGACAAAGTAGACAAGAACGGTAAAGTGGGCTACGGTTCTACTGTTATCCCTAACCGTGGAGCTTGGTTGGAACTTGAAAGCGACTCAAAAGACATCGCTTATACTCGTATCGACCGTACTCGTAAGATTCCATTTACGACCTTGGTTCGTGCGCTTGGTTTCTCTGGTGATGATGAAATCTTTGATATCTTTGGTGACAGCGAATTGGTTCGCAATACTGTTGAAAAAGATATCCACAAGAACCCAATGGACTCTCGCACAGACGAAGCATTGAAGGAAATCTACGAACGCCTTCGTCCAGGTGAGCCTAAGACTGCCGAAAGCTCACGTAGCTTGCTTGTGGCACGATTCTTCGACCCACGTCGCTACGATTTGGCAGCCGTTGGTCGCTACAAAATCAATAAAAAACTCAATGTAAAAACACGCTTGCTCAACCAAACCATCGCTGAGCCATTGGTAGATCCTGAAACGGGTGAAATCTTGGTAGAAGCTGGAACCGTTATGACTCGTAGCGTGATTGAAAGCATCGAGCACCACTTGGATGGCGACTTGAACAAGATCGTTTATATTCCAAATGATGCAGCTGTTCTGACAGAACCAGTTGTCCTTCAAAAATTCAAGGTTGTTGCGCCAACGGATCCAGACCGTGTTGTAACTATCATTGGTAATGCTAATCCTGATGACAAGGTTCGTGTTGTAACTCCTGCGGATATCCTTGCTGAGATGAGCTACTTCCTCAACTTGGCTGAAGGTATCGGACGTGTGGATGATATCGACCACCTCGGAAACCGTCGTATCCGTGCAGTTGGTGAATTGCTTGCAAATCAAGTTCGCCTTGGACTTTCTCGTATGGAACGTAATGTCCGTGAGCGTATGTCTGTTCAAGACAATGAAGTTTTGACACCGCAACAAATCATTAACATCCGTCCTGTAACAGCTGCAGTCAAAGAATTCTTTGGTTCATCACAGTTGTCACAGTTCATGGACCAACACAACCCGCTTTCTGAGTTGTCTCACAAACGTCGCTTGTCAGCCTTGGGACCTGGTGGTTTGACACGTGACCGTGCTGGATATGAAGTACGTGACGTGCATTACACTCACTACGGTCGTATGTGTCCAATCGAGACACCTGAAGGACCGAACATCGGTTTGATCAATAACTTGTCCTCATACGGACACTTGAACAAATATGGTTTTGTTCAAACACCATACCGTAAGGTTGACCGTGAAACAGGTGTTGTGACCAATGAAATCGTTTGGTTGACAGCCGATGAAGAAGATGAATTTACTGTAGCGCAGGCTAACTCTCGCCTCAACGAAGACGGTACTTTTGCTGAGAAAGTTGTCATGGGACGTCACCAAGGGGTCAACCAAGAGTATCCAGCAGAAGTGGTTGACTACATGGACGTATCACCAAAGCAGGTAGTTGCTGTTGCGACAGCATGTATTCCTTTCTTGGAAAACGATGACTCCAACCGTGCCCTCATGGGTGCCAACATGCAACGTCAGGCTGTGCCATTGATTGATCCAAAAGCACCTTATGTTGGTACTGGTATGGAATACCAAGCAGCTCATGACTCTGGTGCTGCTGTTATTGCTCAGTATGATGGTAAAGTTACATACGCAGATGCTGACAAGGTAGAAGTACGCCGTGAAGATGGTTCACTAGATGTTTACCACATCCAAAAATTCCGTCGTTCAAACTCAGGTACTGCCTACAACCAACGCACTCTCGTTAAAGTTGGCGATGTCGTTGAAAAAGGCGACTTTATCGCTGACGGACCTTCTATGGAAAAAGGGGAAATGGCGCTTGGACAAAACCCAATCGTTGCCTACATGACATGGGAAGGTTACAACTTCGAGGATGCCGTTATCATGAGCGAACGCTTGGTCAAAGACGATGTCTACACATCTGTCCACCTCGAAGAATATGAATCAGAAACCCGCGATACAAAGCTTGGGCCTGAAGAAATTACTCGTGAAATTCCAAACGTTGGTGAAGATGCCCTTAAAGACCTTGACGAGATGGGTATTATCCGTATCGGTGCTGAGGTTAAAGAAGGCGATATTCTTGTAGGTAAAGTAACACCTAAGGGTGAAAAAGACCTTTCAGCTGAAGAACGTCTCTTGCACGCTATCTTCGGAGACAAGTCTCGTGAAGTTCGTGACACTTCTCTTCGTGTACCTCACGGTGCCGATGGTGTCGTTCGTGATGTTAAGATCTTTACACGTGCAAATGGAGATGAGTTGCAATCAGGTGTTAACATGCTAGTTCGTGTCTACATCGCTCAAAAACGTAAGATCAAGGTCGGAGATAAGATGGCCGGACGTCACGGAAACAAAGGGGTTGTCTCTCGTATCGTTCCTGTAGAAGACATGCCTTACCTTCCAGATGGAACTCCAGTCGATATCATGTTGAACCCACTTGGGGTGCCATCACGTATGAATATCGGTCAGGTTATGGAGCTTCACCTTGGTATGGCAGCTCGTACTCTTGGTATCCACATCGCGACGCCAGTCTTTGACGGAGCAAGTTCTGAAGACCTTTGGTCAACCGTTAAAGAAGCAGGGATGGATAGCGATGCCAAGACAATCCTTTACGATGGACGTACAGGTGAGCCGTTTGACAACCGTGTATCAGTTGGTGTCATGTACATGATCAAACTCCACCACATGGTTGACGATAAATTGCACGCGCGTTCAGTCGGACCATACTCAACCGTTACCCAACAACCACTCGGAGGTAAAGCTCAGTTTGGTGGACAACGTTTCGGTGAGATGGAGGTTTGGGCTCTTGAAGCCTACGGTGCGTCAAATGTCCTTCAAGAAATCTTGACCTACAAGTCTGACGATATCAACGGACGTTTGAAAGCTTATGAAGCCATTACAAAAGGAAAACCAATTCCAAAACCAGGTGTCCCAGAATCCTTCCGAGTTCTTGTAAAAGAATTGCAGTCTCTTGGTCTTGACATGCGTGTCCTTGACGAAGATGATCAAGAAGTGGAACTTCGTGACTTGGATGAAGGAATGGACGAAGATGTCATCCACGTAGATGACCTTGAAAAAGCCCGCGAAAAAGCAGCCCAAGATGCAAAAGCAGCATTTGAAGCTGAAGAAACTGCAAAAGCGGGAACAACAGAAGAAGCTGCTGACCAAGAATAAGCAGTTCACTTAGAATAGAAAGGGAAGAAATAGTGGTTGATGTAAATCGTTTTAAAAGTATGCAAATCACCCTAGCTTCTCCAAGCAAAGTCCGTTCATGGTCTTATGGAGAAGTCAAAAAACCTGAAACAATCAATTACCGTACCTTGAAACCAGAACGTGAAGGACTCTTTGACGAAGTCATCTTTGGTCCTACAAAAGACTGGGAATGTGCTTGTGGTAAGTACAAACGCATTCGTTACAGAGGGATTGTTTGTGACCGCTGTGGGGTTGAAGTAACGCGTACGAAAGTTCGTCGTGAGCGTATGGGGCACATCGAGTTGAAAGCTCCTGTATCTCACATCTGGTATTTCAAGGGGATTCCAAGCCGTATGGGCTTGACCCTTGATATGAGCCCTCGTGCCCTCGAGGAAGTTATCTACTTTGCGGCTTATGTGGTCATTGATCCTAAGGATACACCACTTGAGCATAAGTCTATCATGACAGAGCGCGAATACCGTGAGCGCTTGCGTGAGTACGGTTATGGATCATTCGTTGCCAAGATGGGTGCCGAAGCCATCCAAGACCTTTTGAAACAAGTAGATCTTGAAAAAGAAATTGCTGAACTCAAAGAAGAGTTGAAAACAGCTACTGGACAAAAACGTGTCAAAGCCATCCGCCGTTTGGATGTTTTAGATGCCTTTTACAAGTCTGGGAACAAACCTGAATGGATGATTCTCAATATCCTTCCAGTTATTCCACCAGATCTTCGTCCAATGTTGCAGTTGGATGGTGGCCGCTTTGCCTCATCTGACTTGAATGACCTTTACCGTCGTGTTATCAACCGTAACAACCGTTTGGCTCGTTTGCTTGAGTTGAATGCCCCAGGTATCATCGTTCAAAATGAGAAGCGTATGCTTCAAGAAGCGGTTGACGCGTTGATTGACAACGGTCGTCGTGGTCGCCCAATCACAGGACCAGGTAGCCGTCCACTCAAATCATTGAGCCACATGCTCAAAGGGAAACAAGGGCGCTTCCGTCAAAACTTGCTCGGTAAACGTGTCGACTTCTCAGGACGTTCTGTTATCGCCGTTGGTCCAACCCTTAAGATGTACCAATGTGGTGTGCCACGTGAAATGGCCATCGAGCTCTTTAAACCATTCGTTATGCGTGAAATTGTCGCTCGTGACATCGTGCAAAACGTTAAAGCAGCTAAACGCTTGGTAGAACGTGGAGATGAGCGTATCTGGGATATCCTTGAGGAAGTCATCAAAGAACACCCAGTACTTTTGAACCGCGCACCGACCCTTCACCGTTTGGGTATCCAAGCTTTCGAGCCAGTCTTAATCGATGGTAAGGCCCTTCGCTTGCACCCGCTTGTCTGTGAAGCCTACAATGCCGACTTTGACGGTGACCAAATGGCCATCCACGTACCGCTTTCAGAAGAAGCTCAAGCAGAAGCGCGTATCCTCATGCTTGCTGCTGAGCATATCTTGAACCCGAAAGATGGTAAACCAGTTGTTACTCCATCTCAGGACATGGTTTTGGGTAACTACTACTTGACTATGGAAGAAGCTGGTCGTGAAGGTGAAGGAATGGTCTTCAAAGACCGTGACGAAGCTGTTATGGCTTACCGTAATGGTTATGTTCACCTCCACTCACGTGTTGGTATTGCAACAGACAGCCTCAACAAACCATGGACAGAAGAGCAAAAACACAAGGTCTTGCTTACAACAGTTGGTAAAATCCTCTTCAACGACATCATGCCAGAGGGTCTGCCTTACTTGCAAGAACCAACAAATGCTAACTTAACAGAAGGTGTTCCAGCTAAATACTTCTTGCCACTAGGTGGAGACATCAAGGAAGCTATTCGCAATCTTGAACTCAATCCTCCATTCAAGAAGAAAAACCTTGGAAATATCATCGCTGAAATCTTCAAACGTTTCCGTACGACAGAAACTTCTGCCTTACTTGACCGCATGAAGAACCTCGGTTACCACCACTCAACTCTTGCGGGATTGACAGTGGGTATTGCCGATATCCCAGTCGTTGATGACAAGGCTGAAATCATTGAAGAATCACACAAACGTGTAGAACAAATCACCAAACAATTCCGTCGTGGTATGATCACAGACGACGAGCGTTACAATGCCGTTACAGCTGAATGGCGTGCTGCCCGTGAAAAATTAGAGAAACGTTTGGTTGCCAACCAAGATCCTAAGAACCCAATCGTTATGATGATGGACTCTGGAGCTCGTGGTAACATCTCAAACTTCTCACAGCTTGCCGGTATGCGTGGTCTGATGGCTGCTCCGAACGGACGTATCATGGAATTGCCAATCCTTTCAAACTTCCGTGAAGGTTTGTCAGTACTCGAAATGTTCTTCTCAACTCACGGTGCGCGTAAAGGTATGACCGATACAGCCCTTAAGACAGCCGACTCAGGTTACTTGACTCGTCGTTTGGTTGACGTTGCCCAAGATGTGATCATCCGTGAGGACGACTGTGGAACAGACCGTGGTCTCTTGATCCGCTCTATCGCAGAAGGAAAAGAGATGATCGAGTCTCTCGAAGAACGCCTCAATGGTCGTTACACTAAGAAAACTGTTAAACATCCAGAAACTGGTGCAGTGATCATCGGTCCAAATGAGTTGATTACAGAAGACAAGGCGCGTGAAATTGTTAATGCTGGCGTGGAAGAAGTAACCATCCGTTCCGTATTTACATGTAACACTCGTCATGGTGTCTGCCGTCACTGTTATGGTATCAACTTGGCGACAGGTGATGCGGTTGAAGTTGGTGAAGCAGTTGGTACAATCGCTGCCCAATCTATCGGGGAACCTGGTACACAGCTTACAATGCGTACCTTCCACACGGGTGGGGTTGCCTCAAATACCGATATCACTCAAGGTCTTCCTCGTGTCCAAGAAATCTTTGAAGCCCGCAATCCGAAAGGGGAAGCGGTCATCACTGAAGTCAAGGGTGAGGTTACAGCCATCGAAGAAGACGCATCAACTCGTACTAAGAAAGTCTTCGTTAAGGGTGAAACTGGCGAAGGTGAATACGTGGTGCCATTTACAGCACGTATGCGTGTCGAAGTTGGAGACCAAGTCTCTCGCGGTGCAGCATTGACAGAAGGTTCTATCCAACCGAAACGTCTCCTTGCTGTTCGCGATGTCTTGTCAGTTGAAACCTACCTTCTCGGTGAAGTACAAAAAGTTTACCGTAGCCAAGGGGTAGAAATCGGTGACAAACACATCGAGGTAATGGTTCGTCAAATGATCCGTAAAGTTCGTGTCATGGATCCAGGAGACACAGACCTCCTCATGGGTACCCTCATGGACATCAATGACTTTACAGATGCCAACAAAGATGTTCTTATCTCAGGTGGAGTTCCAGCGACAGGTCGTCCAGTCCTTATGGGAATCACCAAAGCCTCACTTGAAACAAACAGTTTCTTGTCAGCGGCTTCCTTCCAGGAAACAACTCGTGTCCTTACAGACGCAGCTATCCGTGGTAAGAAAGACCATCTCCTTGGACTCAAGGAAAATGTTATCATCGGTAAGATCATCCCAGCAGGTACTGGTATGGCTCGCTACCGTAACCTTGAACCACAAGCTATCAATGAAGAAGCATATCTGGCTCCAGAACAAGAAGAGACAGAAAATGCTCCAGTAGAGGAAGCTGTGGAAATCCAAGTTGAAGAAACAGTAGAATAAAAAGCAAATAAGAGGGCCTTCGGGTTCTCTTTTGTTTTACTCTTCTGTCTATTGGGGTTAGGTGAGCACGACGCAATATCTCTCAAATCGCTTCAACCATTTTTTATAGTTCATTTTTAAAAAGTAAATATCGGATAGGAGTCTGTCAGAGCTTAAAAATAATCCTCACCAATAATTTTCCATTTTTGTCAGTTGAGCGTTAAAATAGGACACTTGAGAAGAGGGGAGGGATTTTATCTTTCTTGCAGAGTATAATCATGTATACGAAGGGGGTACTGAAAATGATAAAATCAATTCGCATCTTATTGTTACTGGCTTTGCTTCAGATTAGTCTGAGTAGTTGCTTGCTGTGGAAGGGAGCCATCTTAACCTTAAAGCAGTCAAGCGCCTATTTTCTAGTGTTTATCGTATTGACATCAGGTCTGTGTGCGGGCATGAATTTCTTTTATACTCGAGATCAGGATGTTCATAGCATTATAAACAGTCAGAAAAAAGTGAAACTATTTTATAGTACCTTGTTGGTCTTAAACCTAGTAGGTGTCTGTCTGGTATTGTCGGAGACTATTTTAACACAGACAGCTTTTCAGCAAGAGTTGGTAGACCTTTTCTTGCCTTCCTTCTTTTTCTTGTTTGGCATTGATTTACTTGTCTTTTTACCGCTTGAAAAATACAGTCGAGAATTGGGAAGCACTCTCAATAAGAAAAAAACAGTTGTCCTGACGGTTCTGGCAACCTTGCTGTTCTTGAGAAATCCAATGACAGTTTTATCCATTGTTTTTTATGTCGGTTTGGGATTCATTTTTGCTCGGTTTTTATTTCCAAAATCTATGAGAAGAGAATTTTCCTTTTACGGTCATGTGATCCGAGATATTTTACTTGTTAGCGCCGTGTGTATATTCTTTTAAAAACACTTTTCGATCGATAAAAATCTCTTATTTTACCAAATTTGTTATAGTAAGTTTGTAAAGAAAATTTACATAAAAGAAAACTTTTTGGTATAATAGTAATATGTACACAAAAAATGAAGAAGAGCTGATCAATCTGGGAGAACGCTTAGGGACCTTGCTCCAAAAAAATGATGTTTTGATCTTGTCTGGGGAATTGGGTGCTGGTAAAACAACCTTTACCAAGGGTCTTGCCAAGGGCTTGGGTATTCGTCAGATGATCAAAAGTCCAACTTACACCATCGTGAGAGAGTATGAGGGTCGCCTTCCGCTCTACCACTTGGATGTCTATCGGATTGAGGGGGATGCTGATTCGATTGACTTGGATGAGTTTCTCTTTGGTGATGGTGTGACCGTTATAGAGTGGGGACATCTTTTGGGTGAGGATTTGCCAGATTCCTACTTGGAATTGGAACTCTTGAAAGAGGCTGAGGGTCGTCGCCTCTATTTTTCCGCTCAGGGTCCTCGTGCTGAGGAATTGATTAAGGAGCTTCAAGATGGAGTATGAACTTTGTATTCGTGAGGCTGAAGCTCATGATGCAGCTGCTTTGGTTGCATTCTTGGATCTAGTTGGTCAGGAGACAGATTTCACCAGTTTGGATGAAAATGGTATCCTGATGACAGAATCTGAAATGGCTCTTTTTATTGAAAAGCAAGCGACTTCAGATAACCAAATCACTCTCCTAGCCTTCCTGAATGATGAAATTGCAGGTGTTTTGAACATCACGGCAGAGCAGCGTATACGGATTCGCCACATCGGGGATATCTTTTTGGTCATCCAAAGGAAGTTTTGGAATCATGGCTTAGGAAGCATGCTCCTTGAAGAAGGTATTGAGTGGGCTAAAACTAGTGGAGTTTTGCATCGGTTGCAGCTCAGTGTACAAAAGCGCAACGAGGCAGCTATCCACCTCTATTCAAAATTTGGATTTGTTACAGAAGGCTTACAAGAAAGAGGAGCCTATTTAGAAGAAGGGATATTTTTAGACGTTTACCTGATGGGTAGACTGATAGATAAGTGATAAGATGGTAAAAAAAATAATCGGAATGGTGCTGGGTTTCCTAGCAGTGACAGTCGTAGGTGTAGGAATTTATGGCTACACAATCTACCAGCAGGGAACTGAAACCCTAAGTAAAAAAACTTATAAGAAAATTGGTGAAGAAACCAACGTTATCGAAGCGACAGAGCCTTTAACTATTCTCTTGATGGGGGTGGATACGGGAAATGTGGAACGTACAGACCCCTGGGCGGGAAATAGTGATTCTATGATTCTCTTGACGGTTAATCCCAAAACCAAGAAAACCACTATGATGAGTTTGGAACGGGACATTTTGACCAAGATTGAGACTGGAAACGGTCAAGTTCAGGAAGCAAAACTCAATGCTGCCTATGCCAATGGCGGTGCGGAACTTGCAATTTCTACTATTCAAAAGATGATGAATATCCACATTGACCGCTATGTGATGGTCAACATGCAAGGACTCCAGCAATTGGTGGATGCAGTTGGGGGGATCACCATCAACAATAAACTCGGTTTTCCAATTTCGATTGCTGACCAAGAAGAGTTTAATAAGATTTCTATTGGTGTTGGAGAACAAACCTTGAATGGTGAGGAAGCCTTGGTGTATTCGCGGATGCGTTACCAAGACCCTGAAGGTGACTATGGTCGTCAAAAACGTCAACGTGAAGTCATTCAAAAGATTATGGAAAAGGTCTTGAGCCTCAATAGTATCAGTCATTATCAAGCGATCCTAAAAGCGCTTAGTGATAATATGCAGACAAATGTTGATTTGTCTGCCTCCAGTATCCCACAACTACTTGGTTACCAAGATTCCTTTAAAAACATCGAAACTCATCAACTTCGTGGTGAAGATGCCGAGTTGCAAGGAATCTCTTACCAAATCGTAACGAGAGAGCATATGCTAGAAATGCAAAATCTCTTGCGTCGTTCCCTAGGGAGAGAGGATGTAGCAGAGTTGGAGACCAACGCTGTTCTGTATGAAAATCTTTATGGTCGAACAGCACCTTCCACAAATGCCTCAAACGAAGAGATAGAATAAAACAAAGAATCAAATCGTGGGACTTTCCTGCGATTTTTTCAAAAAAATTCGAATAGATAGGTAGGAGGAAAGATGAAAGCAGAAATCATTGCTGTAGGAACGGAAATTTTAACAGGGCAGATCGTCAATACCAACGCCCAGTTTTTATCAGAAAAGCTAGCAGAAATTGGAGTAGATGTCTACTTCCAAACAGCTGTCGGAGATAATGAAGCGCGTCTCATGTCCTTGCTAGAGATTGCGAGCTCGCGTAGCAATCTTGTGATTTTGACAGGTGGCTTGGGACCAACCGAGGATGATTTGACCAAACAAACTCTGGCTAAATTTTTGGGAAAAAATCTAGTGTTTGACCCTCAAGCGCAAGAGAAATTAGATATCTTTTTTGCTCATAGACCTGACTATGCTCGGACACCGAATAATGAGCGCCAAGCCCAAATTGTAGAAGGGGCGACTCCACTGCCAAATGAGACAGGTTTAGCAGTAGGAGGGGTGTTGGAAGTGGATGGTGTGACCTACGTGGTTCTCCCAGGACCTCCTAGTGAGTTGAAACCTATGGTCTTAAATCAACTCTTACCTAAGTTAATGACTGGTGCCAAGTTGTACTCACGAGTGCTCCGTTTCTTTGGGATTGGTGAAAGTCAGTTGGTGACCATTTTAGCGGATTTGATTGATAATCAAACCGACCCGACCTTGGCTCCGTATGCCAAAACGGGAGAGGTGACCTTGCGCTTGTCTACAAAAGCAGTCAGTCAAGAAAAGGCCAATCAAGCATTGGACATCTTGGAAAATCAAATCTTAGATCGCCAGACTTTCGAGGGAATTTCTCTACGAAACATCTGTTATGGATATGGGGAAGAAACCAGCCTAGCAAGTGTCGTTGTAGAAGAACTAAAGAAGAGACAGAAAAGCATTACTGCGGCAGAAAGCTTGACAGCAGGCCTCTTTCAAGCGACATTAGCAGACTTTTCAGGTGTTTCAGCTATCTTTAATGGTGGTTTTGTCACTTACAGTCTAGAAGAAAAGTCCAAGATGCTGGAAATTGCCGAGCAAGAGCTAAAAGAGCACGGGGTCGTTTCTGAGTTTACAGCTCGAAAAATGGCAGAGCAGGCACGGCTCAAGACTCAGTCTGATTATGGAGTCAGTTTGACAGGTGTGGCAGGGCCAGATAGCCTAGAGGGTCATCCAGCTGGGACGGTCTTTATTGGCTTGGCACATGCAAAAGGGACAGAGGTTATCAAGGCCAATATCGCAGGAAGAAGTCGAGCAGATGTTCGTCAGATTGCGGTTATGCATGCCTTTAACCTAGTTCGCAAGGCTTTATTAAGTGACTAACTTTTGATATAATAGTAGATAGGTCTAAGGACCGGTAGAATATAGGAGAACAGAATGGCGAAAAAACCAACAAAAAAATTAGATGAAATTGGGAAAAAATTTGGAGCGGATCGTGAAAAAGCCTTGAACGATGCTCTTAAACTGATTGAAAAAGACTTCGGTAAAGGCTCAATCATGCGTTTGGGCGAGCGTGCGGAGCAAAAAGTGCAAGTCATGAGTTCAGGCTCATTGGCTCTGGACATTGCCCTTGGTTCAGGTGGTTATCCTAAAGGACGTATCATCGAAATCTACGGACCAGAATCATCTGGTAAGACAACGGTTGCCCTTCACGCTGTTGCGCAAGCACAGAAAGAAGGTGGTATCGCAGCCTTTATCGATGCGGAACATGCCCTTGATCCAGCCTATGCAGCAGCCCTTGGTGTGAACATTGACGAATTACTCTTGTCACAACCAGACTCAGGAGAGCAAGGTCTTGAAATTGCTGGAAAATTGATTGACTCAGGTGCAGTTGACCTTGTCGTTATCGACTCGGTTGCGGCCCTTGTACCTCGTGCAGAAATTGATGGGGATATTGGAGACAGTCACGTTGGTTTGCAGGCTCGTATGATGAGCCAGGCCATGCGTAAACTCGGAGCTTCTATCAATAAAACTAAAACAATTGCCATCTTTATCAACCAATTGCGTGAAAAAGTTGGGGTCATGTTTGGAAATCCAGAAACAACACCTGGTGGACGTGCTCTGAAATTCTATGCTTCAGTCCGTTTGGATGTTCGTGGAAGCACACAAATCAAGGGAACTGGTGACCAAAAAGATACCAATGTCGGTAAGGAAACCAAGATCAAGGTCGTGAAAAACAAGGTGGCTCCACCATTTAAGGAAGCCTTTGTTGAAATCATGTACGGAGAAGGTATTTCTAAGACCGGTGAGCTCTTGAAGATTGCAAGTGATTTGGATATCATCAAAAAAGCAGGAGCTTGGTACTCTTACAAGGATGAAAAGATCGGTCAGGGTTCTGAAAATGCTAAGAAATACTTGGCAGATCACCCAGAAGTCTTTGATGAGATTGACCATCAAGTTCGTGTTCAATATGGCTTGATTGAAGATGAAGAAGGGACAACTTCTACTTCTGTCGCAGAAGATCTAGCACCTAACCAAGAAGTAACACTTGACCTAGGCGATGGACTTGAAATCGAAATTGAAGAATAACATAAAAAGTAGCAGATAGGAACTGCTACTTTTTATGTTTATTTCAGATGAAAGAACTAATGATCACTAAAACGACGGTATTCGATGTGAAAGTCAAAATAATGTTCATCCTGTAACTTTTGGAAGATGTCGCGATAGGCTTCTTCGTCAAAATGGTCGCCACGGTAGAGGATTTCAAAACTCAGATCATCGTACTCTAGAAAAGCGTTGGCTGTTTTAAAGCCATTTTGGCGATAGAAATCCATGCGAGCCTTTCTCTGCTCCAAGTTATCGCATTCTTCATCCAAGCGCTCGACTTCCAGCAACATGGTTCGCTGGTAAAAATCTGTCAGCTTTTCGATGATTTCCTTTCCGTATCCATGGCTCCTCAAGTGGGGCATGATGGCAAAAAAGCTGATATAGAAGGCTTTTTGATTGGAGATGGAGAAGGCAAAGCCGACAAACTCTTCTTGGTTATAAAAGGCAAAAAAGTGGGCGTCATCTCGGTCCTGATAGCGCAAGAACTCAGACAGAGGGACTCGTTCTTCCTCGGGGAAAGCTTCCTTGTTTAGCTTTTCAACCTTATCAAGATCTGGAAATGCATCGGTTATTAATTGACTGGTCAAACTCATAAGTGACCTCCTTTTCTTGATTATAGCAAATTGTCTCTCTGTAAGCAATTGATTTTAAGAAAGCCAAGCAATCCTTGTCGCTCTTCCAGAAAGCTGATATAATAGCTTTATGAATAAGAAACGAACAGTGGACCTGATACATGGTCCTATTCTTCCTTCGCTCTTGAGTTTTGCCTTTCCAATCTTGCTGTCCAATATTTTCCAGCAGCTCTATAACACTGCTGATGTCTTGATTGTTGGGCGTTTTCTTGGACAAGATTCTTTGGCTGCGGTTGGGGCAACAACTGCCATTTTTGATTTGATTATAGGCTTTACACTTGGTGTTGGCAATGGAATGGGGATTGTCATTGCCCGCTATTATGGGGCTCGGAATTTCACCAAAATCAAGGAAGCAGTAGCAGCCACCTGGATTTTAGGAACTCTGTTGAGTATTGTAGTTATGCTACTGGGCTTTCTTGGTTTGTATCCTCTCTTGCAATACTTAGATACCCCTGCAGAAATCCTTCCTCAGTCCTATCAATATATATCTATGATTGTGACCTGTGTCGGTGTCAGCTTTGCATATAATCTTTTTGCAGGCTTGTTGAGGTCCATTGGGGACAGTCTAGCAGCCCTTGGCTTTCTGATTTTCTCTGCTTTGGTTAATGTGGTTCTGGATCTCTATTTCATTACGCAACTGCATCTGGGAGTTCAATCTGCGGGCCTTGCTACCATCATTTCGCAGGGGCTATCAGCGATACTCTGTTTCTACTATATCCGCAAGAGTGTTCCAGAACTTCTTCCTAGTCTCAAGCATTTCAAATGGAACAAGGCCTTATATGCAGATCTCTTAGAGCAGGGGTTAGCTATGGGCTTGATGAGTTCCATTGTGTCTATCGGTAGTGTGATTTTACAATCTTCTGTTAATACCTTTGGTGCAGTGATTATTAGTGCCCAGACGGCAGCTCGACGCATTATGGCCTTTGCCCTTCTTCCTATGACTGCTATTTCTGCCTCGATGACGACCTTTGCTTCTCAGAATTTGGGTGCCAAGCGACCAGACCGCATTGTTCAAGGACTTCGAATCGGCAGTCGTTTAAGTATGTCCTGGGCAGTCTTTGTTTGTGTCTTCCTCTTTTTTGCCAGTCCTACCTTAGTTTCCTTCTTGGCGACTTCGACGGATGGATACTTAGTAGAAAATGGTAGCCTCTACCTGCAAATCAGCTCAGCCTTTTATCCCATTTTGAGCCTCTTGTTGATTTATCGCAATTGCTTGCAGGGCTTGGGGCAAAAGATCCTTCCCTTAGTTTCTAGCTTTATTGAACTAATCGGAAAAATCGCTTTTGTGGTCTTGATTATTCCTTGGGCGGGCTATAAGGGTGTTATCCTTTGCGAACCTCTAATCTGGGTTGCCATGACCATCCAACTGTACTTCTCACTGTTCCGTCATCCTTTGATAAAAGAAGGCAAGGCCATCTTGGCAACTAAAGTATCATCCTAGCTCGATTTGCTAAATAAAATCCATTTCCTCTAGTGAAAATCGAAAAAACTTGTGTTATAATAAGAAAGATTAAAATGTGAAAAAAGGAGATTCCTAATGGGACGTAAATGGGCCAATATCGTAGCCAAGAAAACGGCTAAAGATGGAGCTAACTCTAAAGTATATGCAAAATTTGGTGTAGAAATCTATGTAGCAGCTAAAAAAGGTGATCCAGACCCAGAATCAAACACTGCCTTGAAATTCGTTATCGACCGTGCCAAACAAGCCCAAGTGCCAAAACACGTTATCGATAAAGCGATTGATAAAGCAAAAGGAAATACAGACGAAACCTTTACAGAAGGACGTTACGAAGGTTTTGGACCAAACGGTTCTATGTTGATTGTTGATACCTTGACTTCTAACGTTAACCGTACTGCAGCCAATGTCCGTGCTGCTTTTGGTAAAAACGGCGGAAACATGGGTGCTTCAGGTTCGGTTTCATACCTTTTTGACAACAAGGGTGTTATCGTATTTGCGGGAGAAGATGCTGATGCGGTCTTTGAACAATTGCTAGAAGCAGATGTTGATGTGGACGATGTAGAAGCAGAAGAAGGAACAATCACTGTTTACACAGCTCCAACTGACCTTCACAAGGCTATCGTTGCCCTTCGTGAGTCAGGTATTGAAGAATTCCAAGTGACTGAATTGGAAATGATTCCTCAGTCAGAAGTGGAATTGTCAGGTGATGACCTTGAAACCTTTGAAAAACTTTACAGCGTTCTTGAAGACGACGAAGACGTACAAAAGATCTACACAAACGTAGATGGATTCTAATAGAAAAGCGAACAGACTTGCTAGCTGTTCGCTTTTTATATTTGAGATTAGATTCTGGTTCCAGAATCTCTTTGCTGCTGGCTTTCTCCTAGGCCTACAGCTATTTTATGAACGAGTAAGAGTTGACCATTATCCTGTTTTACAAAGGTTAGAGTAACGGTTTTGATTCTATCATTAATGCCAATATAGGTAATTTTCTTGGTGTCGTAGCCCTCAATGATTGAATCAAATTCGGAATTTGGTAGTCCGTGTTTTTTGATAATATCCTTGTAGTTGGTACCACCTTTTCCTTTATTGTCAAGGTCACCTTCGATTAAGGCGTCGAACTGTTCTTGGGTCCAGGTGAAGGTATCGTCTTCTTCCTCTTCAGGGATGGAATAGGCGCTATCATCTGTCAAGTCGCTTTCTTCTTCGCGTTCCATTGAGGAACTTGCCTCCCTATAGGAACGGTTAAACTCCCTGGCAAACTCTTTGTAGACATTAGCGTACAGTATCTGGGTCGTAAAGAAAAGTACAACAGAAGCAATTGCTAGGGATGTTCCGATAATGGCCATCGTTTTCCGTTTTTTAAGGTTGACGATAAGGCCGATAATGCCCAAGATCAAAGCGACAATAGCGATGAAAAACGATAGATAGTTAATAAACGGAATCCAAGACCCTAAAAGTGCGATAGCTCCAAAAATAGTTGCTAAAATTCCTAAAACTTTTTGTTCTTCTGGTTTCATTTGAAAGTTTTCTCCCTTCATCGAGTGAATGGATTTCTATCCATGGTAGTTAGTGCTTATTATAGAAAAAATATTGCATAATGTCAATTTGTGCCAAAATAGTTCTCTAGGAAACTTTTTTCTTGACATCTCTTCTGAAAGTGATAAAATAGTTCTCATGGAAACTTAAATAGTTCTTGTGAGAACTATTTAAAGGATAAGAAAGGAGCAATCATGGACAAGCCGATGTTAATGTTTAAACGTTTTGGACACCAGGTTCATCTGATGGTACAGAAAGAAGCCAAGCGATGTGGCATTGAATTTATGGGTGGACCTCAAGGCCAGGTTGTACGTTTTTTGGATGGTCGTGAGGAAAACCAAGACTTGGTCTTGATTAAAGATATTGAGCAGGAACTCAATATTACTAAATCTGTTGCGAGTAATTTAGTCAAGCGCATGGTACAAAATGGTTTGGTTGAGTTAGAGGCGAGCCCGAGCGATAAGCGGGCAAAATTTGTTCGCCTGACGGAGAAATCGCGTTCGCAGATGCAAAAAGTTAAGGCTTTTTTTGATCGGATTGATCAGAGTCTGCTAGAGGGGGTTTCAAAGTCAGACTTGGCAATATTTGAAAAAGTTCTCGGTCAGTTGCAAAAAAATGTTGAGAAGATAGGAGGAGAAGATGAAGAAACTCGCTAAACGTATTACAGGAAAAGAGTGGGGAATGATTCTCCTTACGATTCTGTTCACTTGTTTCTCGGTCTATCTCGAGTTAGAGGTACCGACTTATATTTCGCAAATTACAGAATTACTGGGAACGTCTGGAACGCAGTTGGGTGAACTCTGGTCACCAGCTGCGAAGATGATTGGTTTGTCTTTATTAGCTTTCTTTTCATCTGTTATGGTTGGTTTCTTTGCCGCTCGCGTTGCAGCATCTTATACAACCCACTTACGTAGTGACGTGTTTCATCAGGTTTTGGATTTTTCGCAGACAGAAATCAAGCGCTTTTCAATCCCAAGTCTTTTGACTCGGACGACCAATGATATTACCCAGGTACAGATGCTCTTTACCATGGGCTTGCAAGTGGTCACTCGTGGGCCAATTATGGCTATCTGGGCCATTGGAAAAATCCTTGGGAAATCGGAATACTGGCTCTGGGCAGTAGTGGTGGCTGTTATTGTGAATGTCTTGATGACCACTGTTCTCATGACTCTGGCCTTTCCAAAACAATCTGTCATCCAAAAATTGACAGATAAGCTCAATAGCATCACTCGTGAAAGTTTGACTGGGATTCGAGTTGTTCGTGCATACAATGCTGAGGATTATCAAGATGAAAAATTTGAAGCAGCCAATGATGAAGTGACGCGCCTCAATCTCTTTGTCAATCGATTGATGGCGATTATGAACCCGATTATGATGGCGATTTCCAGTGGACTAAGTTTAGCCATTTACTGGATCGGTGCCTATATCATCAACGATGCAAGTTTGACAGAACGTCTGCCACTCTTTAGTGATATGGTGGTCTTCATGTCCTATGCTATGCAGGTGGTGATGGGATTCCTTCTCATGGGAGCACTCTTTATCGTTCTTCCTCGTACCTTGGTTTCAGCAGGACGTATCAATCAAGTATTGGATTTGCATTCTTCTATTGAAAATCCTAGTCAAGTACAGACAGCGGATCCTTCAGTTCAAGGACAAGTGGAATTCCGTGATGTGACTTTCCGCTACTCTAAAAACTCAGAAGCAGTCGTGGAACATGTCGCTTTCAAAGTAGAAGCGGGTCAAACCGTGGCTTTCATCGGATCGACTGGATCAGGAAAGTCCACCCTAGTCAACCTCTTGCCTCGTTTTTACGACGTTTCAGATGGAGAAATCCTAGTGGATGGTGTCAATGTACAAGATTACAATTTGGAAGATTTGCGCAATAAGGTCGGCTATATCCCTCAAAAAGCAGTCCTCTTCTCAGGAGATGTCAAGGGGAACTTGGACTTTGGTAAGAGCAAAGAAACTCCTCTAAGCGAGGCTGCTATGTGGCAAGCTCTTGAATTGGCCCAGTCTAAAGCATTTATCGAGGACAAGGAAGCAGGTCTTGCATCAGAAGTAGCCCAAGGTGGAACCAACTTCTCAGGAGGTCAAAGACAGCGTTTGGCCATTGCGCGTGCCTTGGCTCGTAAACCAGAGATTCTCATCTTTGATGACTCTTTCTCAGCCTTGGACTACAAGACTGATCGTGTCCTTCGCCAAGAGCTAGCTGAGAAAACAAAATCCATGACCAAGCTCATCGTAGCGCAGCGGATTTCTACCATTATGGACGCCGACCTGATCTTAGTTTTGGATCAAGGAAAAGTCGTGGGACAAGGCACCCACAAGGAACTTCTAGCTACCAACGAAGTCTACCAAGAAATTGCCTACTCACAACTATCGAAGGAGGAATTGGAACATGGAAAATAAAAAAGTGTCGGTCTGGAAACAGTGCAAACCTTATATGGCAGGCCTCCAACTCCCTCTCCTAATAGCAGTTGTGGCTGCAGTTATTTCAAGTATCATTACTGTTTATGGTCCAACTAAGATTAAAGAAATCACTAACTTGATTTCAGATGGTTTGATGACAGGAATTGATTTAGAGGCTGTTTCAAGTATTGCTAGCTTTTTAGTGATTCTCTATGTATTTGGCGCCATCCTTAATTATACCCAGGCCTATATCTTTTCAACGAGTATTCAGCATTTTTCAAAACGCTTGCGGACAGCAATCGCTGAAAAGATTAATCGTTTGCCACTTGGCTATTTTGATCGTCATTCACAAGGAGACACCCTTTCGCGCGTGACCAATGATGTGGATACGGCAGCGCAATCTCTCAACCAAAGTCTAGGGACAGTTCTTTCAGCTAGTTTCTTGTTGATTGCTGTTTTGATTACCATGTTTGGCATGAACTGGATTTTGGCATTGGTAACCGTTGTATCAACCCTTGTTGGTTTTGCGGCGGTTTCCATAATCATGGCCAAGTCACAGGGTTATTTTAAAGCCCAACAAAATAATCTAGCGGCCGTCAATGGTTATGTGGAAGAGATGTACTCTGGCCATAATGTAGTGACCAGCTACAACGCAGTGGACACCTCCAAAGCGAGATTTGCAGGTTTAAACCAAGACTTGCATGATAGTATCTGGAAATCTCAGTTTATCTCTGGTATCATGATGCCAGCCATGTTCTTTGTTGGGAACTTTAGTTATGTCTTAGTCATCATCGTTGGGGCCGCGCTGGCGTTAGAAGGACATATCACTATAGGGATTATTGTAGCCTTTATGGTTTACGTACGGACCTTCTCCCAACCTCTGTCACAGATTGCTCAAGGGATTACGAGCTTGCAACAAGCGAGTGCAGCCATGACTCGTGTATTAGAATTTCTAGCTGAAGCAGAGATGCAAGATGAATCTCACAAGGAAAGACAATTGAGCAACATGAAAGGGGAAGTAGTCTTTGATCACGTGTCCTTTGGCTATACACCAGAGCGCACCATCATCCATGATTTTTCTGCGACAGCTCATGCAGGTCAGAAGGTCGCTATCGTTGGACCGACTGGGGCTGGTAAGACAACCATTGTCAATCTTTTGATGAAGTTTTATGAGATTGATAAGGGAAGTATCCGCATCGACGGTGTGGATACCAAGGACATGAAGCGTTCGGAAGTACACGATGCATTTTCAATGGTCTTGCAGGACACTTGGCTCTTTGAAGGAACGATTCGAGAGAACTTGATCTATAATCAGACAGACATCAGTGATGAACGTATGATTGAAGCGTCCAAAGCAGTAGGAATCCACCACTTTATCATGACTTTGCCAGACGGCTACGACACTGTTTTGGATGACACCGTAACCTTGTCTGTTGGACAAAAACAACTTTTGACCATTGCTCGTGCCCTTCTCAAAGATGCACCGCTCTTGATTTTGGATGAAGCGACATCCTCAGTCGACACACGTACAGAGGAGTTGATTCAAAAAGCCATGGACCGTTTGATGGAGGGTAGAACTTCCTTTGTCATCGCCCACCGCTTGTCAACTATTCGTAATGCCGACTTGATTCTTGTCATGAAAGATGGCAATATCATCGAACAGGGCAACCATGAGGAACTGATGGCACAAGGTGGCTTCTATGCTGACTTGTACAATAGTCAGTTTACAGAAGACGAAGCAGAAGAATAAATCAAAAGAAGGCTTGACGGCCTTCTTTTTCTTATTTATACTAGTACACATAGAAAGAGAGAAGTATGAGTCAGAAATTATACAATATGAAATTTGCTGCTGTCTACTCAGCCTTGATTGCAAAAGTTGAGCGAAAGGGTGGAAAGGCAGAGTCAGTTCACCAAGTGACCAGTTGGTTGACAGGGTATGAAGTGAGTGACGTTCTTGCTTGTCTGGATAGGGATGTTACCTACGGAGATTTTTTTCGCCAAGCACCTTATTATGTCCCTGAACGAATTGCGATTACAGGGAAGATTTGCGGTGTCCGTATTGAGGAAATTGATGACCCTCTGATGCAGGAAATACGTCGGTTGGACAAACTAGTGGATTGGCTTGCCAAGGGGAAAACATCTCAACAAGTTCTAGAAAAATATGAGAAACATAAATGAAAAATTATCAAGAATGGTATCAAAATATCAGCTCCAGACTCACCGGCCATCCCACTCTTTTATTTCTGTTACGCAGTTTCAATCGTTTGATGACAGTCGCTATGCCTCTGGTCTATTTGACCTTACTAGTCACCACTTATCTGCAATTAGGACTTGGGAAGCAAGTTGGGATCTATTTGCTTGTCCCTGCATCAGGTTTTGTGATCTTGTCCCTGTTTCGTAAGAAAATCAATCACCCGCGCCCCTACGAAACTTGGGATATCAGTTCCTTGCTTGACAAGGATAGTTCGGGTCAGTCTATGCCTAGTCGTCATGTTTTTTCGGCAACTATCATCTCCATGGCCTGTCTGCATGCCAGTCTACCTGTTGGCTTGGCATGCTTGCTCTTCTCAGCTTTGCTGGGCTTGGTGAGGGTTTTAGGAGGTGTTCATTATCCCAAGGATGTCTTGGTTGGCTATGCTTGTGGTCTGGTGTGGGGGTTTCTTTTCTTCCTATTCTGATATGTAAGTTAAGCTAGTCCTACAACCACTTACAGGCTCAGATTGACCACTTGCTTTTTTGCTCTTGTTTTCCTATCTTAGCTTTGATATAGTAGAGTCAGAAAGGAGATGTGATGAAGTTACGAATTGAGATTGACGGCAATTTAGAGGAAACTGAAATTGTCATCAAGACCCCCACTTTGACAGATGAAATTGCAGACTTGCAACGACTCTTGGAAGAGTCAAAGGCTCCGAGGTTGACTTTTTACAAGGGGACAGGTGAATATTATCTAGACCTGTCAGAAATTCTCTTCTTTGAAACAGAAGGGAGCAAGATCTACGCTCATAATCAGAAGGAAGCCTATGAAGTACGTCTCAAACTTTATGAGTTGGAGTCCATCTTGCCTCGCTATTTTAGTCGAGTGTCCAAGTCAACTATCGCAAACATCCGTCAGATTTACTCAGTGGACAAGTCCTTTTCAGGAACGGGCACCATTTCCTTTTATAATACGCACAAGGAGGTTCATGTCTCACGGCATTACCAATCCCTCCTAAAAGAAAATCTAAGAAACATGAGGTAAAAAAGATGAAAAAGAAAGCATTTGGTATTGTTTTATTGGTTTTAGCAGCTTGGATCTTGCTGCAAGGGAATTTTGGCATTCCTTCTTTGGATGGAAAAATATGGCCTTTGCTTGGTATCGTATTTTTTGCCTACCAATCAGTTGAGGCTTTGCTTAGTCGTCACCTGACTTCGGCAGTTTTTACCGCTCTAGTAGCCTTAATGATTGCGAATCATTTTTATAACATTTTGCCAATCCCAAACCAGTCTTTGTTTTGGGCTAGTATCCTAGCAGTGCTAGGTGTTGGCTATCTCACTCACTCAAGTAAGTTTTGGTATGGCAAAAAATGGTGGTACAACGGTGAGCGAACAGTTATCACGGATAAGGAAGTCGCTTTTGGTAGTGGAACCTTCTATACGCAGGATCAAGATCTTGTAGCCGACCAAGTGGAAGTCGCTTTTGGCGATGCTAAAATCTATTATGATAATGCAGAGATATTAGGTGATTTCGCGACTTTAAATATCGAAGTGGCCTTTGGTAATGCAACTGTCTATGTTCCGCAACACTGGCGTGTCGATTTGAAAGTAGAAACATCCTTTGGTGCAGCTAAGGCAGATGCTCCTGTAGCGCCAACAAACAAAACCTTGATTATCCGTGGGGAAGTCGCTTTTGGTAAACTTGGAGTTGTTTACGTCAAATAAAAAAATTTTTAATTCTCTTGATAAATTCAAGAAAGTGTGATAACATAGTACGGTATGTGGTGCTAGCACATCCGCTATATTAGATCTAATAGGAGGAAAACATAATGGCTAAAGTATGTTACTTTACAGGTCGTAAGACTGTATCAGGAAACAACCGTTCACACGCGATGAACCAAACAAAACGTGCCGTAAAACCAAACCTTCAAAAAGTTACTGTTCTTATCGATGGTAAACCTAAAAAAGTTTGGGCTTCAGCTCGTGCTTTGAAATCAGGTAAAGTTGAACGCGTTTAATAAAAATGAAAAGACCTAACTGGTCTTTTTCTTTTGCTCTATAGATAAAACCATTTGAAAAATAGAGTAAATATCTGCCGATACAGCATTCTGCTTTTACACTTGGGATGAAATATGATAAAATAAAGTATCAACTAGTTGAGGTAAAAAAAATGACTGTAAAAATTAATACAAAAGATGGTCAAATCGAACTGACAGATGAAGTGATTGCAACCGTTGTAGGTGGTGCAGCAACTGAGATTTTTGGTGTGGTCGGTATGGCTAGCAAAAATACCCTCAAAGATAATTTCCAAGCCCTTCTTGGTAAGGAAAATTATGCAAAAGGTGTTGTCGTGAAGGCAGCCGAGGATGGCAGCATTGCAGTTGATGTTTATACCGTGTTGAGCTACGGAACAAAGATTAGTGAAGTCTCAAAAAACATCCAAGGGAGCGTTCGTTTTAGCTTGGAAAACCAACTAGGAATTACTGCTCAGACTGTGAATGTCTACATTCAAAATATCAAAGTTGTAGGAGAATAATCGTGTCAAAAATTACTACCAGCTTATTTCAAGAGATGGTGCAGGCTGCATCAACTCGTTTGAATAAGCAAGCAGAATATGTCAATTCATTAAACGTCTTTCCAGTTCCAGATGGAGATACTGGGACAAACATGGGGATGACCATCGAAAATGGTGCCAAAGAAGTAGCAGATAAGCCGGCTTCTACAGTTGGAGAAGTGGCGAGCATTCTTGCTAAGGGGCTCTTGATGGGTGCGCGTGGAAACTCAGGAGTTATCACGTCTCAACTTTTTCGTGGCTTCTCTCAAGCGATCAAAGATAAAGACGAGTTAACAGGTCAAGACTTGGCTCTTGCTTTCCAATCTGGTGTCGAGGTAGCCTACAAGGCTGTTATGAAACCAGTCGAAGGAACTATTTTGACAGTTTCTCGTGGTGCTGCCATTGGTGCCAAGAAAAAAGCGGAACAGACAGATGATGCTGTTGAGGTCATGCGTGCAGCCTTGGAAGGAGCTAAAACAGCTCTTGCCAAAACACCAGACATGCTTCCAGTTTTGAAAGAAGTTGGTGTTGTGGACTCAGGTGGTCAAGGTTTGGTCTTCATCTACGAAGGTTTCCTATCAGCTCTTACTGGTGAATACAGTGCGTCTGAGGACTTTGTAGCAACTCCAGCTAATATGGGTGAAATGATCAATGCTGAACACCACAAGTCAGTAGCTGGACATGTGGCAACTGAGGATATTACCTTCGGTTACTGTACAGAGATCATGGTAGCTCTCAAACAAGGTCCAACTTATTCTAAGGACTTTGACTACGATGAATTCCGTAACTACTTGAATGACCTAGGGGATTCTCTTCTTGTCGTCAACGATGATGAAATCGTCAAAGTCCACGTCCATACAGAAGATCCAGGTCTTGTTATGCAAGAAGGCCTTAAATATGGTAGCTTGGTCAAGGTTAAAGTAGATAATATGCGCAACCAACACGAAGCTCAAGTAGAAAAAGAAGCTCAAATCAGCAAGCCAGCTGAAGAGAAGGAATACGCCCTTATCGCAGTAGTAGCAGGTCAAGGCTTGGCAGATATCTTCCGTGCCCAAGGTGTGGACTATGTCATCGAAGGTGGACAAACCATGAACCCTTCGACAGAAGACTTTATCAAGGCTGTTGAGCAAGTCAATGCTCGCAACATCATCTTCTTGCCAAACAACAAAAATATCTTCATGGCGGCCCAATCTGCTGCAGAGGTATTGGATCAACCAGCTGTTGTGGTAGAAGCTCGTACCCTTCCTCAAGGATTGACTAGTCTTCTTGCCTTTGATCCAAGCAAGTCTATCGAAGAAAACAAAGAACGTATGACTGCAGCTCTTGGTGAAGTGGTCAGCGGTAGTGTAACAACAGCCGTTCGTGACACGACTATCGATGGTTTGGAAATTCACGAAAATGACAATCTTGGTATGGTAGATGGGAAAATCCTCGTGTCAAACCCTGACATGCATCAAACCTTGACAGAAACATTGAAACATATGTTGAACGAAGATAGTGAAATCGTAACCTTCTATATTGGTGAAGATGGAAGTGAAGAATTGGCTAACCAAATCGCCCAAGAAATCACAGAAGAATTCGAAGATGTAGAAGTAGAAATCCACCAAGGACAACAACCTGTATATCCATATCTTTTCAGTGTAGAATAAAAATTTAATCGATTAAAAAGAAAGTTGATTTTGCAGCTTTCTTTTTTTATGACATTTGTCATATTTCCTAGTGACAGAAGCATCTAGCTCCGCCAAATTCAAAAGACTATAATTGAAGTATGAAATGGAGGAAGAAGAAATGAAAAATAAAATGATTGTCGCAGTGAGTTTAGTAGCAGCAGGAGTTATGACCTATCTCATGTTTTCAGGATTGGACGAGGGTTTCTACCATTTTCCTTGGGAGCTCTTTGCTGGCTTTGGAATGATGTCTTGGCTTGTCAGAGAAGGTTTGAAATTGGTCAGAGATGTGAAAAAGGAGTTTGAGGAATGAAAAAAGCAATCATCTATTTCTTTATCAGCCTATCACTCTTGGTATGGTTAGTGGAAATGTTTACTGGTTGGTTTGACCAAACCGTGCTTCGCCAATTTATTCGTGGTGCTTGGGGTTTTGGGTTTATGATTTTCGTCGTTTTCCCTATGGGAATGAAGTGGTTGAAAGGAGAATCTCACGACTGTGATTAAAGTTGAGAAATTGAGTAAGAAAATAAAAGACAAGGAGATCTTGCGGAACATCTCCTTTGAAATCAACGATGGTGAATGTGTCGCCTTGATAGGACCTAACGGAGCAGGTAAGACGACCTTGATTGATTGCCTCTTGGGCGACAAGTTCGTGAGCTCAGGTCAGATAGCTATTCAAGGCTTTGCACCAACAGATCCTCGATTAAAGCAGCTTATTTCTATCTTACCTCAAGAAAATACGGTGGTTCAAGACTTGAAAGTGAAAGAACTCTTATCCTTCTTTCAATCAATCTATCCAAACAGTCTCTCCAATCAAGAAATTGATGACTTGCTGAGATTTTCGGACAAACAGAAAAATCAGCTAGCGGGCAAGTTGTCTGGTGGGCAAAAACGTTTGTTCTCTTTCGTGTTGGCACTAATAGGTCGTCCGAAAATTCTATTTTTAGACGAGCCAACTGCTGCCATGGATACCTCGACACGTCAGCATTTTTGGGAAATTGTTAATCAGTTAAAGAAAAATGGTGTCACCATTGTCTATTCTTCTCACTATATCGAAGAGGTAGAGCATACGGCTGATCGCATTTTGGTTCTCCACAAGGGAGAATTAATTCGCGATACGACGCCTTATGCCATGCGTGGTGAAGAACAAGAAAAACATTTTACGGTACCTCTAACTTATCAGGAAGTTATCAGAACTTTAGACCAAGTTCAAGAGATTGAAATCAAGCAAAATGCTCTTTCCTTCACCACCAAAGAAGCCAGCCAGGTATGGAAAGTCTTGCAAGAACAGGGCTGCACGATCGAAGAAATTGAAGTTCGCAATCGAACTCTCTTAGACAGTATTTTTGAAACGACTCAAGATTAAAGGAGATTGACGATGAAAAATATGACAAGTCTCATGAAAGTGGAAATCATTCTGATGAAACGGCAAGCCGTCTACTACTTGCTATCCATCGGACTCCCAAGTGTGTTTTACCTTATTTTTTCTGGTATGATGTCAGGGTCAGATATTCCAGAAATTGCTCTTCAAGCCTATCTTTTTGCCATGACGCTCTTTAGTATCATGTCAAGTGCTTTTTTCAGTATCCCAAGCACACTCGAGTCTGATAAGACAAACAACTGGCAAAAATTGATTCAACATTCTCCCGTATCTATGGTAGAATATTATGTATCAAAACTGTTCAGTACTCTGCTAACTTTCTTGTTATCAATTATAGTTGTCTTTTCGGTTGGTCATTTTGTCCGTGGAGTTACGCTACCTTGGCTTGACTGGTTGGTAATCGGTGCTATTTTGCTGGTCGGAAGCGTGGTCTTTATCAGCATGGGTGTCTTGGTGAGCTTGCTTCCCAGTGCTCAACTGATGACGGTTATTGGCAATATTGCCTATATTGCTTTGGCTGTCCTAGGTGGACTCTGGTTCCCTTTGAATTCCTTCCCAGAATGGCTCCAATCCATTGGAAAACTGACTCCAACCTATCAACTGATGCAGGTTGTCTCTACTTATTTGGAGCGCCACGAGTTTAATATTCTTGCTGCCTTGGTTGTACTAGGTTATACAGTTTTCTTTGGTGTATTGGTAATCCAGCTGAAAAAACGGATCGAGGTAAAATAAATCTATGTTGGAAAAATTAAAAAACACGCATTATATGTTTCATATTTCATTAGTGTTTATCATCTTTCCTATAGCGGGTGTCATCAGTGGAGAGTACCCGCCTTTGACCTTGTTCTGGACATTATTATTTGTCCTAGCCTTTTATTCGATTTTATTAAGTCAAAACCGTACTGTGCAGTGGCTGGCTTGGTGGGTTATGATTGCCTACATTTTTTATACATCGGTTTGGCTGAATTCGGGTTTCACATGGTTTATCTTTTATTTATCCAATCTCCTTATTTATGAGCTGGATGAGATTTCTTTTCACTCTTGGCGCTTTGTCAGTTTTGCTGTCCTACAACCATTGATTCTGACCGGAATCTATATGGTCAATCATGTTAGTCCTTGGCAATTGCTCTTTTTCTTGGTGACCTTTGTCTTTTCTGATGCCTTTACCTTTGGTCTCTATCGAATTCGAGTATCAGAGGAAATAAAAGAAGAAAAGAGAAAGCAAAATGCTAAGCTCAATCTTTTCTTGGCTGAAAATGAACGCAGTCGTATCGGCCAGGATCTCCATGACAGCCTAGGCCATACCTTTGCCATGCTGAGTGTGAAGACGGATCTTGCCCTCCAGCTACTTCAAATGCAAGCCTATCCTCAAGTGGAAAAAGAATTAAAAGAAATTCATCAGATCAGTAAGGAATCCATGAATGAAGTCCGTACAATTATCGAAAATCTTAAAACCAGAACTCTTGCTTCTGAATTTACGACTGTGAAAAAAATGCTGGAAATTGCAGGAATTGAAGTCCAAATCGATCACCAATTAGATACTGCTAGTTTAACTCAGGAATTGGAGTCAACGGCTTCCATGATTTTGCTTGAGTTAGTGACCAATATCATCAAACACGCTAAAGCGTCTAAAGCTTTTTTAAAAGTAGAACGAACAGAGAAAGAACTCATTTTAACAGTGCGAGATGATGGCTGTGGCTTTGCTTCTCTAAAGGGGGATGAACTTCATACAGTCCGCGATCGTGTCCTTCCATTTTCAGGAGAAGTAAAAGTGATCAGTCAGAAACATCCGACGGAAGTGCAGGTTCGACTACCTTATAAGGAGAGAAACTAAGATGAAACTACTTGTTGCAGAAGATCAAAGTATGTTGCGAGATGCTATGTGCCAGTTGCTTACCTTTCAACCAGATGTAGATTCTGTCCTACAAGCCAAGGATGGCCAAGAAGCAATCGAACTCTTAGAAAAAGAGACTGTCGATATTGCCATCCTTGATGTAGAGATGCCTGTTAAGACTGGCCTCGAAGTCTTGGAGTGGATACGAGCAGAAAAGCTAGAAACTAAGGTAGTCGTCGTGACGACCTTCAAGCGTCCTGGCTATTTTGAACGTGCGGTCAAGGCTGGAGTGGATGCTTATGTCTTAAAAGAAAGAAGCATTGCAGACCTCATGCAAACCTTGCACACTGTTCTCGAAGGACGTAAGGAATATTCGCCTGAATTGATGGAAGTGGTGATGACGCATCCCAACCCCTTAACAGAACAAGAAATCGCTGTTTTAAAGGGAATCGCTCAGGGCTTGTCTAACCAAGAAATCGCAGATCATCTTTACCTCTCAAACGGAACTGTCCGAAACTATGTCACCAATATTCTTTCGAAACTAGATGCTGGTAATCGAACAGAGGCAGCCAACATTGCAAAAGAATCTGGTTGGCTTTGATAAGAAAGATAAAAATATCCCAAACGAATGCTTAATCGAAGGAAATCCATACTAGAAAGTAGGGGGCAAAACTGCCTCCTTTTTTTGTTTAAAAAAGCGGTTAGAACTAGTGTCAAAGAGATAAAAGATCAGAATAAAAATGAAAAAAATATTGACAAGGAAAGAAAAAATGTGTTACAATAATAGACGGTACTTTTTACTTTTGGTCTCTCAAAAGTGTACAGGGACGTGCTGACAAATGTTGCAAAAGTACACACAGATGGTAGCTGTCACCAAGTGTATCATCACCAAAAATAAAAAAACACAGGAGAATGTAGATGCCTACAATTAACCAATTGGTTCGCAAACCGCGTAAATCAAAAGTAGAAAAATCTAAATCACCAGCTTTGAACGTTGGTTACAACAGTCATAAAAAAGTTCAAACAAATGTTTCTTCACCACAAAAACGTGGTGTTGCAACTCGTGTTGGAACAATGACACCTAAAAAACCTAACTCTGCCCTTCGTAAATTCGCTCGTGTACGTTTGAGCAACCTCATCGAAGTTACTGCCTACATCCCAGGTATCGGACACAACTTGCAAGAGCACAGCGTGGTGCTTCTTCGTGGTGGACGTGTAAAAGACCTTCCAGGGGTACGTTACCATATCGTACGTGGTGCACTTGATACTGCAGGTGTTAACGATCGTAAACAAGGCCGTTCTAAATACGGTACTAAACGTCCAAAAGCATAAGGAAAGGGGATAAAGAGAAATGAGTCGTAAAAATAGAGCTCCAAAACGTGACGTATTGCCAGATCCGCTTTACAATTCACAACTAGTTACTCGTCTTATCAACCGCGTTATGCTTGATGGTAAACGTGGTACAGCTGCTTCAATCGTTTACGGTGCTTTTGAGCAAATCAAAGAAGCTACTGGTAACGATGCACTTGAAGTATTTGAAACAGCTATGGAAAACATCATGCCTGTACTTGAAGTACGTGCACGTCGTGTTGGTGGATCTAACTACCAAGTCCCAGTTGAAGTTCGTCCAGAACGTCGTACAACACTTGGACTTCGTTGGTTGGTAACCATCGCTCGCCTTCGTGGTGAACACACAATGCAAGACCGTCTTGCAAAAGAAATCTTGGATGCTGCTAACAACACTGGTGCAGCTGTTAAGAAACGTGAAGACACTCACCGTATGGCTGAAGCTAACCGTGCCTTCGCACACTTCCGTTGGTAATAATAAGATACTAAGGGCGTTAAAAAAGCGACTGAAAATTAGGAAGCTTGACGCAGAATCAAAGATTCTAGGAAAGCTTATCTATTTTCCAAGCTTTTAGCCCGAGTTCAATTGAGTTCAACTCAGCTAGCTAACTCTAGCCCGAGTTCAATTCAACTTGTCTACAAGTTGAAACCAACAAAAACAAGATAAACATTGAGAACGGGTAGGTCCTGCCTATCCGTTTTTTCTAAATAATGTTATAATAGATTGTAAAATAAAAAATAGGAGAAACTAACCTCATGGCACGCGAATTTTCACTTGAAAAAACTCGTAATATCGGTATCATGGCTCACGTCGATGCCGGTAAAACAACAACTACTGAGCGTATTCTTTACTACACTGGTAAAATCCACAAAATCGGTGAAACTCACGAAGGTGCGTCACAAATGGACTGGATGGAGCAAGAGCAAGAACGTGGTATCACTATCACATCTGCTGCGACAACAGCTCAATGGAACAACCACCGCGTAAACATCATCGACACACCAGGACACGTGGACTTCACAATCGAAGTACAACGTTCTCTTCGTGTATTGGACGGTGCGGTTACTGTTCTTGACTCACAATCAGGTGTTGAGCCTCAAACTGAAACAGTTTGGCGTCAAGCAACTGAGTACGGAGTTCCACGTATCGTATTTGCCAACAAAATGGACAAAATCGGTGCTGACTTCCTTTACTCAGTAAGCACACTTCACGACCGTCTTCAAGCAAACGCACACCCAATCCAATTGCCAATCGGTGCTGAAGATGACTTCCGTGGTATCATCGACTTGATCAAGATGAAAGCTGAAATCTATACTAACGATCTTGGTACAGATATCCTTGAAGAGGATATTCCAGCTGAATACCTTGACCAAGCTCAAGAATACCGTGAAAAATTGATCGAAGCAGTTGCTGAAACTGACGAAGAATTGATGATGAAATACCTCGAAGGTGAAGAAATCACTAACGAAGAATTGAAAGCTGGTATCCGTAAAGCGACTATCAACGTTGAATTCTTCCCAGTATTGTGTGGTTCTGCCTTCAAGAACAAGGGTGTTCAATTGATGCTTGATGCGGTTATCGACTACCTTCCAAGCCCACTTGACATCCCAGCGATCAAAGGTATCAACCCAGATACAGACGAAGAAGAAACTCGTCCAGCATCTGACGAAGAGCCATTCGCAGCTCTTGCCTTCAAAATTGCAACAGACCCATTTGTAGGCCGCTTGACATTCTTCCGTGTATACTCAGGTGTTCTTCAATCTGGTTCTTACGTAATGAACACTTCTAAAGGTAAACGTGAACGTATCGGACGTCTTGTGCAATTGCATGCCAATAGTCGTCAAGAAATCGAAACCGTTTATGCTGGTGATATTGCAGCTGCTATTGGTTTGAAGGATACAACTACTGGTGATTCATTGACAGATGAAAAAGCTAAAATCATCCTTGAGTCAATCCACGTTCCAGAACCAGTTATCCAGTTGATGGTTGAGCCAAAATCTAAAGCTGACCAAGATAAGATGGGTATTGCCCTTCAAAAATTGGCGGAAGAAGATCCAACATTCCGCGTTGAAACAAACGTTGAAACTGGTGAAACAGTTATCTCAGGTATGGGTGAACTTCACCTTGACGTCCTTGTTGACCGTATGCGTCGTGAGTTCAAAGTTGAAGCGAACGTAGGTGCTCCTCAAGTATCTTACCGTGAAACATTCCGCGCTTCTACTCAAGCACGTGGATTCTTCAAACGTCAGTCTGGTGGTAAAGGTCAATTCGGTGATGTATGGATTGAGTTTAGTCCAAACGAAGAAGGTAAAGGATTCGAATTCGAAAACGCAATCGTCGGTGGTGTGGTTCCTCGTGAATTTATCCCAGCGGTTGAAAAAGGTTTGGTAGAATCTATGGCTAACGGTGTTCTTGCAGGTTACCCAATGGTTGACGTTAAAGCTAAGCTTTACGATGGTTCATACCACGATGTCGACTCATCTGAAACTGCCTTCAAGATCGCGGCTTCACTTGCTCTTAAAGAAGCTGCTAAGACTGCACAACCAGCTATCCTTGAGCCAATGATGCTTGTAACCATCACTGTTCCAGAAGAAAACCTTGGTGATGTTATGGGTCACGTAACTGCTCGTCGTGGACGTGTAGATGGTATGGAAGCACATGGTAACAGCCAAATCGTACGTGCTTACGTTCCACTTGCTGAAATGTTCGGTTACGCAACTGTTCTTCGTTCTGCATCTCAAGGACGTGGTACCTTCATGATGGTATTTGACCACTACGAAGATGTACCTAAGTCAGTACAAGAAGAAATCATTAAGAAAAACAAAGGTGAAGACTAATCAGTCCTCGCTCTAGAAGGAAGTCATTTAGTGGCTTCCTTTTTATGTTCTATATCAAGGAAGGTTAGAAAAATATACCCTAAACTAAATTTGGCAGTAATAAAATCGTTCAATTCCCTATTCATATTTATAAAAATAGGAAAAACATTCATAAAAACACTTTTAGATAGAAAATTCAGAAAATTGCTTCTTTTGTCTTGAAAATTTTTGAAAAAATGGTATGATAGTAACAAGCTATTTTTAAGAGAAGAGAAAGGGGAACAATGGAAAAAATCAGTTTAGACGCTCCTAAGACGGGATCGGATCTAGTTTTGGAAACCCTCCGTGATTTAGGAATTGATACCATATTTGGTTATCCTGGTGGGGCTGTCTTGCCTTTATATGATGCGATTTATAATTTCAAAGGCATTCGCCACATCTTGGGTCGCCATGAACAAGGCTGTTTGCATGAAGCTGAAGGTTATGCCAAATCAACTGGAAAGTTGGGCGTTGCCGTCGTCACGAGTGGACCGGGAGCAACAAATGCCATTACAGGAATCGCGGATGCCATGAGCGATAGCGTTCCCCTCTTGGTCTTTACGGGACAAGTCGCTCGAGCAGGCATTGGGAAGGATGCCTTTCAGGAGGCGGATATTGTCGGTATTACCATGCCCATTACCAAGTACAATTACCAAGTCCGTGAAACGGCTGACATTCCTCGTATCATTACGGAAGCTGTGCATATCGCAACGACTGGTCGTCCAGGTCCAGTTGTAATTGATTTGCCAAAGGATGTATCTGCCTTAGAGACGGACTTCATCTATTCACCAGAGGTAAATTTACCAAGCTATCAACCGACGCTTGATCCGAATGACATGCAAATCAAGAAAATCTTGAAACAATTGTCTAAGGCTAAGAAACCTGTATTGCTAGCTGGTGGCGGGGTTAGTTATGCAGAAGCGGCTGCCGAGCTCAATGAGTTTGCTGAACGTTACCAAATTCCAGTCGTGACCAGTCTTTTGGGGCAAGGTACGATTGCGACTAGCCATCCGCTCTTCCTAGGAATGGGAGGTATGCACGGTTCTTTCGCAGCTAACATTGCCATGACCGAAGCGGACTTTATGATTAGTATTGGTTGCCGTTTCGATGACCGCTTAACTGGAAATCCTAAGACCTTTGCTAAAAATGCCAAGGTTGCTCATATCGACATTGACCCAGCTGAGATTGGTAAGATTATCAGTGCAGATATTCCAGTGGTCGGGGACGCTAAGAAAGCTTTGCAGATGCTTTTAGCAGAACCAACTGTTCATAACAATACTGAAAAGTGGATTGACAAAGTTACCACGGACAAGAATCGTGTTCGTTCTTATGATAAGAAAGAACGTGTGGTTCAACCTCAGGCCGTTATTGAACGCATCGGCGAGTTGACGAATGGAGATGCCATTGTTGTCACAGACGTAGGGCAACATCAAATGTGGACAGCTCAGTATTATCCTTACCAAAATGAGCGTCAATTAGTCACTTCAGGTGGTTTGGGTACCATGGGGTTCGGAGTTCCTGCAGCTATCGGAGCCAAGATTGCCAATCCAGAAAAAGAAGTAGTTCTTTTTGTCGGTGATGGTGGTTTCCAAATGACCAACCAAGAACTAGCTATCCTAAACATCTACAAGGTGCCGATTAAGGTTGTCATGTTGAATAACCACTCACTAGGAATGGTTCGTCAGTGGCAGGAATCCTTCTATGAGGGTAGAACTTCCGAGTCAGTCTTTGATACACTTCCTGACTTCCAGCTGATGGCACAGGCCTACGGCATCAAAAATTATAAATTTGACAATCCAGAAACTATAGAAAAAGATCTAGAGGCTATTCTGGAGGATGTGCCCATGTTTATCGAGGTGGATATTTCTCGTAAGGAACAGGTCTTACCGATGGTACCAGCTGGTAAGAGCAATCATGAGATGTTGGGGGTGAAGTTCCATGCGTAGAATGTTAACAGCTAGATTGCAAAACCGTTCAGGAGTTTTGAATCGTTTTACAGGTGTCCTTTCTCGTCGTCAAGTCAATATTGAGAGTATCTCAGTTGGTGCGACGGAGAACCCCAATGTATCTCGCATCACCATCATTATTGATGTGGCGTCTCATGATGAGGTCGAGCAAATCATCAAGCAGCTCAACCGTCAGATCGATGTGATTCGCATTCGAGATATCACGGATAAACCACACTTGGAAAGAGAAGTTATCTTGGTGAAGATTGCAGCACCAGCTGAAAAGCGTGCAGAAATCTTGGCCATTATCCAACCTTTCCGTGCAACGGTAGTAGATGTGGCTCCAAGCTCAATCACCATCCAGATGACGGGAAATGCTGAGAAGAGTGAAGCTTTATTGCGAGTGATTCGACCATACGGTATTAAAAATATCGCTCGTACGGGTGCAACTGGATTTACCCGCGACTAAAAATCCAACTAAAATTTGTTAAAACCGCCTAAGAGGCAATAAATAATAGAAAAGAGAGAAAAACTATGGCAGTTCAAATGGAATACGAAAAAGATGTTAAAGTAGCAGCGCTTGACGGTAAAAAAATCGCCGTTATCG
Source organism: Streptococcus oralis (assembly GCF_016028255.1). Lineage (NCBI taxonomy): Bacteria > Bacillati > Bacillota > Bacilli > Lactobacillales > Streptococcaceae > Streptococcus > Streptococcus oralis. Next base: position 718,824 of record NZ_CP065707.1, read on the forward strand.
GTTATGGTTCACAAGGACATGCGCATGCGCAAAACTTGCGCGATTCAGGTCGTGATGTCATCATCGGTGTGCGTCCAGGTAAATCTTTTGACAAAGCAAAAGAAGATGGATTTGATACTTACACAGTAGCAGAAGCAACTAAATTGGCTGACGTTATCATGATCTTGGCACCAGACGAAATTCAACAAGAATTGTACGAAGCAGAAATCGCTCCAAACTTGGAAGCTGGAAATGCAGTTGGATTTGCTCATGGTTTCAACATTCACTTTGAATTTATCAAAGTTCCTGCAGATGTAGATGTCTTCATGTGTGCTCCTAAAGGGCCAGGACACTTGGTGCGCCGTACTTATGAAGAGGGATTTGGTGTTCCAGCTCTTTATGCAGTCTACCAAGACGCCACAGGAAATGCGAAAAACATTGCTATGGACTGGTGTAAAGGTGTTGGAGCAGCTCGTGTAGGTTTGCTTGAAACAACTTACAAAGAAGAAACTGAAGAAGATTTGTTTGGTGAACAAGCTGTACTTTGTGGTGGTTTGACTGCCCTTATCGAAGCAGGTTTTGAAGTCTTGACAGAAGCAGGCTATGCCCCAGAATTGGCTTACTTTGAAGTTCTTCATGAAATGAAATTGATCGTTGACTTGATTTATGAAGGTGGATTCAAGAAAATGCGTCAATCTATTTCAAATACTGCTGAGTACGGTGACTATGTATCAGGCCCACGTGTGATTACTGAGCAAGTTAAAGAAAACATGAAAGCAGTTCTTGCAGACATCCAAAATGGTACATTTGCAAATGACTTTGTAAATGACTACAAGGCTGGTCGTCCAAAACTCACTGCTTACCGTGAACAAGCAGCTAATCTTGAAATTGAAAAAGTTGGTGCTGAATTGCGTAAAGCAATGCCTTTCGTTGGTAAAAACGATGACGATGCTTTCAAAATCTATAACTAATTCTTAGAATAAAAACAGAAGGCGAGTTGGGGGGTACCTAACTCGCTTTTTACCTTGTAAAGTATTTGAGGAGGAGACATGCTAAGTGCAAAAGATGTGGTGAAAGCCCACAAAGTTTTAAGTGGTGTAGTAGTGAATACACCACTGGAATATGATCATTATTTATCGGAGAAGTATGGTGCTAAGATTTATTTGAAGAAGGAAAATGCCCAGCGTGTTCGTTCCTTTAAGATTCGCGGAGCCTATTATGCCATTTCTCAACTATCAAAAGAAGAACGTGAGCGTGGTGTAGTCTGTGCCTCTGCGGGAAATCATGCCCAAGGTGTCGCATACACTTGTAAGGAGATGAAGATTCCTGCAACAATTTTTATGCCCATCACAACACCGCAACAAAAGATTGGACAGGTTCGCTTTTTTGGTGGAGAGTTTGTGACAATCAAGTTGGTTGGGGATACCTTTGATGCTTCTGCTAAGGCAGCACAAGAATTTACCGTTTCAGAAAATAGAACCTTCATTGATCCTTTTGATGATATCCATGTTCAAGCTGGTCAAGGGACTGTAGCCTATGAAATTCTTGAAGAAGCCCGTAAAGAGTCTATTGATTTTGATACAGTACTAGTTCCGGTAGGTGGTGGCGGACTGATTGCAGGGGTTTCGACCTATATCAAAGAAACCAATCCCGCTATCGAAGTAATTGGTGTAGAAGCTAATGGAGCCCGTTCGATGAAGGCAGCCTTTGAAGCTGGAGGGCCAGTTAAACTCAAAGAAATTGACAAATTTGCTGATGGCATAGCTGTGCAGAAAGTTGGGCAGTTGACTTATGAAGCAACTCGTCAGAATGTTGAAACTCTTATTGGAGTAGATGAGGGTTTGATTTCGGAGACCTTGATTGATCTTTATTCTAAGCAAGGGATTGTCGCCGAACCTGCTGGAGCGGCCAGCATTGCAGCCTTGGAAGTTCTATCGGACTATATCAAAGGTAAGACCATTTGTTGTATCATTTCTGGGGGAAATAACGATATCAACCGTATGCCAGAGATGGAAGAACGTGCCTTGATTTACGATGGAATCAAGCATTACTTTGTAGTCAATTTCCCACAACGTCCAGGAGCTCTACGGGAGTTTGTAAATGATATTTTGGGGCCAAATGATGACATCACTCGTTTTGAATATATCAAACGGGCCAGCAAGGGGACAGGTCCAGTATTGATTGGGATTGCTCTTGCTGATAAGCATGATTATGCTGGCTTGATTCATCGGATGGAAAAGTTTGACCCATCTTATATCAATCTGAACGGAAATGAGACCTTGTATAATATGCTAGTCTAAAATAAATTTGCTATCATATTATTTGCCAATTTCCTATAATGATGCTATAATGATGGTGACGAAAGGGGGAGATTCCCATGGTTTTACATGTTTTACTTGTTCTCTTTATTCTAGTGCTGATTGCATCAGCGATTATTATCAGCTCTGTATATGTTGTAAGGCAACAGTCTGTCGCTATTATCGAGCGTTTTGGTAAATACCAAAAGTTGAGTAATAGTGGTATTCATGTACGAGCACCTTTTGGAATTGATAGAATTGCGGCTAGGGTGCAGTTGCGCCTATTGCAAAGTGAGATTGTCGTGGAAACAAAAACGCAGGATAACGTCTTTGTGACCATGAATGTGGCAACTCAGTATCGAGTGAATGAGAATAATGTCACAGATGCTTACTATAAACTAATGAGACCAGAAGCTCAAATCAAATCCTATATTGAAGATGCCTTGCGTTCGTCTGTACCGAAATTAACCTTGGATGAACTATTTGAGAAAAAAGATGAAATCGCATTAGAAGTTCAAAAACAAGTAGCAGAAGAAATGTCTACATATGGTTACATCATTGTAAAAACACTGATTACGAAGGTTGAGCCTGACGCTGAAGTTAAACAATCAATGAATGAAATCAATGCTGCCCAGCGTAAGAGAGTTGCAGCGCAAGAACTTGCAGAAGCAGATAAGATTAAGATTGTGACAGCAGCAGAAGCAGAGGCAGAAAAAGATCGCCTACACGGGGTAGGGATTGCAGAACAGCGTAAGGCTATTGTTGACGGACTTGCTGATTCTATTCAAGAATTAAAAGGAGCCAATGTTGAACTCACAGAAGCCCAGATTATGTCCATTCTATTAACAAATCAGTATTTGGATACTTTGAATAATTTCGCAGACAATAAGGGCAATAACACCATCTTCCTACCAGCAAATCCTGATGGAGTTGAAGATATACGGACAAGCATATTATCAGCTTTAAAAGCTAAGTAATAATTCATTATTTGTTTTCAATAAGTAGATGTTTTTTGGATAATCCTAAAAGAATGGATATATTTCAGTATCGTAAAGAACAAAATAGGAGAAGAACATGGCTAAATCAAACTTTGAAAAAGTAGAATCAGTTGTTGGCTGGGTTCGTGATAAGAAAATCACAGGTTACCGTATCTCTAAGGAAACAAATGCACGTGAAATGTCAATTATTGCTTTGGCACAAGGTCGTGCAAAAGTGAAAAATATTTCATTTGAAACAGCCCTAGGTTTGATTGATTTTTATGACAAGAATCATGAAAAATTTGATGATTAAACTAGGCTTACAGGCAGATTCTTAAAATGGATCTGCCTTTTGTTTTGCAAACAGTTAGCAAAAAGACTGCATAAAATATGCAGCCTTTGTTTGTTAGTTGAGATAGCGTTGAAGAAATTCTCGTGTCCGTTCCTCTTTAGGGTTCGTGAAGAGGTCTTCTGGCTTGCCTTCTTCAGCAATGACACCCTTATCCATAAAGATGACACGGTGTGAGACATCGCGGGCGAACTCCATTTCGTGGGTGACGACAATCATAGTCAGGCCTTCTTGAGCTAGATCCTGCATGATTTTAAGGACTTCACCGACCATTTCTGGATCCAGAGCAGATGTTGGTTCGTCGAAAAGGATGGCGTCAGGATTCATGGAGAGGGCGCGAGCGATGGCCACACGTTGCTTCTGGCCACCAGAGAGTTGTTTGGGTTTGGCTTGCCAGTAGCGTTCTCCCATGCCGACTTTTTCAAGATTTTCTTTGGCAATTTTTTCAGCTTCAGAGCGTTCTCGTTTAAGGACAGTCGTTTGGGCGACGATCGTATTTTCGAGAACATCGAGGTTTTCAAAGAGGTTGAAGGATTGAAAAACCATTCCGAGTTTTTCCCGATAGTGAGTAAGGTCATAGCCTTTCGCAAGGACGTTTTCTCCTCGGTAGAGAATTTCCCCCTCAGTAGGTGTTTCAAGTAGGTTGATAGAACGTAGGAAGGTTGATTTTCCGCTTCCTGAGCTCCCGATGATGGAGATAACCTCTCCTTTGTGGACTGACAGAGAGATGTCTTTTAAGACTTCATTTTGTCCATATGATTTTTTGAGGTGTTTAATTTCAAGAATGGGTTGATTCATTATTTCAAGTCCTCCGTTTGCATTTGATTAGCACCTGTAGTGTAGGTATCCATGTCCATGCGTCTTTCGATGAAGCGCAAGATACGGGTCACTGTGAAGGTGAGGACAAAGTAAATCACGGCGATGATTGTAAATGTCTGGAAGTATTGATAAGTTTGGGTGGCCACAGTATTACCAGAGAAGTAGAGTTCCACCACAGAGATAACATTCAGTACAGAGGTATCTTTGATATTGATGACAAACTCATTACCAGTAGCAGGTAGAATATTACGGACAACCTGAGGAAGGACAATCTTACGCATGGTTTGATTGTGGGTCATACCAAGAGCGGTTGTAGCTTCGAACTGTCCCTTGTCGACTGCTAGAATACCACCACGAACGATTTCTGTCATGTAGGCACCCGTGTTGATTGAGACGATAAAGATAGCAGCCAGTGTCCGGTCGAGATTGATACCGAAAGCTTGAGCAGTACCATAGTAGATAACCATGGATTGAACAATCATCGGTGTACCACGGAAGATTTCAATATAGACATTGAGGAACCAACCGACTAGTTTTTGTAGGCTGTAAATGGCTTTGTTTTCCGAGAGAGGAGCAGTACGGAAGACACCAATGGCAAGACCGATAATGAGACCTACGATAGTTCCGATGATTGAGATTAAGAGTGTGATACCAGCACCACGCAAGAGCTGTTGCCAGTTTTCAGAAAGAATTTTAGCAACTTGGTTGAAGAAATTACTGCTACTTTCTTCAGTTGTTGTGGCTTCGGCAGGTTGCTCCTGAATCATACGATCCATGAGGGCTACTTGCTCATCCTTAGAGATGGTTTCAATACTGGCATTGATTTGGCTGATACGACTGTCATCTTTACGAAGTCCAATGGCGATAGCTGTATCTTCTTCGCCAGTTTTGAAACCTGGTTGGGGTTGGATCATTTTGAACTTAGCGTTAGCAGACTCAGCGGTCATTGCTTCAGGTCGTTCAGAAACATAGGCATCAATAACACCAGCCTCCAAAGCTTGACGCATCTGAGCGAAGTCCCCCATAGCTGTTTCTTTTTTGGCACCTGGAATTTGAGAAATCAAATCATAAAGGTAAACACCTTGTTGAGAAGTGATTTTTGCTCCGCTAAAATCTTCCAAAGATTTGGCATTCGCGTAGGCAGAGTCCTTTTTTACTAATAGAACCGGTTCGCTAGTATAGTAACTGTTTGAAAAGGCAATTTCTTGTTTACGTTCAGCGGTTGGGCTCATACCAGCAATGATCATATCGATTTTGCCAGAAGTAAGGGCTGGAACAAGTCCTTCCCACTTTGTTTTTACGACCAAAGGTTCCTTGCCTAGGTCTTTGGCAATCTTTTTAGCGATTTGGACATCGTAGCCATTGGCATATTGGTTGGTACCGTCAATTTTGACAGCGCCGTTACTATCATCGTCTTGGGTCCAGTTGAAGGGGGCGTACGCTGCCTCCATCCCAATGCGTAAATATTCGTCGGCTTGGACCTGGCTAACTAGTCCCAGTGTAAGGGCTAGGCTAGCAAGGATAGATAAGCATAATTTTTTCATGTTTTCTCCTATTTCTAGTCTAAAAATGACTTCTCTCTATTGTATCGAAAAATAGTGAGATTTTCAATACAAGTAAGCCTTTACTTATAAAAAATGATATAATGATAGCAAAGATAAAAAGGGGGATTGTGTTGTGAAAAAGACTTTTTTCTTGCTTTTATTTAGCTTGTTTTGTATTTTACCACTCTCTGTTTTTGCGGTTGATTTCAAGATTCGCTCTTATCAAGGTGATTTGTATATTCATGCAGATAATACGGCAGAATTTAGGGAGAAAGTAGTCTATTATTTTGATGAAGATTTTAATGGACAACTAGTAGGACTTGGCCGTGCTGGTAAGATGCCAAAGGGCTTTGAAATAGATTCCAGTCCGAAGGTTCAGGTATGGAAAAATGCTAGTGCCATTGAAAATGTCAATAGTGAAGTGATAGAAGAATCGGAAGGTTATACTGTAAAAGTGTATAATCCAGGTCAAGAGGGGGATACCGTTGAAGTGGTAATCACATGGCAACTAAAAAATCTCCTATTTCTATATGATGATATCGCGGAACTTAATTGGCAACCCTTGACGGATAGTTCAGAATCTATCGAAAATTTTGAGTTTCGAGTAATAGGCTTTAATGGAGCAGAAAAACTTTTCTTTCATACAGGGAAACTCTTTACAGAGGGCAGGGTAGAGAAGATAGATGGTGATTATCGTGTTTATTTACAGAACCTACCTCGTCAGCGTGGGGTTGAATTGCATGCCTATTGGCCTAGAAAAGATTTTGAAACAGCTTTGGATCAGGGATTGAAGGGCAATCGTTTAGCAGAATTTGAAAAAATAGAGGAGTCCATTACTGCTGAAAAAGCTCAAAGTAAAGCTCTGGTTATGTGGATCATCCCTTTGCTACTCTCGCTCTCTTTAGTCTTTAGTGTTATTTTCTACTGCATTTACAGAAGAAAAACCTCCCCATCGAAGAAATATGCCAAAAATCACCGTCTCTACGAACCGCCAATGGACTTAGAACCGATGGTTTTATCGGAAGCTGTTTACTCCACTTCTTTAGAGGAAGTCAGTCCCTTGACCAAGGGAGGTGGGAAGTTCACCTTTGACCAACTCGTTCAGGCAACCTTGTTGGATGTAATCGACCGTGGAAATGTTTCAATCATCTCAAATGGAGATGAGGTCCGTCTAAAAGTCATAAAAGAAAAAGGATTGGCAAGTTTTGAAAAAGATTGCCTTAATTTGGCCTTTTCAGGAAGAGAAGAAGTGCTTGTTTCAGATTTGTTTGCAGATTACCAAGTGTCAACTAGTCTTTACCAAGGTGCAAAAGCAGCTGATGAAAAAAAGATTCAGAAAACAGGACGTAAGCTTAAGTCTTCTTTCGAGCAAGCTCTGAAGCAGATGCAGGATGGGGTGAGAAAGCGGGTATCCTCTTTGCAACTTCCAGCTTATTATCGTTCACTGAGTAATGGAGAAAAAATCTTGCGATTGACGATAGGTGTCTCTACGCTTCTACCTGCTTTCGTTGGTTTTGGCTGGTTCTTGTACAGTTTGGATGCTCATGGGTATCTTTCTCTGCCACTTCTTATCCTTGGATTTGTAGGCTTGATGTTAGCTGCCGTCTATTATTGGACGACCCGATTTGATACTCGTGATGGTGTTTTAAACGAAGAAGGACTAGAAGCATACTATCTCTGGACTAGTTTTGAAAACATGCTTCGCGATATCGCCCACCTAGACAAGGTAGAATTAGAGAGTATTGTTCTTTGGAATCGCCTCCTTGTCTATGCTACTTTATTTGGTTATGCGGACAAGGTGAGTCATTTGATGAAATCTTATCAGATTCAAGTTGAGAACCCAGATATCAATCTTTACGTAGCTTATGGCTGGCACAGTATGTTTTATCATTCAACTGCTCAAATGAGTCACTATGCTAGTGTTGCAAACACAGCAAGTACCTACTCTGTATCTTCTGGAAGTGGAAGTTCGGGTGGAGGATTCTCCGGAGGTGGAGGCGGTGGTAGCATCGGCGCCTTCTAGAAAAAATCTATCGCAACATCCGAAATTATGCTATAATAGAGGACAGAAAAAGGAGTAATGTATGTATTTTATTGAAATTTTGAAGTCAATCTTTTTTGGGATTGTTGAAGGAATTACAGAATGGTTGCCCATTTCAAGTACAGGGCACTTGATCTTGGTTGAAGAATTTGTGCAATACAAGGACCAAAATGAAGCCTTTATGTCCATGTTTAATGTTGTCATTCAGCTTGGTGCCATTTTAGCAGTTATGGTCATTTACTTTAACAAGCTCAATCCTTTCAAACCTGGTAAAAACAGGGTCGAGGTTCGTAGAACTTGGCAATTGTGGTCAAAAGTTCTCGTTGCAACCTTGCCTTTACTATTGGTCTTTAAGTTGGATGATTGGTTTGATGCCAACTTCCATAACATGGTTTCGGTTGCCATTATGTTGATTATCTATGGTGTTGCCTTTATCTATCTTGAAAAACGAAATAAGGCGCAAGCCATTGAACCAACAGTAACAGAGCTAGACAAGTTGCCTTATAAAACAGCTCTTTACATCGGACTTTTCCAAGTCCTCGCCCTTTTCCCAGGTACAAGCCGTTCTGGTGCCACTATCGTTGGTGGTTTGTTGAATGGAACAAGTCGCTCAGTCGTAACAGAGTTTACCTTCTATCTCGGAATTCCTGTTATGTTCGGAGCCAGTGCTTTAAAGATTTTCAAATTTATTAAAGCAGGTCAACTCTTGAGTTTTGGCCAACTGTTCTTGCTCTTGGTTGCTATGGGTGTTGCCTTTGCAGTCAGCATGGTTGCTATTCGTTTCTTGACCAGCTATGTGAAGAAGCACGACTTTACACTCTTTGGTAAATACCGTATCGTACTCGGTAGTGTCTTGTTGCTCTATAGTTTTGTGCGTTTATTTGTATAAGAAAAAGCTTGAAGGAATCTCCCTTCAAGCTTTTTAAAATCCTGTCACTGTGATTCCTAGTAGACGAACGCCTTTTTCTTTTTCAGCTAGTTCTTCGTAGAGTTGAAGGGCAGTTTGAGAAATCTGGCTAGCGTCCTGTGTAGCTTGTGGGAGGCTTTTTCGTCTAGTTAGAGTGGAGAAGTCAGCGTAACGAATCTTTAGGATAATGATTTTTCCAGCTTTGTCTTGTTTACTGAGATTGAGAGCAACTTTTTCAGAGAGAAGAGTCAGCTCTTTTTTGATGTCCTCTTCAGCCTGGAGAATCTTACCATAGGTTTTCTCCTTGCCGATGGACTTACGAATGCGATTGGACTTGACCGGTGAATTATGAATGCCTCTGGCCTTTCGATAAAGATCAAAACCGAGTCTGCCAAACCGATCGATTAAAGTGACTTCAGAAACGTCTAATAAGTCTGCGCCAGTATAAATACCCATTTCATGAAGCCTTTCCACTGTTTTCTTGCCCACACCATGAAATTTAGCAACATCCATTTTTTTGAGAAATTCTTGGGCTTGGTCAGGGAGGATAACTGTCAAACCATGTGGCTTTTGATAATCGCTGGCCATTTTAGCTAAGAATTTGTTATAAGACACACCGGCTGAAGCGGTAAGGTGCAGCTCCTGCCAGATATCCTGTTGGATGAGACGAGCTATTTTGACGGCTGACTTGATACCGAGTTTATTTTCTGTCACATCCAAATAGGCCTCATCAATACTCATGGGTTCAATCAGATCAGTGTAGCGTTTAAAAATAGCACGAATCTCAAGTCCCACTGCCTTATACTTTTCATAATTTCCCGAGATAAAGACGGCTTGAGGACAACGCTCATAAGCTTCTTTAGAACTCATGGCTGAATGAACACCAAAAGCTCGTGCCTCGTAGCTACAAGTAGACACAACTCCTCGTCCGCCTGTTTGTCTGGGGTCACTCCCAATGATAACAGGTTTGCCCTTTAACTTAGGATTATCTCTTATTTCCACCGCAGCAAAAAAGGCATCCATGTCGATATGGATGATTTTTCTTGATAAATCATTAATCAATGGAAATATGAGCATTTTGCTTCCTTTCTAATGTCATTTTTTATTCATTATACCTTTTTTTCTGAAAAAATGGAAAAGAGTACTCATTCTTTCAAATATATAATACAGATTGCGCCGATAAACAGACTGTATTAGAAAAGAAAGTGATAAAAAAGCCTTTTTTCGCTTGTTGAAATCGGTTACTGTATGGTATACTGGTCTCATGAATGTAACAGATGACTGTTACTAGAAAGAAAAATGAGGACATTAACATGGTTGTTAAGACAGTTGTTGAAGCACAAGACATTTTTGACAAAGCTTGGGAAGGCTTCAAAGGCGTAGATTGGAAAGAAAAAGCAAGCGTTTCTCGCTTCGTTCAAGCCAACTACACACCTTACGATGGAGATGAAAGTTTCCTTGCTGGACCAACAGAACGTTCACTTCACATCAAAAAAATCGTAGAAGAAACAAAAGCACACTACGAAGAAACTCGTTTCCCAATGGACACTCGTCCAACATCTATTGCTGATATTCCTGCTGGATTTATCGACAAAGAAAACGAATTGATCTTTGGTATCCAAAACGATGAACTCTTCAAATTGAACTTCATGCCAAAAGGTGGTATCCGTATGGCTGAAACTACTTTGAAAGAAAATGGATACGAACCAGACCCAGCTGTTCACGAAATCTTTACTAAATACGTAACAACAGTTAACGACGGTATCTTCCGTGCCTACACTTCAAACATTCGTCGCGCTCGTCACGCTCACACTGTAACTGGTCTTCCAGATGCATACTCACGTGGACGTATCATCGGTGTTTACGCACGTCTTGCTCTTTACGGTGCAGACTATTTGATGCAAGAAAAAGTAAACGACTGGAATGCAATTAAAGAAATTGATGAAGAAACAATCCGTCTTCGTGAAGAAGTAAACCTTCAATACCAAGCTTTGCAACAAGTTGTTCGCTTGGGTGACCTTTACGGAGTTGATGTTCGCAAACCAGCGATGAACGTTAAAGAAGCGATCCAATGGGTTAACATCGCCTTCATGGCTGTCTGCCGTGTTATCAACGGTGCTGCTACATCTCTAGGACGTGTGCCAATCGTACTTGATATCTTTGCAGAACGTGACCTTGCTCGTGGTACATTTACTGAATCAGAAATCCAAGAATTTGTTGATGATTTCGTTATGAAACTTCGTACAGTTAAATTTGCTCGTACAAAAGCTTATGACCAATTGTACTCAGGTGACCCAACCTTCATCACCACTTCTATGGCTGGTATGGGTAACGACGGTCGTCACCGTGTTACTAAGATGGACTACCGTTTCTTGAACACTCTTGACAACATCGGTAACTCTCCAGAGCCAAACTTGACAGTTCTTTGGACAGACAAATTGCCATACAACTTCCGTCGCTACTGTATGCATATGAGCCACAAACACTCTTCTATCCAATACGAAGGTGTAACAACAATGGCTAAAGACGGATACGGAGAAATGAGCTGTATCTCATGCTGTGTGTCACCACTTGACCCAGAAAACGAAGATCAACGCCACAACATCCAGTACTTCGGTGCTCGTGTAAACGTTCTTAAAGCCCTTCTTACTGGTTTGAACGGTGGTTACGACGATGTCCACAAAGACTACAAAGTATTTGACATCGATCCTATCCGTGACGAAGTTCTTGAATTCGAATCAGTTAAAGCGAACTTTGAAAAATCTCTTGACTGGTTGACTGACACTTACGTAGATGCTTTGAACATCATCCACTACATGACTGACAAGTACAACTACGAAGCTGTTCAAATGGCCTTCTTGCCAACTAAACAACGTGCCAACATGGGATTCGGTATCTGTGGATTTGCTAACACTGTTGATACATTGTCAGCGATTAAATACGCTACCGTTAAACCAATCCGTGATGAAGATGGTTACATCTACGATTACGAAACAATCGGTGAATACCCACGTTGGGGTGAAGATGACCCACGTTCAAACGAATTGGCAGAATGGTTGATCGAAGCTTACACAACTCGTTTACGTAGCCACAAACTTTACAAAGACGCAGAAGCTACAGTATCACTTTTGACAATTACATCTAACGTTGCTTACTCTAAACAAACTGGTAACTCACCAGTCCACAAAGGTGTATACCTCAACGAAGATGGTTCTGTGAACTTGTCTAAACTTGAATTCTTCTCACCAGGTGCTAACCCTTCTAACAAAGCTAAAGGTGGCTGGTTGCAAAACTTGAACTCACTTGCTAGCCTAGACTTTGGTTACGCAGCTGACGGTATCTCATTGACAACTCAAGTTTCTCCACGTGCTCTTGGTAAGACTCGTGACGAACAAGTTGATAACTTGGTAACAATCCTTGATGGTTACTTTGAAAACGGTGGACAACACGTTAACTTGAACGTTATGGACTTGAACGATGTTTACGAAAAGATCATGTCAGGTGAAGACGTTATCGTACGTATCTCTGGATACTGTGTAAACACTAAATACCTCACTCCAGAACAAAAAACTGAATTGACACAACGTGTCTTCCACGAAGTTCTTTCAATGGATGACGCATTGAGCTAAGATTCAATTGGAATAGAGAAAAGCCAGTCGGTCTGACTGGCTTTTTGTGTGCTTAAAAAATTTTAAAAATTAGTCAAAATTAGTCAAAAAGTTATTGACTTTTACTGACCAAAGTGATATAGTAGAAACATAAGGAAAATGAATTCCTTAGAAAACTTCATTTTCAATGATTTTATTTCTTGAAAATGTACGATAGATACCCTAGAAAGGGGTGAGGCCTATGTTAAATCTAACAGACTTTGAAAAGAAGATGATAGAAGGCTTATTTAAAAAAGAAAAACCAGAAATTATACGTAGGGTAGCTAGTTAGCTAGTCTAAAATTTTTAAAACAAAGGTCAAAGATAGTCAATATCGGAGATCGCAAATAATCAACAATAAACGAGGTAAAGAATATGAATAACAACTTTAATAACTTTAACAACATGGATGATTTGTTTAACCAATTGATGGGTGGTATGCGAGGATACAGTTCTGAAAACCGTCGCTACTTGATTAATGGACGTGAAGTGACTCCTGAGGAATTTGCTCATTATCGTGCAACTGGTCAATTACCAGGAAATGCAGAATCTGATGCGCAAATGCAACAACACGCTTCAGGTATGAAGCAAGATGGTGTCCTTGCTAAACTAGGTCGTAACTTGACAGCAGAAGCTCGCGAGGGCAAATTGGATCCTGTTATCGGACGAAACAAGGAAATTCAAGAAACATCTGAAATCCTATCCCGTCGTACCAAGAACAATCCTGTACTTGTAGGAGATGCAGGTGTTGGTAAGACAGCAGTTGTCGAAGGTTTAGCACAAGCAATTGTGAACGGAGATGTCCCAGCTGCTATTAAGAACAAGGAAATCATTTCCATTGATATCTCAGGTCTTGAGGCTGGTACTCAATACCGTGGTAGTTTTGAAGAAAACATTCAAAATCTTGTTAGTGAGGTAAAAGAAGCAGGGAATATTATCCTCTTCTTTGATGAAATTCACCAAATTCTTGGTGCTGGTAGCACTGGTGGAGACAGTGGCTCCAAGGGGCTTGCGGACATTCTCAAGCCAGCTCTCTCTCGTGGTGAGTTGACTGTTATTGGGGCAACGACTCAAGACGAATACCGTAACACCATCTTGAAGAATGCAGCTCTTGCTCGTCGTTTCAACGAAGTCAAGGTCAATGCTCCATCAGCAGAGGATACCTTTAAAATCCTTCAAGGGATTCGTGACCTCTATCAACAACATCACAATGTTATCTTGCCAGACGAAGTCTTGAAGGCAGCAGTGGATTATTCTATCCAATACATTCCACAACGCAGCTTGCCAGATAAGGCTATCGACCTTGTCGATGTAACGGCAGCTCACTTGGCAGCTCAACATCCTGTAACAGATGTTCATGCTGTTGAACGAGAAATCGAGGCAGAAAAAGACAAGCAAGAAAAAGCTGTTGAGGCAGAAGATTTTGAAGCAGCTCTTAATGCCAAGACACGCATTGCAGAATTGGAGAAAAAAGTCGAAAACCACACAGAAGACATGAAAGTGACTGCAAGCATCAACGATGTGGCTGAATCTGTGGAACGAATGACAGGTATTCCAGTGTCACAAATGGGAGCGTCAGACATCGAACGTTTGAAAGATATGGCTCATCGTTTGGAACACAAGGTAATCGGCCAAGACAAGGCAGTTGAAGCTGTAGCTCGTGCTATCCGTCGTAACCGTGCTGGTTTTGATGAAGGCAATCGCCCAATCGGTAGCTTCCTCTTTGTAGGTCCAACTGGGGTTGGTAAGACAGAACTTGCTAAGCAATTAGCGCTCGATATGTTTGGAACGAAGGATGCGATTATCCGTTTGGATATGTCTGAATACAGTGACCGCACAGCCGTATCTAAGCTAATTGGTACAACAGCTGGTTATGTTGGGTATGATGACAATAGCAATACCTTGACAGAACGTGTTCGTCGCAATCCATACTCTATCATTCTCTTGGATGAAATTGAAAAGGCTGATCCTCAAGTAATCACCCTTCTCCTCCAAGTCTTGGATGACGGTCGTTTGACTGATGGTCAAGGAAATACAGTGAACTTCAAGAACACGGTCATTATCGCAACATCAAATGCTGGATTTGGCTATGAAGTCAACTTGACAGAAGATGCTGACAAACCAGAATTGATGGATCGTTTGAAACCATTCTTCCGCCCAGAGTTCCTTAACCGCTTTAACGCAGTTATCGAGTTCTCACACTTGAATAAGGAAGACCTTTCTAAGATTGTGGACTTGATGTTGGCGGAAGTCAACCAAACCTTGGCTAAGAAAGACATTGATTTGGAAGTCAGCCAAGTAGCTAAGGACTTTATCACAGAAGAAGGTTATGACGAAGTCATGGGTGTTCGTCCACTCCGCCGTGTGGTTGAACAACAAATTCGTGATAAGGTGACAGACTTCCACTTGGATAACCTTGATGCTAAACACCTAGAAGCAGATATGGAAAATGGTGTCTTGGTCATTCGTGAAAAAGCCTAACTCAAGATTTTGAGAAAAAAATAAGGAACTAGCTAATAAGCTGGTTCCTTTATTTGTTTAGATGACATGACGCTCAAAGGCATCATCTGATATCCCTTGTTCCAAGATGAGTTTTGCCCATTCTTTAGCAGAAAAGAGGCTGTGGTCTTTGTAATTTCCGCAAGATTCGATGGTTGTTCCAGGGACATCTTCCCAAGTAGTGGTTTCAGCGATTTCCTTGAGCGAATCCTTAATAACAGCAGCAATCTCGGCGCTAGTATGGCGTCCCCACATAATCATGTGAAAACCTGTACGGCAGCCAAATGGCGAACAGTCAATCATCCCGTCAATGCGGGTACGGATGAGTTTTGCCAAGAGGTGTTCGATAGTGTGAAGGCCAGCAGTAGGGATAGAGTCCTCATTTGGCTGTACCAAGCGAATATCAAAGTTGGAGATGATGTCTCCCTTTGGGCCTGTTTCTTCCCCAATCAAGCGGACATAGGGTGCTTTAACAATGGTGTGGTCAAGTTCAAAACTTTCAACAATAACTTCTTTTGACATGGTAAATCCTTTCAGTTTTCTTCTTTCATTATATCATAAAGCCTGCTCTTGATGGAGTTTGATAAATGACTTTTTGGTACTAGAATGATAATAAAGTCTCCATACATAAACCTCAGAATTATAAAGAAAGAATGGAGTAAAGGAAAAGAAAAACTGAGTTCTTTCTAATGAAGCTAGAGCGACTTTTGAAAGGTGGGATCAACTTTTAAAATTTCTGCTTAATCTCTGAACTAATTCTGAACTAGATTGGGTATACTGGAGAAAATAAAGATAAAGGAGTTCAATATGGAACATATGGTGAAAATAGAAGGAGTCTGCAAAAAGCATGGTAGCAAGCAGATTTTAGAAGATATTTCTTTTACAGCTAGAAGCGGTCGGATTACAGCTTTTCTAGGCCCAAATGGTGCAGGGAAAAGTTCGACCTTGAGGATTCTCTTGGGATTAGATCGGGCGACAGCAGGGACTGCAACTTTTGATGGGCAAACCTATCAATCAATGACCTATCCGCTCAGAACGGTAGGTGCAGCCTTTGATGGCATTGGCGGTTTGCCAAATCGAAAGGTCTATGACCACTTGAGGATTATTGCGGCGAGTAATGCTATTCCCAAGTCTCGGATCGATGAGGTTTTGGAGATGACTGGAATTGCTCATAAAAGGAAGGACCTCTTATCAAGCCTGTCTCTGGGGGAAGGTCAACGCTTGGGTTTGGCAGCAGCTTTGCTGGGTGATCCTCAGTTTCTCATATTGGATGAGCCGATCAATGGACTGGATCCAAGTGGGATTAAGTGGTTTAGAAATTTCATCCGTCAGCAGGCTGACTTAGGGAAAACGGTACTTCTATCTTCTCATATCCTATCAGAGGTGCAAATGGTGACAGATGATGTCGTCTTGATTCATCATGGGCGAATTATTGAGCAGGGACAATTGGAAGAGGTACTGCAAGATTCAGACAGTCTAGAAGATCTCTTCTTTGATTTGACAGAGGAGGTTTAAGATGAAAGAAACGATGTCCTTATTGCATTCAGAATGGTTGAAAATCCGCTCAACCAAGGCTTTCAGAGTGAGTATGGCATTCATGCTGCTCTTGGTGCCTGCCGTATCCTGGCTGGAGGGTCGACAGTATGTGTCTATTGGCTTGGATGCCACGCCTGAGACGGTTCCCGGCCTGGCAGAAGCCATTGACCCGCTGGAATATCTAGGCCTCAATGGGGCCTCTATGGCAGGCATGGTTTTGGTCATCTTAGCTGGAATTTTGGGAGCTATGGAATTTCAGTCCCATAGCTTGAGAACCAGTCTTTTGACCTGTAATAACCGCCTGAAGTTGCTTGTGGGGAAAGTCGTGACCTTTGCTTGCTTTTCTCTTGCCAGTAGCTTTTTATCAATCTACTTTAGTTATATGGTCATGCACCTAGCTTTAGGAAAGGAAGGGCTTGATCCGATTCTGCTCAATCAGGCAGCTTGGAGTTTGATTTTGTGGAAAACCTTATCTCTGACTTTATTGGGAACCCTTTCATTTTTGTTAGGTTTATTGGCTCGGACCATGCTAGTTCCTCTGCTTTTTCTCGTGCCACAGATCTATAATCTGGGAAACTACCTAGCTGCTCACACGAGTTGGGGAGCTTATTTGCCACAGCCAGCAGGAGAGTTGTTTGCTACAACGCCAACTTCCCAATATACCAACAATCCCTTGCAAGGGCTCTTGATACTAGGCGCATGGTTACTAGTCATCGGCAGTATGGCCTCTCTGCGCTTTTTGAAGACTGATTTGGGAGGGAGATACTGATGATAAAAGCTCTGCTTAGAAGTGAATGGATTAAGTTCCGTTCTTACTATCTCGCTCTTGGTGCCGCCTTGGCGGCTCTGGTAGTCGTTCCATTTTTTCTGATGAATCTTGACTATAGTCAGACAGCAGTTGGCCAGACGAAAGCTCTGAGCGAGGCTTTGCATGCTCTCTATCTGGCGCAGCCTGTCATCGTCATCTTTACTTCCCTCTATTTTGCTCAGGAGTTTGTCAAGTCAGGGATGCGA
The DNA here is from genome assembly GCF_016028255.1 of Streptococcus oralis. Classification (NCBI taxonomy): domain Bacteria; kingdom Bacillati; phylum Bacillota; class Bacilli; order Lactobacillales; family Streptococcaceae; genus Streptococcus; species Streptococcus oralis. Next base: position 736,433 of record NZ_CP065707.1, read on the forward strand.
ACTAATTTTCTAACAGTATCCAATAGAAAGGCTTGGTTGGCTGGGAAATTCCTTTTTCTGGTCTTGCTGCTCTTGGTTCTCTATAGTGTCATTATAAGTAGCTGTTTCTTTGTTATGCTGGCTCGATTTGACCTAGACTTTAGCTGGTCCTTACTGGGGAAATTCCTCTATTACAGCTCTTTTGGTCTTCTCAGCAATCTTTTTCTGGCTTTTTTAACTGCCGGCCTCGCTTTGCTCTTTCAATCTTGGGTTGTGCCGGTGTCGGTGCTCTTTCCTCTCTTGATTGGTCTTAGCCGTTTATTGGCAACTTTTATCAAAGAAGCAAAATACCTGCCCGATCTGGCTACGCTCAATCTTTTTGAGTATGAAGGGCTTCAGCATTCAATAGATTTATCAGGTCTGGGGATACAGCTGTTCTGGCTAGCTTTGGTTTGGAGCTCTGCTATATTCTTAACCTTGAAACGAGATGTTCGCTAGAGGTATGCTATAATGGAAAACATGAGACAGTATCGTATTTTGGTGGTTGATGACGACCAGAGCATTTTAAAGCTGGTGAAAAACGTCCTAGAACTCGACGCTTATGATGTGACAACGCTTGATCGGATAGAAGAGCTAGAGTTGACGCATTTTGTCGGATATGACTTGATTCTGCTGGATGTGATGATGGAGCCTGTTAATGGTTTTGAGCTGTGTTCCTACATTCGTCCTCATCTTTCGTGCCCAATCATCTTTCTGACGGCCAAGGAGTTGGAGGCGGACAAGGTGGAAGGGCTCTTTCGTGGTGCAGATGACTATATTGTCAAACCTTTTGGGACCAAAGAATTGCTGGCGCGTGTCAGAGCGCATCTTCGGCGGGAGGAAAGACGTGAGGAGCGCTATTCTGAGATTGCTTCTTGTCAATTTTATCCAGAGCGCTATGAAGTTGCCTGTTTTAGTAAAGTCTTGAAATTTTCAGAGCGGGAGTTTAAGCTGCTGCATTTACTAGCTAGCAATCCCAAGCAGACCTTTTCAGCTGAACGCCTGCATACTTTACTTTACCCAGAAAGCTCAGAAACACAGCTTCGCTCCATCTCAGAATACGTATATCAGATTCGTCAAAAATGCAAACAAGAAGGGCTGCAAGCAATCGCAACAGTGAGAGGAGTAGGCTATAGATGGCAATTAGAACCCGAAATTTCAAAAGCTTAGTCTGGACAACCAGCTTGAAAATCGTCTTTTTTCATGTTTTGATTTTTGTGCTTATCGGCTATGAATTTACGCAAGGAAGTGATTATGCTCTTTTCACCTTGTTCTTTTGGGCAGGGAGCCTACTGCTGATTACTTTTTATCATATTTTGAAATTACTCCGAAAAATCGACAGGGAAATAAAAATGCTAAAGAGCGAGAAGCTTTTGGAAGAAAATCAAAGCCGTCTTTTTCGGATTGAGGAAATGCTAGAAGTTTATAGCGATTTACGGAGCAGCCACCAAGAAAATGCTCGTCTTCTAGAAAGAGAGCAGCAGCATAATCGGGAGTTGATTTTACAGTTATCAGCGACATCGCACGATTTGAAAACGCCCCTAACTGTGATTAAGGGGAATGCTGAGCTCTTGGAATTGGCGCAGTTGGACCAGCCACAGGCAGACTATGCTTCTGAGATTTTGCAGGCCAGTCACAAGATGGAAGAGTATTGTGGCTCTTTGATTGATTACGCTAAGACTTTTCAGATTGATGCTAATCAGTTTAGTCAGCTTTCCTTAAGGGACTTTTTGGCTGATCTACAGGACGACTGGGCACTGTTCAGCAAACAGGAAAGCTATCGTTTTTATCTCCAAGAAGATTGCGATCTTAGTCTGATTTTGTTGATTTATTTAGATTATCTCAAACGGGCTTTACTCAATATCTTACTAAATGCGCTTGAACATGCTGACCAAGACCAAAAAGAAGTCAAGCTGACGGTATCAGTACAGCAGGATCAGTTGGTGTTTGCTATCTGGAACAATGGCCCTGCATTTTCAGAGGAGATGCTGCTGGGAGCGGAACAGCTCTTTTATCAGAGTGACCAAAGTCGCAATTCAGCTAATCCCCATCATGGTATCGGCTTAGCCTTTTCTAAGCAAGTCGCTCTCTTGCATGGTGGTCGTCTGACCCTGCTCAATCCAGACCAAGGAGGAGCCTCTGTTGAGTTGACAATTTCATTAAAATAAATAAGGATGGAAAATCATAAAAACGCATAATACCAAGTGTTCAAAAGACTTGATATTATGCGTTTTATCTTTTATCATGTAAAGATTTACTGGATTTTTACTCAAATTGAGTTTTATCCAGCCTCGTTTAATTACTTCCGATACAAGCGATCGTATTGGTAGTAAGGATCAAAGGTTACGTTGATACCTAGTTTGCGAAGGACATTCTTGTCTTCATCGGTCAAGATGATGGTTGAGTGAGCTTCGCTTCCTTTGAGGTTACCAAGTTCCTTCATTGCGCGCGCAGCATCAGGGTTTTCCATAGCCGTGATTGCAAGTGCAATCAAAATCTCATTTGAGTGGAGGCGAGGATTGCGACTGCCTAGATGGTTAATCTTGAGGCCTTGAATTGGTTTGACAACTTCAGGCTCGATTAGTTTCACTTCCTTAGCGATATCAGCTGATTTTTTGATGGCATTGATCAAGGCGGCAGCTGTAGGACCAAAGAGTTCAGAGTTTTTACCAGTCACGATTTCCCCGCTTGGCAATTCAAGGGCTAGGGCAGGACCACCAGTTTCTTCTGCTTTTTGGCGTGCAGCAACAGCAACCTTACGGTCTTCAGGTGTGATACCGAGGTCGTTCATGAGCAACTCGATTTTCTTGACAGCAGATTCGCCGACTTTTTCAGCTTTAAAATCAAGTACAGTCTGATAGTAACGGCGAATGATTTCTTGTTTAGAGGCTTCGATAGCAGCCTCATTATCTGTAATGGCGAAGCCAACCATGTTGACACCCATGTCTGTTGGAGAAGCGTATGGAGATTCGCCGAGGATGCGTTCCAACATACGTTTCAGCACTGGGAAGATTTCGATATCACGGTTGTAATTGACAGTAGTTTCTCCGTAAGTTTGAAGATGGAAGGGGTCAATCATGTTGACATCATCAAGGTCTGCGGTTGCAGCCTCGTAGGCCAAATTGACTGGGTGATGAAGGGGAAGATTCCAAACTGGGAAGGTTTCAAACTTAGCGTAACCAGACTTGATACCGTTGATTTGGTCATGGTACATATTGGACACACAGGTTGCCAATTTTCCAGAACCAGGTCCAGGAGCAGTTACGACGATCAAGTTGCGACTGGTTTTGATATAGTCGTTTTTCCCCATACCTTCAGGAGAAATGATGTGATCCATATCGGTCGGATATCCTTTGATTGGATAATGAAGATAGGAATCAATCCCGTTTTTATCTAACTGGTTGCGGAAAGCATCTGCAGCGGGTTGTCCAGCGTACTGTGTGATGACAACCGAACCAACAAAAATTCCCAGTTCATTGAATTTGTCAATCAAACGAAGAACTTCTTGATCATAAGAAATTCCTAGGTCACCACGCGCTTTAGAATGTTCGATGTTGCTAGCGTTAATGGCAATCACAACCTCAACCTGCTCTTTCAATTCTTGCAAGAGCTTGATTTTATTGTCAGGCTCATAACCAGGCAGTACACGAGCAGCGTGGAAATCTTCTAACATTTTGCCACCAAACTCCAGGTAAAGTTTGCCGTCAAATTGGTTAATGCGCTCCAAAATGTGGTCGCGTTGTAGATTCAAATATTGTTCAGAACTAAAAGCTTGTTTTTTCATTTTTTTACCTCTGACCTCTATTATAATAAAAAATTGGAAGATAGGAAACTACGGAGTCAAAAAAGAAATCAAAAAGATTAGGCAAACGCTTGCACAAAGTTTTAAAAAGCGCTATCATAGACTATAGATTATTAAAATAATGAGGTAAGAAGATGCAAGAAAAATGGTGGCATAATGCCGTAGTCTATCAAGTCTATCCCAAGAGTTTTATGGATAGCAATGGAGATGGAATTGGTGATTTGCCAGGAATTACTAGTAAGTTGGACTATCTAGCTAAGTTAGGAATCACAGCGATTTGGCTTTCTCCTGTTTATGACAGTCCGATGGATGATAATGGTTATGATATTGCTGATTATCAAGCGATTGCAGCTATTTTTGGAACCATGGAGGATATGGACCAACTCATTGCAGAAGCTAAGAAACGTGATATTCGAATTATCATGGACTTGGTGGTCAATCATACCTCGGATGAACACGCATGGTTTGTCGAGGCTTGTGAAAATCCTGATAGCCCTGAGCGAGACTACTATATCTGGCGAGATGAGCCCAATGATTTGGAGTCTATCTTTAGTGGGTCTGCTTGGGAATACGATGAAAAGTCGGGTCAATACTATCTCCACTTTTTCAGTAAGAAACAGCCTGACCTCAACTGGGAGAATGAAAAACTGCGCCAGAAAATTTATGAGATGATGAACTTCTGGATTGATAAAGGTATTGGTGGTTTCCGTATGGATGTTATTGACATGATTGGAAAAATTCCTGATGAGAAAGTAGTCAATAACGGTCCTATGCTCCATCCCTATCTCAAGGAAATGAATCAGGGGACCTTTGGAGATAAGAATCTCTTGACAGTAGGGGAAACATGGGGGGCAACGCCAGAGATTGCTAAACTCTACTCGGATCCAAAGGGACAAGAATTGTCAATGGTCTTCCAGTTTGAACACATCTGTCTACAGTATCAGGAAGGGCAACCTAAGTGGCACTACCAAAAAGAGTTAAATGTAGGGAAGTTAAAAGAGATTTTTAACAAATGGCAGACAGAGTTGGGAGTTGAGGACGGCTGGAATTCCCTCTTCTGGAATAACCATGACCTCCCTCGTATTGTCTCTATCTGGGGAAATGACCAAGAATACCGTGAAAAATCCGCCAAAGCCTTTGCAATCTTGCTTCATCTCATGAGAGGGACACCTTATATTTACCAAGGTGAGGAGATTGGGATGACAAACTATCCATTTGAAACACTGGATCAAGTAGAAGATATTGAATCCCTCAACTATGCGCGTGAGGCTCTTGAAAAAGGCGTTCCGCTAGAGGAGATTATGGACAGCATCCGTGTCATCGGTCGTGATAATGCACGTACTCCGATGCAATGGGATGAAAGCAAAAATGCTGGCTTCTCAACAGGTCAACCTTGGTTAGCAGTTAATCCAAACTATCAAGCAATCAACGTTCAAGAAGCACTGGAAAATCCAGATTCTATTTTCTATACCTATCAGAAGTTGGTTCAGATTCGTAAGGAAAACAGTTGGCTGATTCGAGCTGATTTTGAATTGCTTGATACGGCTGACAAGGTCTTTGCCTATATCCGCAAAGATGGCGACCGTCGTTTCCTAGTCGTGGCTAATTTGTCCAATGAAAAACAAGATTTTTCAGTAGAAGGAAAAGTGCAATCTGTCTTGATTAAAAATACTGTGGCTCAAGAAGCAGTTGAGAAACAGGCTTTGGCGCCATGGGATGCTTTCTGTGTGGAAATGACTGACTAAAATGAGCGAACCTCAAGCTTTTGAAGCCTGAGGTTTTTTACTAAAAATTGTGTAGAGAAATCTTTAAAAAATATTTGTTAGAATTTTCTAAAAAATCTGTCGAAAGTCCTTGCTTTTATGAAAAAATAGGGTATAATGGTGAAAACACTATCTTTAAGGAGATTACTTATGAAATCGAAAAAGTGGCTCTTAGGAGCAGGTGCTGTCTTGAGCGCAGCCCTTCTGTTAACTGCTTGTGGGCAAAACGAAAAGAAAGCTGATGCTCCCAAGACATTTTCTTATGTCTATGCAATAGATCCATCATCTTTGGACTACAGCGTGACGAGCAAGAGCTCAACTTCTGACGTTATAGCCAACGTTGTCGATGGCCTCTTGGAAAACGATAAATACGGGAACTTGATTCCGTCGCTTGCAGAAGACTGGTCCGTTTCTAAAGATGGCTTGACCTATACCTACAAACTTCGTAAGGGTGTAAAATGGTATACTTCTGAGGGAGAAGAGTATGCTGAGGTCAAGGCTCAGGACTTTGTTACTGGTCTGAAACACGCGGCTGATGGCAAATCAGACGGCCTCTCTCTCCTTCAAGATTCTATCAAAGGCTTGGCTGCCTACATCAGTGGAGAGAGCAATGACTTTTCTACTGTAGGAGTCAAGGCTGTTGACGATTACACGGTTGAATATACGCTTAACAAACCAGAAAGCTTCTGGAACTCTAAAGTCACAACTGCAACCATGCTTCCAGTTAATGAAGAATTCTTGAATTCTAAAGGGAGCGACTACGGTGCACCAACACCATCAAGTATTCTTTATAACGGTCCTTACTTTTTGAAATCATTGACTTCAAAATCAGTCATCGAATATGAAAAGAATCCAAACTACTGGGATAAGGACAATGTTAAGATTGACAATATTAAACTAACCTTCTACGATGGTTCAGACCAAGAATCTTTGATTCGTAGCTTTACACAAGGTGCCTATACAACAGCTCGTCTCTTCCCAACAAGCTCAAACTTTGAGTCAACTAAAAAAGAGTACGGAGATAAGATTGTTTACAGTCCACAAGAAGCGACAAGCTACTACCTCACTGTTAACGTAAACCGCCAGTCTTACAATAAAACAGCCAAAACAGACGAAGCTCAAAAAACATCAACCAAAGAAGCTCTTCTTAACAAGAACTTCCGTCAGGCGCTGAACTTTGCCCTTGACCGTCATTCTTACACTGCTCAGTTGAATGGTGAAGAAGGTGCGGACAAAATTATCCGTAACAGCCTAGTGCCTCATGACTACGTTCAAGTAGGTGAAAAGACCTTTGGAGAGTTGGCTCAGGCAGAGCTGGTTTCTTACGGGGACCAATGGAAAGATGTAGCCCTTACTGATGGTAAGGATACGCTTTACAGTCCTGAAAAAGCCAAGGTAGCCTTTGCAAAGGCTAAAGCAGAATTGCAGGCTAAGGGTGTGACCTTCCCAATCCGTTTGGATGTTCCAGTTGAACAGACCGATGTCATTGCCGTTCAACAGACTAACTCACTCAAGCAGTCTATCGAATCAACACTTGGTACGGAGAATGTCATTGTCGATGTCCTTCAAATGACCGATAATGAAAAAATGAGTATTACATCCCAAGCCAAAGTACCATCTCAAAAAGACTATGACTTGAACGGAACTGGTTGGGGACCAGACTATCAAGACCCAGCTACCTACCTAAACATTCTTGATGCTAAGAAAGGTTCTGCTCTTAAACACTTGGGGCTCACTCGTGGAAAAGACCCAGAAGTGATGGCTCAAGTCGGTCTAGACGAATACAAGAAACTCTTGGATGATGCCGCATCTGAAACAAGCGACCTCAATAAGCGTTACGAAAAATACGCTAAAGCCCAAGCCTGGGTATCGGATAGTTCGCTCTTGATCCCAGTTGCCTCTTCAGGTGGTTCTCCAACTGTTAGCCGTACTGTACCATTCACAAAAGCATACTCTCAAGTCGGAATCAAGGGAGACCCGTTTGTATTCAAAGGTTTGGAGCTGCAAAAGGATGTCGTGACTACAAAAGAATACGAAGAAGCTCTCAAGAAATGGCAGAAAGAAAAAATTGAAACAAATGCCAAATACCAAAAAGAGCTAGAAAAACATGTCAAATAGTCTATAAAAGAAAAGGAAGTTGCAGAAAATCTGTGCTTCCTTTTTCTGATTTTGAGACATCAGTCGTCGTAAAACTAGGAACTTTACAATTTAGGATAAATTTGATAAAATATGCCTATGTTATAAAAAGTGACATAAAGGAGTGAATAATGATCAAAATGAAAAAAAGACTTATCGGAACTGGTCTAGTCCTAGCTACAGGGATTTTGCTCTCGGCATGTGGACAGTCCAACACAGATACAAGCACCTTCTCATCAACATTTGGTGCGAATCCGACAACTTTTAACTATCTTCTAGATTATTATGCAGATAATACTGCTGTTATTACCAATCTCGTAGATGGTTTGTTAGAGAATGACAGCTATGGCAACCTAACGCCAGCTCTAGCTGAGGATTGGTCTGTTTCAGCAGATGATTTGACCTATACCTACAAACTCAGAAAAGATGCCAAGTGGTACACAGCCGATGGAGAAGAGTATGCTCCAGTCAAAGCTCAGGATTTTGTCACTGGGATCAAATATGCCGCTGACAACAAGGGGCAAGCCATGGATCTGATCCAAAATTCAATCAAGGGATTGAATGACTATGTGACGGGTGTGACTAATGACTTTTCAACTGTTGGTGTCAAAGCATTGGATGATTACACAGTCGAGTACACTTTAACTCGACCAGAGCCGTATTGGAATTCAAAAACAACCAATAGTATCCTTTTCCCAGTCAACGAAGAGTTCTTGAAATCAAAGGATAAAGATTTTGGAACCTTGACACCAGACAGTATCCTTTATAATGGTCCATATTTGTTAAAAGATTTTACATCAAAATCGTCAATCGAATATGTGAAGAATCCACACTACTATGACCATGATAAAGTGACCATTGAAAAAGTTAAATTAGCCTATTTTGATGGCTCTGATCAAGAGATGACCATTCGAAACTTTGAAAGTGGTGCCTATTCACTTGCGGGAGTCTATCCAAATAGCTCGAGCTATGCCAAGACGAAAGAAAAATACCAAGACAATATTGTTTATAGCTTACAAGACAAGACTTCTTGGTACTTCAACTTTAATGTAAACCGTAAAGCCTATAACCATACTGCTAAAACATCAGACCAGCAAAAGAACTCAACGCAAACAGCGATTTTAAATAAAAACTTCCGTCAGGCCTTGAACTTTGCCATCGATCGTACAGCCTACTCTGCCCAATCTAACGGGCAAGAAGCAGCAAGTAATACCCTTCGTAATACCCTTGTTCCCCCTACATTTGTGCAAGTGGGAGATAAGAGCTTTGGGGAAGTGGTCTCTTCTAAACTTGTTCAGTATGGAACAGAATGGTCAGAAATCAACTTGTCGGATGCCCAAGACGGTTACTTTAACAGGGAAAAGGCTCAAGCAAAATTTGCGGAAGCTAAAAAGGAATTGGAAGCCCAAGGGGTGACCTTCCCCATTCATTTGGACATCCCGGTTGATCAAACCAATAAAAATGCAGTTTCTGGTATGAATTCACTTAAACAGACACTTGAAACAGTACTAGGTTCTGATCATGTCGTCATTGATGTTCAGCAACTTTCAACGGATGACTTTGGGAATGTCGCTTTCCTAGCTCCAAATCCAGCAGCTCGTGATTACGATTTGAACTTTGATGGCTGGGTTGGTGATTACCAAGATCCGTCAACTTATCTGGATCCATTTAATGCAGAAGATGGCTTCTATCTCAAGATTTTCGGTTTAGATGCTAAGGAAGATCAGGATAAAATTAAGAGTTTGGGATTGGATACCTATACGAAACTTCTAAAAGAAGCAGATGCTGAGAATAAAGACGTTTCTAAACGTTATGAAAAATACGCTGAAGCTCAAGCTTGGATGATTGACAATTCTCTAGTCATGTCTGCTATGTCAAATGGTGGTACGGCCTCTGTAACCAAAGTAACTCCATTTACACGTGCCTACTCTCTAGTGGGAATCAAAGGTGATGGAAATAACTACAAGTATATGAGACTGCAAAAAGATCCTGTTACCAAGAAACAATTTGATGAAGCCAAGACTAAGTGGGAAGAAGAGAGTAAAAAGGCTATCGAAAAGAGCCAAAAAGAATTTAAAAATCATATCAAATAACGGCGAAAACAAGGTTTCCTTCAAGAGGCCTTGTTTTTTGTTTGCCAAAATTCTCGATGCTGAAAGCCCTAACTTCAAAAAATGATCAAGAAAAAGGAATGAAAACGCTGAGAATTGTGGGAATGAATGGAATTTACTCTACTTTTGTGATATAATTACTTTAATTATTATAGTATAGGGGAGTGTCATGACGAAACGTTCAAAGAGATCTCGCTCAGGAAAAGTAAAGCGAAGCGTTAACATAGCCTTGTTAACTGTTTATCTATTGTTGGCTAGCTTTTTATTGTTTTTGATTTTTAAATACCATATCCTTGCTTTTAGATATTTTAATCTAGTGGCAACTGCGTTAGTTCTACTAGTTGCCTTAGCAGAGCTACTCTTGATTATCTATAAAAAAGCTGAAAAATTTACTATTTTTCTGTTGGTGCTCTCTATCCTTGTGAGCTCTGTTTCACTTTTTGCAGTACAGCAGTTTGTTGGACTGACCAATCGTTTAAATGCGACTTCTAATTACTCAGAATATTCTATCAGTGTTGCTGTTTTAGCAGATAGTGAGATTGGAAATGTTACGCAACTGACGAGTGTGACAGCACCGACTGGGACTGATAATGAAAATATTCAAAAACTACTAGCTGATATCAAGTCAAGTCAGAATACCGATTTGACGGTCAATCAGAGTTCGTCTTACTTGGCGGCTTACAAGAGTCTGATTGCAGGTGACACCAAGGCCATTGTCTTAAATAGTGTCTTTGAAAATATCATCGAGTCAGAGTATCCGGACTATGCGTCAAAGATTAAAAAGATTTATACTAAGGGATTCACTAAAAAAGTAGAAGCTCCTAAAACTTCAAAGAGTCAGTCTTTTAATATCTATGTGAGTGGTATTGATACTTATGGTCCGATTAGTTCAGTGTCGCGTTCAGACGTCAATATCCTGATGACTGTTAATCGAGATACCAAGAAAATTCTCTTGACCACAACGCCACGTGATGCTTATGTACCAATCGCAGATGGTGGAAATAATCAAAAAGATAAATTGACCCATGCGGGCATTTATGGAGTTGATTCATCCATTCACACCTTAGAAAATCTCTATGGGGTGGATATCAATTACTATGTGCGATTGAACTTCACTTCGTTTTTGAAATTGATTGATTTGTTGGGTGGGGTAGATGTTTATAATGATCAGGAATTCACAGCTCTTGCTAATAAAAAACACTATTCTATCGGTAATGTCCATTTAGATTCAGAAGAGGCACTCGCTTTTGTTCGCGAGCGCTACTCTCTAGCAGATGGTGACCGCGACCGCGGGCGCAATCAACAAAAGGTGATTGTGGCTATCCTTCAAAAATTAACGTCGACCGAAGCACTGAAAAATTATAGTACGATTATTGATAGCTTGCAAGATTCTATCCAAACAAACATGCCGCTTGAGACCATGATGAACTTGGTCAATGCTCAGTTAGAAAGTGGTGGAACTTACAAAGTGAATTCGCAAGACTTGAAAGGTACAGGACGGATGGATCTTCCTTCCTATGCGATGCCAGATAGCAACCTCTATATGATGGAAATTGACGACAGTAGCCTTGCATCTGTCAAAACTGCTATTCAAGACGTGTTGGAGGGAAGATGAAATGATTGATATTCATTCGCACATTGTCTTTGATGTAGATGATGGTCCCAAGTCGAGAGAGGAAAGCAAGGCCCTCTTGACAGAAGCCTACAGGCAGGGGGTGCGAACCATTGTCTCTACCTCTCATCGTCGCAAGGGCATGTTTGAAACTCCAGAAGAGAAGATAGCAGAAAATTTTCTTCAGGTTCGGGAAATAGCTAAGGAAGTTGCGAGTGACTTGGTCATTGCTTATGGGGCGGAAATTTACTACACACCAGATGTTCTGGATAAGTTGGAAAAAAAGCAGATTCCGACCCTCAATGATAGTCGTTATGCCTTGATAGAGTTTAGTATGAACACCCCTTATCGCGATATTCATAGCGCCTTGAGCAAGATCTTGATGTTGGGAATTACTCCAGTCATTGCCCACATCGAGCGCTATGATGCTCTTGAAAATAATGAAAAATGCGTTCGAGAACTGATCGATATGGGCTGTTACACGCAAGTAAATAGTTCACACATCCTCAAACCCAAACTTTTTGGAGAACGTTATAAATTCATGAAAAAAAGAGCTCAGTATTTTTTAGAGCAGGATTTGGTTCATGTCATTGCAAGTGATATGCACAATCTAGACGGTAGACCTCCTCATATGGCAGAAGCATATGACCTTGTTACTCAAAAATACGGAGAAGCGAAGGCTCAAGAACTCTTTATAGACAATCCTCGAAAAATTGTAATGGATCAACTAATTTAGGAGAAATGATGAAAGAACAAAATACGATAGAAATCGATGTATTTCAATTACTTAAAACCTTGTGGAAACGCAAGCTAATTATTTTATTAGTGGCACTTGTGACAGGTGCGGGAGCTTTTGCATATAGCACTTTTATCGTTAAGCCAGAATATACGAGTACTACGCGTATTTACGTAGTGAATCGCAATCAAGGAGATAAGCCGGGGTTGACAAATCAGGACTTGCAGGCAGGATCTTATCTGGTAAAAGACTACCGTGAGATTATCCTTTCGCAGGATGTATTGGAAAAGGTAGCGACAAATTTGAAATTGGATATGCCAGCAAAAACGTTAGCCGGCAAAGTTCAAGTGACTGTACCAACTGACACTCGTATCGTTTCAATTTCTGTCAAGGATAAACAACCAGAGGAAGCCAGTCGCATCGCTAATTCTCTACGAGAAGCTGCTGCAGAAAAGATCATCGCTGTAACGCGAGTATCTGATGTAACGACGCTTGAAGAAGCGCGACCAGCTACGACTCCCTCTTCTCCAAATGTTCGACGCAACACCTTGTTTGGTTTTCTTGGAGGAGCCGTCGTAACAGTAATTACTGTTCTTTTGATTGAGTTGCTTGATACCCGTGTGAAACGTCCTGAAGATGTTGAAGATGTACTGCAAATTCCACTTTTAGGGGTCGTTCCAGATTTGGACAAAATGAAATAGGAGGAAGTTATGCCAACGTTAGAAATCTCACAGGCAAAATTGGATCTTGTAAAAAAGGCAGAGGAGTATTATAATGCTTTGTGCACGAACCTACAGTTAAGTGGAGATGATTTGAAAGTATTTTCTATCACTTCAGTGAAACCAGGAGAAGGAAAATCAACGACTTCCACTAATATCGCTTGGGCTTTTGCGCGTGCAGGTTACAAAACGCTGCTGATTGATGGAGATATTCGCAATTCTGTTATGTCAGGTGTCTTTAAAGCAAGAGATAAGATTACAGGTCTGACAGAATTTCTATCAGGAACTACAGACCTATCACAAGGGCTCTGTGATACCAATATCGAAAATCTCTTTGTAATTCAGGCTGGATCTGTGTCACCGAATCCGACAGCTCTTCTTCAAAGTAAGAATTTCAGTACAATGCTTGAAACCTTGCGTAAATATTTTGACTACATCATTGTAGACACTGCTCCCGTAGGTGCCGTGATTGATGCAGCTATCATTACGCGAAAATGTGATGCTTCTATTTTAGTGACGGCAGCGGGTGAAACAAATCGAAGGGATATTCAAAAAGCGAAAGAACAACTGGAACACACAGGGAAGCCGTTTTTAGGAGTTGTATTGAATAAATTCGATACTTCAGTAGACAAATACGGTTCTTATGGAAATTATGGAGATTACGGGGAAAAATAAAAAATAGGTTGGGGGATAGAGATGAATGGAAAAGTAGTAAAGCCTTCATTGGCCATAATCCAGAGTTTTCTTGTCATTTTAGTGACTTATCTGCTTAGCGCTGTGAGAGAAACAGAGATTGTTTCAACAACAGCTATTGCACTTTATATCCTCCATTATTTTGTCTTTTATATCAGTGATTATGGACAGGATTTTTTTAAAAGGGGATATTTTATTGAACTTGTCCAGACATTGAAATATATCCTATTCTTTGCGCTAGCGATTAGTATTTCTAATTTTTTCTTAGAAGATCGATTTAGTATTTCTAGACGAGGCATGATTTACTTCCTCACATTACATGCTCTCTTAGTCTATGTGCTAAACTTATTTATCAAGTGGTATTGGAAGCGAGCTTACCCCAATTTTAAAGGAAGTAAGAAGATCCTCTTGCTCACAGCAACTTCTCGTGCCGAAAAGGTACTGGATAGACTAATAGAATCAAATGAGGTTGTTGGGGAGTTGGTAGCTGTCAGTGTTTTAGACAAACCAGATTTTCAGCATAATTCTTTAAAGGTAGTAGCAGAGGAGGAGATAGTAGACTTTGCGACTCATGAGGTGGTCGATGAAGTCTTTATCAATCTTCCAAGTGAAAAATACAATATTGGAGAGCTTATCTCTCAGTTTGAAACGATGGGAATTGATGTAACAGTCAATCTAAATGCTTTTGATCGTAGTTTGGCACGTAACAAGCAAATTCGTGAGATGGCAGGATTAAACGTTGTGACTTTTTCTACAACATTTTATAAGACTAGTCACGTGATTGCTAAGCGGATTATTGATATAGTGGGTGCATTGGTAGGACTGATACTATGTGGTCTAGTCAGTGTTGTACTGGTCCCTTTGATTCGAAAGGATGGGGGCTCTGCTATTTTTGCACAGACGCGTATAGGAAAAAATGGACGACATTTTACTTTTTATAAGTTTCGCTCCATGTGTGTAGATGCTGAGGACAAAAAAAGAGAACTCATGGAACAAAATACCATGCAGGGTGGAATGTTTAAGGTGGACGATGATCCGCGTATCACGAAAATTGGTCGTTTTATAAGGAAGACTAGCTTGGACGAGCTGCCACAGTTTTATAATGTTCTAAAGGGAGATATGAGTTTGGTAGGTACACGACCACCAACAGTGGACGAGTATGAACACTATACCCCAGAACAAAAACGTCGACTAAGTTTTAAACCTGGAATAACAGGCTTATGGCAGGTCAGTGGACGAAGTGAGATTAAGAATTTCGATGAAGTTGTCAAATTAGATGTGGCCTATATAGATGATTGGACAATTTGGAAAGATATTGAAATTTTATTGAAGACAGTTAAGACCGTGTTAAACAGACAGGGAGCTAAATGACTGACTTTTATATTATATATAAGGAAAGCCATCGAATGCACTTCACTTGATATGATATGGATATTTGTTAATATTCTAGATAGATTTGGTGCAAAGGTTTTAAAGCTTACGCGTTTTTAAGATTTTGGTCTTTTTCTTTGGTTGAGCTATTTCTTTACATGTTTTTCTAATTCCATTTTTCCAATTTTTGCTATAATGCTGTGTGAAAATATAAATAGTTTTTGTTGTCAAAGTTAGATTTTTGAATAAGTTTTAAGATAAAATGACTTGTTTTAGACAATTTAATATTTGCTTTTAGAATTACTTTATATGATTTTGGGGAAATTAGATGCGTTGAACACAAGGTATATTCTGGTAATATATGCCTATGTAACCATTCCCAAATCATTCTTTATATGTAAAAAAATCTTGAAGGATGAAGTTTATGAATATTGTTTATGCGACAGATAATAATTTTGTAGATGTATTGTGTGCCTCTATCAAGTCACTTTATACTACTAATTCAGATTTAAATTTAAATTTATGGATTATTGCTGATAATGTTTTTGAGAAAAATAAAGAAAAGGTTAATAATTTGTCAAAACAATATGCACAAAAGGAAATTAATTGGATTGAAAATATTGAAATTCCATTTAGATTACATTTAGATAGAGGATCAATTAGTTCATTCAGTAGGTTATTTTTGGGAAGTGTTCTTCCGAATACAATTAGTGAAATACTCTATCTTGATAGTGATATTATTGTAATGAATTCTTTGAAAAGTCTTTTAAATATTGATTTCGGGAACAAAATTCTTTATGGAGTTAATGATACTTTTAATAAAGAATATAAGAAGGTCTTGGATATACCTATTGATAAAGATATGTTTAATGCTGGAGTTATGTTTATTGATTTAGAGAAGTGGCGAAATAATAATATTGAAGAAAAATTATTGCAAGTAATTCAAAAGTTTAACGGGACTATATTGCAAGGTGATTTAGGAGTTTTGAATGCAGTATTATATAATTCATTTGGAGTACTTCCTCCTGAATATAATTATATGACTATATTCGAAGATATGAGTTATGAAGAAATGATAACATTTAAAAAGCCAATCAATTATTATTCAAAAGAGGAAATTCAAGAAGCGAGAGATCGTATCGTATTACGACATTTTACTACCAGCTTTTTATCAAAACGTCCTTGGCAAGAAGGCAGTACTGTAGCTCATATAGAGCAATTTAAAAAATATTATGAAGGTAGTTACAATGCTGTTAAAGAATCACTTTTATTAAAAGTATTTCAAAAATTACCTAAAAAAAGTGCGGTATTTTTGTTAGGATTTATTCAATCAAAAATTAGACCAAAATTGTATAGAATTTTGAAATAAGGTAAATATTAGTAATGACGAAAAAAGAAAAAATTTTATTAAAAATCCAAGAAGAAGAATTAAAATTATTAAAAGAGTTCATAAGAATATGTTCTCAAAATAAAATCAAATATTTTGCTCTGGGAGGGAGTCTGTTAGGAGCAGTAAGACATAAAGGTTTCATTCCGTGGGATGATGATATGGATCTAGGAATTCCGAGAAATGATTTTGAGAAGTTTACTAATGAAATAGATTTTAACAAATATAATAAAAATTATATTTTAGAAAGTTCTGAAGTGAATTTAGGTGTTATTCAATATAAGTTAAAATCGGGTGTTCAAATATTGGGGGAAAAATATGAAGTATGTTTAGATATATTTCCGTTAGATGGAATGCCAGTAAATAAATTGCAAAAATTTTTTTTTGAAAGAAAAATTCTTTTTTATAGAATGCTTTATAAATTTTCAGTTATAGATCAAGTGGTTGATAAAGATAGAGGAGCTTTTGAAAATTTATTATTTAAAATTGCCAAATTACTCAAACTTAATAAATTTATTTCAACTTCATTGATGAATTGCAAACTTAATAAATTAATAAAAACTTATGATTATAGTAGTTCAAGATATGTAGGTAATATTTTAGGTCGTTACCGTAGTAAAGAAATTGTAGAAAAGAATTTTTTTGGAAAGGGAGTTTTATTACCCTTTGAAGATATATATATTAATTGTCCAGTAAATTATGACTGTTATTTAAAAAATATTTATTGTGATTATATGCAGTTACCGCCGGTTGAAGATAGAATTCCACATTTTGAGGAGCTAAAAAATAAATGAAAAAAATAGGTATAGTGAAATGGGAAATGCATACTGCTGGTGGTGGAGAAAAAGTAGCAATAAATTTAGCAAGTGAGTTGTCACAAAAATATGAGGTCCATCTAGTGTCAATGTTTTCAAATGCTGAAGTTTTTTTCCCATTGAATAATTCTTTCCGTTTTGTAAATTTATCTTCAAAAAAGCTATCAATGAGTAAGAATTTTTTAGAAGCCGTGAAAAAATTGAGAACATACATTATTGAGCATGATCTTGATATTGTTTTGGGCATTGGAATAAGTATGAATTGTATTGGAATTGCAAGTACATTAGGAATGGAGGTGAAATTTGTTTCATGTGACCATACAAATTCAATCGTTGATTTAGATACTAGAGTAAAAAGAATTCAAAGGTATGTGGCATCTAGATTTGCAGATAAGATAATTACACTTACTACATCAGATAGAGATAATTATATAAAAAAATATAAATTGAATCCCCTAAAAATAGACTATATTTATAACTGGGTGGATCCACTTGTAGTAGATAAATTATTTGATAGAAACTCTAAGAAGCTTGTTACTGTTGGACGCTTTGATAAACAAAAAGGTTATGATTTGTTATCTAAGGTAGCAATTCAAGTATTATTAAAGAATCCAGATTGGGAATGGGATATATATGGTTCGGGCAATGAGCAAATAAAACAAGATCTGATTACTGAATTGTATAAAGGTGGTGTTTTATCACGAGTTCATTTTAAAGGGAATGTAAAAGGTACAGAAAATATTTATCCGGGTCATGCTATTTATGTAATGACTTCTCGTTATGAAGGCCTTCCCTTAGTTCTTTTAGAAGCTAAACAGTACGGACTACCTATTGTTAGTTTTAAATGTCCAACTGGTCCATCAGAAATAGTTTTAGATGAAGAAAATGGATATTTAGTTGACAATTACGATGTTGACTACATGAGTAGAAAAATTTCTGATTTAATTGAAAACGAGAATTTGAGATTAAAATTTTCAGATGAATCAATGAAGGATACTGATAAATTCAGCAAGAAAAAGATTATAAAGCAGTGGGAAGACTTAATTGAAGAAATGATAGGGGAATAGAATGGGAAAGAAATTATTAACTGTAGTAGTACCGACATATAATATAGAAAGTTACATTAGGAAGTGTATTGATTCTTTTAAATCAATTAATGATAAGTACTATGATTTATTTGAAGTATTGGTTATAAATGACGGTAGTCATGATAATTCTATAAATGTAGTAGAAGAGATGGTTAATGGAAGTGATTTAGATTTAAAAATCATTAATAAAGAAAATGAAGGACACGGTTCGACAATAAATAGAGGAATAAAAGAATCCAAAGGGAAGTACTTTAAAGTTGTGGATGGGGATGATTGGGTTGATACATTACATTTCGAACAATTTTTAGAAAAACTATCCCAAGTTGATGTCGATATGGTGATTACGGATTTTACCGAACAACATATTTATGATGGGAGTATGGTCCGAATTAATTTTAATAATAATTTAGAAGATGGGAAAGTAGTACAGTCTCTTCCTGAAAATCGAATTCCTATGCATGCACTTACATATAAATTAAATGTATTGAAGGATAATAACATTACTATCAGTGAAAATACTTTTTATGTAGATATAGAATACACGCTTCTGCCAATGAAATATGTTGAGAACTATATGTATTTAAATTTAGATATCTATCAATATTTTTTAGGTAGACCAGATCAAAGTATGAATATTAACGTAATGAAACAAAAATCTGATCATCATGAGAGAGTTACAAAAAGAATATTGGATTTTTATCATGAAATTAAATTAAATAGACAATTGGAAAAGATTGTAAGAGACACATTAACATATCTAATAGGTAAACAGTGCTTACTATATTTGATGAATAATGATCTGAGTAGTATAGATGGATTATTTTCTTATGCTGAAGAAAGTAATTTCAATTGGAAATACGATAGAAAACAAAAAACAACCTCTTTGTTGTATTTAAATTATAAAACAAAGGGAGTATTCAGCTTTGTAATTCATTCAATATTATCCAAAAAGAAGAAAGAAATAAGTAATTCCGATGTTCATTAGTATTATTATTCCAGTATATAATGTGAAAGACTATCTGCATTATGCAATGGAAAGTTTATTTAGACAAACATATAAGGACTTTGAAGTTATTTTAGTCAATGATGGTTCAACAGATGATTCTGGAGAATTATGTAATCACTACGCTGAAAATCATGAGAATATTTATGTTTTTCATAAAAAAAATGGCGGACTCTCGGATGCTAGAAATTTTGGTGTTGAGAAAGCTTCTTCGGATTGGATAGTTTTTCTGGATCCAGATGACTATTTGGAAATAGATGCTTTAGAACTACTGGTTAAGATTCAGAAAAGATATGACGCAGATTTGATATCAACTAAAGTAAAATCTACCTCGACATATGAAGATTATAATTCTGACCATATAGGAGAATCTGATTATAGTAATCTTGATGTTCTTTCGAAAGAGGAAGCACTTGAACTAATGCTCCAAGATAAAGTTGCAACAGTATCAGCCTGTGCTAAACTATATCATAAGAGTATTTTAGAAAGAGCTCCCTTCCCTATTGGGAAAATCTATGAAGATTTTTATGTTGTTGGTGAACATTTAGCATTAGCAAATAGAATTGTGATTAGCCCATATAAAACCTACAATTACTATTGTCGACCAGGAAGTATTGTTCGATCTAAGTTTACTGTAAAGAGATTTAACTTTTTTGAAGCTGCTGAATATAATCGTAGCATTATTAAAAAGCATTACAATTCAAAAGAACTTGAAGATGTTTTGAACATCAAAATAGTACAGGGTTCCTTTTCTATTTCTTCGTCAGCCGCTGAATCAGATGTAGAATCCTTACTATTAATTAGGAGGAAACTATTCTCATTGTATTGGAGTGTTTTTGCATCTCCAAAAGCTTCTTTTAGACTGAAATTGAAATATACGTTATTTTTACTTTTTCCTAAAGAATATTACAAATTAAAAAAAATGATAAAGAAAGTGGATTAAATGTCAGTTAGAAAACTATCTTTAATAGATATACTGGACTATATGTGGATAATATTAATTATTGTACAGTGTCATTCAATATATACAGTAAAATCTGAACCTTTTAACTTGACTGTGCTGTTATTAGTTACAACGGCAATGTTATTGTTACTCAATTTATTACGATTCACTTTGTCAATAAAATTTATACATAAATTTATTTATATGTTAGGGCTATATTTTATAGCAATAGTTACATTTTTTTTAACGAACATAGGTGCTAATCTTACTATACTAAATATTACGAAGTATTTTATAATGCTCCCTTTATTTTTTTTAATAAATAGCATTTATATGAATAAAAAGATTTTACCAGCATTACTATCTAAATTTGTAAATGTAGTAGTAATTTTAGCGATATTTTCTTTATTCTTTTGGATATTTGGGACACTTCTGAATGTTGTACATCCTACCTCGACAGTAATTAATCAGTGGTCTGGTGGTCGATTAATAAATAGCTACTATAACCTATATTTTGAAACCCAACAGATGATTTTTTTTGGGATCCATATAATACGAAATTCAGGAATATTTGCTGAATCTCCTATTTGGGGGCTAATACTAAGTATCGCTTATGTTACTGATTTACTTATTTTAAAATCTGATAAAAATAATAAGCGTAATATAATTATTCTGACAATGTTAAGCACGATTTCAACGACAGGTATAATTATTATCGGGTTAGCTATATTATATAAAATAACTACCAATCGTCATAAGGCAAAACTTTTACTATTCCCTGTCACATTGGGTTTAGGTTTCTCTTTATTGCTCCTATTGAGTGAGAAATCTGAGACAGTTTCAGCAAATCTTAGAGTTGATGATTATAACATCGGCTTTAAAGTATGGAAGGCAAGTTTTTGGATAGGGCATGGATTGAATAATGGTATACTAGCAATTCAATCACATATTCCAACGTTTGAAAGAAGTTTAGGCTATAGTAATACATTATTTGTTATTTTGGCTCAGGGAGGTTTATTATTATTCCTGATTTACTTTTCTCCTATGATACTGATATTGTTTAAGAAAAATATTAATCTTGATTTTAAGTTTGCTATTATCTTATTCTTTATCTTAGTAACAACAATTATTTTTGAAGGGACGTTTTTATTTTTCTGGATTTTAACATTATCGTATAGCTACTATTCCTTTGTAACATTAGACAAAACAGGAACGTAAAGTAGATAATATATAATGTCATATGTAAATTTTGATATTTGTCTAATCAACTTATTCTTATTATTGTGACATTCTTACTTTTAATGTTGATGATAGAAACAAATCTTTTGAAGCAAGTGAAATAAATTAATAAAACATGAAAGTACTAAAAAACTACGCCTACAACCTTTCTTACCAGTTGTTGGTAATTATACTCCCGACCATTACGACTCCCTATGTAACACGGGTCTTTTCTTCGGATGATTTAGGGACTTATGGTTATTTCAATTCCATCGTTACTTATTTTATCCTCTTGGCGACATTAGGGATTGCGAACTATGGGACCAAGGTCATTTCAGGGCATCGAAAGGAAATTGAAAAAAACTTTTGGGGAATCTACACTCTGCAATTAGGTGCAACAGTTCTTTCTCTAACCTTATACGGTCTTCTTTGTTTAACTCTTCCCATTATGCAAAATCCAGTAGCCTACATTCTAGGATTAAGTTTGGTTTCCAAAGGACTAGATATTTCTTGGCTTTTTCAAGGACTAGAGGATTTTCGAAAGATTACTGTTCGAAATATCACAGTCAAGCTCGTTGGTGTAATCTCTATCTTCCTCTTTGTCAAATCTGCAGATGACCTATACCTCTATGTCTTTTTGCTAACCATATTTGAACTCTTGGGACAATTAAGTATGTGGTTGCCGGCCCGAGAGTTTATTGGCAAGCCCCATGTTGATTTAGAATATGCTAGATACCATTTAAAACCAATTATTTTATTATTTCTTCCTCAGATAGCAATCTCTTTATACGTTACTTTAGATCGTACGATGCTTGGAGTTTTAGCCTCTACAAAAGATGTAGGAATCTATGATCAGGCACTTAAATTGGTGAATATTTTATTAACCTTGGTAACGTCATTGGGGAGCGTCATGTTGCCTCGAGTTGCTAATTTATTAGCAACAAACAATCATGAAGAAGTCAATAAGATGCATGAGATTTCATTCCTAGTTTATAATTTGATTATTTTTCCGATTATGGCAGGTATGTTGATTGTTAATGACGATTTTGTTCAATTTTTCCTTGGTCAAGATTTTCAAGATGCACGTTTCGCGATAGCAATCATGATCTTTAGGATGTTCTTTATCGGCTGGACCAATATTATGGGAATCCAGATTTTAATTCCACATAATAAAAATAAAGAATTTATGATTTCAACAACGGTTCCCGCAATTACCAGTGTGGGATTAAATTTGTTGTTTCTTCCCAAACTTGGTTATATGGGGGCTGCAATTGTCTCGGTCTTGACTGAAGCCTTTGTTTGGGCAATTCAACTGTTCTTTACTCGCAAATATATAAAAGATGTTCCGATTATCGGATCGATGATGAAGATTATTCTAGCATCAGCTATTATGTATGGCCTCTTGCTAGTTTCAAAAACAGTCATACATTTTTCGCCAACCATAAATGTTTTAGCATTTGCTGTGATTGGTGGAATCATTTACCTTTTTGCGATTCTATCTCTAAAAGTGGTAGATGTGAAAGAATTAAAACAAATAATTAGGAAAAATTAGATGCGCAAATATCGAAATATTAACTTAGATCTACTAAAAGTACTTGCATGTGTTGGGGTTGTTCTACTCCATACAGCGATGGGTGGATTTAAAGAGACAGGTTCATGGAATTTTTCGACATATTTATACTATTTAGGAACCTATTCTATCCCTTTATTTTTTATGGTTAATGGTTATTTATTGTTAGGAAAGAGAGAGATTACCTATTCCTATATACTGCAGAAAGTAAAATGGATTCTAATAACAGTATCGTCATGGTCCGTAATCATTTGGCTTTTTAAACGAGATTTTACAGTTAATCCAATTAAAAAAATTATAGGTTCTTTGATACAAAAGGGGTATTTCTTCCAGTTTTGGTTTTTTGGTGCACTCATAATTATTTATATATGTTTGCCTGTTTTGAAAAAATTCCTTAATTCAAAAAGAAGTTATTTATACATCCTATCTGTATTGCTAGTTGTTGGTTTGATTTTTGAGTTAACAAATATTGTACTTCAAATGCCAATACAAACATATGTTATACAAACCTTTAGGTTATGGACTTGGTTTTTCTATTATCTTTTAGGTGGCTTTATAGCTCAATTTGACAAAGATATTATCAAAAATAGGTTTAAGAGATGGATGAAAATAATCGTAGTGTTTTTGTTCCTGGTTTCGCCTTTAATATTATTTTTCTTAGCAAGAACCACTTATCATAATTTTTTTGCTGAATATTTTTATGATCTTCTATTTGTAAAAGTTGTAAGTTTAGGAATTTTTCTAACTATATTCTCACTTGTATTGAATCAAGATAGCAACAAATGGATTATTTTTCTTTCTAACCAAACTATGGGTGTCTTTATAATACACACTTATATTATGAAAGTGTGGGAAAAACTATTTGGTTTTAGTTTTGTAGGAGCATATTTACTTTTTGCTATATTTACTTTAAGTGTTAGTTTTATTATTGTTGGAATGTTAATGAAAATCCCTTATTTCAATCGAATTGTTAAATTATAAAAAGGAGAATAATATGTACGACTATCTAATCGTCGGTGCGGGTTTGTCTGGAGCAATCTTCGCACACGAAGCTACAAAACGTGGAAAAAAAGTAAAAGTGATTGATAAACGCGATCACATTGGTGGGAACATCTACTGTGAGAATGTAGAAGGTATCAATGTTCATAAATATGGTGCCCATATATTCCATACGTCTAATAAAAAAGTCTGGGACTACGTCAATCAATTTGCAGAGTTTAATAATTATATCAACTCCCCTGTTGCGAACTATAAGGGAAGTCTTTATAATCTTCCTTTCAATATGAATACTTTCTATGCTATGTGGGGGACAAAAACTCCACAGGAAGTGAAAGATAAGATTGCTGAGCAGACAGCTGATATGAAGGATGTTGAGCCGAAAAATCTGGAAGAACAAGCTATCAAGCTGATTGGTCCGGATATCTATGAAAAATTGATCAAGGGCTATACCGAAAAGCAGTGGGGGCGCTCAGCAACAGACCTCCCACCATTTATCATCAAACGCCTTCCAGTTCGTTTAACCTTTGATAATAACTATTTTAACGACCGTTACCAAGGAATTCCTATTGGTGGTTACAATGTCATCATCGAAAATATGCTGAAAGATGTAGAAGTTGAACTTGGAGTAGACTTTTTTGCTCATCGTGAAGAGTTGGAAGCATCTGCTAATAAAGTTGTCTTCACAGGAATGATCGACCAGTATTTTGACTATAAGCACGGAGAGTTAGAATACCGTAGCCTTCGTTTTGAGCATGAAACCTTGGACGAGGAAAATTATCAAGGGAATGCTGTAGTGAACTATACAGAGCGTGAGATCCCTTATACTCGTATCATCGAACACAAACATTTTGAATATGGAACGCAGCCAAAGACAGTTATCACGCGTGAATATCCAGCCGACTGGAAGCGTGGGGACGAGCCCTACTATCCGATCAACGATGAGAAAAATAATGCTATGTTTGCTAAGTACCAAGAGGAAGCAGCGCAGAATGATAAGGTTATCTTCTGTGGGCGCTTAGCAGATTATAAATATTACGATATGCATGTGGTGATTGAACGAGCACTTGAAGTTGTGGAGAAAGAGTTAGGAAACTAAAGATTTGATATTAAAATGAGGGACTACTTCTTTTCCTCATTTTATTCATCTTAATAGGAGATGGAAAAAGCGGCTCTTTGTCAGCTAACATCTGGAGAAGACAATCACTGTCTTCTCCTTTTTTGTTTTTTCAGAATATACCAAATTAACACAAAAATTCTGAAAATTCTGTTGACATCTTTTTGAAAAGAGTCTATAATGGAGAGAAAGTTTTAAAGGAGAAAATGATGAAAAGTTCAAAACTATTTGCCCTTGCGGGCGTGACATTATTGGCGGCGACTACTTTAGCTGCATGCTCTGGATCAGGTTCGAGCGCTAAAGGAGAGAAGACATTCTCATACATTTATGAGACAGACCCTGACAACCTCAACTATTTAACAACTGGTAAAGCTGCGACAACAGAGATTACCAGTAACGTGGTTGATGGTTTGCTAGAAAATGATCGCTACGGGAACTTTGTGCCGTCTATGGCTGAGGATTGGTCTGTATCCAAGGATGGATTGACTTACACTTATACTATCCGTAAGGATGCAAAATGGTATACTTCTGAAGGTGAAGAATACGCGGCAGTCAAAGCTCAAGACTTTGTAACAGGACTTAAGTATGCGGCTGATAAAAAATCAGATGCTCTTTACCTTGTCCAAGAATCGATCAAAGGATTGGACGCCTATGTAAAAGGGGAAATCAAAGATTTCTCACAAGTAGGAATTAAGGCTCTGGATGATCAGACAGTTCAGTACACTTTGAACAAACCAGAAAGCTTCTGGAATTCTAAGACAACAATGGGGGTAATGGCTCCAGTTAACGAAGAGTTTTTGAACTCTAAAGGGGATGATTTCGCCAAAGGGACAGATCCTAGTAGTATTCTCTATAATGGACCATTCTTACTCAAATCAATTGTTGCTAAATCTTCTGTTGAATTTGCGAAAAATCCAAACTATTGGGATAAGGATAATGTCCATCTTGATAAGGTCAAGTTGTCATTCTGGGATGGCCAAGATACCAACAAACCAGCTGAAGCCTTCAAGGATGGAAGCTTTACTATGGCACGTCTCTTCCCAACAAGCGCTAGCTACCCAGAGATTGAGAAATCATTTAAAGATAACATCGTTTATACCCAACAGGATTCGACTACTTATTTAGTAGGTACGAATATTGATCGCCAGTCTTATAAGTATACTTCTAAGACAACGGATGAAGAAAAAACATCTACCAAGAAAGCTCTTCTAAACAAAGATTTCCGTCAAGCTCTTGCTTTTGGTTTTGATAGAACTGCCTATGCCTCTCAAGTAAACGGTGCAAGTGGTGCGACTAAACTGCTTCGTAACTTGTTTGTTCCACCTACATTTGTTCAAGCAGATGGCAAAAACTTTGGTGAGTTGGTCAAAGAAAAATTGGTGACATATGGAGACGAGTGGAAGGATGTAAATTTAGCTGATGCCCAAGATGGACTCTATAACGCAGATAAGGCCAAAGCAGAATTTGCCAAAGCTAAGACAGCTCTTCAAGCAGAAGGTGTGAAATTCCCAATCCACTTGGATATGCCAGTAGACCAAACCAATACAACAAAAGTTCAACGTGTTCAATCCTTCAAACAATCGCTTGAAGCTACTCTAGGGTCAGAGAACGTCGTTGTTGATATCCAACAACTTCAAAAAGATGATGTCTTGAATATCACTTACTTTGCTGAAACTGCAGCTGGAGAAGACTGGGATATCTCAGATAACGTGGGATGGTCTCCAGACTTTGCAGACCCATCTACTTACCTTGATATCATCAAGCCATCTGTCGGAGAAAATACAAAGACTTACCTAGGATTTGACTCTGGAACAAACAACGCTGCAGCTAAGCAAGTTGGTTTGGAAGACTACGAAAAAATGGTTGTAGAAGCCGGGGAAGAAGTGAGTGACGTTTCAAAACGTTATGAGAAATATGCTGCTGCCCAAGCTTGGTTGACCGATAGTGCCTTGATCATCCCAACAACTTCTAAAACTGGTCGTCCAATGTTGTCTAAGATGGTACCATTTACGCTTCCGTTTGCATACTCTGGTAACAAGGGTACAAGCGAAGCCCTCTTGTATAAATACCTAGACGTACAAGATAAACCAGTGACAGCAGAAGAATATCAAAAAGCTCAAGAAAAATGGATGAAAGAAAAAGAAGAGTCGAATAAAAAGGCTCAAGAAGATCTTGCAAAACATGTGAAATAACTGTTGCAAAATATACGAAAGGATTTAGTATTTCTCTTGAATGCTGAATCCTTTTTTACATTTGTAAAGAAAGATTCTAAATTTGGAGCCTGTTTTCTCAGAATAGAGAAAATTTTCGTTAATTTTACTTGTTTCCTATTGCTTTCTCAGCCATTATTTGTTATATTAAAAGCGTAATTATTTTTATTTATCAGGGTTAAGCATTGCACTTTCAGAGGAAGGAGTATTTTTTAAAAAAAAGGAATGTAAACGCTTACTCAAAAATGAAAGGATTTAGGAGTTCATGGATAAACGATTTTTTGAAAAACGTTGTAAATTTAGTATTCGGAAATTTTCATTAGGTGTTGCTTCTGTTATGATTGGGGCTGCATTCTTTGGGACAAGTACAGTTCTTGCAGATAGCGTGCAGTCTGGCTCCACAGCGAATTTACCAGCGGATCTAGCTGCTGCTCTTGCAACAGCAAAAGAGAATGATGGGCGTGATTTTGAAGCGCCAAAGGCGGGAGAAGACCAAGGGTCTCCAGAAGTTACGGATGGACCTAAGACAGAAGAAGAACTATTAGCACTTGAAAAAGAAAAATCAGCTAGTTCAGATAAGTTACCAGAAGGCTTAGAGGGCAAATTAGATAAGGCTGAAGATAAAGGGAAAGAAGTTGACAAGGATCAATTAGCTAAGGATACTGAGAATCTCGTTCCAGAAGATGTAGCTAAAACCAAGAATGGTGAATTAAACTACGGAGCAACTGTCAAAATCAAGACACCATCAGGTGAAGGTAGTGGGATTGTCATTGGCGAAAATCTTGTTTTAACTGTTTCACATAACTTTATAAAAGACGTTCCAGATGGCAATAATCGCAAGGTCGTTGACAATGATAATGGTGATGGGGATATCTATAGCATCTCTTATCCAGGCTTACCAGATGTTAAATTTAGTAAAAAAGATATTATTCACTGGGATCGTGAAGGTTTCCTAAAAGGTTACAAGAATGATTTGGCCCTTGTTCGATTGCGAACAGTTCTGGAAAATACGCCTGTTGAAGTAACCAAAAAGCCAGTTGTTAAGAAAATCGGAGATAAACTCCATGTCTTTGGTTATCCAGAAGGGAAATTGAATCCGATTGTCAACACTACAGTTGATTTTGCAGAACCATATGGAGAAGGTGTTCAAGGGATCGGTTACCAAGGAGGAAAACCGGGTGCTAGTGGCGGTGGTATCTTTGATACAGAAGGCAAACTGGTCGGTGTTCATCAAAATGGAGTTGTTGGTCAACGTAGTGGTGGCATTCTCTTCTCACCTGCCCAATTGAAATGGATCCAAGATCACATGAAGGGAATTTCAAGTGTAAAACCTGCAGACTTGGAAGAGAAAGAAAAACCAGCTGAAGAAAAACCGAAAGAGGACAAACCAGCTGCTAAACCTGAAACACCTGAAAAAGTAACAGCTGAATGGCAAACAGTAGAGAAAAAAGAACAACAGGGAACAGTCACTATCCGAGAAGAAAAAGGTGTCCGCTACAACCAACTATCCTCAACTGCTCAAAATGATAACGCAGGCAAACCAGCCCTGTTTGAAAAGAAGGGCTTGACCGTTGATGCCAATGGAAATGCGACTGTCGATTTAACTTTCAAAGAAGATTCTGAAAAGGGCAAATCACGCTTTGGTGTCTTCCTGAAATTTAAAGATACCAATAATAATGTTTTTGTCGGTTATGACAAGGATGGCTGGTTCTGGGAGTATAAATCTCCAACAACTAGCACTTGGTATAGAGGTAGTCGTGTCGCTGCACCTGAAACAGGATCAACTAACCGCCTATCAATTACCCTCAAGTCAGATGGGCAACTCAATGCAACAAATAATGATGTGAAGCTCTTTGATACAGTAACTCTACCAGCTGCGGTCAATGATCATCTTAAAAATGAGAAGAAGATTCTTCTCAAGGCAGGCTCCTATGGCGATGAGCGAACAGTTGTTAGCGTTAAAACGGATAACCAAGAGGGGGTAAAAACAGAGGATACTCCTGCTGAAAAAGAAACAGGTCCTGAAATTGATGATAGCAAGGTGACTTATGACACGATCCAGTCTAAGGTCCTCAAAGCAGTGATTGACCAAGCCTTCCCACGTATTAAAGAATACAGTTTGAACGGGCATACCTTGCCAGGACAAGTCCAACAATTCAATAAAGTCTTTATCAACAAACACGAAGTCACACCTGAAGTTACCTATAAAAAAATCAATGAGACAACTGCAGAATACTTGATGAAGCTTCGCGATGATGCTAATCTTATCAATGCAGAAATGACAGTTCGTCTGCAAGTTGTGGATAATCAGTTGCACTTTGATGTGACCAAGATTGTCAACCATAATCAAGTTACCCCAGGTCAAAAGATTGATGATGAAAGAAAACTGCTTTCTTCTATTAGTTTCCTTGGCAATGCTTTAGTCTCTGTTTCGAGTGATCAAGCTGGTGCTAAGTTTGATGGGGCAACCATGTCAAACAATACCCATGTCAGCGGAGATGATCATATCGATGTAACCAATCCAATGAAGGACTTGGCTAAGGGTTACATGTATGGATTTGTTTCTACAGATAAGCTTGCTGCAGGTGTTTGGAGTAATTCTCAAAACAGCTACGGTGGAGGTTCTTATGACTGGACCCGCTTGACAGCCTACAAAGAAACAGTCGGAAATGCCAACTATGTCGGAATTCATAGTTCTGAATGGCAATGGGAAAAAGCTTATAAGGGCATTGTCTTCCCAGAGTATACCAAGGAACTTCCAAGTGCTAAGGTTGTTATCACTGAAGATGCCAATGCAGACAATAAAGTGGATTGGCAAGATGGTGCCATTGCTTACCGTAGCATCATGAACAACCCTCAAGGTTGGGAAAAAGTCAAGGATATCACAGCTTATCGTATCGCGATGAACTTTGGTTCTCAAGCACAGAACCCATTCCTCATGACTTTGGATGGTATCAAGAAAATCAATCTTCACACAGATGGTCTAGGACAAGGTGTTCTCCTTAAAGGATATGGTAGCGAAGGCCATGACTCTGGTCACTTGAACTATGCTGATATTGGTAAACGTATTGGTGGTGTTGAAGACTTCAAGACCTTGATTGCGAAAGCGAAGAAATATGGTGCTCATCTAGGTATCCATGTTAACGCTTCTGAGACTTATCCTGAGTCTAAATACTTCAATGAAAAAATCCTCCGTAAGAATCCAGATGGTAGCTATAGTTATGGTTGGAACTGGCTAGACCAAGGTATCAACATTGATGCTGCTTATGACCTAGCACATGGCCGTTTGGCACGTTGGGAAGATTTGAAAAATAAACTTGGTGAAGGTCTCGACTTTATCTATGTGGACGTTTGGGGCAATGGTCAATCAGGTGATAACGGTGCTTGGGCTACCCATGTTCTTGCCAAAGAAATCAATAAACAAGGTTGGCGCTTTGCAATCGAGTGGGGCCATGGTGGCGAGTACGACTCTACCTTCCATCACTGGGCAGCTGACTTGACCTATGGTGGTTACACCAATAAAGGTATCAACAGTGCCATCACCCGCTTTATCCGTAACCATCAAAAAGATGCTTGGGTAGGAGACTACAGAAGTTACGGTGGTGCAGCCGACTATCCACTTCTAGGTGGCTACAGCATGAAAGACTTTGAAGGCTGGCAAGGAAGAAGTGACTACAATGGCTATGTAACCAACTTGTTTGCCCATGACTTGATGACCAAGTACTTCCAACACTTCACTGTAAGTAAATGGGAAAATGGTACACCAGTTACCATGTCTGATAATGGTAGCACCTATAAATGGACTCCAGAAATGAAGGTTGAGCTAGTCGATGCGGCAGGTAACAAGGTTGTTGTGACTCGTAAGTCAAATGATGTCAATAGCCCGCAATACCGCGAACGTACAGTAACGCTCAATGGACGTGTCATCCAAGATGGCTCAGCTTACTTGACTCCTTGGAACTGGGATGCAAATGGTAAGAAACTTCCTACTGATAAGGAAAAAATGTACTACTTCAATACGCAAGCTGGTGCAACAACTTGGACACTTCCGAGTGATTGGGCAAATAGCAAGGTTTACCTTTACAAGCTAACTGACCAAGGTAAGACAGAAGAGCAAGAACTAACTGTAAAAGACGGCAAGATTACTCTAGATCTTCTAGCAAATCAACCATACGTTCTCTACCGTTCAAAACAAACCAATCCTGAAATGTCATGGAGCGAAGGCATGCACATCTATGACCAAGGATTTAACAGTGGTACCTTGAAACACTGGACCATTTCTGGTGATGCTTCTAAAGCAGAAATTGTCAAATCACAGGGCGCAAATGAAATGCTTCGTATCCAAGGCAACAAGAGCAAAGTCAGCCTTACTCAGAAACTGACTGGCTTGAAACCCAATACCAAGTATGCGGTTTATGTTGGTGTCGATAACCGTAGTAATGCTAAGGCAAGTATCACAGTGAATACTGGTGAAAAAGAAGTGACTACTTATACCAATAAGTCTCTCGCACTCAACTATGTGAAGGCCTACGCCCACAATACACGACGTGATAATGCTACAGTTGACGATACAAGTTACTTCCAAAACATGTACGCCTTCTTTACAACTGGTTCAGATGTATCAAATGTTACTCTTACTTTGAGTCGTGAAGCTGGTGATGAAGCGACTTACTTCGATGAAATTCGTACCTTTGAAAACAATTCAAGCATGTACGGAGACAAGCACGATACAGGTCAAGGAACCTTCAAACAAGACTTTGAAAATGTAGCTCAAGGGATCTTCCCATTTGTAGTGGGCGGTGTCGAAGGTGTTGAAGATAACCGCACTCACTTGTCTGAAAAACACGATCCATATACACAACGTGGTTGGAACGGTAAGAAAGTCGATGATGTTATCGAAGGAAATTGGTCATTGAAGACAAATGGACTAGTGAGCCGTCGTAACTTGGTTTACCAAACTATTCCGCAAAACTTCCGCTTTGAAGCTGGTAAGACTTACCGTGTAACCTTTGAATACGAAGCAGGTTCAGACAATACCTATGCCTTTGTCGTCGGTAAGGGAGAATTCCAGTCAGGTCGTCGTGGTAGTCAAGCTAGCAACTTGGAAATGCATGAATTGCCAAATACTTGGACAGATTCTAAGAAAGCCAAGAAAGTAACCTTCCTCGTGACAGGTGCAGAAACAGGCGATACTTGGGTAGGTATCTACTCAACTGGAAACGCAAGCAATACTCGTGGAGATGCTGGCGGAAATGCCAACTTCCGTGGTTACAATGACTTCATGATGGATAATCTTCAAATCGAGGAAATTACCCTAACAGGTAAGATGTTGACAGAAAATGCTCTGAAGAACTACTTGCCAACGGTTGCCATGACCAACTATACGAAAGAGTCTATGGATGCTTTGAAAGAGGCGGTCTTTAACCTCAGTCAGGCAGATGATGACATTAGCGTGGAAGAAGCGCGTGCAGAGATTGCCAAGATTGAAGCTTTGAAGAATGCTTTGGTGCAGAAGAAAACCGCCTTGGTAGCAGAAGACTTTGAAAGTTTGGATGCGCCAGCTCAAGCGGGAGAAGGCCTAGAGAATGCCTTTGATGGCAATGTGTCTAGTCTATGGCATACATCTTGGAATGGTGGAGATGTAGGCAAGCCTGCAACCATGGTCTTGAAAGAACCTACTGAAATCACAGGACTTCGCTATGTTCCACGTGGATCAGGTTCAAATGGTAACTTGCGTGATGTGAAACTGGTTGTCACAGATGAGTCTGGTAAAGAACATACCTTCACCGTGACAGATTGGCCAGATAACAATAAGCCAAAAGACATTAACTTTGGCAAGACAATCAAGGCTAAGAAAATTGTCCTTACGGGTACCAAGACATACGGAGACGGTGGAGATAAATACCAATCTGCGGCGGAACTCATCTTTACTCGTCCACAGGTAGCAGAAACACCGCTTGACATGTCTGGCTATGAAGCAGCTTTAGCTAAGGCTCAAAAATTGACAGATAAAGAAAATCAAGAGGAAGTAGCTAGTGTTCAGGCAAGCATGAAATATGCGACGGATAACCATCTCTTGACGGAAAGAATGGTGAAATACTTTGCAGATTATCTCAATCAATTAAAAGATTCTGCTCCGAAACCAGACGCTCCTACAAGTAGCAAGGGTGAAGAGCAACCACCAGTTCTTGATGTACCTGAGTTCAAAGGCGGCGTCAATGCAGCAGAAGCAGCTGTACATGAAGTCCCTGAGTTTAAGGGTGGCGTCAATGCAGCAGAAGCAGCTGTACATGAGGTCCCTGAGTTTAAGGGTGGCGTCAATGCAGCAGAAGCAGCTGTACATGAGGTCCCTGAGTTTAAGGGTGGCGTCAATGCAGCAGAAGCAACTGTACATGAAGTCCCTGAGTTCAAGGGCGGCGTTAATGCAGTCCAAGCCTTGGTTCACGAATTACCAGAATACAAAGGTGGAGCTAATGGAGTTGAGGCAGCCGTACATGAAAAACCAGAGTACACAGGCCCACTAGGTACAGCAGGTGATGAACCAGCACCAACTGTTGAGAAACCAGAGTATAAGTTGACACCAGCTCCACTAGTTGATACAAAGACATCAGAAATCAAAGATACTCTGAAAAATGAAGAAAGCAAAAAGACACTCCCAGAAACAGGAGAAGACCAGTCTGATACAGCCCTCTTCCTAGCAGGAATCAGCCTAGCATTGTCAGCCGCCCTCTTTGCTATTAACAGTAAAAAAGAATAGATATTTATTTATTTATTTATTTATTCCACAACTACATTGTTTGGATAAGTGACTTGGACTTCTATGGGGGTCAGAGTCGGAAAATGAATCAAACACCTGGAGAGGACCTCTTGGTTCTCTCCTTTTTAAAAGGAGAAATGATAACGCTTACTAGCGTAAGCGGATGAAAGGAAATGGGAGAAATATGGACAAACACTTTTTTGAGAAACGCTGTCATTATAGTATCCGCAAATTTGCAATTGGTGCAGCCTCAGTTATGATTGGTGCAAGTATCTTTGGAGCCAATATGGTTCAGGCAGCAGAAACAGCAGCGCCTTCAGAGACAGAGGGAAGTATCACTCATGTTCAAGCTCTGGATAAGTTACCAGATGATTTAGCCGCTGCGCTTGAAAAAGCAGATGCAGAAGCTGCAACAGAAGCAAGTCATGAAGAAACTCCAGCGACTGATGAGGGAACCAAACCTGCAGCAAGTGAAGATGCAAAACCAGAGACAAGTCCTGCAAGTCCCAAGCCAGCAGAAACGCCGAAACCGGTTGAAACACCAAAGGCAGACAAACAGCCTGCGGAAACCACTACACCAGCAGTAAAACCAGCTGAAAAGACAATCGAAGACAGAGAAGATGTAAACCACCTCGAAGGCGCTACTGCTTCAGCAAACAACCATGAGGCTGGAACAAGCTTTACAGCTGACAAAGCAGTTGATGGTGATGATAGTACTAGATGGGCAACGGACAAAGATGTACCAAAACCAACTTTTGAACTAACTCTGCCAAAGACTACCTTGATCAAACATGTGGAAATTGACTGGGATCGTCGTCTTCGCAATGGGCAAAATGACCCAAATATCAAATCTTGGAGTCTCTATTACGCAGGTCAAGAAGACGTGGGCGCTAACGGAGAAAAACAATGGAAACTAGCTCATACCAAGACTGGAGATCCTGTTTTAGATGAGAAAGTAGACCTAGCTGAAAGTATCAAAGCGAAGTACCTCAAACTTGAAGTCAATGATTACCAAGCTGGTACAATGGGCTGGAGAAACGTTGGAATTCAAGAAATTCGAGCTTATTCAAACGTTCCGGACCATAGTAAAGTAACGGATATCCGCCAAGTTGATCAGTTGGATGTGGCTGAAGATGGCAAGTCTCTTGTCCTACCAAGTTTGCCAGGTCAGGTTAGTCTGATCGGCAGTAACAAGCAGGGTGTGATTGACCTTCAAAATCGCATCTACCAACCTCTGACAGATCAACGTGTCAAGGTCATGGTACAACAAATCAAAGACAGTCATACCTTTACCAAAGAGTTTGAAGTAGTCATCAAGGGGCTACATCAGGACGAAGGTGTGGGTGTGAAACCAAAAGTAGCACCAGCTGTTCAACAATGGTATGGGAAAGAAGGCCAATCTTCTATCACTTCAGATACAGTTCTTGCGACAGGTGATTCAGGTTTTGATCAGGCTGCAACCTTCTACCAGTCAGACCTTGCTAGCCGTGGATTGGAACTTGCGACAGGTGACAAGCAGGCTCAAAAACGAATCGAATTTAAAAAGGTTGAAAACAAGGGTTACGGTAAGGAAGGCTACGGTATCACTATCCAAAATGATGTGATTACCATCGAAGCTGCTACAAATACAGGAGCCTTCTACGCCACTCGGACTCTTCTTCAAATGGGAGAAAGCAACCTACAAAATGGCGAAATTCGTGATTTCCCAAGTTTCAGCCATCGTGGCTTTATGCTAGATACAGGTCGTAAATTTATCCCTTATGACACCCTTGTAGACATCATGCTCAACATGGCCTACTACAAGATGAACGACTTGCAGTTGCACCTTAATGATAACTATATTTTCCTAAAAGAACACTTGGCAGGAAAGAATCTTTCCAAAGAGGAAGAACTCAAGTATGTTCTTGAACATGCCAAGACTGGTTTCCGTGTGGAGACAGACATTGTCGGTCAGAATGGTCAAAAACTGACATCAGATGAGCATTATACCAAGGAAGAAATGCAAAATCTGATTAAACTTGCCAAGGCCTTGCATATCAACCTAGTACCAGAAATTGACACACCAGGTCACGCCTTGTCCTTTGTCAAAGTCCGCCCAGACCTCATGTATCAAGGTAGTTTGAGTGATTATGCTGGCAAACACAATGTTGAACGTGTTGCCATGCTCGATCTAGATAATAAATACGATGAAACGCTAGCTTTTGTCAAATCAGTTTATGACAAACTCCTCGATGGTCCAGATGCACCACTTCATGGGGTATCCACTGTTCATATCGGAACGGATGAATACTATGGCAGCAGAGAAAGCTATCGTCGCTATGTCAATGACCTTATCAAATACATTAAAGGAAAAGGCTATACCCCTCGTATCTGGGGCTCGCTCAGTGCGAAACGTGGAAACACTCCTGTTGACTGGAACGGAGTAGAAGTTGATATCTGGAGTATCGGATGGCAACGACCAAATGAAGCCATTGCTCAGGGAGCTAAGATTATCAACATCACGGATGTACCGACCTATAGTGTGCCAAGTGGAAGCAATAGTCAAGCAGCCTACGGGGACTATGCTAACTACGAACGTCAGTACAATAGCTGGACACCGAATGATTTTAGAACAGGTGGAGGTCCACTTCTACCAGCTTCTCATCCAAGTATCCTTGGTGGAGGGCACGCAGTTTGGAATGATAACATTGACCTTCATGAGACCGGTTTGACCTCTTATGATATCTTCAAACGCTTCTTCAAGAGCATGCAAACCACTGCAGAACGCACCTGGGGATCTGACCGTGCAGCTGCGACCTTTGCAGAACGCACCCTACCAACGAGCCCTTATGCGCCACAGTCAAATCCTGATAAAGAGATTGATCAAAGCGACTTGTTTACCATCAATCCTGAAACAGTCAAGAACTATGCAAGCAAGAAGGTGAAGACCAGCGAGCAAGGATTGGCGTTTGAGAAAGATAGCAGTATCGAAGGCTTGGCTGGTGATGTTGGTCCAAGTCACGTCTTGAAGTTTGATGTAACTGTCACTGGAGACGGGGAACAAACCTTCTCAACTAGTGGGGACAACCGTATCTATCTAGCTGATAAAGATGGTTATCTTGCTTATCAATTTGAACGGTTCCATATCCAATTCAATAAAAAAATTGAAAAGAACAAACGTTATCAAATCTCCATCGTAACCAAACCACAGTCAACTGAAGTCTATGTGGATGGTGAAAAAATTGAGCGTATCGCAGATCCAGCCCATCCTCGCTTTGCCCACAATAGCTTGGTACTACCGCTTGAAAGCATCGGTGGTTTCAAAGGAATCTTGCATAGCGCAGAGTTGTCAGACAAACCATTTGTAAATCCTCGTTTGATTTCAAATGATAAGATTACTGCAACCGCAAGCAGTCAGCAACTTCCAGGAAACGCGACTGAAGGCGCTGTTGAAAAGGCCTTTGACAATGATCCAAATACCTTCTGGCATACTAAGTGGACTGGTGACACTGCGCCATACACCCTTACTATGACCTTGAAAGAAGCAGAAAAAGTCAATGGCTTGACGTATCTCCCACGTCCAGGTGGTGGAAATGGTGTCGTGACGCGCTACGAAATCTACGCACAAAAAGATGGCCAAATGGTCAAGGTTTCAGAAGGAAGCTGGGACAACAACGCCCAAGAAAAAACAGTCAACTTTGCGGCAGTACATACCAACAAGATTGAGTTGAAAGTATTGGAAGGCGTGGGTGGTTTTGCAAGTGCAGCTGAAGTTCATCTATTGAAACCTGTCAAAGAAGAGCAAGAAACGCCTGCACCAAGTCAACCAGAAAAACCAACTACACCTGAAAAACCAAAAGTAGAGCAAACAGGTGATGGAACAGTTGAATTGGCAGATCAATTCACTGCAAGTAAACCAGCTAGCGAAGACAGCATTGTGGCTGCCAGCAAGAGCGCAGACAATCTCAAGAAAGAGTACAAGGTCTTCCCAACTCCACAAAAAGTGACTTATGGAGAAGGAGTCACAGCCCTTCGTAAGCAAGTCAATCTGGTCATGGGCGATCAACTCGATATCTATACTCGCAATCGCTTGAAGAGTGTCTTGCAGGACAATCAAGTATCTTATACAACTGGTAAATCTGCAGTTGCTGGCGCAACCAATATCTATCTTGGAGTGCATGGACAAGGTTCACAAGCAGAGCAAAACTTGTCCAATGTTTCAGCAGGCCTCTTTGACAAGATTGATGCCTATGCCTTGACCATCAAGGATAACTCAATTTCTATCGTCGGAAAAGACACTGATGCGGTCTTCTATGGTTTGACAACCTTGAAACACATGCTCAAGGAAAGCCAAGTACCAGTCCTTCGCAATGTGACAGTAGAAGATTACGCAGAGCTCAAGAACCGTGGTTTCATCGAAGGTTACTATGGAAATCCATGGTCTAATGCCGATCGTGCAGAGCTCATGCGTTATGGTGGCGATTTGAAATTGAACCAATACTTCTTTGCACCAAAAGATGATCCATACCACAACAAGAAATGGCGTGAACTCTATCCAGAAGAAAAACTAGCTGAAATCCGTGAACTTGCTCGTGTCGGCAATCAAAGTAAAACTCGCTATGTCTGGACTATCCATCCATTCATGAACAACCGCATCCGCTTTGGCAATGAAGCGCATTACCAAGAAGATTTGGCAACCATCAAGGCTAAATTTACCCAGTTGATGAAAGTGGGTGTCCGTGAATTTGGTATTCTAGCAGATGATGCTCCAAGCCCAGTCGGAGGTTACAATAGCTACAACCGCTTGATGCAAGATATGACCAAGTGGTTGACTGAAATGCAGGGAACTTACAGCGGTCTTCGTAAAGAAATGATCTTTGTTCCTGGACAGTATTGGGGTAATGGACGTGAAGATGAGTTGAAATCCCTCAATGAAAATCTCCCGAGTTCAACATCCATGACCTTGACGGGTGGTAAGATTTGGGGTGAAGTCTCTGAAAGCTTCCTTTCAACTCTCAAGAACAATCTATCCGCAGGTGGCAAGACCTATCGCCCAGTTTCACTTTGGATTAACTGGCCTGTAACAGATAACTCTAAACAACACTTGATTCTAGGTGGTGGTGAGAAATTCCTTCATCCAAATGTGGATCCAAGCTTGCTATCTGGTATCATGTTGAACCCAATGCAACAGTCTGAACCATCTAAGATTGCCCTCTTTTCAGGAGCTCAATACTCATGGAAACAGTGGAAATCAGAAGAAGAAGCTAAGAAAATCAATGACATTGCCTTCAACTTTGTAGAAAATGGTCATTTTGAAGATAGCAAGGTATCGGCAGCCTTCCGTGAACTTGGTAAGCACATGATCAACCAAAACATGGATAATCGTGTCGTCAAACTAGAAGAATCTGTAGACTTGGCTCCAAAATTAACAGACTTCATGACCAAGCTCAAAGCCGGTCAGGATGTGACTGCTGAACGTACAGCCTTGCGTGCAGAATTTGCCAAGATTAAAGAAGCAGCTGAACTCTATAAAGCATCAGGCGATAAAAAAATGGTTGCCCAAATCCACTATTGGTTGGATAACGCAATCGATCAAATGAATGCTCTCGATGCCTTCCTTACAGGAACTGAAGCCATGGCTACAAACGATGCAGCCAAACTCTGGGATAGCTACTATAAAGGTTTGAAATTGTACGAACAGTCTCAAACTCACACCTTCCATTATGTAGACCATATGGAAAAAGCTGAATTGGGTGTTCAACATATTCGTCCATTTATCCTATCCTTGAAAGAAGTTCTAGCGTCTGAGGTTCAAAAAGTCTTGCATCCAGATCAAATCATCAGTACCTTTATTACCAATCGAACAGGTGTAGAAGGTGGTTTGGCAGAAGTGACGGATGGCGATTTGGCAACTCATGCGATTATTAAATCACCAAATAGTATCAAGACAGGTGATTATATTGGTATGAAGTTCAACAAACCAGTAGCGATTCAAACCTTGACCTTTGCTATGGGAACTCAGGCAAATCCACGTGATACCTTTAGTAAGGCAGAAGTACAGTATCAAGATGAAAATGATAACTGGGTAACCTTGAAAGAGCCAAGCTATGTCGGAAATGAATCCCTACTTAAGTTTGAAAATCTCACTATCAAGGCCAAGGCAGTTCGCATGATTGCGACAGCAGACCGCGAGAACACTTGGTTTGCAGTTCAGGAAATTGCAGTTAACCGTCCAGTTGAAAAAGCTCGTAGCCAACAAGCAACGACAGTTAGTCTAAGCTCAAACTTAGTTTACAAACTAAATACCTCAGCCCGTCAAATCACTGATAGCAAGGACAATACAGAAGCCATGATGGCAAATGCTGACGGTAGCAATACGACTCCAGTAGATGCCTGGGCACAACTTGACCTCGGTGAAGTCAAGTCAGTCACTAAAGTTCGTCTTCGCCAAGGAACGGGTGATAAACTTGCCGCAGGTGTACTTGAGTACTCTACAGATGGAACTACTTGGCAGGAACTCGATCGCCTATCAGGAGAACAAACCAAGGAAGTGACCAGAGCGATCAATGCTCGTTACATCCGAGTACGCAATACCAAGGCCCTCGACCTCTGGTGGCGTATCCAAGACTTCTCTGTTGAGACACGCTCTGGAAACAGTGATTTAACGGACACCAACGTAGACGCCTTGAAGGAAACACCAGTAGTGGATAGCTTGGGCAGTTACGAGCTTCAAATTCCAGCTGGAACCAAACTCCCTGCTCATAGCTATCTAGGTATGAAGCTTGACCGTATCCATCAGATCAAGAGCATCCAGCTCCAAGGCTCAGCCAACCCTGCTCTTAGCCTAGAGTATTCTGCAAATGCACAAGAATGGACACCAGCCAGCCAGTTGACTGATAGATCTGTAGCGACCCACTTGGTACGTTACGTTCGTCTTGTGAATAAAACAGACAAAGAGCAGGCTGTTCCATCTACTTCACTCCTAGTAACTACCAAAGAAGTCCAACCAACTAAACTAGAATCTACAACTATGGGCATTCATCCAACATACGGAAGCAATGATGTTCGTAAACTGAACAACCTAGATCAACTATTTGACGGTGTTTATAACAACTTCGTTGAGTTTTCAGACTATGCCCATAAAGATGGTCATGTGACCTTGAAACTTGGTAGCGAACGCACTATCAAGAAGATTAGAGCCTACATCCAAGACGGAACTCAAAACTACCTTCGTGATGGTAAGATTCAAGTCAGCCAAGACGGTAAAACTTGGACAGATGTTGTGACAGTAGGAGATGGTGTGGCTAATAGCCAACACGATGATTCACTGACAGATGGTTGGACACATGATTCTAAGATGCCAGGAAATCGCTACATCGAAGGTGAATTGACGACACCAGTCAAAGCTAACTATCTCCGTGTCCTCTATACTGCAGACTATGATGCCCGGTTTGTAGGCTTTACAGAATTGGTCATCAATGATGGCGAATTTGTCAAACCAATCAATGATCCAACGGTAGAAGGAAACGGTGGAGAAAGCCAAGGCAATCTTTACAATAATCTTGTAGACGGCAAAGTCTTGACCAGCTACAAGTCTGAAAAAGAGAAGGGCGAATTGGTGTATCACTTATCTGAGCCAACCAATGCCAACCACCTTCGTCTCGTTTCCAGTCTTCCTGAAGGAGCTAAGGCACGTGTTCTTGCTAGAACACTCAAGGATGGTCAAGACAGTTGGACAGACCTCGGTGCAATTACATCTAGTCTCCAAACCTTCGCTATCCGAAATGGTGGCTCTCTTCTAGATGTCAAATTAGTCTGGGAAGGTGGCAAGGCTGAGTTTTATGAATTGGCGAGCTTCTATCAAGAATTGACAGAAGAATCGGTTCAATCAAGCAAGGGTGATGAACCAGCACCCGTGCTTGAAGTTCCTGAGTTCACAGGTGGTGTCAATGCAGTGATGGCTCTAGTGCATGAATTGCCAGAATACACAGGCCCACTTAGTACAGCAGGAGATCAGCCAGCACCGATAGTTGAGAAACTAGACTTTACAGGTGGAGTGAATGCGGCTGAGGCAGCAGTGCATGGAGTACCAGAGTACACAGGCCCACTTGGAACAGCCGGAGACCAAGCGGCACCGACAGTTGAGAAACCAGAGTTTACAGGTGGTGTGAACGCGGTAGAAGCAGCAGTACATGAAGTACCAGAGTACACAGGTCCACTTGGAACAGCCGGAGATCAGCCAGCACCGACAGTTGAGAAACTAGAGTTTACAGGTGATGTGAACGCGGTAGAAGCAGCAGTACATGAAGTACCAGAGTACACAGGTCCGCTTGGTACAGTAGGAGATCAGCCAGCACCGATAGTTGAGAAACCAGAGTTCAAGCTAAGTTCGTTAGAAAAAACTCAGACTTCAGGAGCACCAGTTCAAATTGCCAAAGAAGACAAGAGATTGCCAGAAACTGGTGAGAAACAGTCAGAAACAGCTATTTTCTTGGCAAGTGTTGGACTAGCTCTATCTGCTATCTTTGTCGCGAAAGGGAAAAAGGAATAGCATCTGATTACCTTTGTTTTTGACAAATTTTAGCATCAAGAGAAAGTGAAAAAGACAGCTCCGTAACCTCTATAATAGTTAGAGAAACTATCAAAAGAGTTATGGTGCTGTTGGGATAAACTATTGTGCTATAAAGAATAAAAATCCTGAGAAGTAAAATTCTCAGGATTTTGCTTATTGTTGCGGTTGACTTGGTTGGTTTTGCTCAGCAGGTGCAGTGCCTGATTGTTGAGGAATCGTCTGCGTTTGACTTGTGTTTGGAGTAGTTGAACTTGACTGAGAAGTCGAACTCTCAGATGTTGAGCTAGAACTTTCAGATGTCGAACTTTGTTGTGTAGATGATGAAGGGGTCCACGTATTGCGTGCTCCATTCTTAAAGACAAATTCTCCGCTTCTGTAAAGGCCTTCAGGCATGGTCCAATCCCCTGGATGGTCATCTGTTGAGAGGTAGGTCATCATCGAACGGTAGACCTTAGCAGCAAC
Organism: Streptococcus oralis; assembly: GCF_016028255.1. Classification (NCBI taxonomy): domain Bacteria; kingdom Bacillati; phylum Bacillota; class Bacilli; order Lactobacillales; family Streptococcaceae; genus Streptococcus; species Streptococcus oralis. Next base: position 779,511 of record NZ_CP065707.1, read on the forward strand.
GTAGAAGCCATCACCTACGATTGGAGTAAGTCGGTTAGAGTAACCGGTCCAGACAGCCATCGAGTATTTACGAGTATAGCCGACAAACATTTCGTCTGGAGCTACATAACCAGAGTTTTTAATGTATTTCTCGATTTCATCATCTGTATAGTTTGATGTACCAGTCTTACCAGCTTGTGGTAGCCATGAAAGGTAGGCTCCACGTCCTGTTCCATAGGTCAGAACTGTTTTCATCATCTCTGTCATCATGTAGGCAGTTGTTTCTTTCATAGCCCGAGTACCAGGGTCAGAGAATTCTTTTGAGCTACCGTCACTAAAGACGACCTTATTAACATACATCGGTTTGCGGTAGATACCACCGTTTGCAAAAGCAGCATAAGCAGCAGCCATTTTCTCGCTACTTGCTCCATACTTTTTGTTAGATTCGGTTGTGTTACTTGAAATCGCGTTGGCATAGTGCATATCTGGATAGTCAATACCGAGTCCATTTAGGAAGGTCTTAGCACGATCTAGTCCAACCTTATTCAAAGTTTCAACGGCTGGGACGTTTCGTGACTGTTGAAGGGCATACTGTAATGTAATATTTCCAAAATAACCTCTATCCCAGTTATAAACAGGTGTGTTGGTGCCAGGATAGTTATATGGTACGTCATGAACGATAGAAGCAGTTGAGTCGTAGATGTCATACTCCAAGGCTGGCGCGTAATCTGTGATGGGTTTCATGGTTGAACCCCAGTCACGGTTGGTTTCAACAGCTTGGTTCATACCGAAGGAAACATTGCTTGATTGGTGACGGGCACCTAATTGAGCGATGACTTTCCCGTTTGTGACATCTACGATAGTTGAAGCCACTTGCAATTCATCATCTGGGTAATTAACATATTCGTCGGTATTGTAGATATCCCAGAGACGTTGTTGGACTTTAGGATCGACATTGGTATAAACTTCCATTCCCGTTGTCAAAAGATTGTAGCCTGTTTCTTGTTCGACTTGGTCAATCACTTCTTTGAGGTAATTGTCCATATACGGAGGATAGCTATTAGCAGATTTTAGACTTTGAAGTCCGTCTGTAATCGGAGTGTTAATAGCTTTTTCGTATTGTTCGGCAGTAATGTAACCTTGTCCCTTCATCTCGGAGAGAACCAGATCTCGGCGTTCTTGTGCTGCTTCTGGATGAGAGTAGGGGTCATACTGATTTGGAGCTTGGGGCATTCCAGCTAGGAGAGCCAATTGTGGCAAACTTAAATCTTTGAGGTCTTTGCCATAGTAATTTTGAGCAGCTGTCTGCATTCCGTAGTTACCATTTGACATGTAGACCTTATTGATGTAGTAAGTTAGGATCTCTTGTTTGGTCGCTTTTTGTTCTAGCTGAAAGGCTAACCAGGCTTCCTGTGCCTTACGAGAAAGGGTCTGATCAGAAGTTGACGTAGAGAAATAGGTCAGCTTGATTAACTGCTGTGTCAAGGTAGAACCACCCTGAAGGCCACCACCACCTCGAAGATTTCGTAAGGAAGCGCCTAGGATACGAATCGTATCTACTCCTCGGTGACTGAAGAAACGATGATCTTCAATAGAGACAATTGCATTGACCAGCTCCGTAGGGATTTCATTAGCCTGTGCATTGACACGGCGCTCTGACCCAAGATCAGCGATAAGTTCATCATTGCTGTCATAAATCTTACTAGAAGTCGTTGCGACTAGCTTGCTTTCGGATAGGGCTGGAGCCTTGCTCACATAGTAGAGAAATAGGCCTCCGCCTAGCATAATAGCTGCGATAAATAAGGTCAAAAGGCAGATACTGACATACTTAGCTATCCGCAGGAAAGTTTGTTTGTTCATCTTGTTTTACCACCTAGTAAATGTTCTTTGATAACGTCGAGATAGGGAATTTGAGGAAAAGCGCCTTGTTCAATCTTATATCCATTTTCTCGAATATATCCAAGTGGCATTGACTTTTGTCCCATATCTTGATGATAGAAACGAATCAAATCAATGGCCGGCAATAAGTAGGTTTCTTGCTGAGAAGAAAAGTGAAGGAGGACAAAGCAGATTCCTTGCTGGGCAAGAACTTGTTCCATATGCTGGATCTGGTGAAGATGGAAATTCTTCATCGGAATCGCATGTTTTTGCCTGGTTTCCTTTGCTTCAAAGTCGATGTAGTATCCATCATAAACCCCTGAATAGTCAGTAGTTGAGGCTTGTCTAAAGTAGGCTTCAACGATCTTGGCTCGACTTCTTTGGGGATAGTCGACACGTACGATTTGGATGGGTGTCGGTTTCTTGTGGATAACAGCCAACCCATGCGACAAATAGTAGTCGTTCGTAGCGTTGATCATCTTTTCAAAAGACATTCCCCGATTTGCGAAATTTTTAGTTTGTGACGGGGGTGCTTGTCTCTTCTGTGATGAAAGTTTATGTGGATAGTTGACCATAATTCTCCTTATTGGTACAATAACATCACTCTATTATATCATAAATTTACAAAGAAAGGGTTAAAAATGACAACAGCCTTGATTTTAGGCTATTCAGCCTTCGACCTTGGTCTCTTTAATGACAAGGATATTCGCGTTGATATTATCAAAACAGCCATTCGCAGAGACTTAGAACGTCTAGCAGAAGAAGGGGTGACCTGGCTTGTTTTTACAGGGACTCTGGGCTTTGAGTACTGGGTGCTGGAAGTGGCACAGGATATGAAAGCAGACTATGGCTTTCAGTTGGCAACGATTTTTGCCTTTGAAACCCATGGTAGTAACTGGAATGAGGCCAATCAAATCAAACTCAGTGAGTTCAAGCAGGTTGATTTTGTCAAATACGCCTATCCACAATATGAGCACAAGGGACAATTACGCGATTATCAGAAATTTCTGCTGGAAAATACGGAAGGGTGCTATCTCTTTTATGACGAAGAAAATGAAACCAAGTTACAGTATTTTTACCAGATGATGAAAAATCAAGAAGGCTATATTACAAAAAGATTAACATTTGAGGATCTAAACGAAATAGTGGAAAATTTTTCCGAAAAGTGAGGCTTTGACCTTGATTTTTGTTTGTCTTTTTTTATATAATAAGAATAGCAATCAAGAATGGAGAGAGAAATGGCAAGTATTATTTTTTCAGCAAAAGATATTTTTGAACAAGAGTTTGGACGTGAAGTTCGCGGATATAGTAAGGCAGAGGTAGACGAGTTCCTAGATGATGTGATCAAGGACTATGAGACTTACGCAGCTTTGGTTAAATCTCTTCGTCAGGAGATTGCTGATTTGAAGGAGGAATTGTCTAACAAGCCACAGGCAAGTTCTACTCAACAAAGTTCTATCGATGTAACAAGTTCTACTCCAATGACAAATTTTGATATTTTGAAACGATTGAATCGACTTGAAAAAGAAGTATTCGGTAAGCAAATTGTAGACAATTCTGAGTTATAATTAGGTGTCTATTAGATGCAATTTTTGGATAATCGCGTGAAGAGAATCCCTTTTCATGAGGAAAGTCCATGCTAGCACAGGCTGTGATGCCTGTAGTGTTTGTGCTAGGCGAAACCATAAGCCTAGGGACGAGAGATCGTTACGGCAGTCGAAATGGCTAAGTCTTCGGATAAGTCAGAGTAGGCTTGAAAGTGCCACAGTGACGGAGTCTCTCTGGAAACGGAGAGAGTGGAACGCGGTAAACCCCTCAAGCTAGCAACCCAAATTTCGGTCGGGGCATGGAGTGCACGGAAACGAACGTAGTACTCTAACTGCTGGCAGCTCCATGCTGTTAGTGGTAGACAGATGATTATCGAAGGAAGTGGTCCTAGTCACTTCTGGAACAAAACATGGCTTATAGAAAATTGCATATAGGTTGGGGCTGAGAACTTTTTCTCAACCTCATTTTTTAAAGTGTACAAAAGAAAGGTCTTACAAGACTGTAAAATGAAAAAAGAATTTAATTTAATCGCAACTGCTGCGGCGGGTCTCGAGGCTGTCGTTGGGCGTGAGGTGCGAGAGCTCGGTTATGACTGCCAGGTTGAAAATGGGCGTGTCCGTTTTCAAGGAGATGTGCGGGCAATCATCGAGACAAATCTTTGGCTTCGAGCAGCTGACCGCATCAAGATTGTAGTCGGGAGCTTTCCCGCGAAGACCTTTGAGGAACTCTTTCAAGGAGTTTTTGCTCTGGATTGGGAAAACTATCTCCCACTTGGGGCTCGTTTCCCTATTTCAAAGGCAAAATGTGTTAAGTCCAAACTTCACAATGAACCCAGTGTTCAGGCGATTTCCAAGAAGGCGGTTGTGAAGAAACTGCAAAAGCACTATGCCCGTCCAGAAGGGGTTCCCTTGATGGAGACTGGTCCCGAGTTTAAGATCGAGGTAGCCATCCTGAAAGATGTGGCAACTGTCGTGATTGACACGACAGGTTCTAGCCTCTTTAAGCGTGGCTATCGTACAGAAAAGGGTGGAGCTCCTATCAAGGAAAACATGGCAGCGGCCATTTTACAACTCTCTAACTGGTATCCAGACAAGCCCTTGATCGATCCGACCTGCGGTTCGGGGACTTTCTGTATTGAGGCGGCTATGATGGCTAAAAAGATGGCTCCTGGTCTTCGCCGTTCCTTTGCTTTTGAAGAATGGAACTGGGTTAGCGATCGGTTAATCCAAGAAGTTCGCACAGAGGCTGCTAAGAAAATCAATCGTGAACTTGAGCTGGATATTATGGGCTGTGATATTGATGCTCGTATGGTGGAGATTGCCAAGGAAAATGCCCAAGCAGCAGGTGTGGCAGGTGATATCACTTTTAAGCAAATGCGGGTACAGGACTTGCGTTCAGACAAGATAAATGGTGTCATTATCTCTAATCCGCCATATGGTGAACGTTTGTTGGATGATGCAGGAGTTACCAAGCTCTATGCTGAGATGGGACAGGTCTTTGCACCACTGAAAACCTGGAGTAAATTTATTCTGACTAGTGACGAAGCTTTTGAAAGCAAATACGGAAGTCCAGCTGATAAGAAACGAAAACTGTATAACGGAACCTTAAAAGTGGATTTGTATCAATACTTTGGTCAGCGTGTGAAACGCCAAGAGGTAAAGTAGAAAGGAAGACAGATGAGTAAAAAAAGGCACAATCGTCATAAAAAAGAGCATCAAGAGTCCAAATTTGATTTTGATGAAGCTAAAGATTTGACAGTTGGTCAGGTCATCCGTAAAAATGAAGAGGTTGAAGCTGGCGTACTGCCAGAAGATAATATTCTAGACAAATATATTAAACAGCACCGCGAGGAAATCGAGGCGGATAAGTTTGAAACACGTCAATTTAAAAAAGAAGAACTGCTAGAAACTCAGGCTCAAGAAGAATTGACACAGGAAGTCTCAGAGATCACTGAAGAGTCGGCGCCAATCATAGAGGAGTCCGATACAGTTTCAGAAGAAACGGTGTCAGATTCAGCGGAAACTACAAGTTCGGATGTGATTTTGCCTCCTTTGGGAGAGGAAAATCAAGACTTGGAACCGCTTGTGTTGGAAAAGCAAGAGCCGGCAGAGATTGCTGATGAGAAAGAAGAAGAGACAGCTCTACTTTCACGATCAGCTCAGGCAGAATCAGAAACAACTTCTAATTCTAAAAAGAAGCGCGTGTTTGTTATCGGTTCGGCCTTAGCTGCAGTCCTTATCCTGGCAGGTAGTTACTATATCTATCGCCAAGTAGATCGCTCTAACCAAGCTATCCAGTCTTCTCAGTCGTCTTCTAACAATCAGGAAACACAAACAGCCCTACAAGAGTTTAATACCCTCTACGATGCTTTTTATACGGATGCTAATAAAACAGCCTTGAAAAATAGTCAGTTTGACAAGTTGAACCAACTCAAGGCTCAGCTAGCTAAACTCGAAGGCAGTCGAGAGTATACCCTTGCAAAATCTAAGTATGATAGTTTGGAAACTCAAATCAAGGCTGTGCAAGAAGTGAATAATCAGTTTGAAACTCCAGCAATTACTGATGGTGTCTTGGATACCAATGCAAAAATCAAGGCAGACGCTAAATTTACAGAAATTAAAACAGGAAATACAGAGCTAGATAAACTGTTAGATAAGGCCATTAGCCTTGGTAAGAGTCAGCAAACAAGCGCCTCTAGCTCAAGTTCAAGTAGCAGTAGCCAAGAAAGTTCAAGCACAACGACTGATAGCAGTACGAGCAGTTCGTCTGCTTCATCTAGTTCTGCATCAAGTTCTCCAACTGCCCCAGCTAGTAATGATGCAAATGGAGGTTTGTCTAGCGATGGTGTAAACCTTCAAAGAAGTGTCAGCCGTGTACCGTACAACCAATCAGCTGTAGACGATAGCAACAACCCTGCCTGGAATTTTGCTGATGGTGTTTTGGAACAAATCCTAGCAACATCACGTGCTCGTGGCTATATCACTGGCAATCAATATATCCTAGAACGGGTCAATATCGTAAACGGAAATGGTTATTACAACCTCTACAAACCAGATGGAACCTATCTCTTCACCCTCAACTGTAAGACTGGATACTTTGTCGGTAATGGAGCTGGTCATGCAGATGACTTGGATTACTAGGAGTCCGTTACAAAATTCTTTCCTTTCATAGGTAAAAATGATAAAATAAAACATATTAAACAAGAGGAGTGTCACATGACAAAAGCTAACTTTGGTGTCGTTGGTATGGCCGTAATGGGTCGTAACCTTGCCCTAAATATCGAATCTCGTGGCTATACAGTTGCCATTTACAACCGTAGTAAAGAAAAAACAGAAGATGTAATTGCTTGCCACCCTGAAAAGAACTTTGTTCCAAGCTACGATGTAGAGTCTTTCGTTCAATCTATCGAAAAACCTCGTCGCATCATGCTCATGGTTCAAGCTGGACCTGGTACAGACGCAACCATCCAAGCCCTTCTTCCACACCTTGACAAGGGTGATATCTTGATTGACGGAGGAAACACTTTCTACAAAGATACCATCCGTCGTAATGAAGAATTGGCAAACTCAGGTATCAACTTTATCGGTACAGGGGTTTCTGGTGGTGAAAAAGGTGCCCTTGAAGGTCCTTCTATCATGCCTGGTGGACAAAAAGAAGCTTACGAATTGGTTGCTGATGTTCTCGAAGAAATCTCAGCTAAAGCACCAGAAGATGGCAAACCATGTGTGACTTACATCGGTCCTGATGGAGCTGGTCACTATGTGAAAATGGTCCACAACGGTATCGAGTACGGTGATATGCAATTGATCGCAGAAAGCTACGACCTCATGCAACACTTGCTTGGTCTTTCTGCAGAAGACATGGCTGAAATCTTCACTGAGTGGAACAAGGGTGAATTGGACAGCTACTTGATCCAAATCACAGCTGATATCTTGAGCCGTAAAGACGATGAAGGTCAGGATGGACCAATCGTTGACTATATCCTTGATGCTGCAGGCAACAAGGGAACTGGTAAATGGACTAGTCAATCATCACTTGACCTTGGTGTACCATTGTCACTGATCACTGAGTCAGTATTTGCTCGTTACATCTCTACATACAAAGAAGAGCGTGTACATGCTAGCAAGGTCCTTCCAAAACCAGCTGCCTTCAAATTTGAAGGTGACAAGGCTGAGTTGATCGAAAAGATCCGTCAAGCCCTTTACTTCTCAAAAATCATTTCATACGCACAAGGTTTTGCTCAATTGCGTGTGGCTTCTAAAGAAAATAACTGGAACTTGCCATTTGCGGACATCGCATCTATCTGGCGTGATGGCTGTATCATCCGTTCTCGTTTCTTGCAAAAGATTACAGATGCCTACAACCGTGATGCAGACCTTGCAAACCTTCTTTTGGATGAATACTTCTTGGATGTCACTGCTAAGTACCAACAAGCAGTTCGTGATATCGTAGCTCTTGCTGTTCAAGCTGGTGTACCAGTGCCAACTTTCTCAGCAGCTATTACTTACTTTGATAGCTACCGTTCAGCTGACCTTCCAGCTAACTTGATCCAAGCGCAACGTGACTACTTTGGTGCCCACACTTACCAACGTAAAGACAAAGAAGGAACATTCCACTACTCTTGGTATGACGAGAAATAAGTAGGTCTGCCATGGGGAAACGGATTTTATTACTTGAGAAAGAACGAAATCTCGCTCATTTTCTCAGTCTGGAACTCCAAAAAGAGCAATACCGTGTTGATCTGGTCGAGGAGGGGGGAAAAGCCCTCTCCATGGCTCTCCAGACAGATTATGACTTGATTTTACTGAATGCTCGTCTGGGGGATATGACGGCCCAGGATTTTGCAGACAAGCTGAGTCGGACAAAACCTGCCTCAGTGATCATGGTCTTGGACCATCGCGAAGAATTGCAAGACCAGATTGAGACAATCCAGCGCTTCGCCGTTTCTTACATCTATAAGCCAGTGATTATTGATCAGCTGGTGGCTCGTATTTCAGCGATTTTCCGAGGTCGGGACTTTATCGACCAACACTGTAGTCAGATGAAGGTCCCAACGTCTTACCGCAATTTGCGTATGGATGTAGAACATCATACCGTTTATCGTGGCGAGGAGATGATTGCTCTGACGCGCCGTGAGTATGACCTTTTGGCCACTCTCATGGGAAGCAAGAAGGTCTTGACTCGTGAGCAGTTGTTGGAAAGTGTTTGGAAGTACGAAAGTGCGACAGAAACTAATATCGTGGATGTTTATATCCGTTATCTACGTAGCAAGCTTGATGTAAAAGGTCAAAAAAGCTACATTAAAACCGTGCGTGGTGTTGGGTATACCATGCAAGAATAGAAAAGCAGTTGCAGTTGTGTGACTGCTTTTTTTGAGGAATTCCTATATATTGACATACAGTAGAGTCTTTGCTACAATCAGTTGCGGAGGATACTAAAATGAAATTTTTGAAAAAAATGATGCGAGTTGGACTAGCAGCCTTCTTTCTTGGTCTGTTAGCGACAAGTACAGTATTGGCGGATACCACAGGTGGGCAGTTTGTTGATAAGGACAATAGAAAATACTATATAAAAGATGACCATAAGGCAATCTATTGGCATAAGATTGACGGGAAAATGTACTATTTTGGTGATGATGGAGAAATGGTAGTTGGCTGGCAATACTTAGAAATTCCTGGGACGGGTTATCGTGATGATTTATTTGATAATCGTCCAGTTTTCGAAATTGGCCTTCAATATAAATGGTACTACTTTAACCAAGATGGGGTATTACAAGAATTTGTTGGCTGGCAACAATTAGAGGTTAAAGATTCATTAACTGTTGGTAAAAAACATGGTGAAGGTTTTGAAGGCCCAGAAGTTCTTAAATTAGCAAATTATTACTTTAATGAAGATCATTCTTTAAAAACAGGTTGGCTCTACGATCAATCTAACTGGTACTATCTAGCAAAAACAGGTCATTTAGGGAAAGCTTACCTTGGTGGTGAAAGACGCGCGGGTTGGATAAACGATGATTCGACTTGGTACTACCTAGATCCAACAACTGGTATTATGCAAACTGGTTGGCAATATCTAGGTAATAAGTGGTACTACCTCCGCTCATCGGGAGCTATGGCAACTAGTTGGATTAAAGATGGTTCAACTTGGTATTACCTAGACCAATCAAATGGTGATATGAAAACTGGCTGGGCTTATGTCGGTAACAAGTGGTACTACCTTCGTTCATCAGGAGCCATGGCAACTGGTTGGTATCAGGAAGGTTCGACTTGGTATTACCTACATGCAAATAATGGTGACATGAAGACAGGTTGGTTCCAGGTCAATGGCAACTGGTACTATGCTTATAGCTCAGGTGCTTTAGCAGTTAGTACAAGAGTGGATGGCTATACGGTCAACTATAATGGCGAATGGGTTCAATAATGAAAGAGGCGATTGTGAAGGAAACAATCGCTTTTTTTGTGAAAATATAATAAAATAGATAGGAGAAAATACTACTGTATGAAATGAGACGGTCTTTTCGTCTGGTTAAAGGAAAACATGACAAAAAAAGTTGGTGTCGGTCAGGCACATAGTAAGATTATTTTAATAGGGGAGCATGCTGTCGTCTATGGCTATCCTGCCATTTCCCTGCCTCTTTTGGAGGTGGAGGTGACATGTAAGGTTGTCCCTGCAGCGAGTCCTTGGCGCCTCTATGAGGAGGACACCTTGTCCATGGCTGTGTATGCTTCGTTAGAATATTTAGAGATTAAAGAAGCCTGCATTCGCTGTGTGATTGACTCTGCTATCCCTGAAAAACGGGGAATGGGTTCGTCAGCGGCTATCAGCATAGCGGCTATTCGTGCGGTATTTGACTACTATCAAGCCGACCTGCCTCATGATGTGCTAGAAATCTTGGTCAATCGAGCTGAGATGATTGCCCATATGAATCCAAGCGGGTTGGATGCCAAGACCTGTCTCAGTGACCAACCTATTCGCTTTATCAAGAACGTTGGATTTACAGAGCTAGAGATGGATCTATCCGCCCATTTGGTGATTGCAGATACAGGCGTTTATGGTCATACACGCGAAGCCATCCAAGTGGTTCAAAGCAAGGGGAAGGATGCTCTGCCGTTTTTGCATGCCTTGGGAGAATTGACCCAGCAGGCAGAAGATGCAATTAGACGAAAAGATGCTGAAGGATTGGGGCAAATCCTCAGTCAAGCGCATTTACATCTAAAAGAAATTGGTGTCAGTAGCCCTGAAGCAGACTCCCTCGTTGAAACGGCTCTTAGCCATGGTGCTCTAGGTGCCAAGATGAGTGGTGGTGGACTAGGAGGCTGTATTATCGCCTTGGTAGCCAATCTGGACCAAGCGCAAGAACTAGCAAAACGATTAGAAGAGAAAGGAGCTGTTCAGACATGGATCGAAAGCCTGTAACAGTACGTTCCTACGCAAATATTGCCATTATCAAATATTGGGGAAAGAAAAAAGAAAAAGAGATGGTTCCTGCTACTAGCAGCATCTCTCTGACTTTGGAAAACATGTATACAGAGACGACCTTGTCGCCTCTGCCAGCCTATGCGACTGCTGATGCCTTTTATATCAATGGTCAGCTACAGAGTGAGGCTGAGCATGCCAAGATGAGCAGAATCATTGACCGTTACCGTCCAGAAGGTGAGGGCTTTGTTCGTATTGACACTGAAAACAATATGCCTACCGCAGCTGGCTTGTCATCCAGTTCTAGTGGTTTGTCCGCCTTGGTCAAGGCTTGCAATGCTTATTTCCAGCTTGGTTTAGATCGGAGTCAGTTGGCACAGGAAGCTAAGTTTGCCTCAGGGTCGTCCTCTCGCAGTTTTTATGGACCGCTAGGAGCTTGGGATAAGGATAGTGGGGAAATTTACCCTGTGGAGACAGACCTGAAACTAGCTATGATTATGTTGGTGCTGGAGGACAAGAAAAAACCAATCTCTAGCCGTGATGGGATGAAACTCTGTGTGGAAACCTCGACGACCTTTGATGACTGGGTGCGCCAGTCTGAGAAAGACTATCAAGATATGCTGGTTTATCTCAAAGAGAATGACTTTGCCAAGGTTGGGGAATTAACGGAGAGAAATGCCCTAGCCATGCACGCTACGACGAAAACAGCATCGCCAGCATTTTCTTATCTAACAGATGCGACTTATGAAGCGATGGACTTTGTTCGCCAGCTTCGTGATCAAGGAGAAGCCTGCTACTTTACCATGGATGCTGGTCCCAATGTCAAGGTCCTCTGTCAAGAGGAAGACTTGGAGCATTTATCTGAAATCTTTGGTCAACGTTATCGCTTGATTGTGTCAAAAACAAAGGATTTGAATCAAGATGATAGCTGTTAAAACTTGTGGGAAACTCTATTGGGCAGGTGAATATGCTATTTTAGAGCCAGGACAGTTAGCCTTGATAAAGGCCATCCCCATCTATATGAAGGCTGAGATTGCTTTTTCTGACAGCTATCGTATCTACTCAGATATGTTTGATTTCGCAGTGGACTTGACGCCAAATCCTGACTACAGCTTGATTCAAGAAACGATTGCTTTAGTGGGAGATTTCCTTGCTGTTCGTGGTCAGACTTTGCGACCTTTTTCCTTGGAAATCCGTGGGAAAATGGAACGAGAAGGCAAAAAGTTTGGTCTGGGTTCTAGTGGTAGCGTCGTTGTCTTGGTGATCAAGGCCCTACTGGCCCTATATGATATTACGGTTGATCCGGAACTCTTGTTCAAGCTGGCTAGCGCGGTCTTGCTCAAGCGAGGCGACAATGGTTCTATGGGAGACCTTGCCTGTATTGTGGCAGAAGATTTGGTTCTCTATCAGTCTTTTGATCGCAATAAGGTGGCTGCTTGGTTGGAAGAAGAAAATTTGGCGACAGTTTTGGAGCGTGACTGGAGATTTTCTATTTCACAAGTAAAACCAGCCCTAGAATGTGACTTTCTAGTGGGATGGACCAAGGAAGTGGCCGTATCGAGTCAAATGGTCCAGCAAATCAAGCAAAACATAGACCAGAATTTTTTAAGTTCCTCAAAAGAAACAGTGGTTACTTTGGTAGAAGCCTTGGAGCAGGGGAATGCAGAAAAAATTATCGAGCAGGTGGAAACAGCCAGTCAGCTTTTAGAAGGCTTGAGTTTAGATATTTATACGCCTTCGCTGAGACAGTTGAAAGAAGCCAGTCAAGATTTGCAGGCTGTTGCCAAGAGTAGCGGTGCTGGTGGTGGTGACTGTGGGATTGTCTTGAGTTTTGATGAGCAATCAACTGAAACCTTAAAAAATCGCTGGGCCAATCTGGGGATTGAGCTCTTATACCAAGAAAGGATAGGACATGACGACAAATCGTAAGGACGAGCATATCCGCTATGCCCTTGAGCAGAAAAGTTCCTATAATAGCTTTGATGAGGTGGAGTTGATTCATTCTTCCCTGCCTCTTTACGACCTGGATGAGATTGATTTGTCTACAGAATTTGCAGGTCGAAAGTGGGACTTTCCTTTTTATATCAATGCCATGACGGGTGGAAGCGATAAGGGGAGAGAAATCAATCAAAAGCTGGCTCAGGTGGCAGAAGCCTGTGGGATTTTGTTTGTGACGGGATCTTATAGCGCAGCCCTCAAAGATCCAACAGATGACTCTTTTTCTGTCAAATCTAGCCATCCAAAGCTCCTCCTTGGAACCAATATTGGATTGGACAAGCCTGTTGAGTTAGGACTTCAGACTGTAGAAGAGATGAATCCTCTCTTCCTACAAGTGCACGTTAATGTTATGCAGGAATTGCTCATGCCTGAGGGGGAAAGGAAGTTCAGAAGCTGGCAATTGCATCTAGCAGATTATAGCAAGCGGATCCCTGTTCCTATTATTCTCAAGGAAGTGGGTTTTGGGATGGATGTGAAGACCATCGAGAGAGCTTATGAACTGGGTGTTAGAACGGTTGACCTGTCGGGTCGTGGTGGTACCAGCTTTGCTTATATCGAAAACCGTCGCAGTGGCCAGCGTGATTACCTCAATCAATGGGGTCAGTCTACTATGCAAGCTCTTCTCAATACCCAAGACTGGAAAGACAAGGTCGAGCTCTTGGTCAGTGGAGGCGTTCGGAACCCGCTGGATATGATTAAGTGCTTGGTCTTTGGGGCCAAGGCTGTAGGACTGTCTCGAACCGTTCTAGAGTTGATTGAAACCTACTCCGTCGAAGAGGTTATTGGTATTGTCCAAAGCTGGAAAGAAGATCTGCGTTTGATCATGTGTGCCCTTAATTGTGCCACCATAGCAGATCTGCAAAACGTAGACTATATTCTTTATGGCAAACTCAAAGAAGCAAAAGATCAGATGTAGTGAGGGCGGGATAAGAATCCTGTCCTTTTTTTCTCATTGTCAACTGTAGTGGTCTGAAAGAATCTAGCTTGTACGAGCGATTTCTGTCCTATCTCCTTTTTTCCATCCTCAGACCCAGGTGACTTTTTTGAATTGTGATAAAATAGAAGGGAGAGGATGCGTCTATGAAAAAATTTCAAATCTTTTTATTTATTGAAGCCTGTCTGTTGACGGGAGCTCTGATTTTGATGGTATCAGAGCATTTTTCGCGTTTTCTGCTGATTTTATTCCTCTTTCTTCTCCTGATACGCTATTATGCAGGCAAAGAGGGCAACAACTTTCTCCTCCTTGTGGCTACCATTCTTTTCTTTTTCATCGTCATGCTCAATCCCTTTGTGATTTTAGCTATCTTTGTAGCGGTCATATACAGCCTCTTTCTTCTCTATCCAATGATGAATCAAGAAAGAGAGGAGACCGATTTGGTCTTTGAAGAGGTGGTGACGGTTAAAAATGAAAAGAATCGCTGGTTTGGCAATCTCCATCATTTTTCTAGCCACCAGACCTGCCAGTTTGACGATATCAACCTCTTTCGCCTGATGGGTAAGGACACCATTCATCTAGAAAGAGTTATCCTAACCAATCATGACAATGTCATTATCCTTAGAAAGATGGTCGGAACGACTAGGATTATCGTGCCCGTAGATGTGGAAATCAGCCTCAGTGTCAACTGCCTCTATGGAGATCTAACCTTCCTCCATCAACCTAAGAGATCCCTCCGCAATGAACACTATCATCAGGAAACCAGAGACTACCTCAAGAGTAACAAGAGCGTCAAGATTTTCCTAACTACTATGGTTGGCGATGTGGAGGTGGTCAGAGGATGAAAAAGCAATCGTATCTGTTAATCGGTCTGACTTCTTTCCTCTTTATCCTCTTTTTGACTAATAGTTTACTTGATATTTTTGAACTGGATTGGTCCTATTTGCTACAAGATATCGAGAAAACAGAGAAACTCATCTTCTTGATCTTGGTCTTTAGCCTTTCCATGACCTTCTTTTTTGTCCTCTTTTGGCGCGTGATAGAAGAAGTCTCTCGCAGAAAAATGCAGATCAATCTCAAGCGACTGCTAGCAGGAAAAGAGGTGATTCCCTTTGCAGATCCAGATTTGGATGCCAGTTTTAAGTCCTTGTCTGGCAAGCTCAATCTCTTGACTGAGGCTGTTCAAAAGGCTGAAAATCAAGGCCTGGTCAAGGAAGAAGCAATCATCGAGAAAGAACGGAAGCGGATTGCACGTGACTTACACGATACGGTTAGTCAGGAGTTGTTTGCGGCCCATATGATTTTATCAGGTGTCAGCCAGCAGGCTTTGAAGCTTGATAGAGAAAAGATGCAGACCCAGTTGCAAAGTGTCGCAGCCATCCTAGAAACAGCCCAGAAAGATCTGCGGGTTTTGCTCTTGCATTTGCGACCAGTTGAGTTGGAAGAGAAGAGTTTGATTGAGGGGATTCAAATCCTCTTAAAAGAGCTTGAGGACAAGAGCGATCTCAAGGTTAGTCTCAAGCAAAACGTGTCTAAATTGCCTAAGAAGATTGAAGAACATATCTTCCGTATTTTGCAGGAGTTGATCAGCAATACCCTACGCCATGCCCAGGCATCTTGCCTAGATGTCTACCTCTATCAGACAGATGTTGAATTGCAGCTGAAGGTGGTGGACAACGGGATTGGTTTCCAGTTAGGGAGTTTAGACGACTTGAGTTATGGACTTCGAAATATCAAGGAGCGGGTTGAAGATATGGCAGGAACGATTCAACTCTTGACAGCTCCCAAACAAGGACTGGCGGTTGATATCCGTATTCCCCTGCTAGACAAGGAATCATAAAGGAGTAGAGATGAAAATTTTACTGGTAGATGACCATGAAATGGTCCGATTGGGCTTGAAAAGCTATTTTGACCTCCAAGACGATGTAGAAGTTGTGGGCGAGGCGGCAAACGGGTCTCAAGGCATTGATTTGGCTTTGAAATTGCGCCCAGATGTCATTGTCATGGATATTGTCATGCCTGAGATGAATGGGATTGATGCAACCTTGGCCATCCTCAAAGAATGGCCTGAAGCCAAGATTTTGATTGTGACCTCTTACTTGGACAATGAAAAAATCATGCCAGTCTTGAATGCTGGTGCCAAAGGCTATATGCTCAAGACTTCTAGTGCAGACGAATTGCTCCATGCTGTCCGTAAGGTGGCTGCTGGAGAGCTGGCTATTGAACAAGAGGTCAGCAAGAAGGTCGAATACCACCGCAATCATATCGAGCTTCATGAGGATTTAACTGCGCGTGAGCGAGACGTGCTCCAACTCATTGCCAAGGGATACGAAAATCAGAGGATCGCAGATGAACTCTTTATCTCTCTCAAGACGGTCAAGACCCATGTGTCTAATATCTTAGCCAAACTTGAGGTCAGTGATCGCACCCAAGCTGCAGTCTATGCCTTTCAGCACCACTTGGTCGGGCAGGAGGACTTTTAGATGAGTCTTGCAGATTTACTTGGGGAGTTAGAGGCGGCAAAAGACCCTGAGAAAGCAGGCCCAATGGAAGCCTATATGCGCCATCAATTTCCCTTTTTAGGGATTGCAGGTCCTGAAAGAAATGCGCTCTATAGAAAATACTTTCCAAGCGCGAAAAAAACAAGAATTATCGATTGGGATTTTGTAGACACTTGCTGGGAAAAGGAGCCAAGAGAATACCAGTATGTGGCTGCCAACTATTTGAAAACCATGCAGTCTTATCTAACGAAGGACGATTTGCCTAAGCTTGAGCGTCTGGCAGTGACCAAGTCTTGGTGGGACACAGTAGATATCCTAGATCGAGTAGTAGGAAGTTTGGTAGCCGACCATCCGGAACTTGAAGAAGTGATTTTAAAATGGAGCTTATCTGACAATATCTGGCTGAGACGAGTTGCCATTGACCACCAGTTGTTAAGAAAAGAGAAAACAAATGTCCAACTGATGGAAAAGATCCTGCTCAACAATCTGGACCAGACAGAATTTTTTATCAACAAAGCCATTGGCTGGGCTCTAAGAGACTACTCTAAAACCAATCCCGAATGGGTAGCACGTTTTATTGAAAAAAATAGGAAAAGAATGGCTGAACTTAGTATCAAGGAAGCCAGCAAGTACCTTTAGCATCGTTGAAAAGCGCATTCATTACTTGAAAAAAGTCGCCCGTTTATGTTATAATAGACTGTATTTAAAAAATTTTAAGGAGAAATGACAGAATGTCTGTATCATTTGAAAACAAAGAAACAAACCGTGGTGTCTTGACTTTCACAATCTCTCAAGGCCAGATCAAACCAGAAGTGGATCGTGTCTTCAACTCAGTAAAGAAAACTCTTAACGTTCCAGGTTTCCGTAAAGGTCATCTTCCACGTCCTATCTTCGATAAAAAATTTGGTGAAGAAACACTTTACCAAGATGTGTTGAACGCTCTTTTGCCAAACGCTTATGAAGCAGCTGTAAAAGAAGCTGGTCTTGAAGTGGTTGCGCAACCAAAAATTGACGTAACTTCAATGGAAAAAGGTCAAGACTGGGTTATCATAGCTGAAGTCGTGACAAAACCTGAAGTAAAATTGGGTGACTACAAAAACCTTGAAGTATCAGTAGATGTAGAAAAAGAAGTGACAGACGCTGACGTTGAAGAGCGTATCGAACGCGAACGCAACAACTTGGCTGAATTGGTTATCAAAGAAGGTACTGCTGAAAATGGCGATACTGTTGTTATCGACTTCGTTGGTTCTATCGACGGTGTTGAATTTGACGGTGGAAAAGGTGAAAACTTCTCACTTGGACTTGGATCAGGACAATTCATCCCTGGTTTTGAAGACCAATTGGTAGGTCACTCAGCTGGCGAAACTGTTGATGTTGTCGTAACATTCCCAGAAGACTACCAAGCAGAAGATCTTGCAGGTAAAGAAGCTAAATTCGTGACAACTATTCACGAAGTAAAAGCAAAAGAAGTTCCAGCTCTTGACGATGAACTTGCAAAAGACATCGACGAAGAAGTTGAAACACTTGCTGAATTGAAAGAAAAATACCGCAAAGAATTGACTGCTGCTAAAGAAGAAGCATACAAAGATGCCCTTGAAGGTGCAGCAATCGATAAAGCTGTAGAAAACGCTGAAATCGTAGAACTTCCAGAAGAAATGATCCACGAAGAAGTTCATCGTTCAGTAAATGAATTCCTTGGAAACTTGCAACGTCAAGGTATCAATCCTGACATGTACTTCCAAATCACAGGAACTACTCAAGAAGACCTTCACAAACAATACGAAGCAGAAGCTGAGTCGCGTACTAAGACTAACCTTGTTATCGAAGCAGTTGCGAAGGCTGAAGGATTTGACGCTACTGAAGAAGAAATCCAAAAAGAAATCGAACAATTGGCTACAACTTACAACATGGAAGTGGCACAAGTACAAAACTTGCTTTCAGCTGATATGTTGAAACACGATATCGCAATCAAAAAAGCTGTTGAATTGATCACAAGTACAGCAACAGTAAAATAATCTTAAAAGAGAAAAAGCCCACCTAACTAGGTGGGTTTTCTGATGCACTATTTTCCAAAAATCTCTTTGAGGTCTGCATCTGTAATCCCGATCATTGCTGGGATGCTAGACCAGTTTTCCTCAGTGAGGATGTAGGATTGTTCAGAGTCACTTGATGTGGCAGTTTCAGAGAAGGCTTGTTTACTTTCTTCAATATTATTTTCAATTAAATCACTGAAGCGCTCAATCAGATAGGTCTTACGGGCAGTTCCGATATGTCTGACTGCATAGTCAAAGGCCTGTAGTTCGCCAAGAAGGATGAGCTTGCTCTTGGCCCGTGTAATGGCTGTATAGATGAGATTTCGCTCCAGCATGCGCTTGCTAGCACTGGTGATGGGCAGGATGACAACGGGAAACTCACTTCCCTGAGACTTATGGATACTCATAGCGTAAGCCAGGCGAATCTTGTACCATTCATTTCGAGGGTAGACAACCTCATTGCCATCAAAATCAATGACAATCTCGTCTTGTTTGGACTCGGTGTATTTACCAGGAATCAGGTCTGTGATGTAGCCTAGGTCTCCATTAAAGACATTGACTTCAGCGTCGTTGACTAGGTGAATGACCTTGTCCCCTGTTCGATAGTGGCATTGGGGGGCTTCAAAACTGAGTTGGTCTTTTTGTGGTGGATTAAGGAGGTCTTGCATGAGCTGGTTGATGGCATCAATACCAGCAGTTCCTCGATACATAGGCGCTAGCACCTGAATATCTCGAGCCGGAATGCCACTTCTGAGGGCAGCGCCAAGAATTTTCTCAATCGTAGCTGGGATATGGCTACTCATGATTTCAAAGTAGGAGCGATCAGCTTTTTTCTGGGTAAAATCTGCTGGCAAGATTCCCTGTCGAATTTGACTAGCCAAGGTGACGATAGTTGATTCTTCACTCTGACGGTAAATCCGTTCCAAGCGAGTCTGCGGAATCAGAGGTATCTGGAGCAGGTCAGCCAGGACTTGTCCAGGACTGACCGAAGGCAACTGGTCACTGTCTCCCACAATGAGAATTTTACTATTAGAGGAGATGTTGGAGAAGAGTTGGTTGGCTAGCCAAGTATCCACCATGGAAAATTCATCCACGATGATAAAGTCGGCATCCAGATAATCTTCCAGATGGCTAGTATCATCGTCCCCCGTCATCCCCAAATGACGGTGTATGGTCGCACTAGGCAAACCTGTTAATTCATTCATGCGTCGAGCCGCTCGACCAGTTGGAGCAGCAAGAAGGATAGGTAGGTTGCTTTTTTTTCTGAGGTCAAGTCCTTCTAAAAGGGCATAGACAGCGATAATCCCATTGAT
Organism: Streptococcus oralis; assembly: GCF_016028255.1. Taxonomy (NCBI): domain Bacteria; kingdom Bacillati; phylum Bacillota; class Bacilli; order Lactobacillales; family Streptococcaceae; genus Streptococcus; species Streptococcus oralis. Next base: position 799,111 of record NZ_CP065707.1, read on the forward strand.
AACGGTCGTCTTACCTGTACCAGGCCCACCTGTTAGGATAAAGACCTTGTTTTGAATGGCATCGCAGATAGCCTGTTTTTGGATGCTATCGTATTGGATACCTAATTCTTCCTCGACACTAGCAATATGCTTTTGAATGGTTTCTAAATCCTGATTTTTCTGTTTTCCTTTTTCAAGGATACGAACCAAGTGACTGCGAATGCCTTCCTCAGCGAAAAAGAGGCTGTTATCAAAGATTTTGGTATCAATCTGCTGAACCTTGTCTTCTTCGATGAGGTAGGAGAGTTCTTGGGCAACTTGGCTGGGGTCCAATTCCACGGGTCGGGAAGACTCGAGGAGAGTCAGGGTCTGTTCCAGCAAATCGCGGGCTTCCATGTAGGTATCGCCCGTATCCATACAGCCTTGAAAGAGACTATGGACAAGGCCAGCACGAAAGCGCTCGGGAGCCTGACTTTCGATGCCTAGTTCCTCCGCTAGTTGGTCAGCAATGGTAAAACCCAAACCCTTGATATCCTCGACCAGCTGGTAGGGATAATTTTCGACAATATCGAGAGTTTCTTCCTTGTAAAAGTCTTGAATCTGAAAGGCTAGTTTATTGGGAATGCCGTAGTTGGCAAGTTTTGCCAAGACCATCTCTGTCCCATAGTTGAGGCGGAGGGTGGAGACGAAAGCCTCACGGTTTTTGGCAGAGAGTCCAGCAATGCTTTCCAGCTTTTCAGGATGCTCCAGAATTTCGTCAATGGTATTTTCACCATACGTATCCACGATTTTCTGAGCTGTTTTGAGTCCAATTCCCTTAAAATGACTGCTGGAGAAATACTTGACCAAGCCCTTGCTAGTGGGTTTTGCTCGCTCGTAACGACTGATCTGTAGCTGTTCACCATACTTGGAGTGCTGTACGATTTGCCCCCAAAAAGTGTAGTCTTCACCCTCTATTACATCAGCCATGGTTCCGGTAACGATGATTTCAAAATCGTCAAAGTCCTCCGCATTGGTATCTTGGATATCTAGGAGGAGGATGCGATAAAAATTACTGACATTTTCAAAAATAATGCGTTCAATGGTGCCTGAAAAATAAACTTCCATAGGTTTCCTTTTTGATAGAAAAAGAGCTGGGATAGAGCTCTCAGTTAGGCTTTTCTTGGATTTGGGGCTTGGTACAAGATATCACCAAGTTGCAATCTAATCCTAAAAGGCTAACTCAAAAAGACTATCACAGCATCTGGTTGCTGGCTTTAAAAGATTCCGATACGGTTGAGTGGCCAGAAACGGAATTTGGCTTCCCCTTTGATTTGACTGGCCTTAAAGGTTCCAACATGGCGACTGTCACTAGAAACCAAGCGATCATCTCCAAGGAGAAGGTATTCGCCTTCAGGAACTGTAAAGCTGAAGCTGGTGTTGAAATTCACATCGACAGTGAAGGCCTGAGCCTTCTGAGCTAGACTTCTAAAATAGACCCCCTTATCCCCTTCAAAGCCTTTCCCTGAATAAGTGCTCTGAAGTTTGTCGTTTTTAAACTGTTGGAGGTAGTCTGCTAGGTAAGGTTCGTCCGTTTCTTTATCGTTGATATAAAGTTTATCGTTTTCGTAGCGGATGGTATCTCCAGGCATACCGATGACCCTTTTGACAATGTCTTTATTTCCATCCTCTTCATGGGCAACAACGATGTCGAAGCGGTCAATTGGGAGGTGTTTAACAACGAAGAGAACTTCTCCGTCAGCTAGGGTAGGGTCCATAGAGTGTCCTTCCACACGGACATTGGTCCAGAGAAAGAGGCGACTGAGCCCCACTACTATAATGATGAGGAACGTAAGTCCCCACTCTTTTAGAAATGTTTTAAAATAATTCATAACTTACCTTTCTAGCAGTGCTTTGGCTTTTTCAGTGTTTTTAAAATGCAGTTTGGCACAGAAGTTGAGCCCTTTCATACCATAGGCTTGAAGGATTTTGCTAGCAACCTTATCAGAAGCGGTTCCTGCACCACTGGGCAGTTGGTAGCCTAGTTCTCGTCCAAGATTTTCCAAGTTTTCCAAGAAGAGATCACGCGCGATGATGGAGCTAACCGCAACAGCCATATATTTTCCTTCGGCTTTTTCTTCCAAACTAACCTTGTTTGGGAAATGATTGGCTTCTTGCGCCAAGTACTTGTCATAGTTTTTAGGGCTTGTAAAAGCATCGATCACGATTTTCTCTGGCTGGACTCCTTTTTGGAGAAGGAGAAAGATAGCCTGGTTATGAAGGGCAACCTTTACAGAAACAGCATTGTAACGCTCTCCGATAACTTCATTATACTTGTTCGGTGAAAGAAGCAGCGCTTGATGCTGGATCCTTTCCTTGAGGATAGGGGCGATCTGACGAATCTTTTGGTCTGTCAGAGTTTTGGAATCCCCCACTCCGAGTTTTCTCAAGAAGTCATGCTGGTCTGGTGTCACAAAGGAAGCCACGACAGCTAGCCCACCAAAGTAGGAACCATTTCCCACCTCATCAGTTCCAATCATAGGAAAGTCTTGTCCGCTCTTTTCTTGTCGGACTTGATAGCCAAAGAAACTGGCGTATTGCTCAGCAGCTTCTCCCTGCAGGAGGACTTTTCCAGAAGTATAGATGGAAACCGTTGCCTGAGGCAGGCGCAAAAAGTAGCGGATATAAGGATTTTTACTAGGACTGAGAGCTTTCCGATACTGACTTAAAAAGTTCTGAATTTCCTGTTCGCTAGGTGTGAGTGTGATACTTGCCATAGTTTCTATTGTACCACAAAAGCAGGAGAATTGGTAAAAACTGACAAAATTAGCGAAATTTGGTATAATATCGTGAGGTGAATTTTATGGCAAATCTAAATCGATATAAGTTTACATTCGGGAAAAAGACATTAACCTTGACAACCGAGCATGACAACCTCTTTATGGAGGAAATAGCCAAGGTTGCGACTGAAAAATACCAAGCAATTAAAGAACAAATGCCTGGGGCAGATGATGAAACGATTGCCCTCCTTTTAGCGATTAACAGCCTATCGACGCAGCTTAGTCGTGAGATTGAGTTTGATGATAAGGAGCAGGAGCTTAAAGACCTTCGAAATAAGCTAGTGGCTGTTAAGCAAGAACAGAGCAAGATTGAGGATTCCCTATGATTTCGATCCTTCTCTTATTGGTTCTTGCTTGGGGCTTTTATATCGGCTACCGTAGGGATTTGGTGCTGCAAGTTTATTATTTCCTCGTGGCAGTGATTTCAGCCTTTGTTGCTGGACAGTTTTATAAATCGCTGGGAGATCACTTCCACTTGCTCATCCCTTATGCCAATCCTCAGGAAGGGCAGGGTACCTTTTTCTTCCCTTCAGACCAGCTTTTTCAGCTAGACAAGGTCTTTTATGCGGGTCTGGCCTACCTTTTAGTTTTTGGGATTTGTTACAGTATCGGACGTTTTATTGGTTTGTTCCTACACTTGATTCCGATTAAAAAGCTCGATGTCAAATGGTTTCGTATCGGAGCAGGTGCTTTGTCTCTATTGGTAACCTTATTTGTCTTGCAAATGGCTCTAACCATTCTTGCAACGGTACCTATGGCAACTGTGCAAAATCCCCTTGAAAAGAGCGTGGTAGCCAAGCATATCATCCAGAGTGTCCCTTTAACGACAAACTTTATCAAACAACTCTGGGTGACAAATTTAATCGGATAAAAAGGGCGGGAGTTTTCCTAGCCCTTTGTTTACAGATTGGACGACTAAGGCGAGGCAAAGTCAAAAACCTCTAATTGCTACAATCTTGTAAACAAACACACAAGGAAAGAATATGAATACAAAAATACTAGAAACATTAGAATTTAATAAAATCAAAGCCTTGTTTGAACCTCATATCCTGACAGAACAGGGATTAGAGGAGCTAAAAGGTTTGGCTCCGACTACCAAGGAGGATAAAATCAAACAGGCTTTTGCTGAGATGGAGGAAATGCAAGCCTTATTTGTGGAGCAGCCTCACTTTACCATCCTAGCGACACGTGAGATTTCAGCGGTTTGTAAGCGTCTGGAGATGGGGGCGGACCTCAATATCGAGGAGTTCCTGCTCCTCAAACGGGTCTTGCTTGCTAGCAGAGAGTTACAAAGTTTTTATGCCAATCTAGAAAACGTACGCTTGGAACAGTTGGTGAGGTGGTTTGAAAAACTCCATGATTTCCCACACTTGCAAGGAAGTCTCCAAGCCCTAAATGACGCAGGTTTTATCGAAAATTTCGCCAGCGAAGAACTAGCACGCATCCGTCGGAAAATCCATGATAGTGAGAGCCAAGTCCGAGATGTCTTACAAGACTTGCTCAAGCAAAAAGCTCAGATGTTGACGGAAGGGATTATCGCTAGTAGAAATGGCCGTCAGGTCTTACCTGTCAAGAATACCTACCGCAACAAGATTGCAGGTGTTGTCCACGACATCTCTGCCAGCGGAAATACCGTCTATATCGAACCCCGTGAGGTCGTGAAACTAAGCGAAGAAATCGCTAGTCTGCGAGCTGATGAACGATATGAGATGATTCGCATCCTGCAGGAACTATCGGAACGGGTTCGTCCTCATGCTGCAGAAATCGCTAATGACGCTTGGATTATCGGGCACCTAGATCTGATTCGTGCCAAAGTACGCTTTATCCAAGAAAGACAAGCAGTTGTTCCTCAACTTTCAGAGGATCAAGAGATTCAACTCCTTCATGTTCGCCATCCTTTGGTTAAAAATGCTGTCGCAAATGACGTACACTTTGGCAAGGAATTAACGGCCATTGTCATTACAGGTCCCAATACAGGTGGGAAGACCATCATGCTCAAAACCCTGGGTTTGACTCAACTCATGGCCCAGTCAGGCTTGCCCATTCTAGCTGATAGGGGGAGCCGTGTCGGTATTTTCGAGGAAATCTTCGCGGATATTGGGGATGAGCAGTCTATCGAACAAAGCTTATCTACCTTCTCCAGTCACATGACCAATATCGTAGATATTCTTGGCAAAGTCAATCAGCACTCGCTCTTGTTGCTAGATGAGCTTGGGGCAGGTACCGATCCGCAGGAAGGAGCAGCCCTTGCTATGGCTATTCTGGAGGATCTTCGTCTGCGTCAGGTCAAGACTATGGCGACGACCCACTATCCAGAGCTCAAGGCCTATGGTATTGAGACAGCCTTTGTGCAAAATGCCAGCATGGAATTTGATACAGCTAGTCTGCGTCCGACTTATCGCTTTATGCAGGGAGTTCCTGGTCGAAGTAATGCCTTTGAAATTGCCAAACGCCTGGGCTTGTCAGATGTCATCGTGGGTGATGCCAGTCAGCAGGCCAATCAAGATAATGATGTCAACCGTATCATTGAGCAACTGGAAGAGCAAACGATTGAAAGTCGCAAACGCTTGGACAATATCCGTGAGGTCGAGCAAGAAAACCTCAAGATGAACCGAGCACTCAAAAAACTTTACAATGAGCTCAATCGGGAAAAGGAAACTGAGCTCAACAAGGCGCGTGAACAGGCTGCTGAGATTGTGGAACTCGCTCTAAGTGAGAGTGACCAGATTCTCAAGAATCTTCACAGCAAGTCTCAACTCAAACCTCATGAAATCATTGAAGCCAAGGCTGACCTGAAAAAACTGGCTCCTGAAAAAGTCGACTTATCTAAAAACAAGGTCCTTCAAAAAGCCAAGAAAAAACGAGCTCCAAAGGTTGGAGATGATATCGTGGTTCTCAGTTATGGTCAGCGTGGTACCCTGACCAATCAGCTTAAGGACGGCCGTTGGGAAGCCCAAGTCGGTTTGATCAAGATGACCTTGGAAGAGAAAGAATTTGACCTTGTTCAGGCTCAGCAAGAAGCCCCAGTCAAGAAAAAACAAGTCAATGTCGTCAAACGTGCTTCTGGTCGTGGTCCGCAAGCGAGACTGGATCTCCGAGGCAAACGGTACGAAGAGGCTATGAATGAGCTGGACGCCTTTATCGACCAAGCCCTGCTCAATAACATGGCGCAAGTCGACATCATCCATGGTATCGGAACAGGAGTCATCCGTGAGGGCGTCACCAAATACCTGCAAAGAAACAAGCATGTCAAGAGTTTCGGCTATGCTCCACAAAATGCTGGAGGCAGTGGCGCCACCATTGTGACCTTTAGAGGATAGAGAGAAGAAGGAGTCAATCTTTCTGAAAAAAAGAAATGAAAACTAAAAATTTTCATAGAAAACATTGACAAAGGCTAACTTTTCTTGTAGAATAATAAAAAATAAAATACCAACACCGAATGAAGTTTAATAGAAATGGAGAAAGGTTTGTTTTCCATGACTGTAAATGGACGGAACTCTGGAGAGACCGTAAAGGCACCGAAGGGGCAAGGCAGGCAACTGCTCAAACTCTCAGGTAAAAGGACAGAGCTAAGATAGACCGCTTTTTGGCATTTATCTAAGCATTCCAGAGTACATGTATCCTGCATGTGCTCTTTCTTTTGGGGTTGAAAAGATAGGAGAAGGATATGTTAGAATTGCTAAAAGCGCTTGATGCTTTCGTTTGGGGGCCTCCCCTCTTGATCTTATTGGTCGGAACAGGTATCTATTTGACCATCCGACTAGGCCTTTTACAAGTGGCACGTCTTCCAAAGGCCTTTCAGTTGATCTTTACCAAGGATAAGGGGCATGGCGATGTGTCGAGCTTTGCCGCTTTATGTACGGCTCTAGCCGCCACCGTTGGTACGGGAAACATCATCGGGGTCGCGACAGCCATCAAGGTTGGTGGGCCAGGCGCTCTCTTTTGGATGTGGATGGCAGCCTTTTTTGGGATGGCGACCAAATATGCCGAAGGCTTGCTGGCTATCAAATACCGTAGCAAGGATGCAAACGGCGCTGTAGCTGGAGGGCCCATGCACTACATCCTTTTGGGGATGGGAGAAAAGTGGCGCCCCCTTGCTATCTTCTTTGCCCTAGCGGGTGTATTGGTAGCCCTTCTAGGGATTGGTACCTTCACCCAAGTCAATTCGATTACAGAATCTATCCAAAATACAGCTCAAATTGATCCAGCTATCACAGCTCTCGTTTTGTCTGTTTTTGTAGCGATTGCAGTCTTTGGTGGACTCAAATCTATTTCTAAGGTTTCGACAGCAGTTGTTCCATTTATGGCTATTGTCTATATTTTGGGAACTCTTACAGTTATTCTCTTTAATATTGAGAAAATCCCAGCCACACTTGCCCTCATCTTTACTTCAGCCTTTAGTCCAGCGGCTGCAGTAGGTGGTTTTGCAGGTGCCAGCATTCGGATGGCTATCCAAAATGGTGTGGCGCGAGGAGTCTTCTCTAACGAATCTGGCCTAGGATCAGCTCCGATTGCAGCTGCTGCGGCTAAGACAAATGAACCAGTAGAGCAAGGCTTGATTTCCATGACAGGAACTTTTATTGACACCCTCATTATCTGTACTCTGACAGGTTTGACTATCTTAGTAACTGGGGCTTGGAGCGGTGATTTGAATGGAGTAGCCCTTACCCAGTCAGCCTTTTCAACAGTTTTTTCACATTTTGGTTCCGTTCTTTTGACCATATTTTTGGTTCTCTTTGCCTTTACGACAATTCTCGGCTGGAATTACTACGGAGAGCGCTGTTTCGAGTTTCTCTTTGGCGTTCGCTTTATCTGGCTCTATCGAGTGGTCTTTGTGTTCATGGTCTTGCTGGGAGGTTTTATCGAGTTGGACATGGTCTGGATTATTGCAGATATCGTCAATGCCTTGATGGCTCTACCGAACTTGATTGCCCTTTTGGTCTTGTCGCCAGTAGTTGTTGCTGAGACTAAGAAGTATTTTAAGAACTAATCCAATCACACTTTTAGTGTGATTTTTTCATTTCATAAACATTTCCTATCATGGCAATTGAAAATATATATTATCCAAAGAAGAAATTCTATGATAGACTAAATGACAATAAAATGAAAAGAGGTTTCTTATGACAACATTTACCATCCACACAGTAGAATCAGCACCAGCAGAAGTGAAAGAAGTTCTTGAAACAGTACAAAAAGATAATAATGGCTATATTCCCAACCTAATCGGTCTCTTGGCCAATGCCCCAACCGCGCTTGAAGCCTACCGAACTGTCGGAGCCATCAACCGTCGCAATAGTCTGACACCAGTGGAACGTGAAGTGGTGCAAATCACAGCTGCTGTAACCAATGGTTGTGCTTTCTGTGTCGCAGGTCACACAGCCTTTTCAATCAAACAAATCCAGATGAATGATGATCTTCTCCAAGCTCTCCGCAACCGTACTCCAATCGAGACAGACCCAAAACTAGATACTCTAGCTAAGTTTACCTTGGCGGTCATCAATACCAAAGGGCGTGTAGGAGATGAAGCCTTGGCTGAATTTTTGGAAGCTGGCTATACGCAACAAAATGCCTTGGATGTGGTTCTCGGTGTCAGTCTAGCAAGCCTCTGTAACTATGCCAACAACCTAGCCAATACGCCAATCAATCCAGAATTGCAACCCTATGCCTAGTTCGAATCATAAATAAAAAATGAAGGCTGATCTACCCAGTCTTCATTTTTCTATGCTATTTCAAAGACTTTTATGCTATACTGATAATAATATGATTAACGGAGGTTGCCATGAAAAAACTCCCCTTGGTATTTTCTGGTTGTTTGTTAGGTTTGGCAGGTGCAGGAAACTTGATTGCGGATACTTGGCCTGTTCTTTCGCACCTATTTAGTTTGACTGGATTGGTCTTATGGATTTTCTTTCTGATTCTTCATCTTTTTAATTGGGAAGAAACCAAGAAAGAATTGACCAAGCCCCCTCTTTTATCTGGTATAGCTACCTTTCCTATGGCGGGGATGATTTTATCGACCTATGTCTTTCGTTTGTTCCCTCATCTTCCTTTGATATCACAAGGGCTCTGGTGGTTTTCCTTTCTCTTGGACCTCGCTTTAATCACTTACTTTACCATTAAATTTGCCTGTCCAGGCAAGAGAGTCAATGCGACTCCTAGCTGGACGGTGCTCTATGTGGGGATAGCAGTAGCTGCCTTGACCTATCCTCTGGTAGGCATCGTTGAAATTGCCAATACGACCTTGAGTTTTGGTTTTGTCTTGACTTTCTATCTTTATCCCCTTATTTATAGGGATTTAAAGAAAACTCCACTCCCAGTAGCCTTGCTTGGACAGGAAGGAATCTATTGTGCTCCCTTTTCCCTACTCTTGGCCTCACTAGTTCGAGTTGGAGGGGCAAGCTTGCCAACATGGCTCTTAATCGTCATGATTTTGGCGTCTCAATCTTTCTTTTTCTTCGTTTTGACTCGCTTGCCTAATATTTTAAAACAAGGCTTTCAACCAGCCTTCTCAGCCCTCACCTTCCCAACCATTATCACAGCTACCTCGCTCAAGATGGCTCAGGGAATTTTGAAACTTCCATTTCTGGATTATCTGGTGTTTGCTGAAACGGTTATATGCCTCACTATTTTACTCTTTGTCTTGAGTGGTTATCTGATTTGGTTACGAAAAAAGGTCTAGCTATTATCTAGCTAGGCCTTATTTTTTATGGTTTGATAACTTCAGCTCCACCCATGTATGGACGAAGTGCTTCTGGAATAGTTACAGAACCATCTTCATTTTGGTAGTTTTCAAGAATAGCAGCCACCGTACGTCCAACTGCAAGTCCAGAACCGTTCAAGGTGTGAAGGAGTTTCACCTTGCCATCGGCTTCGTCACGGTAACGGATTTGAGCACGACGAGCTTGGAAATCTTCTGTGTTAGAGCAGCTAGAGATTTCACGGTAGGTATTTTGCGCCGGAATCCAAACTTCCAAGTCGTAAGTCTTAGCAGCTGAGAAGCCCATATCTCCAGTAGAGAGCGCAACCACATGGTATGGAAGGTTGAGTTTTTGAAGGATGTTTTCAGCGTTGGCTGTCATTTTTTCCAATTCTTCGTAAGATTCTTCTGGTTTGGCAAACTTGACCATTTCAACCTTGTGGAATTGGTGCAAACGAATCAAGCCACGTGTGTCACGACCAGCAGAACCCGCTTCAGAACGGAATGATGGGCTCATGGCAGTGAAGTAGATTGGCAGGTCTTTTCCGTCAAGGATTTCATCACGGTAGTAGTTTGTAAGAGGCACTTCAGCTGTAGGAATGAGGACATAATTAGTGTCTTTCAATTCAAAAGTATCTTCCTTGAATTTTGGATATTGACCAGTACCAAACATAGAATCATGGTTGACCATGTATGGTGTGATGACTTCAGTATAGCCCTCTTTTCCATGTTCATCCAACATGAAGTTGTAGATAGCACGTTCCAAACGAGCCCCAAGTCCTTTATAGAAGAGGAAGCGAGCGCCTGTTACTTTACCGCCACGTTCCCAGTCAAGGATACCCAGGTCTTCCCCAAGATCCCAGTGAGCTTTTGGTTCGAAGTCAAACTCGCGTGGAGTTCCCCAACGGCGAACTTCGACGTTGTCATCCTCATCAGCTCCAACAGGAACGCTGTCAGCTGGGATGTTTGGAAGAGTAGTGGTAAATTCTGTCAATTTAGCATCGATTTCTGCCAATTCAGCATCGAGAGATTTGACTTCAGCAGAGAGAGTTTGCATTGCAGCAATCTTGTCATCGGCATTTTCTTTGTTGCGCTTGGCTTGAGCAATCTCTGCAGAAACTGTGTTACGTTCTGCCTTGAGATTTTCAACCTTGACCAAGATGTCACGACGTTTAGCGTCGATTTCTTTCATTTCGTTAAGGATAGCAGCATCTACACCACGTGTAGCTAGTTTTTCAGCGACAGCATCAAAGTCTGTACGAATACGTTTGATATCTAACATAAGAACTCCTTTATGAAAAAAGCACACCTAACAAAGCGTTGGAGTGGCAGGGCCACGGTTCCATCCAACTTCACAGGTGTGCACTTGATTCTGTATTTAATTGTTGATAACGGTAGAATTTCACTTATCTCCCCTATCTGCTCGCAGCACCCGCAGACTTTCTGAAAGAAGAGGATAACCTACTTATCCGTTGCTATGATTATACTAAAGTTTCTACTTTTTTGCAAATAGATTTTTAAGTTTTTGTCCAATGGTCTGGAGTAGAGTCGGAAGTTTCACAACCTTTTCGTTTCCTAATTTTTCCCGAGCGATTTTGAGGATAGCTCCAGAGTCTTTTGAAGCGAAAAGGAATTTTCCTTGATCGGTGAAGACTTCAAAGTGACGGCTGATCTTGCGACCACTTACATTAGCTCCTATTTGCTGAATGCTGGACCAGGGAATCTGGATATATTGTTCGACATTGACATCGGGATAAAACTCCAAGGCTTGGTCCCCGACTAGAAATTTTCCAACTTTTCCAGAGATAGAGAGGTAAGATGTTCCAGTGGTTTGGAGGTCAATGACTTTATTGAGAGATTGGGCCATGATTAGTCTTCCTTACTTTCATCGAAAAAGGCATGGTAGAGAGCCTTGATAGCAGCCTTTTCTTGGTCTTTATTGACAACAAACATGATGGAAACTTCACTTGAACCTTGGGACATCATCTGGATGTTGATTTTATTCTCAGACAAAGCACGTGTTGCAGTAGCAGTTACCCCGATGTGACTCTTCATTTTTTCTCCGACAATCATAATGATGGAAAGGTCATGTTCGATTTCGGCATGGTCCACTTCAGCCTTTTGAACCAACTGACGAAGGATTTCTTCTTCCTTGATAGGAGTTAGTTCGCGAGAACGGAGAATGATTGAAAGATCATCGATACCAGTTGGCATGTGCTCCCAACCGATGTTAAGATCTTCAAGGATTTGCAGAACCTTACGTCCAAATCCAACTTCACGGTTCATGAGGTATTTCGACATGTTGATGCTGACAAAGCCAGAATCACCAGCGATTCCAACGACTGGGAATTTATCACTGCTATGCTTTAGAACGATACGAGTACCCGGATGGTCAGGGTTATTGGTATTTTTGATAACGAGAGGGATTTTTCCCCGGTAGGCAGGGAGCAGGGCTTCATCGTGAAGAACTGAGAAACCTGCATAAGCCAATTCCCGCATTTCACGGTAGGTCAACTCAGGGATTGAGTGTGGTTGGTGAATGATACCCGGATGGGCAGCAAAGATACCGTCTACGTCCGTAAAGTTTTCATAGAGATCAGCCTTAACACCTGCAGCGATGATGGAACCTGTTATATCGGATCCGCCACGGGAGAAGGTACAGATTTGATTTTCCTTAGTGACCCCAAAGAAACCAGGGATAACAAGGACTTCGTTGCTGTCAGCTAAGCCTTCAATCTTGTCATAGCTAGATGGAATGATGCGAGCATTCCCAGGTTCGCTTGTTACAACGATTCCAGCTTCTCTTGGATGAACATAACGTGCATCGATGCCGTTTTGGTTAAAGTAGGCTGCAATAAGTTTGGCGTTGTTATTCTCTCCAGCCGCTAGGAAGGTGTCATAGAGAAAGTCATTTTCCTCAATAGGAAGAGTCGCTAAGGCACGGATGCTTTTAGAAATTTTTTCTAGAACGGATGGTTTTAAGCCTAGTTCGCTCACCATAGCCGCATAGCGATCGATAATCCAGTTTTGGCTCTTGCTGATATCATTTCCCGCTACATAGTCACGATAGTATTTGATCAAGGCATCTGTAACCTTGGTATCTTCAGAATTGCGTTTACCCGGTGCAGAAACGACTACAAAACGGCGTTCTTTATCGCTTTTAACGATGTTTAAAACTTTTTCTAACTGACTAGCAGAGGCAAGAGAGCTTCCGCCAAATTTTACAACCTTCATAGGGACTCCTCAAGTAAGTATTTTATACGATTATAGCAGAAAGAGGGGCTTTTTTCAATGAAGAAAATACTAGGGCCTTTAGGATAAAGTGAGCGTTTTTTATCAGCTGAGACACTTTCCTTTAGTTTTTCCTTGCCTCTTTATCTAAAAAAAGGTATACTTTGACAATGAAATAATTTTATCACCTTATAAAAGGAGAAGCTATGAATCATATCTTATATCAGATCGTAGATGATCTTGCTATCATCACTTTGAATCGTCCCGAAGTGGCAAACGGTTTCCATATCCCAATGTGTGAGGAAATTTTAGAAGCTTTGACTCTAGCAGAGCAGGATCAAACTGTTCAGTTTATCTTGATTAACGCTAATGGGAAGGTCTTTTCAGTTGGGGGAGATCTGGTTGAGATGAAACGTGCAGTGGATGAAGATGATATCCCATCTTTGAATAAGATTGCAGAATTAGTCAATACAATTTCTTTTAAAATCAAGCAAATTCCTAAACCTGTTTTGATGGAGGTAGATGGAGCGGTTGCTGGTGCTGCAGCTAATATGGCAGTGGCAGTCGATTTTTGTTTGGCGACTGACAAGGCAAAATTCATCCAAGCCTTTGTTGGAGTTGGATTGGCGCCAGATGCTGGTGGAATCCATCTCTTGAGTCGTAGTATCGGGGTAACACGGGCTGCGCAACTTGCCATGACAGGAGAAGCTTTGACTGCGGAAAAAGCACTGGAATGGGGCGTGGTATACCGTGTCTGCGAAGCTGATAAATTAGAAAAAACTAGAGAACAAGTTCTGAAGAAATTAAGACGAGGCTCAGCAAACTCATACGCAGCCATTAAAAAGTTGGTTTGGGAAAGCCAATTTAAGGATTGGCAGAATTATGCTGAATTAGAATTGAAACTGCAAGAATCGTTGTCTTTGACTGAAGATTTTAAAGAAGGAGTCCGAGCTCATTCTGAAAGAAGACGGCCAAAATTTTCAGGAAAATAAAAAAATACTTGCACAATTCTTTGAAGTTTGATATACTTTTTGTGTCAAATGTTTTGATTTCGAAAGTTTTTTGAGAAGGAGGGAATACTTTGGACTACCAACAAGTGAATGAGTATTTAACATCTATTTTTAATAATGTCCTTGTGATTGAGGAGGTTAGCTTACGAGGTAGTCGTTTCAAAGACATCTCCATCAAAGAAATGCACACGATTGATGTGATTGGCAAGTTCCCGGAGGCAACACCAAGTAAGGTTTCAAAAGAACTGATGGTAACTCTTGGGACAGTGACGACCAGCTTGAATAATCTCGAAAGAAAAGGTTATGTTGAGCGCATTCGTTCTGATCAGGATCGTCGTGTGGTCTATCTGCATTTGACAAAGAAAGGTCGTTTGGTTCACCGCCTTCATAAACGTTTCCACAAGGCCATGGTCGAAAAAATTATCGATGGTATGAGTTCTGAAGAAATAGAAGTGATGGGCAGGGGCTTGACTAACCTTTATCAATTTTTGGAGGATTTGAAATAATGGCTTTTGCAAAAATAAGCCAGGTTGCTCATTATGTTCCAGAGCAAGTGGTCACTAATCAGGACTTGGCTCAAATTATGGATACAAGCGATGAGTGGATTTCAAGTCGGACAGGAATTAAACAGAGACATATTTCAAAAACGGAGTCAACGAGTGATTTGGCGACAAAAGTTGCTAAGAGTTTGCTGGCTAAAGGGAGCTTAACAGCGGATCAGATTGATTTTATCATTGTAGCGACGATTACTCCTGATTCGATGATGCCTTCTACGGCAGCTCGGGTTCAGGCAAATATCGGAGCGCATAGAGCTTTCGCCTTTGATTTGACAGCAGCTTGCAGTGGCTTTGTATTCGCTCTCTCAACTGCAGAAAAGTTTTTAAGTTCTGGACAGTTCAAAAAAGGGATTGTTATCGGGGCTGAGACCTTATCCAAGACAGTTGATTGGTCAGATCGTTCGACAGCCGTTCTCTTTGGGGATGGTGCTGGTGGGGTTCTCTTGGAAGCGAGCGAAACACGGCACTTCCTTGTGGAAAGTCTCTATACAGATGGCTCTCGGAGCGAGTGTTTGACCTATGGTCAAACGGCTTTGGCTTCTCCTTTCTCAGATCAAGAAGCAGTTCCTGCTTTTTTGAAGATGGATGGACGAGCAGTTTTTGATTTTGCAAATCGAGATGTTGCTAGATCGATCAAAGAAACCATTGAAAATGGTCCAATCGCAGCATCGGAATTGGATTATCTCTTGCTTCATCAGGCAAATATCCGCATTTTGGATAAGATGGCTAAGAAGATCGGTGTAGATCGAGACAAGCTTCCTGCCAATATGATGGAGTATGGAAATACCAGTGCAGCAAGTATCCCGATTTTGCTCTCAGAGTGTGTGGAGAATGGCATGATTCGTTTAGATGGCAGCCAGAAGATTCTCCTATCAGGCTTCGGCGGAGGTTTGACATGGGGCACACTCATTCTTACAATCTAGGTAATCATGTGGTAAACACATAGTTATAAATTTTTTATATTTTAAAGGAGTCCTATCATGGCAGTATTTGAAAAAGTACAAGAAATTATCGTTGAAGAACTTGGGAAAGACGCATCAGAAGTAACACTTGAATCTACTTTTGATGATTTGGATGCAGATTCATTGGACTTGTTCCAAGTAATCTCTGAAATCGAAGATGCTTTCGATATCCAAATCGAAGCAGAAGATAACTTGAAAACAGTTGGTGACTTGGTTGCCTACGTTGAAGAGCAAACAAAATAATTAACATATTACTAGAAGGAGTAGGGGAGACCCGCTCCCTCTTGTTTAGGTAATAGTTTGAGACTCAAATGATAAACTCATCGAACTATTACGTAAGCAAGGAATGATGGAGGCACTATGAAAACACGTATTACAGAATTATTGAACATTGATTATCCTATTTTTCAAGGAGGAATGGCCTGGGTTGCGGATGGTGACTTGGCTGGTGCAGTATCAAAAGCTGGTGGTCTAGGGATCATCGGTGGTGGGAATGCACCTAAAGAGGTCGTAAAGGCTAATATCGATAAAATCAAATCACTTACGGACAAACCTTTTGGTGTCAACATCATGCTTTTGTCCCCTTTTGTAGAAGACATCGTTGATCTCGTGATTGAAGAAGGGGTCAAGGTGGTTACAACTGGTGCAGGAAACCCAAGTAAATACATGACTCGTTTCCATGATGCAGGAATTACAGTTATTCCTGTTGTTCCAAGTGTTGCTCTGGCAAAACGTATGGAAAAAATTGGTGCAGATGCAGTTATTGCAGAAGGAATGGAAGCCGGTGGACATATTGGTAAATTAACAACTATGACCTTGGTTCGTCAGGTTGCTGCGGCTGTTTCGATTCCAGTTATCGCAGCTGGAGGAATTGCGGACGGTGAAGGTGTTGCTGCAGGCTTTATGCTTGGTGCTGAGGCCGTTCAAGTTGGTACACGTTTCGTAGTAGCTAAGGAATCTAACGCCCATCCAAAATACAAGGAAAAAATCTTAAAAGCGCGTGATATCGATACGACTATTTCAGCTCAACACTTTGGACATGCTGTTCGTGCCATTAAAAATCAGTTGACACGTGACTTTGAGCAGGCTGAAAAAGATGCCTTTAAACAAGAAAATCCAGATTTAGAAATCTTTGAACAAATGGGAGCTGGTGCGCTTGCTAAAGCCGTTGTTCATGGAGATGTAGAAGGTGGATCTGTCATGGCAGGTCAGATCGCTGGTTTGGTATCTAAAGAGGAAACTGTCGAAGAAATCCTAAAAGATCTATACTATGGCGCAGCCAAAAAAATTCAAGAAGAAGCCTCTCGTTGGGCAGGAGTTGTAAGAAATGACTAAAACAGCCTTTCTATTTGCGGGTCAAGGTGCTCAGTATCTAGGGATGGGACGTGATCTCTATGATAGCTACCCTATCGTCAAGGAAACAATTGACCAAGCCAGTCAGGTTTTGGGTTATGACCTTCGTGACTTGATTGATAAGGAAGAAACTAAGTTAAACCAGACTCGCTATACGCAGCCAGCTATTTTAGCGACTTCGGTTGCTATTTACCGACTATTGAAAGAAAAGAGCTACCAGCCAGATATGGTAGCAGGATTGTCCCTCGGAGAATATTCTGCTCTTGTAGCAAGTGGTGCCTTGGACTTTGAGGATGCAGTTGCCTTAGTTGCTAAGCGTGGTGCTTATATGGAAGAGGCTGCACCTGCAGGTTCTGGAAAGATGGTTGCAGTCCTTAATACTCCAGTTGAAGTGATTGAGGAAGCTTGTGAAGCAGCCTCTAAAGTTGGAGTAGTGACTCCAGCTAACTACAATACCCCAAGCCAAATCGTTATCGGTGGTGAGGCGGCTGCGGTTGACCGCGCGGTTCAACTCTTGCAAGAAGCAGGAGCAAAACGATTGATTCCTTTAAATGTATCTGGTCCTTTCCATACAGCCCTTCTTGAGCCAGCCAGTCAGCAACTAGCTGGAGCTCTTGAGGGAGTGAGTTTCTCTGATTTTACTTGCCCACTAGTTGGCAATACGGAAGCTGCTGTTATGGAAAAAGATCGAATCAAAGAGCTCTTGACGCGTCAGGTGAAGGAACCTGTTCGTTTCTATGAGAGTATCGCAGTGATGCAGAATGCTGGCGTGACCAATTTTATTGAAATTGGTCCTGGGAAAGTCCTATCAGGCTTTGTCAAAAAAATCGATAAAACAGCTAAGCTAGCTAACGTTGAAGACCAAGCAAGTTTGGATGCTTTGCTGGGAAACTAGTAATCCCTTCTCCCACAAATACAACAGGAAACAGGAGAACAGAATGCAACTAAAAAATAAAAATATCTTTGTCACAGGTTCAAGTCGGGGTATCGGGCTTGCCATTGCTCACAAATTTGCCCAACTAGGCGCTAATGTAGTCTTGAATAGTCGCGGAGCAATCTCAGAAGAATTGCTAGCTGAGTTTTCAAACTACGGTGTCAAAGTGGTACCGATCTCGGGTGATGTTTCAGACTTTGCAGATGCGAAACGTATGGTAGATCAAGCAATCGCAGAACTTGGTTCGGTTGATGTCTTGGTAAATAATGCTGGCATTACCCAGGATACGCTCATGCTCAAGATGACCGAAGAAGACTTTGAAAAAGTGCTTAAGATCAATTTGACAGGTGCCTTTAACATGACGCAAGTAGTCTTGAAACAGATGATCAAGGCGCGTGAAGGTGCGATTATCAATATGTCGAGTGTGGTCGGTTTGATGGGAAATATCGGTCAAGCAAACTATGCAGCTTCTAAAGCAGGTTTGATTGGTTTTACCAAGTCAGTAGCACGTGAAGTTGCCAATCGCAATGTGCGTGTAAATGCTCTTGCGCCCGGAATGATCGAGTCAGATATGACTGCCGTTTTGTCTGATAAGGTCAAGGAAGCAACACTTGCGCAAATCCCTATGAAACAGTTTGGTCAGGCGGACCATATCGCGGATGCCACTGTCTTCTTAGCTGGACAAGATTATTTGACTGGACAAGTTCTCGCTGTTGATGGCGGACTTAGTATGTAAAAAAATAAGGAAAGATATAGGTAAGACAGATGAAACTAAATCGAGTTGTAGTAACAGGTTACGGATTGACCTCTCCTATCGGAAATACTCCAGAAGAATTTTGGAACAGTTTGCAAACTGGGAAGATTGGAATTGGAGAAATCACTAAATTTGACCACAGCGAATTTGCTGTGCACAATGCGGCAGAAGTTCAAGATTTCCCATTTGATAAATACTTTGTCAAAAAAGATACCAACCGTTTTGACAACTATTCTTTGTATGCCTTGTATGCAGCTCAAGAAGCGGTGACAAATGCCAATCTTGATGTAGAAGCAATCGATAAAGATCGCTTTGGTGTTATCGTGGCTTCTGGTATTGGGGGAATTAAAGAAATCGAAGATCAGGTTATTCGTCTTCATGAAAAAGGTCCAAAACGCGTTAAACCAATGACACTTCCAAAAGCCTTGCCAAATATGGCTTCAGGAAATGTTGCCATGCGTTTCGGAGCAAACGGTATCTGTAAATCAATCAATACAGCCTGTGCCTCATCAAACGATGCCATCGGAGATGCCTTCCGTTCCATCAAGTTTGGTTTCCAAGATGTCATGCTAGTTGGTGGCTCAGAATCATCAATCACTCCATTTGCTATCGCTGGTTTCCAAGCGTTGACTGCCCTATCAACTACAGAAGATCCAACTCGTGCTTCTATTCCATTTGACAAAGACCGTAATGGTTTTGTGATGGGAGAAGGTTCTGGTATGTTGGTGCTTGAAAGCCTTGAACATGCTGAAAAACGTGGTGCAACTATCTTAGCTGAAGTAGTTGGTTATGGTAATACCTGTGATGCTTACCACATGACTTCACCTCATCCAGAAGGTCAAGGTGCCATCAAGGCAATTAAATTGGCTTTGGAAGAGGCAGAGATTTCTCCAGAGCAAGTGGCTTATGTCAATGCCCACGGAACTTCAACTCCTGCTAATGAAAAAGGAGAAAGTGGTGCGATCGTAGCTGTCCTTGGTAAAGAAGTACCTGTATCTTCAACCAAGTCCTTTACAGGACACTTGCTTGGTGCTGCAGGGGCAGTAGAAGCCATCGCTACAATTGAAGCCATGCGTCATAACTTCGTGCCAAAAACAGCTGGAACAAGTGAATTGTCAGACTATATCGAAGCGAATGTAGTTTATGGACAAGGCTTGGAGCAAGAAATCCCTTATGCTATTTCAAATACTTTTGGTTTTGGTGGACACAATGCGGTTCTTGCTTTTAAACGTTGGGAGAATAAATAATTATGAATTTAAATGAGATCAAGGACTTGATGGCTCAATTCGACCAATCAAGTTTGAGAGAATTTTCTTATAAAAACGGAGCGGACGAATTGCAGTTCAGTAAGAATGAAGCAAGAATGGCTTCTGAAGCTCCAGCTCAAGTTGTTCCAGCACCAACTGCAGTAGCGGCAAGTCCAGTAGTTTCTGCCCCTTCAACTCCAGTAGAGAGTTCTGTGGAAGAAGCTCCAGTACCAGCTGAAACGACGGTTGCTCCGGAGGGGGATGTCGTTGAGAGCCCACTTGTAGGGGTGGCTTACTTGGCTGCTGGACCAGATAAATCTGCCTTCGTCACAGTTGGAGACAGTGTTAAAAAAGGCCAGACTTTGGTGATCATCGAAGCCATGAAGGTCATGAATGAGATTCCTGCACCTAAGGATGGTGTGGTGACAGAAATTCTCGTTTCAAATGAAGAAATGGTTGAGTTCGGTAAAGGATTGGTACGTATCAAATGATCGATATTCAAGGAATCAAAGAAGCTCTACCCCATCGCTACCCCATGCTCCTAGTGGATCGTGTCTTGGAAGTGAGCGAGGATACCATTGTTGCCATTAAAAATGTGACCATCAACGAACCTTTCTTTAATGGTCATTTTCCTCAATACCCAGTCATGCCTGGTGTCCTTATCATGGAGGCCTTGGCCCAGACTGCTGGTGTCTTGGAATTGTCCAAACCTGAAAATAAAGGGAAACTGGTCTTCTATGCTGGCATGGACAAGGTTAAGTTCAAGAAGCAAGTTGTACCAGGTGACCAATTAGTCATGACGGCTACTTTTGTCAAACGTCGTGGTACGATTGCTGTGGTTGAAGCAAAGGCTGAAGTAGATGGTAAGCTTGCAGCGAGTGGTACTCTTACCTTTGCAATTGGAAACTAAGGAGGTTCTCCATGTTTCGTAAAATTTTGATTGCCAACCGTGGTGAGATTGCGGTTCGCATTATTCGAGCTGCGCGTGAATTGGGCATTGCAACCGTAGCAGTTTATTCAACTGCTGATAAGGAAGCCCTTCACACACTCCTAGCGGATGAAGCTATCTGTATCGGACCTGGTAAGGCGACAGAGTCTTATCTCAATATCAACGCTATTTTATCTGCTGCAGTCTTGACTGAAGCAGAAGCCATCCACCCAGGTTTTGGTTTTCTTAGCGAAAACTCCAAGTTTGCCACGATGTGTGATGAAGTGGGGATTAAGTTTATCGGCCCTTCTGGCGCTGTAATGGATACCATGGGAGATAAGATCAATGCGCGTGAGCAAATGATCAAGGCTGGGGTTCCAGTTATCCCAGGATCTGATGGTGAAGTTCACACGGCTGAAGAAGCCCTTGCAGTTGCAGAAAAAATTGGTTATCCAGTCATGCTAAAAGCATCGGCAGGTGGTGGTGGAAAAGGGATTCGTAAGGTTGAAAAGGCAGAAGACTTGGTCGCAGCCTTTGAAACAGCATCCAGTGAAGCTAAGGCCAATTTTGGAAATGGCGCAATGTATCTTGAGCGTGTGATTTATCCAGCTCGTCATATCGAAGTTCAGATCCTTGCGGATCAAGAGGGGCATGTTGTCCATCTAGGAGAACGGGACTGTTCACTCCAACGGAATAACCAAAAGGTCTTAGAAGAAAGTCCGTCCATTGCGATTGGCAAAACACTTCGTAATGAAATTGGTGCTGCGGCCGTTCGTGCAGCAGAGTCTGTAGGCTATGAAAATGCAGGGACGATTGAATTTCTTCTCGATGAAGCGAGTGGCAATTTCTACTTCATGGAAATGAATACTCGTGTGCAAGTGGAACACCCAGTCACAGAGTTTGTTTCAGGTGTTGATATCGTGAAGGAACAGATTCGCATTGCTGCCGGGCAACCTTTACCTTTCAAACAAGAAGATATCGTCCTACGAGGTCATGCTATCGAGTGCAGGATCAATGCGGAAAATCCAGCATTTAACTTTGCTCCAAGCCCAGGTAAAATTACCAATCTTTATCTACCAAGTGGTGGAGTTGGCTTGCGCGTGGACTCAGCAGTTTATCCAGGCTATACCATTCCTCCTTACTATGATAGTATGATTGCCAAAATCATTGTTCATGGGGAGAATCGTTTTGATGCCTTGATGAAGATGCAACGGGCACTTTATGAACTTGATATTGAAGGAGTGCAAACCAATGCAGACTTCCAGTTGGATCTGATTTCAGACCGCCGAGTTATCGCTGGTGACTACGATACTTCCTTCTTGATGGAAACTTTCTTGCCAAAATACCAAGAAAAAGAATAGACTTTCAAAGAGTATGAGAACTAAAAGGGGGAGTTATGGCTCTATTTAGTAAAAAGGATAAGTATATTCGGATCAATCCTAACCGTTCCGTAAGGCAGAAACCACAAGCCAAGCCTGAGGTTCCGGATGAACTCTTCTCCCAGTGTCCTGGTTGTAAACACACCATTTACCAAAAGGATCTTGGGAGCGAACGAATTTGTCCCCATTGTAGCTATACTTTCCGTATTTCAGCTCAGGAACGCTTGGATTTGACGATTGATTCTGGTAGTTTTGTGGAGATGTTTACAGGTATTGAAACTCAAGATCCATTAAACTTTCCTGGCTACCAGAAAAAACTAGCTACTATGCGTGAAAAGACAGGTTTGGATGAAGCAGTACTAACTGGTACAGCTAGCATCAAGGGGCAAAAAGTTGCCCTTGGGATCATGGATTCTAACTTTATCATGGCTTCTATGGGAACCGTTGTGGGTGAAAAAATCACGCGCTTGTTTGAGTATGCAACGGTAGAAAACTTGCCAGTCGTACTCTTCACAGCTTCTGGTGGAGCCCGTATGCAAGAAGGAATCATGAGCCTGATGCAGATGGCTAAAATTTCTGCGGCGGTTCAACGTCATTCCAAGGCAGGACTTTTTTACCTAACTATTTTAACCGATCCGACAACAGGTGGGGTGACTGCTTCTTTTGCTATGGAGGGTGATATTATCCTAGCGGAGCCACAGAGTTTGGTTGGTTTTGCAGGGCGTCGTGTTATCGAAAATACAGTTCGTGAGACCTTGCCGGATGACTTCCAAAAGGCAGAATTTCTACTTGAACATGGATTTGTTGATGCAATTGTTAAAC
This sequence comes from Streptococcus oralis, assembly GCF_016028255.1. Lineage (NCBI taxonomy): Bacteria > Bacillati > Bacillota > Bacilli > Lactobacillales > Streptococcaceae > Streptococcus > Streptococcus oralis. The sequence continues at coordinate 821,783 of NZ_CP065707.1, forward strand.
GGAGAGAATTGCCTGAAACAATTGCTAAATTAGTAAGATTGCATGGAGGAAGTCGCGGATGAATATTGCAAAAATAGTCAGAGAGGCACGCGAGCAGAGTCGTTTGACTGCACTTGATTTTGCCAATGGAATCTTTGACGAGTTTATCGAATTGCATGGAGATCGCTCTTTCCGCGATGATGGTGCGGTCTTTGGTGGAATTGGCTGGTTAGGTGAACAAGCAGTAACTGTCGTTGGTATCCAAAAGGGGAAGAGTCTTCATGACAACCTCAAACGGAATTTCGGCCAACCACATCCAGAAGGCTATCGTAAGGCTCTTCGCCTGATGAAACAGGCAGAAAAGTTTGGTCGTCCAGTTGTGACCTTTATCAATACGGCGGGTGCTTACCCAGGTGTTGGAGCTGAGGAACGTGGACAAGGTGAAGCAATTGCTCGAAACCTGATGGAAATGAGTGACCTCAAGGTTCCAATCATCGCGATTATTATCGGCGAAGGAGGATCTGGAGGTGCATTAGCACTAGCCGTAGCTGACCGTGTCTGGATGTTAGAGAACTCAATCTATGCAGTACTTAGCCCTGAAGGCTTTGCCTCTATCCTTTGGAAGGATGGGAGTCGTGCCATGGAGGCGGCAGAGTTGATGAAGATCACATCCCACGAACTCCTAGAAATGAGAATCGTAGACAAGGTAATCTCAGAAGCAGGGCTGTCAAGTAAAGAACTGCTAGGTTTCGTTAAAAATGAATTGCGTGCAGAACTAGATAGGTTGCAAGAACTACCACTTGACCAACTTATCGAAGAACGTTACCAACGGTTTAGAAAATACTAAGAATGACTAAATGAGACTAGAAAGGTCTCATTTTTTATGGAAAAATGCAATTTAGGACGAAAAATTGATAGTTGAGGAGAAGACTAATAAAATAGATAAAAAAGAAGTATACTGTAGATGTGAGCCTACAACAATATTTTAAGAAGGTACTTAATATGACAGGTACAGAAACATTTACAGTTCTTTCAACTGAGGACTTAGAGCAAACTTCAGGTAGTGGCATGATTTGGTTGGTTGATGATAGACATTGGGATTCGCCATATGCATATAGTTTAGCGACAGAATGGAGTACAATACTGACTCATGCGACTAGACGTGCTTATGGTATTGGCTATTAATAAATTAAAGGTGTAAGTATGAAAAAACTAGGGCATTTGGGGGTCTTTATCTTACTGGTATTTCTATCGGTTTATCTACCAGAGTTAGGGATTATGCATCTAACTAAGTTTTTAGGATGGGGGATAGATGGCTATTCTATCTTTTTAACAGTTGAAGTAATAGCTCTCTTGCTAATATTTATCTACTGGCTCAAAAAGAAAGAGATGCTCTATATTTTTGAAAAAAAGAGTTCAAAGAAGTCAAGATTCTTTTACCTTGTAGTTGGTCTAGTGGCTACTTATTTTGATCGTCAATTGGTAGATGCTTTTCAGTTACAGTTTCATCATCTAATTGATAACAAGTATATCTTTCAAGATCTTCTTTCGATTCTATACTCCAATGGGCAACCAGCTTTTCTATCTACAGTTCTTAGTTTTATCTTAACAGTCGTTATTGGTCCTATTTTGGAAGAGACGCTTGATCGTGGGTATTTTATGAACACCTTCTTTCCTAAGTCAAAGTACTATTTAGATGTCATCTTATCAGGCCTTATCTTTGGGCTTAGTCATTTGATCCTATCTCACAGAGACCCAATTAGTTTATTATATTATAGTTTGATTGGTCTCTTTTTCGCTCTTGTCTATCGTTCTACAGACAATCTTCGATTGACCATCCTCTGCCATAGTTTTTTCAACTTTCTCAACCATGCAAAACCTATCTGGATTTTTATTTACAATTATATCTATTATTATTTTTTTAGATAGTAGGAAATAAAGAAAAAAGTGTTTGACAAATATCAAACACTTTTTCTATTCACTGTTCTTCTGTTACAAACTGGCTGAGCAGTCCATTGATAAAACGGGCAGACTTTTGATCTGAGAAGTTCTTTGCAAGCTCGATAGCTTCATTAACAGCAACTAGCTGAGGGGTGTCAAATGAAGTGATTTCAAAGACTCCCAAGCGAAGGAGGTTTCTTTCCACCAGAGTTAAGCGTTCAATGGTCCAACCTGCTTTTAAATGCTGTGTGATTTGCTTGTCTAGTTCTTCCTTTTTAGCCTGAACACCAGAAACTAGCTCTGTCAAAAAGGCTGGAAGTTGCACATCCGTATCTTCACGATCGTGTGTGTAGGCGAAACGACAAGCAGTTTCGACATCTGTACCGAACTCAAGGCTCATGAGAGCTTGAAAAGCGCATTTACGGAGCTCACGTCTAGATTCTAATAGTGGACTAGTCATTGAGGAAATCCTCATCAAACAAGTCTTTCAAGTCTGGTTTTGGTGTTTTATCTGGAACGATACCTGCAACGTGGATATTGATAGCAGCGAGTTCTACATCAGCCATATTGCGGACTGCATCTTTGACAGCTTTTTGGATAGCAACAGCTACCTTAGGAACTTTTACTCCGTACTCAAGGTAGAGGTAGATATCAGCTGTGAGTTCTTCGTCCACGTTTTTAAGATAAACACCGCGGCCGAGCGAAAGTTTTGAAAGGGTGTCAGATACTGATTTGTTTGAAAAAGAGTGTACACCCTCTACTTTTGCAGTAGCAATAGCAATGATTTTTTCAAGTACACGTGGGGCGATAACGATTTCGCCAAGTTGTTCTTCAATTCCCATAGAATGACCTCTTTCTAGAGATTAGGCACGAGAAACGTAAGTTCCTTCTGCAGTGTTGATAACGAGTTTTTGTCCTGCTTCGATGAAGTCTGGAACGTTTACGACAAGTCCAGTTTCCATCGTTGCTGGTTTACCAGAACCTGTAACAGTAGCACCTTTGATAGATGGTTGAGTTTCTGCAACTGTCAATTCAACAGTAGTTGGTACAGTTACACCGATTACTTCAGTTCCGTAGAATTGAATCTTCACTTCTGAGTTTTCAAGGATGTAAAGCAACTCGTTTTCAACGTTGACTACAGGGATTTCGTATTGGTCGTAAGTTTCAGTGTTCATGAAGTAGGCAGTTTCATCCATTTTGTACAAGTATTGAGCTGGGACAGTCTCGATGATAGCTTGTTCAAATTTTTCCTCTGGACGGTAGCTTGTGTCAAATGTAGAACCAGTACGGACATCACGCAATTTCATACGCATGATCGTGTTTCCTTTACCTGGTTTGTGGTGGCTAGCTTCCAAAACGCGGATCAATTTTCCGTCAGCTGTTTCAAAGGTCATACCAGCTTTTAATTTACTTGCTTCAATCATGTTTTTACCTCTTTAATAAATATTATTACTCTTCATTTTACCATAAAATACTCTGGAAATAAAGCCAAAATAGTTATTGGGAGTTGGTAGAGAAGAAAAAACCAACCTTAGGGCTGGTTTTTTTCTATCTAGTTTTCTTTCAACTTGGCCAATTCCTGGGCGAGTAGTTTAAGGGCAACTTGTGGGTTGGCTTGTCCTTTGGTTGCCTTCATGAGGAAGCCTGTGAAGGCCTTGTCTGCGTTGCGTTTACCTGATTTGAAGTCGGCAACGGCTGCTTCATTATCTGCGAAGACTTGGTGAATGATTGGAATCAGAATATTTGGATCTGAGATTTGTACCAAGCCTGCTTTTTCCACGTATTCACGCGCGCCACCGCCATTTTTAGCTAGGTGGACAAAGACTTTCTTGGCGATCTTAGAAGAGATAGTGCCGTCTTCGATGATGGCAATCATTTCTACCAAGTTTTCTGGTGTCAATTCGATTTGTTCCAGTGTTTTGCCTTCAGCATTCAAGAACTGAGCGACTTCGCCTTGGAGCCAGTTAGAGACTTGTTTGGCATCGCCACCTAGGGCAACAGCTTTTTCAAAGAAGTCAGAAGTGACTTTGTTTGCAGTTAACTGGCTAGCGTCGTAGTCTGACAAGCCAAGGTCAGCAACGTAGCGAGCACGGCGTTCTTTTGGAAATTCTGGCAATTCTGTGCGCATTTCCTCAATCCACTCATCTGAGATTTCAAAGAGTGGTAGGTCTGGTTCTGGGAAGTAGCGGTAGTCAGCAGCACCTTCTTTGACACGCATGAGGATAGTTGCTTTGTTAGCTTCATCGTAACGGCGTGTTTCTTGGCGGATTTGACCACCTGAGCGAAGGATTTCAGCTTGTCGTTGGACTTCGTATTCAAGCCCCTTACGGACGTTAGAGAAGGAGTTGAGGTTTTTCAACTCAGTCTTGGTACCGAATTTCTCTTGACCATAAGGGCGAAGCGAAATGTTGGCATCCACACGCATGGAACCTTCTTCCATCTTAACGTCTGAAATGCCAGCGTACTGGATGACTTCCTTGAGGGCAGTCAGATAAGCATAGGCTTCTTCTGGCGAACGCATGTCGGCTTCAGAAACAATCTCAATCAATGGCACCCCTTGGCGATTGAGGTCAACATAAGAGTAGCCATCTGTACCGTGGGTGTTTTTACCAGCATCTTCTTCCAAGTGAGCGCGCTCGATACCGATTTTCTTGGTCGTACCGTCTTCTAGCTCCACTTCAATCCAGCCGTTGTAGCCGATTGGCTCATCAAACTGAGAAATTTGGTAGGCTTTTGGATTATCAGGGTAGAAGTAGTTCTTGCGGTCGAAGTGCATCTTTTTGTGGATGTCCATGTTGAGGGCAAGAGCGGCCTTGATACCAGCATCGACAACCCCTTTATTGAGAACCGGAAGTACTCCTGGGAAAGACCAGTCAATCACGTTGGTGTTGGCATTTTGGTCATTTCCAAAGTGAGCAGAAGTTGGTGAGAAGATTTTTGAATTGGTGTTGAGCTCTACGTGGACTTCAAGTCCAATGACTGTTTCAAAGTTCATTAGTTGTCACCTCCAAAAATCACGGGTTGTTGTTTGTGGTAGTCTGTTGTTGCTTCAAAGGCAGCAGCAGCTTGGTAAATGGTTTCCTCAGAGTACTTAGGACCGATCAATTGGAGACCGACTGGTAGACCTTGAGCAAATCCAGCAGGAATTGAAATTCCTGGGAGACCTGCTAAGTTGACTGGGATGGTCAAAAGGTCAGCCAAGTACATGGCAACGGGGTCGTGGTTGAGTGAGTCCAAATCATAGGCAACGCTTGGAGCAGTTGGTCCCAAAATCAAGTCGTAATCCGCAAAGACTTTTTCGAAATCTTGGATGATGAGGGTACGGACCTGACCAGCTTTCTTATAGTAGGCATCATAGTAACCTGATGAAAGGCTGAAAGTTCCTAGCATGATACGGCGTTTTACTTCTTCACCGAAACCTTGGCTACGGCTGTTTACATAGATTTCATCAAGATTCGTCGCATCCTCTGCGCGGTAGCCGTAACGGATACCGTCAAAGCGTTGCAAGTTTGAGGATGCTTCTGATGAAGCGATGATGTAGTAAACGGCAACACCGTATTTAGAGTGAGGAAGGCTGACTTCTTCAACGATGGCACCAAGCTTTTCAAAGTGTTTGGCTGCATTCAGAATGGTTTCCTTAACCTCTGGGTCAATCCCTTCACCAAGGTATTCCTTAGGCAAAGCAATTTTCATTCCCTTGATGTCTTGGCCGATTTTTGAAGTAAAGTCAGCGATGCGGACAGGAGCAGAAGTAGAGTCTTTAGCATCTTCGCTGGCAATCGCATTAAGCAAGAGGGCATTTTCTTTAACAGTTGGCGCAAAAGGTCCAATCTGGTCTAATGAGCTACCGAAGGCAATGAGACCGAAACGAGAAACCGTTCCGTAGGTTGGTTTGAGACCAACAATCCCGTTGAAGGCAGCAGGTTGGCGGATGGAACCACCCGTATCAGAACCAAGTGACAAGCGGACTTGCCCTGAAGCTACAGCTGCAGCAGAACCGCTTGATGAACCACCAGGAACCTTGCTGTGGTCCCAAGCATTTTTTGTTGCGCCGTAGTAGGAAGTCTCACCAGAACCACCCATGGCAAATTCGTCCATGTTGGTTTTCCCAACAACGATCATACCCTTAGCTTTGGCATTGGCAACGGCTGTCGCATCAAAGATTGGCTCGTAGTTGTAGAGCATTTTTGAGGCTGCAGTTGTGAGGATGCCGTCAGTAGAAATATTATCCTTAACAGCCAGTGGAATTCCTGAAAGGACATTATCCGCGTCAATTCCAGCTTCATCAACGGCTTTAGCTTGAGCAAGGGCTTGTTCTTCAGCGATAGTGACAAAAGCATTGATAGCTTTCTCGCGAGACTTGATATCTTCAAGCGTGGCTTGTGTCAATTCAGTAGCTGAAATCTCCTTAGATACAAGGAGGTTGTGCAAGTCTTCAATCGTTTTGTTATTAAAAGTCATTAGGCATCTCCTCCATCATCTAGGATAGCTGGTACCTTAATATAGTAGTTTTCTTTTTCAGGTACGTTTTTAAACAAGCGGTCACGGTCTGTTCCTTCTTCGGCCACATCAGGGCGGAGTACGGTCTTGCGGTCAGCCATGGTCGTAGTAGGTGCGACACCAGTTGTGTCGACTTCGCCCAGCAATTCAACCATGTCAACAATTTTAGACAAGGTTGTCGCAAAGGCAGCAGTTTCTTCTTCAGAGAATTTTAATTTTGAAAGATTGGCAACGTGTGTTACCTCTTCTTGCGTAATTTTCATCTTGCATCCTTTCGTGAAATGATGATTTTTAGTCTGTTCTATTTTACCATATTTTCCGATAAATAAGGGAGCCGAACTGAAAAGAAATAGAAATTGAAAAATCGCTTTTAATTCGCTATAATAGTTAAACTAAAAGAAAAATTGAGTGAGACTAGAGATTAATGTAGGAAGAATTCCTCGAAAGATGAGTTAGGATAGAAAATATGCTACATAATTTTTTTACAAGATTTCAAACCGTTCCTCCTCCCATTCCTCCTTTTTGGTACGGAATCATGATGCTTCTCTTAGTGCTTTGTATTTATGGGGCACTTGCTTATCACAAAAATCCGAAATTTGTCCGCTTGTTTAAGGGGATTCAGATCCTCCAGTTACTAGCCCTATATAGCTGGTATGTTGGTTTTGAGATTCCATTTTCAAACAGTCTCCCTTTTTATCATTGCCGTTTGGCCATGTTTGCGGTAGTTTTCTTACCAGATAAATGGCGGAGCAAGCAATATTTTGCCCTCTTAGGAGCAAGTGGAGCGGTATTTGCCTTGGTTTACCCCGTTTTTGACCCCTATGATTTTCCACACATCACCAGTTTTTCATTTTTGATTGGGCACTATGCCCTTTTGGTGAATTCCTTGGTTTACTTGATGAATCACTATGACAAGAGCTTACTTAAGAAGTATATGATCGTAGTCTATACTTTCGTTCTCAATCTCTTTCTAGTTGGGGGTTAATCAGGTGACTGGTGGAAATTATGGTCTCTTAAGGGATACACCATTTATCTCGAATGCTCCTCTATGGATAAAGTACCTTCTTGTGTCCGTCATCCTCTCACTGGCTCTGGTTCTCTTTGATATCTTGTTCAAGAAACGGTGGAAAAAGAGAAATCAGGCGCAATCTGTGCTCTAGTTTACCTTTTTCATCGGATGAGCAATTGAAAAACTCCCCAAAATCCGATATAATGGAGAGTTGAAAGGAATGGTAAAATCCAATGTAAAAATCATTCTTAGCTATATGAAACAACCAAAAATAGAGAATCAAAGAAAGAGAACTTATGACTATTCAAGAAGAAATCAAGAAACGCCGTACCTTTGCCATTATTTCCCACCCGGACGCCGGGAAAACAACCATCACTGAGCAGTTGCTCTACTTCGGGGGCGAGATTCGTGAGGCTGGTACCGTAAAAGGTAAGAAAACAGGGACTTTTGCCAAGTCTGACTGGATGGATATTGAGAAACAACGTGGGATTTCGGTAACCTCATCTGTTATGCAGTTTGACTACGACGGAAAACGCGTCAACATCCTAGATACACCAGGGCACGAGGACTTCTCAGAAGACACCTATCGGACCTTGATGGCGGTGGATGCTGCTGTCATGGTCGTGGACTCTGCCAAGGGTATCGAGACCCAAACTAAAAAATTGTTTGAGGTTGTGAAACACCGTGGTATTCCCGTCTTTACCTTTATGAACAAGCTGGACCGTGACGGTCGTGAACCGCTAGACCTCTTGCAAGAACTAGAAGAAGTCCTAGGTATTGCTAGCTACCCAATGAACTGGCCAATCGGGATGGGGAAAGCCTTTGAAGGCTTGTATGACCTCTATAACCAACGTTTAGAACTTTATAAAGGAGATGAACGTTTTGCCAGTTTGGAAGAAGGTGACAAACTCTTTGGAAGTAACCCATTTTATGAGCAAGTAAAAGAGGATATCGAACTCCTGAATGAAGCAGGAAATGAGTTTTCAGAAGAAGCCATTCTCGCAGGTGATTTGACTCCGGTCTTCTTCGGATCAGCCCTGACTAACTTTGGGGTACAGACCTTCCTTGAAACTTTTTTGAAATTTGCTCCAGAGCCACATGGACACAAGAAAACAGATGGCGAAATTGTCGATCCTTACGACAAGGATTTCTCAGGGTTTGTCTTTAAAATCCAAGCTAACATGGATCCTCGTCATCGTGACCGTATCGCCTTTGTCCGCATCGTATCAGGTGAATTTGAGCGTGGAATGAGTGTCAACCTGCCTCGTACTGGGAAGAGTGCCAAACTGTCGAATGTCACTCAGTTTATGGCGGAAAGTCGTGAGAATGTGACCAATGCCGTGGCAGGTGATATTATCGGGGTTTACGATACAGGGACTTATCAGGTTGGAGACACTTTGACGGTTGGAAAAAACAAGTTTGAGTTTGAACCACTGCCAACCTTTACACCTGAGATTTTCATGAAAGTTTCTGCTAAGAACGTCATGAAACAAAAATCCTTCCACAAGGGAATCGAGCAATTGGTGCAAGAAGGAGCCATTCAGCTTTATAAGAATTACCAAACAGGCGAGTACATGCTAGGCGCTGTTGGTCAACTCCAGTTTGAAGTCTTTAAGCACCGCATGGAAGGCGAGTACAATGCAGAAGTGGTCATGAGCCCAATGGGTAAAAAGACAGTTCGCTGGATTAAGCCTGAGGACTTAGACGAGCGCATGTCATCAAGCCGCAATATCTTGGCCAAAGACCGTTTTGACCAACCAGTATTCCTTTTTGAAAACGACTTTGCCCTTCGCTGGTTTGCGGATAAATATCCAGATGTAGAGTTGGAAGAGAAGATGTGAATCGTTACAAATGACTAGCAACATAAAGTTGCTGTCATTTGACGGTAACCGCTATGGCGGTCTACCTAAACGCTTCACTAGGAAAAATCCACGAATAGTATCGATTCGTGGATTTTTCCGTCGTAACTACGTTTTACAAATGAAATCGATTTGTAAAACTCAGTGTCGTAATCTAACAATCGGTAACCGCTATGGCGGCTTACCTAAGCGCTTTACTAGAAAAAGTCCGCGAATAATATCGCTTCGTGGATTTTTTCATATAGTAAAGGTAATTGAAGTCAAAGGTAAATTAAAAACCTCAGAGAAATCATGTTACATGAATTCTTCTGAGGTTTTTCTAGTTTCCATATTTCTGATAAAAATCGACCTTGACCTGAATGAAGGTTTCGGCTTCGCGTAGTAGCTGCAGGAGGGTGGCACGGGTCTCAAACTCCTCACGTGTTTTCGGGAGACTCCGATTGCGGAAGACTTGCAGATAACGTTCGATGTCATCGAGTAGGTCGTGAGCAGGATTGGTCTGGCTTAGCTGGGTAGCAATCTTAGAAAAGAGCTGGGCCAAGATCAAACTTTCACTTGCGGCTAGGTGACAAGTATTGATCTGCTGGGCCATATTTCGCAGGATACGACTTTGTCGCTGTCTCATCTCAAAGTAGTGGATATGGTAGTCCGTCTGGTGAAAGAGGTGATCCGAGTGGTCCAGATAGACCAGTTTGAGGGCTTCATCGAGGAGTTCATCTAATTCGTCAACGAGTTGGGCGCGATTGCGCCCGTCTCCTCTTGACAGATAGTATTTAAAGCGAAGCAGGATATCTTTTAACTTTTCTTCGACCTGAAGGTGGTAGTTTTGGATGGTTTTCTCACGAGAGGGCATATAAAGGTTGACCAATAGAGCAAAGCTTGTCCCGATGAGAAAGAGGAGTATCTCATTAAGCAAGAGCTCTGGAGAGGTAGACTCCTGCATCAAGAGATGGCCGACCAAGACACTGCTAGGGGTGATGCCAATTTCCCAACCCATTTTATAGGCTAAAGGAACGTAGAGAGCCAGATAGAGGCCGAGACTCCAGATGTGAAAGCCTGTCAGTCGAAAGGCTAGAACACCGATAGCGAGTGCTAGGAGCATAGAAAAGAGGCGGTTACGGGCTAATTTTAGCGTGCTTCTGCGCGTGTCAGATAGGCTTAAGAGGGCGATAATTCCAGCTGAAACTGCTGATGATAAGTCTAAAAAATAAGCGAGAAAACAAGCGAGGCAGGTCGCTAAGATCAGTTTTGTCGTACGTTGGGTGATAGACATGAGAATTTCCTATAATACTAGAATGAGAGTATAAAAGACAAGGCTTGGAAGACTTGTCTTAAAAAATCTATTTTTTACGGGCAGACGCGTACTCAGCAACTGCTGTAAAGAGGACGTCGGTAGAAGAGTTCAGGGCAGTTTCGCAGGAGTCTTGGATGACACCGATGACAAAACCAACTCCGACTACCTGCATAGCAACGTCATTTGAAATTCCAAATAGACTACAAGCGACGGGAATGAGGAGGAGTGATCCACCAGCAATTCCAGAGGCTCCGCAGGCAGAAATGGCAGCGACGACACTGAGCACAAAGGCTGTACCAAAGTCGACAGAGATTCCCAGAGTATTGACTGCAGCTAGAGTGAGAATGTTAATGGTTACGGCTGCGCCAGCCATGTTGATAGTGGAGCCAAGGGGAATAGAAACAGAATAGGTATCTGGATTGAGTCCGAGATCTTGGCAGAGTTTCATGTTTACAGGAATATTAGCAGCAGAACTACGAGTAAAGAAAGCTGTAATCCCACTGACACGTAAACATTTAAAAACAAGGGGGTAAGGATTTTTTCTCATAAAGAGAAAGGCAATGAGGGGATTGATGACAAGGGCCACAAAAGCCATAGTTGCAATCAAGAGTCCTAGCAAAATTCCGTAGTTAGCAAGGCTGGAAATTCCTTTATCAGAGATGGTCTTGAAGACCAAACCCATAATTCCGAAAGGAGCCAAATTGATAATCCACTCCACAATCTTGGAAGTTACATCAGCCATGGTTTTGAGCAATTCCTTGCTGTTTTTGCTAGCTTCTCTCATAGCAAGTCCAAAGACAACAGCCCAGGATAGGATTCCAATATAGTTGGCTTTGACGATGGCATTGAGGGGATTGTCCACGAGATTCAGCAGGAGGTTGCTGAGAACTTGACCGATGCCGTCTGGTGGGGCAATCTCTGTGCTCGCACTGCTGAGAGTAATCTGGACGGGGAAGAGAAAACTAGCCAGTACAGCAATCAAGGCAGCTGCAAAGGTACCGAGTAGATAGAGAAAAATAACGGTCTTCATATTGGTATCTTGCCCTTTTTGATGTTGTGAGAGGGCATTTGCGACGAGGGTAAAGACCAAGACAGGAGCGATGGCTTTCAGACCCCCAACGAATAGGTCACCGAGAATGCCGAGCCCCGACAGACTAGGAAAAAGTAGCCCTAGAGAGGCTCCAAGAAGCATGCCGATTAGGATACGTTTGATGAGGCTGGCCTTGTTCCAGGCTCGAATGATTTTTTTCATAATAGTCTCCTTCAAAATGTATTGTTTATGATTATAGTATAAATATGCCGTTGAGGCAAGTCTTTTTTTGAGTTTGGGGGAATATCGGAATATTTATGAGGGATTTGAACGGGATGATTTGTGGTATAATACTAAAAAGGAGTTTTGTATGCAAGAATTTTTTCAACGTTATCTTGATAAATTGGATCTAACAACTGTATTAGAGAATCTCTTGACCAAGCTGATTTCTCTTTTAATTTTGTTTCTGTTATTTTATATAGCTAAAAAGATGCTTCATGCGACTGTACGAAAGATTGTCAAGCCCTCACTTAAATTCTCAAATCGGGATGCAGGAAGACAAAAGACCATCTCTCGTTTGCTTGAGAATATCTTTAACTACACCCTTTATTTCTTTTTGATTTACTGTATCTTGTCTATTTTGGGCTTGCCAGTTTCCAGCCTCCTTGCTGGGGCGGGGATTGCTGGGGTTGCCATTGGGATGGGTGCACAAGGTTTTCTGTCCGATGTTATCAATGGTTTCTTCATCCTCTTTGAACGCCAGCTCGATGTGGGCGACGAAGTGGTCCTCACAAATGGCCCTATTACCGTATCTGGAAAGGTTGTCAGTGTAGGAATCCGTACGACCCAACTTCGCAGTGACGACCAAGCCCTTCACTTTGTTCCCAACCGAAATATCACTGTTGTTAGCAACTTCTCTCGTACAGAGTAGGTCTGCTATTTTGGCAGATTTGTGGTACAATAGAAAGAGTTTGGTAAAGGAGAGAGTATGCTATTTGTAGAGAAAAAACTAGGTCATGATTGTACCTGGATAGACCTTGATGTGGACAAGATTAAAAACATGGAAGATCTTTCTGACATCTATGGATTGGACAAGGAAACCATCGAGTATGCTCTAGATAGAAATGAACGAGCCCACATGGATTATAACCGTGAAACGGGGACGGTAACCTTCATTTATAATGTTCTTGATTTAGAAAAAGACAAAGAATATTATGAAGCGATTCCGATGACCTTTATCGTTGAAAAACAACGGTTGATCACTATCAGCAATCACAAGAATACTTATGTGATTAAACGCATGGCAACCTACCTTGAAAGCCATGAAATTATTTCCATCTACAAATTTCTTTTTGCCAGTTTAGAGATTATTAGCAATGCTTACTATCCAGTTATTGAAGAGATGGATAAAAGTAAGGATGAAATCAGTGCACTTCTTCGTCAAAAAACAACTAAAAAAAATCTTTTCGCCCTCTCTGACTTGGAAACTGGTATGGTTTACCTGACAGCTGCCGCTAAACAAAATCGTCTCCTCTTGGAACACATTCAAGGGCATGCTCTTTATCGCAATCTTAATGAGGTAGAAAGAGAGCAGTTTGATGATGCTATGATTGAAGCGCATCAGTTGGTTTCGATGACAGACTTGATTTCTCAAGTTTTGCAACAACTCTCAGCCTCTTACAACAACATCCTGAATAATAATCTAAATGATAATTTGACAACTTTGACAATTATCTCAGTTTTGCTAGCTATCCTTGCGGTTATTACAGGATTCTTCGGAATGAATGTCCCTTTACCGTTTACAGATGAACCGAATGCTTGGATTTATATTTTGATAGCTAGTCTCATTTTATGGGCAGTCTTAGCCCAATGTTTAAAGAAAATTGCTAGAAATTAAAAAGAAAAGGAGCCAGAATGGCGATTGAAAACTATATGCCAGATTTTGCTGTGGAAGCAGTCTATGATCTGACAGTCCCAAGCCTGCAGGCGCAGGGGATCAAGGCTGTTTTGGTCGATTTGGACAATACCCTCATTGCTTGGAACAACCCTGATGGAACGCCAGAGATGAAGCAATGGCTACATGACCTCCGAGACGCAGGTATCCGCATCATCGTGGTCTCAAATAATACCAAAAAACGGGTTCAACGAGCAGTTGAAAAATTTGGGATTGATTACGTTTATTGGGCCTTGAAGCCTTTCACATTTGGGATTGATCGTGCCATGAAGGAATTCCACTATGAGAAAAATGAAGTGGTCATGGTCGGCGACCAACTCATGACGGATATTCGTGCAGCGCACCGTGCAGGTATTCGATCGATTTTGGTCAAACCCTTGGTCCAACACGACTCGATCAAGACGCAGATTAACCGAGCTCGCGAGCGCCGTGTCATGAAGCAAATTACTGAAAAGTACGGACCAATTACATATAAAAAAGGAATCTAACTATGGAAGAAATTCTCTGTATTGGTTGTGGAGCAACCATTCAGACGACAGACAAGGCTGGTCTAGGATTTACTCCCCAGTCGGCACTCGAAAAAGGTTTGGAGACAGGCGAAGTCTATTGCCAACGCTGTTTCCGTCTCCGTCATTACAATGAAATCACAGATGTCCAGTTGACGGATGATGATTTCCTCAAACTCTTGCACGAAGTGGGAGATAGTGATGCCTTGGTGGTTAATGTCATTGATATTTTTGACTTTAATGGTTCTGTCATCCCAGGTTTGCCACGCTTTGTATCGGGTAATGATGTCCTCTTGGTCGGAAATAAAAAAGATATCCTGCCCAAGTCTGTTAAACCGAGCAAGATTAGCCAGTGGCTCATGGAACGTGCCCACGAAGAAGGTCTTCGCCCTGTGGATGTCGTCCTGACTTCGGCTCAGAATAAGCATGCTATCAAGGAAGTCATTGACAAGATTGAACACTACCGCAAGGGCCGTGATGTATACGTAGTTGGGGTGACCAACGTTGGAAAGTCAACCCTTATCAACGCTATTATCCAAGAAATCACTGGTGACCAAAATGTCATCACGACTTCACGCTTTCCAGGGACGACCTTGGACAAGATTGAGATTCCGCTTGACGACGGATCTTATATCTATGATACGCCGGGAATTATCCACCGACACCAGATGGCCCACTACTTGACAGCCAAAAACCTCAAGTATGTCAGCCCTAAAAAGGAAATCAAGCCTAAAACCTATCAACTTAACCCTGAGCAAACTCTATTTCTAGGTGGTTTGGGACGATTTGACTTCATTTCAGGAGAAAAACAAGGCTTCACAGCCTTCTTTGACAATGAACTCAAACTCCACCGTACCAAGCTAGAAGGCGCTAGTGCCTTTTATGAAAAGCACCTCGGAACTCTTCTCACACCGCCAAATAGTAAGGAAAAAGAAGATTTTCCAAAACTAGTCCAGCATGTATTTAATATCAAGGACAAGACTGACCTGGTCATCTCAGGACTAGGCTGGATCCGAGTAACAGGCACTGCCAAAGTCGCCGTCTGGGCACCAGAAGGCGTCGCTGTCGTCACACGCAAAGCAATTATTTAAAATAAAATCACTGAGCGAACAAAGTGAGCTCATAAAAAGATAGTTATTGCCGTGGTGTGATTGCCAATCGTTAGATTGGCAAGGGGCACACTTGAGACCTAGGCTCAAGTGTGAGGTTAGGAAATCCATTTTTCAAAGATGAAATCTTTGGAAAATTAGTTCCGACCGTCCCTCACCACCTAAAATAACTATCAAAAAAGGAAGAAAGATTATGTCATTAACATCAAAACAACGTGCCTTCCTCAACAGCCAGGCACACACCCTCAAACCCATCATCCAAATCGGGAAAAATGGTCTCAACGACCAAATCAAGACCAGCGTCCGTCAAGCTCTTGACGCTCGCGAATTGATTAAAGTCACGCTCTTGCAAAACACAGACGAAAACATCCACGAAGTAGCTGAAATTTTAGAAGAAGAAATCGGTGTAGATACTGTCCAAAAAATCGGACGCATCTTAATTTTGTATAAACAATCCAGCAAGAAAGAAAATCGCAAGATTTCCAAGAAAGTTAAAGAAATCTAAACACCTACTCCAAGAACTGTTTTTACAGAGAATTAAAGGAAGACGAGCCTATGGCAATCGAATTATTGACTCCCTTTACCAAGGTAGAGTTGGAGCCAGAAATCAAGGAGAAAAAACGCAAACAAGTCGGGATTTTAGGGGGAAATTTTAACCCCGTTCACAACGCCCATCTTATCGTTGCGGACCAAGTACGACAACAGTTAGGACTGGACCAGGTTCTGCTTATGCCTGAATACCAACCTCCTCATGTAGATAAAAAGGAAACCATCCCCGAGCACCATCGTCTCAAAATGCTTGAGTTGGCGATAGAGGGGATTGAAGGTCTAGCCATTGAAACTATTGAGTTAGAGCGCAAGGGCATTTCCTACACCTACGACACCATGAAGATTTTGACAGAGCAACATCCAGACACGGATTATTACTTCATTATCGGAGCTGATATGGTGGACTATCTGCCTAAATGGTACCGTATTGATGGGCTGGTCGACATGGTTCAGTTTGTGGGGGTTCAGCGCCCACGCTACAAGGCAGGAACTTCCTATCCAGTTATCTGGGTGGATGTACCGCTCATGGATATCTCATCCAGCATGGTACGTGACTTCATTGCCCAAGGTCGGAAACCTAACTTTCTCCTACCTCAGCCAGTGCTAGACTACATCGAGAAGGAGGGGCTCTACTGATGGCCTATCAAGACTATATCAACTGCTCCCGTGAGGCTTTGTTGGAAAAAATGGCAGAGCTTCTACCTGAAAAACGTTTAACCCATTGTCTGGGTGTAGAGCGTGCGGCCATAGAACTGGCTCAGCGCTTTGGAGTTGATACCGAGAAAGCAGGACTAGCAGGACTTCTTCATGACTATGCTAAAAAGCTGTCAGACCAGGAATTTCTAGACTTGATTGACCGTTGTCAGCTAGATCCTGACCTCAAAAACTGGGGCAATAATGTTTGGCATGGGATGGTTGGCATCTACAAGATTCAGGAAGATTTGAATTTGAAAGATTCTGAGATCCTGCGGGCTATTGAAATCCATACAGTCGGAGCGGGTCAGATGACCGATCTTGATAAGGTTATCTATGTAGCTGACTATATCGAGCACAATCGTGTCTTTCCGGGAGTGGATGTGGCGCGTGAGATTGCAAGTTTATCGCTCAATAAGGCAGTGGCCTACGAAACAGCTCGTACTGTGGAGCATTTGGCTCATCAAGGATTTCCCATCTATCCCCAAACCCTTGAAACCTATAACGCCTTTGTGCACTATTTGAAAGAGGACTAAATGAACGAAAAAGAATTACTAGAACTAGTCGTGAAAGCGGCTGATGAGAAACGTGCGGAGGATATCCTCGCACTTGATGTACAAGATTTGACCAGTGTGACAGACTACTTTGTTATCACGAGCTCGATGAATAGCCGTCAGTTGGACGCTATCGCTGACAATATCCGTGAAAAAGTAGCTGAAGCTGGCTTTAAAGGTAGCCATATTGAAGGCGATGCAGCTGGAGGCTGGGTTTTGTTGGACCTCGGCGGTGTCGTTGTGCATATCTTTTCAGAAGAAATGCGTGCCCACTATAACCTAGAAAAACTATGGCATGAGGCGGATTCAGTAGATTTATCTGAAACTCTGGCGTAGAAGATGAACTCAGTTGCAGTCAACTGGGTTTATTTGCTTATTTTAAAAGGAAAGTGATAGAAAGGATTTG
Source organism: Streptococcus oralis (assembly GCF_016028255.1). NCBI lineage: Bacteria > Bacillati > Bacillota > Bacilli > Lactobacillales > Streptococcaceae > Streptococcus > Streptococcus oralis. The sequence goes on from NZ_CP065707.1 coordinate 839,166, forward strand.
AACCCGTCCTGTAATCGTCGAAAAATAGATAGCTTTGGCTTGGATCAGGATCCTAAGTCCAAGCTCCTAATTTTCATTCCGATTACGGGCGGACTTGGTATCATGACTATGGCAACTTATGAAACCTTTGCGGCTGTTTACGATGCTGTGATGGACGATAGTTTATACGATAAATGGACGGATTTTTCGCTACGTCATTTGCCTAAGACCAAGGATAGAAAAAAACTCTTGGAATTGGCTTGTGGAACAGGTATCCAGTCTGTGCGCTTTTCTCAGGCTAGTTTTGATGTGACAGGACTGGACTTGAGCGCGGATATGCTGAAGATTGCGGAGAAAAGAGCTGCTTCGGCCAAGCAAAAGATTACTTTTATTGAAGGCAATATGCTGGATTTATCCAAGGCAGGTCAATACGATTTTGTGACTTGCTACTCTGACTCTATCTGCTACATGCAGGATGAGGTAGAAGTTGGGGATGTCTTTAAGGAAGTCTATAATGCCCTTAATGAAGATGGCATTTTTATCTTTGATGTGCATTCAACCTACCAGACTGATGAGGTTTTTTCAGGCTATTCCTACCATGAAAATGCAGAAGATTTTGCCATGCTTTGGGACACCTACGAGGACGAAGCTCCTCACTCCATCGTGCATGAGTTGACTTTCTTTATCAAGGAGGCTGACGGTTCCTTTAGTCGCCACGATGAAGTGCATGAGGAGCGGACCTATGAGGTCTTGACCTATGATATTTTGCTGGAACAGGCTGGTTTCAAATCCTTCAAACTCTATGCGGACTTTGAGGACAAGGAACCAACAGAAAACAGTAGACGTTGGTTTTTTGTAGCGCAGAAGTAGGAGAACATCATGATCATCACAGGTATTATCGCGGAGTTCAATCCTTTTCATAATGGCCACAAATACCTGCTGGATCAGGCTGAAGGGCTGAAAATTGTTGCCATGTCTGGGAACTTCATGCAAAGAGGAGAGCCTGCTATCGTGGACAAATGGACACGGGCCCAGATGGCGCTTGAAAATGGAGCAGATCTGGTAGTGGAGTTGCCCTTTTTAGTCAGTGTTCAGGCGGCGGATTTCTTTGGTCAAGGGGCTGTGGATATCTTAGCACAGTTGGGTATTGATAGCCTCGCTTTTGGGACAGAAGAAGTTTTAGATTATCAAAAAATCGCTGACTTATACACAGAGCAAGGTAGAGAGATGGAGAATTTTGTGGAAAATTTGCCTGATTCTCTCTCCTATCCTCAGAAAACCCAAGCCATGTGGAAGGAATTTGCTGGTCTTGATTTTTCAGGCAATACCCCCAATCATGTTCTGGCTTTGGCCTATGCTAAGGCGGTTGCGGGACGTAGAATCAAACTCCATCCGCTTCAGCGTCAGGGGGCTGACTATCACTCTGTGGACAAGGATGTGGAATTTGCTTCGGCTACAGCCCTCCGTCAGCATCAATCAGACCAAGATTTTTTAGAACGCTTTATGCCTTCTGTGGAGCTTTTTGAAAATGCTAGTAAAGTGAGCTGGGAAGATTATTTTCAACTCTTACGCTATCAAATCTTGTCAAATCCAGATCTAACCACCATCTATCAGGTCAATCAAGAAATGGCTGTGCGCATCAAGGATGCTATCAAAACAGCCCAGTCTTTGGAAGAATTGGTCGAGGCGGTTGCGACCAAGCGTTATACCAAGGCGCGTGTTAGACGCCTCTTGACCTATATCTTGGTGCAATCCAGAGAAAGTGACTTGCCAGAAGGCCTCCATGTCCTTGGCTTTACCGAAAAAGGCAGACAACATCTCAAGTCTCTGAAAGGGCAGATCCATCTAGTCAGCCGAATTGGCAAAGAACCTTGGGATGCTATGACTCAAAAGGCAGACCAGATTTACCGACTAGGACACCCAAGTATAGCAGAGCAGAATTTTGGTCGAGTGCCGATTAGAATGGAAATAAGTGGAAACTGTAGTGGGTGACATATAACGAAGCATAGAGGGAATCAGACTGGTTCTCTCTTTTGTCATGTTTAAAGCTATGAAAATTCTGGTTTTGACATTGTCAAAGTTCTAACAATCAAAGGCATTTCGTTTAATGACTATGATAAGGTTGATAGTGGCTTCCCGTTTTGTATGAGAACAGGGTGTTCCAAAGCGTTAATAATCTTGTCCTCATCTGTATCTTTCGAAAACGTCTGAAAAACGATTAAAAGTATGGAATTTACAAAAGAAATGATCTCTTCTAATGATGGTTTAGTCATTTTTATTGGAAGTATTAATGGGCTTGATTTCGAAAATCGTAAGAGAATTTCAATAGTTTGAACTTTAAAAGCGAATTTTAGGTAAAAATTAGGCGTTTTCATTGGTCATTTCGAGTATAAATGCTTGAAAAGGAGGAGCCTTTTTGGTAGAATGATAAATGGTATATACTAGATAAAAGCAACTGGTATATCCCAGATGGAATCTGCTTTTTCTGAGTCAAAGGGATAAAAACTGAGACTGACTGCGGCTTTTATTGGCTTTGGTTTTTAGAGGGCAGCGCAACTACGCTTTGTTAATGATCATGAGGTTAACAAAGGGTCGCATTTGGATAAAAGAAAGGAATCAAATGTTTCGAAGTAAAAAATTTAACAAAGATTTCGAGATCGTAGATGAGAAAAAGCGTTACAAGCTTTACAAGTCGGGTAAAAACTGGGTAAAAGCCTCGAACTCTCAATTGGATCTCTTCCGTATCGGTGGGATGGGCGAAGTTGTCTCTAGTACCCTGTCAGACACTGAAGAACTTGATCACGCACACCTTAGTTTTAACACGCTAGCGGGTATAGGGGGAATCCTGGCCGCGGGAGCTGCAGGATTTGTGATGACTCAAGAGCAAACTGTTTATGCGGATGAAACATCTGAGTATGCAGAAAAGGATAAAACAGTCATCGCTGCTGAACCGAAAGCAGCTGAAACAACTGAAACAAGTACTAACTCAATCATTGCTCAAGCGCAAGCAGAAGTAAAGAAAGCTCAAGCAGAACAAACATCTGCAACAGCAGCCTCTGTATCAGTCAGTCAATCTGTTGAGGCTCAAGCGAGTGCGAGTCAGTCAGCTTCAGTCAGTCAATCTACCTCAGCAAGTCAGTCAGTTTCAGCAAGTCAGTCAGCATCTGCAAGTGCTTCAACATCAGCAGGTCAGTCAACTGCTCCAGCATCTGAGTCAGCGAGTCAATTAACATCAGCTCCTGTATCAGCCTCAGCAAGTGCAAAAGCATCTGCCTCAGCAAGCTCTACACCATCAGAGTCAGCGAGCGCTCAAGCGCCTGCATCTGTAGTTGAGAGTACATCAGCTGTTAGCGAACCATCAGCGCAGGCTTCTGTGTCTACCTCAGCTTCTGCATCGCTCAACCATAAGGTCAACCCTGCGGCAAGTCTTGTATCAGGCAGTGCTAACCAAAGTTTGGTAAGTGCAGCTCTTAGCACAAGTCAAGCAACAACAACAAGCAATAATATCGCAGCTGGTGTTGTAGCGGATAAGAACCAAGCCCAAGGTAAGGATACAACCAAGCAAGCTGAGAAAGACCAAGCAGCAGATAAGCAAGTAACTACTGCACCAAAAGAAGGTTACTCAGGTTTCCGTCAAGCAGGAAATCTAAACCGACAAGGAAATATCACTTATTCGCGCGGTGCTACAATCATAAGTGGACCAGGACATGTTACAGTTGAACCAGGTCAAAGAATTGATTACTCAGTAGTGATTGAAGGGGCACCTATCCATCCGCAGTACTTAGCACTGGTAACCAATGATATGAGACCTACTCATGCATTGGGGATAACGACTACGTTTACGCAATCTGGGCCTAATAGGGTTATAGCTCGTATTACTGGTACTGTCCAAACGCCTGGACCGAATGCGAAAACTAAGCTTCCGTTTTACCTTGCTCGTAGAGAATACGGTTCTGTTGGGGATTATCAACCTTTGAGAAACTTTAGCCTGAACATCAGTGATGCTGGTAGCAAGTCTACTTCAACAAGTAAGCAACAGTCACTATCAAACAGTGCTTCAGCGAGTGCCTCACTTAGTGCATATCAATCCCACTCAGCAAGCGCGAGCCAGTCTGCGTCAATTAGTGCGAGCCAAAGCGCATCAGCATCAGTATCAGCAAGCATCAGTGCGAGCCAATCAGCATCAAGCTCAGCAAATGCAAGCCAAAGTGCATCAGCAAGTGCCAGCCAGTCTGCTTCTGTATCAGCTAGCCAATCAGCCAGTGCATCGCTTAGTGCAAGTCGTTCAGCCTCAGCGAGCGTAAGCTCAAGCCGTTCAGCGAGTGCATCAGCAAGTGCGAGTCGCTCAGCCTCAGCATCTGTAAGTTCAAGCCGTTCAGCAAGTGCTTCAGCCAGCGCATCGCTTAGCGCAAGTCGCTCAGCATCAGCTTCTGCAAGTTCAAGCCGTTCAGCGAGTGCATCAGCCAGCGCATCGCTTAGCGCAAGTCGCTCAGCTTCAGCAAGTGTAAGCTCAAGTCGTTCGGCAAGTGCTTCAGCGAGTGCATCGCTTAGTGCAAGTCGTTCAGCTTCAGCAAGTGTAAGCTCAAGCCGTTCAGCGAGTGCATCAGCTAGTGCGAGTCGCTCAGCCTCAGCAAGTGTAAGCTCAAGCCGTTCGGCAAGTGCTTCAGCAAGCGCGAGCCATTCTGCGTCTGTATCAGCAAGCCAAAGCGCTTCAGCATCAGTAAGTGCTAGTCAATCAGCATCAGTATCAGCTAGCCAATCAGCTTCAGCGTCTGTATCTGCAAGTCAAAGTACTTCAGCGTCAGTATCTGCAAGCCAAAGTGCCTCAGCTTCAGCATCTAACAACCAGAACTCAGCTTCTATCTCAGCAAGCGCGAGCCAGTCTGCGTCTGTATCAGCAAGCCAAAGTGCTTCAGCATCAGTAAGTGCTAGTCAATCAGCATCAGTATCAGCTAGCCAATCAACTAGCGCATCAGTATCTGCAAGTCAATCAACTTCAGCATCTGTATCAGCTAGTCAAAGTGCTTCAGCTTCAGCATCTAACAACCAGAACTCAGCTTCTATCTCAGCAAGCGCGAGCCACTCTGCGTCTGTATCAGCAAGCCAAAGCGCTTCAGCATCAGTAAGTGCTAGTCAATCAGCATCTGTATCAGCTAGCCAATCAGCTTCAGCGTCTGTATCTGCAAGTCAAAGTACTTCAGCGTCAGTATCTGCAAGCCAAAGTGCTTCAGCATCAGTAAGTGCTAGTCAATCAGCATCAGTATCAGCTAGCCAATCAACTAGCGCATCAGTATCTGCAAGTCAATCAACTTCAGCATCTGTATCAGCTAGTCAAAGTGCTTCAGCTTCAGCATCTAACAACCAGAACTCAGCTTCTATCTCAGCAAGCGCGAGCCAGTCTGCGTCAATTAGTGCAAGCCAAAGCGCTTCAGCATCAGTAAGTGCAAGCATCAGTGCAAGCCAATTAGCATCAAGCTCAGCAAGTGCGAGCCAAAGTGTCTCAGCAAGTGCAAGCGTAAGTGCTTCAGTGAGCGCAAGCCAAAGTGCTTCAGCATCAGTAAGTGCAAGTCACTCAGCATCTGTATCAGCAAGCCAATCAGCAAGCGCATCAGAATCAGCTAGTCAAAGTGCTTCAACATCAGTAAGTGCTAGCCAAAGTGCCTCAGCTTCAGCATCTAACAACCAGAACTCAGCTTCTATCTCAGCAAGCGCGAGCCACTCTGCGTCTGTATCAGCAAGCCAAAGCGCTTCAGCATCAGTAAGTGCTAGTCAATCAGCATCAGTATCAGCTAGCCAATCAGCTTCAGCGTCTGTATCAGCAAGTCAAAGTACTTCAGCATCAGTAAGTGCTAGCCAAAGTGCCTCAGCTTCAGCATCTAACAACCAGAACTCAGCTTCTATCTCAGCAAGCGCGAGCCACTCTGCGTCTGTATCAGCAAGCCAAAGCGCTTCAGCATCAGTAAGTGCTAGTCAATCAGCATCAGTATCAGCTAGCCAATCAGCTTCAGCGTCTGTATCAGCAAGTCAAAGTACTTCAGCATCAGTAAGTGCTAGCCAAAGTGCCTCAGCTTCAGCATCTAACAACCAGAACTCAGCTTCTATCTCAGCAAGCGCGAGCCACTCTGCGTCTGTATCAGCAAGCCAAAGCGCTTCAGCATCAGTAAGTGCTAGTCAATCAGCATCAGTATCAGCTAGCCAATCAGCTTCAGCGTCTGTATCAGCAAGTCAAAGTACTTCAGCATCAGTATCTGCAAGCCAAAGTGCCTCAGCTTCAGCATCTAACAACCAGAACTCAGCTTCTATCTCAGCAAGCGCGAGCCACTCTGCGTCTGTATCAGCAAGCCAAAGCGCTTCAGCATCAGTAAGTGCTAGTCAATCAGCATCAGTATCAGCTAGCCAATCAGCTTCAGCGTCTGTATCAGCAAGTCAAAGTACTTCAGCATCAGTATCTGCAAGCCAAAGTGCCTCAGCTTCAGCATCTAACAACCAGAACTCAGCTTCTATCTCAGCAAGCGCGAGCCACTCTGCGTCTGTATCAGCAAGCCAAAGCGCTTCAGCATCAGTAAGTGCTAGTCAATCAGCATCAGTATCAGCTAGCCAATCAGCTTCAGCGTCTGTATCAGCAAGTCAAAGTACTTCAGCATCAGTAAGTGCTAGCCAAAGTGCCTCAGCTTCAGCATCTAACAACCAGAACTCAGCTTCTATCTCAGCAAGCGCGAGCCACTCTGCGTCTGTATCAGCAAGCCAAAGCGCTTCAGCATCAGTAAGTGCTAGTCAATCAGCATCAGTATCAGCTAGCCAATCAGCTTCAGCGTCTGTATCAGCAAGTCAAAATACTTCAGCATCAGTATCTGCAAGCCAATCAGCTTCAGCTTCAGCATCTAACAACCAGAACTCAGCTTCTATCTCAGCAAGCGCGAGCCACTCTGCGTCTGTATCAGCAAGCCAAAGCGCTTCAGCATCAGTAAGTGCAAGTCAATCCGCTTCTGTATCAGCTAGCCAATCAGCAAGCGCATCAGAGTCAGCTAGTCAAAGTGCTTCAACATCAGTATCTGCAAGCCAATCAGCTTCAGCATCAGCATCTAACAACCAGAACTCAGCTTCTATCTCAGCAAGCGCGAGCCACTCTGCGTCAATTAGTGCGAGCCAAAGCGCTTCAGCATCAGTAAGTGCTAGTCAATCAGCATCAGTATCAGCTAGCCAATCAGCTTCAGCGTCTGTATCAGCAAGTCAAAGTACTTCAGCATCAGTATCTGCAAGCCAAAGTGCCTCAGCTTCAGCATCTAACAACCAGAACTCAGCTTCTATCTCAGCAAGCGCGAGCCACTCTGCGTCTGTATCAGCAAGCCAAAGCGCTTCAGCATCAGTAAGTGCTAGTCAATCAGCATCAGTATCAGCTAGCCAATCAGCTTCAGCGTCTGTATCAGCAAGTCAAAGTACTTCAGCATCAGTAAGTGCTAGCCAAAGTGCCTCAGCTTCAGCATCTAACAACCAGAACTCAGCTTCTATCTCAGCAAGCGCGAGCCACTCTGCGTCTGTATCAGCAAGCCAAAGCGCTTCAGCATCAGTAAGTGCTAGTCAATCAGCATCAGTATCAGCTAGCCAATCAGCTTCAGCGTCTGTATCAGCAAGTCAAAGTACTTCAGCATCAGTATCTGCAAGTCAATCAACTAGCGCATCAGTATCTGCAAGTGAATCAGCTTCAGCATCAGTATCTGCAAGTGAATCAGCTTCAGCATCTGTATCAGCTAGCCAATCAGCAAGCGCATCAGTAAGCTCAAGTCAATCAACTTCAGCGTCTGTATCAGCTAGCCAATCAGCAAGCGCATCAGTATCTGCAAGTGAATCAGCTTCAGCATCTGTAAGTGCAAGCCAATCAGCTTCAGCGTCTGTAAGCTCAAGTCAATCAGCTTCAGCTTCTGTATCAGCAAGCCAAAGTGCTTCAGCATCAGTATCTGCAAGCCAATCAGCAAGCGCATCAGTAAGCTCAAGTCAATCAACTTCAGCGTCTGTATCAGCTAGCCAATCAGCAAGCGCATCAGTATCTGCAAGTGAATCAGCTTCAGCATCTGTATCAGCTAGCCAATCAACTAGCGCATCAGTAAGCTCAAGTCAATCAGCTTCAGCATCAGTATCTGCAAGTCAATCAGCTTCAGCATCAGTATCTGCAAGCCAATCAACTAGCGCATCAGTAAGCTCAAGTGAATCAGCTTCAGCATCTGTATCAGCTAGCCAATCAACTAGCGCATCAGTATCTGCAAGTCAATCAACTTCAGCATCAGTATCTGCAAGTGAATCAGCTTCAGCATCAGTATCTGCAAGTGAATCAGCTTCAGCATCTGTATCAGCTAGCCAATCAGCAAGCGCATCAGTAAGCTCAAGTCAATCAGCTTCAGCATCAGTATCTGCAAGTGAATCAGCTTCAGCATCTGTATCAGCTAGCCAATCAGCAAGCTCAAGTCAATCAACTAGCGCATCAGTATCTGCAAGTGAATCAGCTTCAGCATCAGTAAGCTCAAGTCAATCAGCTTCAGCATCTGTATCAGCAAGCCAATCAGCTTCAGCATCTGTATCAGCTAGCCAATCAACTAGCGCATCAGTATCTGCAAGTGAATCAGCTTCAGCATCAGTATCTGCAAGTCAATCAGCTTCAGCATCTGTATCAGCTAGTCAATCAGCTTCAGCATCAGTATCTGCAAGCCAATCAGCTTCAGCATCTGTATCAGCTAGTCAATCAGCTTCAGCATCTGTAAGTGCAAGCCAATCAGCTTCAGCGTCTGTAAGCTCAAGTCAATCAGCTTCAGCTTCTGTATCAGCAAGCCAAAGTGCTTCAGCATCAGTATCTGCAAGCCAATCAGCAAGCGCATCAGTAAGCTCAAGTCAATCAACTTCAGCGTCTGTATCAGCTAGCCAATCAGCAAGCGCATCAGTATCTGCAAGTGAATCAGCTTCAGCATCTGTATCAGCTAGCCAATCAACTAGCGCATCAGTAAGCTCAAGTCAATCAGCTTCAGCATCAGTATCTGCAAGCCAAAGTGCCTCAGCTTCAGCATCTAACAACCAGAACTCAGCTTCTATCTCAGCAAGCGCGAGCCACTCTGCGTCTGTATCAGCAAGCCAAAGCGCTTCAGCATCAGTAAGTGCTAGTCAATCAGCATCAGTATCAGCTAGCCAATCAGCTTCAGCATCAGTATCTGCAAGCCAATCAGCTTCAGCGTCTGTAAGTGCAAGCCAATCAGTTTCAGCATCTGTATCAGCAAGCCAATCAGCATCAGCATCAGTAAGCTCAAGTGAATCAGCATCAGCATCAGTATCAGCTAGCCAATCAGCTTCAGCGTCTGTATCAGCAAGCCAATCAGCTTCAGCATCAGTATCTGCAAGCCAAAGCACTTCAGCATCAGTAAGCTCAAGCCAATCAGCTTCAGCATCTGTATCAGCTAGCCAATCAACTAGCGCATCAGTATCTGCAAGCCAATCAACTTCAGCGTCTGTAAGTGCAAGTCAATCAGCTTCAGCGTCTGTAAGTGCTAGCCAATCAGCTTCAGCATCTGTATCAGCTAGTCAATCAGCTAGCGCATCAGTATCTGCAAGCCAATCAGCTAGCGCATCAGTATCTGCAAGCCAATCAGCTAGCGCATCAGTAAGTGCAAGTCAATCAGCAAGCGCATCAGTATCTGCAAGTGAATCAGCTAGCGCATCAGTAAGTGCAAGTCAATCAGCTTCAGCATCAGTAAGCTCAAGCCAATCAGCTTCAGCATCAGTATCTGCAAGCCAATCAGCTTCAGCTTCTGTAAGCTCAAGCCAATCAACTTCAGCATCAGTAAGCTCAAGCCAATCAGCTTCAGCATCAGCATCAGTAAGCTCAAGCCAATCAGCTTCAGCTTCTGTAAGCTCAAGCCAATCAGTTTCAGCATCTGTATCAGCAAGCCAATCAGCTAGCGCATCTGTATCAGCAAGTCAATCAGCTTCAGCATCTGTATCAGCAAGCCAATCAGCTTCAGCATCAGTAAGCTCAAGCCAATCAGCTTCAGCATCAGTAAGCTCAAGCCAATCAGCTAGCGCATCTGTATCAGCAAGTCAATCAGCTTCAGCATCTGTATCTGCAAGCCAATCAGCTTCAGCATCTGTAAGTGCTAGCCAATCAGCTTCAGCATCTGTATCAGCTAGTCAATCAGCTAGCGCATCAGTATCTGCAAGCCAATCAGCTAGCGCATCAGTATCTGCAAGCCAATCAGCTAGCGCATCAGTAAGTGCAAGTCAATCAGCAAGCGCATCAGTATCTGCAAGTGAATCAGCTAGCGCATCAGTAAGTGCAAGTCAATCAGCTTCAGCATCAGTATCTGCAAGCCAATCAGCTTCAGCGTCTGTAAGTGCAAGCCAATCAGCAAGCGCATCAGTAAGCTCAAGTCAATCAACTTCAGCATCAGTAAGCTCAAGCCAATCAGCTTCAGCATCAGTATCTGCAAGCCAATCAGCTTCAGCTTCTGTAAGCTCAAGCCAATCAGTTTCAGCATCTGTATCAGCAAGTCAATCAGCTAGCGCATCAGTATCTGCAAGCCAATCAGCTTCAGCGTCTGTATCTGCAAGTGAATCAGCTTCAGCTTCTGTATCAGCTAGCCAATCAACTTCAGCATCAGTAAGCTCAAGCCAATCAGCATCAGCATCAGTAAGCTCAAGTGAATCAGCATCAGCATCAGTATCAGCTAGCCAATCAGCTTCAGCGTCTGTATCAGCAAGCCAATCAGCTTCAGCATCAGTATCTGCAAGCCAAAGCACTTCAGCATCAGTAAGCTCAAGCCAATCAGCTTCAGCATCTGTATCAGCTAGCCAATCAACTAGCGCATCAGTATCTGCAAGCCAATCAACTTCAGCGTCTGTAAGTGCAAGTCAATCAGCTTCAGCATCTGTATCAGCAAGTCAATCAGCTAGCGCATCAGTATCTGCAAGCCAATCAGCTTCAGCGTCTGTAAGTGCAAGCCAATCAGCAAGCACATCAGTATCTGCAAGTCAATCAGCTTCAGCATCTGTATCAGCTAGTCAATCAGCTAGCGCATCAGTATCTGCAAGCCAATCAGCTTCAGCATCAGTAAGCTCAAGTCAATCAACTTCAGCATCTGTATCAGCTAGTCAATCAGCTAGCGCATCAGTAAGCTCAAGTCAATCAACTTCAGCATCTGTATCAGCTAGTCAATCAGCTAGCGCATCAGTATCTGCAAGCCAATCAGCTTCAGCGTCTGTAAGTGCAAGCCAATCAACTAGCGCATCAGTATCTGCAAGCCAATCAGCTTCAGCGTCTGTAAGTGCGAGCCACTCATCAAGCACAAGCATGAGCAACAGCGTATCCGAATCAATCAGTGCTAGCCAATCAGTAAGCACAAGCATGAGCAACAGCGTATCCGAATCAATCAGTGCTAGCCAATCAGTAAGCACAAGTTTGAGCAACAGCGTATCAGCGTCAATCAGTACAAGCCAATCAGTAAGCACAAGCTTGAGCAACAGCGTGTCAGCATCAATCAGTGCATCTGAATCAGCAAGCACAAGCTTGAGCAACAGCGTGTCTGCCTCAATCAGTGCAAGCCAATCAGCAAGCACAAGCTTGAGCAACAGCGTGTCTGCTTCAATTAGTGCTTCAGTATCAGCAAGCACAAGCTTGAGTAACAGCGTGTCTGCATCAATCAGTGCTTCAGTATCAGCAAGCACAAGCTTGAGCAACAGCGTGTCTGCATCAATCAGTGCGAGCCAATCAGCAAGCACAAGCTTGAGTAACAGCGTATCTGCTTCAATCAGTGCGAGCCACTCAGCAAGCACAAGCATGAGCAACAGCGTGTCTGCTTCAATCAGTGCGAGCCACTCAGCAAGCACAAGCTTGAGCAACAGCGTGTCTGCTTCAATCAGTGCGAGCCACTCAGCAAGCACAAGCATGAGCAACAGCGTGTCTGCATCAATTAGTGCATCTGAATCAGCAAGCACAAGCTTGAGCAACAGCGTGTCTGCTTCAATCAGTGCGAGCCACTCAGCAAGCACAAGCTTGAGCAACAGCGTGTCTGCTTCAATTAGTGCATCTGAATCAGCAAGCACAAGCTTGAGCAACAGCGTGTCTGCTTCAATCAGTGCGAGCCACTCAGCAAGCACAAGCATGAGCAACAGCGTGTCTGCTTCAATTAGTGCATCTGAATCAGCAAGCACAAGCTTGAGCAACAGCGTATCTGCTTCAATTAGTGCATCTGAATCAGCAAGCACAAGCTTGAGCAACAGCGTATCTGCTTCAATTAGTGCATCTGAATCAGCAAGCACAAGCTTGAGCAACAGCGTATCAGCGTCAATCAGTGCGAGTCAATCAGCAAGTACAAGTTTGAGCAACAGCGTGTCAGCGTCAATCAGTGCTAGCCAATCAGCAAGCACAAGCATGAGCAACAGCGTGTCTGCATCAATTAGTGCATCTGAATCAGCAAGCACAAGCTTGAGCAACAGCGTGTCTGCTTCAATCAGTGCGAGCCACTCAGCAAGCACAAGCTTGAGCAACAGCGTGTCTGCTTCAATTAGTGCATCTGAATCAGCAAGCACAAGCTTGAGCAACAGCGTATCTGCTTCAATTAGTGCATCTGAATCAGCAAGCACAAGCTTGAGCAACAGCGTATCAGCGTCAATCAGTGCGAGTCAATCAGCAAGTACAAGCTTGAGCAACAGCGTGTCAGCGTCAATCAGTGCTAGCCAATCAGCAAGCACAAGCATGAGCAACAGCGTATCTGCCTCAATCAGTGCTAGCCAATCAGCAAGCACAAGCATGAGCAACAGCGTATCTGCCTCAATCAGTGCCAGCCAATCAGCAAGCACAAGCTTGAGCAACAGCGTATCAGCTTCAATCAGTGCCAGCCAATCAGCAAGCACAAGCTTGAGCAACAGCGTATCAGCGTCAATCAGTGCGAGTCAATCAGCAAGCACAAGCTTGAGCAACAGCGTGTCAGCGTCAATCAGTGCGAGTCAATCAGCAAGCACAAGCTTGAGCAACAGCGTATCAGCTTCAATCAGTGCGAGTCAATCAGCAAGCACAAGCTTGAGCAACAGCGTGTCAGCGTCAATCAGTGCGAGTCAATCAGCAAGCACAAGCTTGAGCAACAGCGTATCAGCGTCAATCAGTGCTTCAGTATCAGCAAGCACAAGCATGAGCAACAGCGTATCTGCTTCAATTAGTGCTAGCCACTCAGCAAGCACAAGCTTGAGCAACAGCGTATCAGCTTCAATCAGTGCTAGCCAATCAGTAAGCACAAGCTTGAGCAACAGCGTGTCAGCGTCAATTAGTGCATCTGAATCAGCAAGCACAAGCTTGAGCAACAGCGTATCTGCTTCAATCAGTGCTAGCCAATCAGTAAGCACAAGCTTGAGCAACAGCGTGTCAGCGTCAATTAGTGCATCTGAATCAGCAAGCACAAGCTTGAGTAACAGCGTATCTGCTTCAATTAGTGCTTCAGTATCAGCAAGCACAAGCTTGAGCAACAGCGTATCAGCTTCAATCAGTGCCAGCCAATCAGCAAGCACAAGCTTGAGCAACAGCGTATCAGCGTCAATCAGTGCGAGTCAATCAGCAAGCACAAGCTTGAGCAACAGCGTGTCAGCGTCAATCAGTGCGAGTCAATCAGCAAGCACAAGCTTGAGCAACAGCGTATCAGCGTCAATCAGTGCTTCAGTATCAGCAAGCACAAGCATGAGCAACAGCGTATCTGCTTCAATTAGTGCTAGCCACTCAGCAAGCACAAGCTTGAGCAACAGCGTATCAGCCTCAATCAGTGCGAGCCAATCAGTAAGCACAAGCTTGAGCAACAGCGTGTCAGCTTCAATCAGTGCGAGCCAATCAGTAAGCACAAGCTTGAGCAACAGCGTATCAGCCTCAATCAGTGCGAGCCAATCAGTAAGCACAAGCTTGAGCAACAGCGTGTCAGCTTCAATCAGTGCATCTGAATCAGCAAGCACAAGCTTGAGTAACAGCGTGTCAGCTTCAATTAGTGCGAGCCAATCAACAAGCACAAGCATGAGCAACAGCGTGTCAGCTTCAATCAGTGCTAGCCAATCAGCAAGCACAAGCTTGAGCAACAGCGTATCTGCTTCAATTAGTGCTAGCCAATCAGCAAGCACAAGCTTGAGCAACAGCGTATCTGCCTCAATCAGTGCATCTGAATCAGCAAGCACAAGCTTGAGCAACAGTGTATCTGCTTCAATCAGTGCATCTGAATCAGCAAGCACAAGCTTGAGCAACAGCGTGTCTGCTTCAATCAGTGCATCTGAATCAGCAAGCAACAACTCAAGTAGTACTTCAGTTTCAACAAGTACTTCAGTAAGCTTGAGTAACAGCGTAAGCACATCTACATCACTTAGCAATAGCGTTTCAAGTAGTTTGAGTACAAGTGCGTCACAACAATCTAACTCATTCAGCTATAGTAAGGGTGATCCAACAAGCGAATCTAAGCCAGAGTTTAACCTTCCTAGCTACCTTGAATCTGTAAGTGCAAGTGAATCAGTTTCACTCAGCAAATCAGTAAGTGTGTCATTGAGCGATAGTACTTCAGCATCAATCAGCGCAAGTGAGTCAGTCTCAACAAGCACAAGCTTGAGTGACAGCATTTCAGCCTCAATCAGTGCAAGCAACAACTCAGGTAGCGGTTCAGGTTCAACAAGCACAAGCAATGGCTCAGCTAGTCAATCAGCTAGCGCATCAGTATCTGCAAGTCAAAGCACTTCAGCGTCTGTATCAGCTAGCCAATCAGCTTCAGCTTCAATCAGTGCAAGCAACAACTCAGGTAGCGGTTCAGGTTCAACAAGCACAAGCAATGGCTCAGCTAGTCAATCAGCTAGCGCATCAGTATCTGCAAGTCAAAGCACTTCAGCATCTGTATCAGCAAGCCAATCAGCTTCTGCTTCAATCAGCGCAAGCAACAACTCAGGTAGTGGTTCAGGTTCAACAAGTACAAGCAATGGTTCAGGCAATGCCTCAACTTCAGCAAGCTTGAGCAACAGTGTATCTGCTTCAATCAGTGCATCTGAATCAGCAAGCACAAGCTTGAGCAACAGCGCAAGTACCTCAGCTAGCTTGTCTGACAGTGCTTCAATCTCAAGTGCATTGAACCACTCACAAGCTCCTGCACAACAACCTGCTGGACCAGGACGTTCAAACGGTAGAAAACTTCCAAATACAGGAACTGCAAGTAACCAATTTGCTGGTCTTGGATTAGGAGTAGCTGCCTTGGCAACTGCCTCTCTTCTTGGCAAGAAGAAGAAATCAGCAGCTTCTGAAATGGATTTAGAAGACTAAGTCCCAAAAATCGACTAAAATGAAATTGTTGATATCATTTTAGCGATGAAAACAAGAACCCCAGATGGCCTAAGGCTATCTGGGGTTTTTGGATCTTTGTCAACTGTGGAGAGTGACATCTAACTAAGCATGAGAGAGAGTCAGATTGATTCTCTCTTTTCTAATATTCAAAGTAACGAGAATTATCACTCTAAATTTTTGAAAATCAAATACTAGATATCTTATATTCTTGCTGATTGCTTTTAACTAATGGCGAAGTTCACCAGAACAAGTCAACGTCTGGCTGTCAATCTCACAAGGTGCTAAAGTTTCTCTGAAAGTTTGAGGATAAAAGGCTTTATTATAGCGCGACTGAGATGTTGGAATATGTGAAATTTATTCAGTATAATTTTGGTATTTTGAAGTAGTGTGACGATAGGGATCTGGCTGTTGAATCTGTCTACAGTGAACCGCTTTCGCTTGTTCCTGAACTTTCTCTAAGCCATTTGTAGAAGTAGTATTTGGTGGGTGATTGCTCTTTTTTGCTTCGTTTTTCGTGGAAATTTAAATTTTTAAAGAATCTTTATTTTGCTTTGAAATCTAAGGAATTTCTTCAAAAATTCACACAAAACTCTTCAATTTGGGTTTGTGGAAATCGGTTTTTTATGATAGAATATTAAGGAATGTATGTCATTCGATAAACAAATTTAATGAGGTAAAAACATGGAAATCATGACTATTGCGATTGTTGTTTTTGCCGTCATCATTGGTTTAGTCATTGGATATGTCAGCATCTCAGCTAAGATGAAATCATCTCAAGAGGCTGCAGAGTTGATGCTTCTAAATGCTGAACAAGAAGCAACTAATTTACGAGGACAAGCTGAGCGCGAAGCGGATTTATTGCTAAATGAAGCTAAGAGCGAAAGCAAGTCTCTTAAAAAAGAAGCACTATTGGAGGCCAAAGAGGAAGCCAGAAAATACCGTGAAGAAGTGGACGCTGAATTTAAGTCAGAACGTCAGGAACTCAAGCAAATCGAAAGTCGTTTGACGGAGAGAGCTGCGAGCCTTGACCGCAAAGACGACAATTTGACGAACAAAGAAAAAACACTTGAACAAAAAGAACAAAGTATTTCTGATAGAGCAAAAAACCTTGATGCACGTGAAGAGCAATTAGAGGAAGTCGAAAGACAAAAAGAAGCTGAACTTGAACGTATCGGTTCCCTTTCCCAAACTGAGGCTCGAGATATTATCTTGGCTCAGACAGAGGAAAACTTGACCAAGGAAATTGCTAGCCGCATTCGTGAGGCTGAGCAAGAGGTGAAGGAACGTTCAGACAAGATTGCGAAAGATATCTTGGTTCAGGCTATGCAGCGTATCGCTGGTGAGTATGTAGCAGAGTCAACAAACTCGACAGTTCACCTACCAGATGATACTATGAAGGGACGCATTATCGGTCGTGAAGGACGCAATATTCGTACCTTTGAAAGTTTGACAGGGGTAGATGTCATCATCGACGATACGCCAGAAGTGGTAACCTTGTCAGGATTTGATCCGATTCGTCGTGAAATTGCTCGTATGACCATGGAAATGTTGCTCAAGGATGGCCGTATCCACCCAGCTCGTATCGAGGAGTTGGTGGAGAAAAACCGTCAGGAGATTGACAATAAAATCCGTGAATATGGGGAGGCTGCTGCTTATGAGATTGGTGCGCCAAACCTCCATCCAGACTTGATGAAGATTATGGGACGTTTGCAGTTCCGTACTTCATATGGACAAAATGTCTTGCGTCATTCGATTGAGGTTGCTAAGTTATCTGGTATCATCGCGA
The DNA here is from genome assembly GCF_016028255.1 of Streptococcus oralis. Classification (NCBI taxonomy): domain Bacteria; kingdom Bacillati; phylum Bacillota; class Bacilli; order Lactobacillales; family Streptococcaceae; genus Streptococcus; species Streptococcus oralis. Next base: position 856,256 of record NZ_CP065707.1, read on the forward strand.
GTGAACTTGGTGAAAATGCAGCTCTTGCCCGTCGTGCTGGATTCCTTCATGACATCGGAAAAGCTATTGACCGCGAGGTTGAAGGTAGCCACGTTGAGATTGGTACGGAGTTGGCTCGTAAGTACAAGGAACACCCAGTTGTGGTCAATACGATTGCTAGCCACCACGGTGATGTGGAAGCAGAAAGCGTCATCGCAGTGATCGTTGCAGCAGCAGATGCCTTGAGTGCAGCGCGTCCAGGTGCTCGTAGCGAGTCTCTTGAAAGCTATATCAAGCGTCTCCATGATTTGGAAGAAATCGCCAATGGCTTTGAAGGGGTGCAAAATAGCTTTGCCCTTCAAGCAGGACGTGAAATCCGTATCATGGTTAATCCAGGACAAATCAAAGACGACAAAGTCACAATCTTGGCTCACAAAGTTCGTGAGAAAATTGAAAACAATCTCGATTATCCAGGAAATATCAAGGTAACCGTGATTCGCGAACTTCGTGCAGTAGATTATGCTAAATAAATAAGAAAGAGCAGTTGAAATATTACTGCTTTTTTGTTACACTAGATAGAAAGACTGTAGGAGGATAACTGACTTTATCATCAGTATCCGAGAGAAATTTCACTTTATTTCACAGACTAACTAAAGGAGACATAATGGCAGACCGAGGCTTGCTAATCGTTTTTTCTGGTCCTTCAGGAGTTGGGAAAGGAACGGTTAGAAGAGAGATTTTTGAGAGTTCTGAGAATCAATTTCAATACTCTGTATCGATGACGACGCGTGCGCAACGTCCTGGTGAAGTGGACGGGGTGGACTATTTCTTCCGTACTCGTGAAGAGTTCGAAGAGCTGATCCGTCAAGGCCAGATGTTGGAATATGCAGAATATGTCGGTAACTACTATGGAACTCCTCTTACTTATGTCAATGAAACTCTGGATAAGGGAATCGATGTCTTTCTTGAGATTGAAGTCCAAGGAGCCCTTCAGGTTAAGAAAAAGGTTCCAGATGCCGTCTTTATCTTTCTAACGCCACCAGATTTGGATGAATTGCAAGATCGTTTGGTAGGTCGTGGAACAGATAGCGCGGAAGTGATTGCCCAACGAATCGAAAAAGCCAAGGAAGAAATTGCCCTCATGCGTGAGTATGATTATGCCATTGTCAACGATCAGGTGCCCCTCGCTGCTGAACGTGTCAAGCGTGTGATCGAAGCAGAACACTTCCGTGTGGACCGTGTCATTGGTCATTACCAGGAGATGTTGCCAAAATCTCCAACTACTCGATAAACTATAGGAAACAGGTACAAGCAAATGATGTTAAAACCCTCTATTGATACCTTGCTAGACAAGGTGCCATCAAAATATTCACTCGTAATCTTGGAAGCAAAGCGTGCCCACGAACTAGAAGCAGGCGCGCCAGCAACTCAAGAGTTTAAGTCTGAAAAATCAACTCTTCGTGCTTTAGAAGAAATCGAGTCTGGAAACGTTACGATTCACCCAGATCCAGAAGGAAAACGTGAAGCGGTTCGTCTCCGTATCGAAGAAGAAAAACGCCGCAAAGAAGAAGAAGAAAAGAAAATCAAAGAGCAAATCGCTAAAGAAAAAGAAGATGGTGAAAAAATTTAAGGTTGGGGGGACTCAATCTTATTTTTTCTATTGCAAGAATTTACTGACAAGAAGGAGGTGAGAAAATGGCTATCGCAAAGATTATCGTGGATGTTCCCCTGATGCAGACGGACCAGCCCTATAGTTATAAGGTCCCTGAAGAATTTGTAGAGATGCTGGAAGTCGGTATGCGGGTCCATGTCCCCTTCGGCAAGGGCAATCGTTTGATCCAAGGAATTGTGCTAGGTTTGGAGTCCCAGTCGGGAGAAGTAGCTGATCAGGACTTGAAGGAGATTGCAGAAGTGCTAGACTTTTCCCCCGTCTTGACTCAAGAGCAACTCTGGCTGGCTGAGGAGTTACGCAAGTCTGTCTTTTCTTACAAAATCTCCATTCTAAAAGCCATGTTGCCGGGATTTTTAAACTCTAGTTATGATAAGATTCTCTATCCTCTGGAAGGTCTGAGTCAGGCAGACAAAGAGCGTTTGTTTGGTTCAGAAGCTTCGCTAGCCTTTTCTTCTCTAGACTTTGCCAAACAGGCAGAAATGATGCGTTTGACTAGAAAAGGGCTACTCCGTTTAGAATACCAGGCAGTCGATCAAAAGAAGGTCAAGACCCAGTCTTGGTATGAGGTTGATGCTAATCGACTAGAGCAGACTGAGATTTCTACCCGTGCTAAGAAAAAGGCAGAGCTGAGAGACTATTTGCTGTCTCATCCTGAAAGTGCTCCTCTGGCTAGCTTGTTAGAGTCTTATTCGCGGGAGCAAGTCAACTTCTTTGTGGAACAAGGTGCTGTGTCCATAGTCCAAAAGGAAGTGCAACGCTCAGCTGTTTATTTTGAAGGCATTGAAGTCAGCCAACCTTTGGAATTGAATCCTGAACAAAGACAGGCACGTGATGCGGTTGTCAGTGCTATTGGCAGTCAACAGCCTCCTTTCCTCCTCCAAGGAATTACAGGAAGTGGGAAAACTGAGGTTTACTTACAGATCATCCAAGGAGCCTTGGACAAGGGCAAGACGGCCATTTTGCTGGTACCTGAGATTTCTCTGACGCCGCAGATGACAGAGCGTTTCATTGCTCGTTTCGGCGAGAAAGTGGCCATTCTTCACTCAGGCCTGTCCAGTGGTGAAAAGTACGATGAATGGCGCAAGGTTGAGCGCGGCGATGCCCAAGTTGTTATTGGCGCTAGATCAGCCATCTTTGCACCTTTGAAAAGTCTAGGCGTCATAATTATCGATGAAGAGCATGAAGCTAGCTACAAACAAGACAGCAATCCCCGTTATCATGCTAGAGAGGTCGCCATTCTACGGGCCCAGTACAATCAAGCAGCCCTGGTCCTTGGTTCAGCGACACCAAGTCTGGAAAGCCGTGCGCGGGCTGGAAAAGGTGTCTATCAACACTTGCGGCTAACCCAACGGGCCAATCCTTTAGCCACTATTCCTGAGGTTCAAGTGATTGACTTTCGGGACTATATCGGACAAAATGAGACATCAAACTTTACCCCTCCTTTGCTAGAAGCCATCCAAGACCGTTTGGATAAAAAAGAACAGGCAGTCCTCATGCTCAACCGTCGGGGTTATTCTAGTTTTGTTATGTGTCGGGAGTGTGGAACGGTAGATAGCTGTCCCAACTGTGATATTTCTCTGACTCTCCACATGGATACCAAGACCATGAACTGCCATTACTGTGGATTTTCAAAGGGGATTCCTCATGTCTGTCCCAACTGTCAAAGCCGCAGTATTCGTTACTACGGGACGGGGACTCAGAAAGCCTATGATGAGCTAGCAGAGCTCTTTCCTCAGGCACGCATTCTACGGATGGATGTGGATACGACCCGTAAGAAAGGCAGTCACCAAGCTCTTCTTGACCAGTTTGGCCAAGGTGAAGCAGATATCTTGCTGGGAACTCAGATGATTGCTAAGGGCTTGGATTTTCCAAATGTGACCTTGGTCGGAGTGCTCAATGCGGATACGGCCTTGAATCTGCCTGATTTCCGTTCTTCCGAGAGAACCTTCCAACTCTTAACTCAGGTGGCAGGCCGTGCAGGCCGTGCGGAAAAAGCTGGGCAGGTCTTGATCCAGTCTTACAATCCGGAGCACTATGCCATTCGATTTGCCAAAGACCAAGACTATGAAGGTTTTTATGCCTATGAAATGAGTATCAGACGCCAACTCGGCTATCCGCCTTATTATTTCACTATTGGGATTACCCTCTCTCACAAGAAAGAAGAAGAGGTCGTCAAACGTGCCTATGAAGTCATGGGAATTTTGCGATCAGGTTTATCGGAAACTAGTAAAATCCTTGGACCAACGCCAAAACCAATCGCCCGTACCCACAACCTTTATCATTACCAGATTTTGATTAAATACCGTTTAGAAGATGAGCTGGGTCCAACCCTCAATCAGGTCTTGGCCTTGACTCAAGAACGTGAAAATAGCGAGCTTCGTCTCAGCATTGACCACGAACCGCAGCAATTTTTATAAGAAGGAGAAGAAATGACAAAACTAATCTTTATGGGGACACCTGATTTTTCAGCGACAGTTTTGAAGGGGTTGTTATCAGACAACCGTTACGAGATTCTGGCTGTTGTGACCCAGCCAGACCGCGCTGTTGGCCGTAAAAAAGTGATCCAAGAAACCCCAGTCAAGCAGGCCGCCAAAGAAGCAGGTCTTCCTATCTACCAACCTGAAAAATTATCTGGAAGTCCAGAGATGGAAGACATTATGAAGCTAGGAGCTGATGGGATTATCACTGCTGCTTTTGGGCAATTTCTCCCAAGTAAACTCCTTGATAGCATGGACTTTGCGGTCAATGTTCACGCTTCCCTTCTTCCCAAACACCGTGGTGGAGCTCCCATTCATTATGCCCTGATTCAAGGGGATGAGGAAGCTGGTGTGACCATCATGGAAATGGTTAAAGAAATGGATGCAGGTGATATGATTTCCCGTCGTAGCATTCCTATCACAGACGAGGACAATGTCGGCACCTTGTTTGAAAAATTGGCAATCGTTGGTCGCGATTTGCTTTTGGATACGCTACCTGGCTACCTAGCAGGAGAAATCCAACCTGAACTACAAGATCCTAGTCAAGTCACTTTCTCGCCAAATATCAAGCCAGAGGAAGAGAAACTGGATTGGACTAAAACCAATCGCCAACTCTTTAACCAAATCAGAGGGATGAATCCATGGCCTGTTGCCCATACTTTTCTTAAAGGAGACCGCTTTAAGATTTATGAAGCCCTACCAGTAGAAGGTCAGGGAAATCCAGGTGAGATCCTCTCTATTGGCAAAAAGGAATTGATTGTCGCAACGGCTGAAGGAGCTCTATCTCTCAAGCAAGTGCAGCCAGCTGGGAAGCCTAAGATGGACATTGCTTCCTTCCTCAACGGAGTTGGACGGACATTGACTGTAGGAGAACGATTTGGTGACTAAAGTAGAAACGGCTAGAAGTCTAGCTCTAGCAGTATTAGAGGATGTTTTTATCAACCAAGCATACTCCAATATTGCCTTAAACAAACACCTCAAGTGCAGTCACCTCTCAGCAACAGATAAGGGGTTGGTGACAGAGATTGTCTACGGTACGGTAGCCCGAAAACTGACTCTGGAATGGTACCTGTCCCACTTTATCGAAGACCGGGATAAGCTAGATAACTGGCTCTATATCCTGCTCCTTCTGAGCGCTTACCAACTTCGGTATCTGGATAAGATTCCTAATCACGCTGTTGTTAATGAAGCAGTGGAACTAGCCAAAGCGCGTAAAAAAGGCAGTGAAAAATTAGTCAACGCCGTCCTTCGTCGTATCTTGCGAGAAGGCTGGCCAGACATTGACAGTATCAAACGCAAAAACAAGCGTGATTCCATTGCCTATTCTCTCCCAGTTTGGCTCGTGTCTAAACTCAAGGAAGAATACGGTGAAGAGAGAGCACAAGCCATTTTTGAAAGCCTCTTGGTGCGCAGCAAAGCCAGCATACGAGTGACCGACTTAAGCCGAAAAGAGGAAATCAAAGCTTTGTTAGAGGTAACTGATTCCCCTTTAGCGGCCACTGGTCTGGTCAAGGAGCAGGGACACTTTGCGGGACATGATTTGTTCGCCGAGGGAGCCATTACCATCCAAGACGAATCTAGTCAACTGGTTGCTCCCACTCTTGATTTACAAGGAGATGAGCGGGTTCTAGATGCCTGTGCGGCTCCGGGTGGAAAAACAGCCCATATGGCTTCTTACCTCACATCTGGTAAGGTGACAGCTTTGGACCTTTATGATCACAAGTTGGATTTGATCCAAGAAAACGCCCAACGTTTGGGTGTGGCGGATCGGGTGCAAACGCAAAAATTGGATGCCAGAAAGGTACATGAGTTTTTTGAAAAGGACTCCTTTGATAAGATTTTAGTAGATGCCCCTTGTTCTGGGATTGGACTCTTGCGTCGCAAACCAGATATCAAATACAATAAAGAAATGGCGGATTTCGCATCATTACAGCAAATTCAGCTGGAAATACTAGGTAGTGTTTGTCAAACCTTACGAAAAGGTGGTATAATAACGTATAGTACCTGCACTATCGTCTCAGAGGAAAACTTTCACGTCGTTGAGGCATTTTTAGAAAGTCACCCCGAGTTTGAGCAGGTTAAACTAGAACATGAATGCAAGGATATTTTGAAGGACGGCTGTATCTTAATTACTCCTGAATTGTACGGAAGTGATGGATTCTTTATCAGCCAATTCCGCAAGATATCTGATTAGGAAGGAACTGACACAATGGAAATAGCATTATTAACAGATGTTGGTCAGAAACGAACAAATAACCAAGACTATGTCAATCACTTTGTCAACCGAGCAGGGCGCACCATGATCCTCTTGGCTGACGGGATGGGAGGACACCGTGCAGGCAATATCGCTAGTGAGATGGCGGTAACAGACCTGGGCGTGGCTTGGGTTGATACCCAAATCGACACCGTCAATGAGGTCCGTGAATGGTTTGCCCACTATCTGGAACTTGAAAATCAAAAAATTCATCAGATGGGGAAAGACGAAGCCTATAAGGGGATGGGAACAACGCTTGAAGCAGTAGCCATTATTGGAAATCAAGCTATTTATGCCCATATCGGTGATTCTCGTATCGGTTTGATCCGTGGTGAAAATTATCGCCAGCTCACAAGTGATCATTCTTTGGTTAATGCTCTGCTAAAGGCTGGTCAGCTAACTCCAGAGGAGGCAGAAATTCATCCACAGAAAAATATCATTACCCAATCCATTGGGCAAAAAGATGAAATTCAACCAGATTTTGGCATGGTTAGCCTAGAGCCAGGAGACTACCTCTTGCTCAACAGTGACGGCTTGACCAATATGATCTCAGGAAGCGATATCTACGATATTGTAACGAGTGATATTTCCTTGGCAGACAAGGCGGCAACTTTGATTCGTTTTGCAAACAATGCAGGAGGCTTAGATAATATCACGGTTGCCCTTGTTCACATGAATGAGGAGGAAGTAGAATGATCCAGATCGGCAAGATTTTTGCCGGACGATATCGGATTATCAAACAGATTGGTCGAGGAGGCATGGCGGATGTTTACTTGGCCAAGGATTTGATCCTAGACGGGGAAGAAGTGGCGGTTAAGGTCCTGAGGACTAACTATCAGACAGATCCGATTGCTGTGGCACGTTTTCAACGTGAAGCGAGAGCCATGGCGGATCTGGATCATCCCCATATCGTTCGAATAACAGATATCGGTGAAGAAGACGGTCAGCAGTATCTGGCTATGGAGTATGTGGCAGGGCTTGATCTCAAACGTTATATCAAAGAACACTCCCCTCTCTCAAACGAAGAAGCCGTCCGTATTATGGGACAGATTCTCTTGGCGATGCGTCTGGCGCATACGAGAGGGATTATCCACCGAGATTTGAAACCTCAAAATATCCTATTGACACCAGATGGAACTGCCAAAGTTACAGACTTTGGGATTGCCGTGGCTTTTGCAGAGACCAGTCTGACACAGACTAACTCCATGCTCGGTTCAGTCCACTATCTCTCACCTGAGCAGGCCCGTGGTTCCAAGGCAACTGTGCAGAGTGACATCTATGCTATGGGGATTATTTTCTATGAGATGTTGACAGGACATATCCCTTATGATGGGGATAGTGCAGTGACTATTGCCCTCCAGCATTTCCAAAAACCACTTCCATCTGTTATTGCTGAGAATCCAGCAGTACCACAAGCTTTGGAAAATGTTGTTATCAAGGCAACGGCCAAGAAATTGACAGATCGCTATCAGTCTGTATCAGAAATGTATGTGGACTTGTCAAGTTGTTTGTCTCACAATCGTAGGAGAGAACCAAAGCTAGTCTTTGATGAGGCAAGCAAGGTTGATACCAAGACCTTGCCTAAAGTTCCACAAAGCACTCTGACCTCTATTCCGAAGGCTAAGCCACAATTAGAGCGACCTCAATCAAAACAGCAGACTCAGCAGGTGGTAGATGAAGCACCAGTACCAAAACCAGCGAAAAAACGGAAGTTTAAAGCTCGCTACATGATTTTACTGGCCAGTGCCTTGCTAGTTGCAGCCTCTTTGATTTGGATCTTCTCCCGAACTCCAGCGACTATTGCTATTCCAGATGTATCGGGACAGACAGTTGCTGAAGCTAAAGAGACACTGAAGAAAGCTAATTTTGAAGTAGGTGAAGAAAAGACAGAGGCCAGCGACACAGTAGCCGAAGGTCGCGTCATTCGAACAGATCCAGAAGCTAGAAGCGGTCGAAAAGAAGGAAGCAAAGTAAATCTAATCGTTTCATCAGGTAAGCAATCCTTCCAACTAAGTAACTATGTAGGACGTAAGTCCTCGGATGTTGTCGCGGAGCTCAAAGAGAAAAAGGTTCCAGAAAACCTCATTAAGATCGAGGAAGAGGAATCTAGCGAAAGCGATCCAGGAACAGTCATTAGGCAAACCCCAGCTGCAGGAAGCACTTACGATCTCACGAAAGCCAGCACGATTACCTTAACAGTTGCTAAGAAGGTAACCAGCGTTTCGATGCCAAGTTACATTGGTTCAAGTCTCGAATTTACTAAGAACAATTTGACTCAGATTGTTGGTGTAAAAGAGGCCAATATCGAAGTTGTGGAAGTATCAACTGCTCCTGAAGGAACTACTGCAGGAACAGTTGTTAGTCAGGACCCTAAACCTGGAGAAAAGGTAGATCTCAATAAAACACGTGTTAAGATTTCTATTTATAAACCAAAACCACTTCCTTCTTCATCAAGTTCGTCTCAACACGGAAATTCAGGAACAGACACGACGCCTTCACAGAGTAACAATCAAGGTAGCAACCCTACAACGGATTCTTCAGATGGCAGTAGAACGTCAAGTAATGAACGAAATTAACCCAATCTTTGTCATGAAATCATGACAAAGATTTTTTTTCATGAACTTTTGTGATAGAATAAAGGGAGTAGAAAATAGGAGTAGAAAATGGACGAATCAAAAGAGTTAAATGCTGTCATTGATGTGATTATGCTAGCTGGAACCATTCTCTTGAAAAGTGGTTCGGAGATTCATCGGGTTGAGGACACCATGATTCGCATTGCCCATTCACAGGGAATAGTGGATTGCAATGTTCTTGCCATGCCCGCGGCTATTTTCTTTTCGATTGAAAACACCAATATTTCTCGTATGAAACGGGTGACGTCATCCTCCTATAACATCGAAAAAGTCTGTGATGTCAACCAAGTATCTCGAGAACTTGTGGGCGGTCAGATCGATCTTTCTACAGCTTTTAAAAAGCTGAAGGAAATCAGAAATCAAGCCCTTCCTTATAGCAGGCTCCAAGTGACTGTAGCAGCAACCCTCAGTGCCCCTTTCTTCTCGATTATGTTTGGGGGCAATGTCTATGACGCTTTTGGCGCAGCTATTGCGACCTTATTTGGTTTTGCCTTCTCTCTCTATGTCGAGAAGTTTATCCGAATTCCTTTTGTAACAGCTTTTGCGGGTGCCTTTGTTTTTGGCTTGATTGCCCAGCTCTGGGCTCGCTATACTGGATTTCCTTCGACGGCAGACCTGATCATAGCAGGAGCCGTCATGCCCTTTGTTCCAGGTATTGCTCTGACCAATGCGGTTCGAGATATCATGACCAATCATATCAACTCTGGTATGAGCAAGATGTTTGAATCCCTGCTCATTACCCTCGCTTTAGGGGCCGGCACCTCTGTAGCCCTGGTTTTGATGACATAAGATGACTCTAACAAGTATTTTACTCCAAGCAGTAGCGAGTTTGCTCGCCATTATCACCTTTCTAATCGTACTAAATGTCCAGCGTTCCATGCTCTTGCCTGGTGGTGTTTTGGGAATGGGCGTTTGGCTCCTTTATCTCGTGCTCAAAGAACCGACCAATGTTATTGTTGCGACCTTTATCGCGGCAGTAATTGGCTCTTGCATCAGCCAGATTTTAAGTATTGTCTATAAGACACCAGCAGTGGTTTTTGTCTTGGCCATTCTTGCCCCTTTGGTGCCAGGTTATTTATCCTATCGAACGACAGCTTTCTTTGTGACAGGCGATTACAGCCATGCCCTTGCCAGCGCGACTTTGGTGGTTATGTTAGCTCTGGTCATTTCTATCGGAATGGCAAGTGGAACGGTAATTCTAAAGCTTTATTACTACATCCGAAAGCAACGAAGAATCTCTTCCTAATGCAGTCAAAGCAAAGACTTGATTTGGTGAATCAAGTCTTTTTTCTCTCTTTTGTCCCTATTTGTGATAAAATAGAATGAAACGATTTTTTACAATGAATGAAAAAACAGAGGTAAATATGACAATCGGTATTGATAAGATTGGTTTTGCAACCAGTCAATATGTCTTGAAATTACAAGACTTAGCAGAAGCGAGGGGAGTTGACCCCGAAAAATTTAGCAAGGGACTCTTGTTAAATGAAATTAGTATTGCGCCACTGACTGAGGACATTGTTACCTTGGCAGCTAGTGCAAGCAACTCCATTTTAACAGACAAAGAAAAAGAAGAAATCGATATGGTCATCGTGGCGACCGAGTCAGGGATTGACCAGAGTAAGGCAGCGGCAGTCTTTGTTCATGGCCTATTAGGCATTCAGCCTTTTGCCCGTAGCTTTGAAATCAAAGAAGCCTGCTATGGAGCAACAGCTGCCCTTCATTATGCTAAATTGCATGTGGAAAATTCTCCAGAGTCTAAGGTTTTGGTCATTGCCAGTGATATTGCCAAGTATGGTGTGGGAACTCCAGGTGAACCAACTCAGGGTGCTGGAAGTGTAGCGATGTTGATCACCCAAAATCCGCGCATCATGGCCTTTAACAATGATAATGTTGCTCAAACACGCGACATCATGGATTTCTGGCGTCCGAACTATTCAAGCACTCCTTATGTAAATGGCATGTACTCGACCCAACAGTATCTTGATTGCCTGACAACGACTTGGGATGAATACAAGAAACGCTATGATTGGACTATGGATGACTTTGCGGCTATCTGCTTCCACTTGCCTTATCCTAAGTTGGCCCTAAAAGGCTTGCGCAAGATGATGGACAAAACTTTGTCTAAAGAAAAACAGGATAGTTTGCAAGAGAACTTTGATAAGTCCATTCTCTATAGTCAGATGATTGGGAATATCTACACAGGTTCTCTCTTCCTCGGCCTCCTCTCTCTTTTGGAAAATGCAGAGACTTTGAAGGCTGGAGATAAAATTGCCCTCTACAGTTACGGAAGTGGAGCGGTTTCAGAGTTCTTTAGTGGAGAGCTGGTCGAAGGTTATGAAACTTACCTTGATAAGGATCGCTTGAGCAAACTCAAGCAACGTACAGCATTGTCAGTTGCAGACTATGAAAAAGTCTTCTTCGAAGAATTGCAGTTGGATGAGTCTGGTTCAGCCCAATTTGCAGGCTATGAACATCAAGATTATGCCTTGGTTGAAATTGTCGACCACCAACGCCGTTATAGCAAGGTTGAAAAGTAATGAAGAGAAGTTGGAATGGATTTTCTAAAAAATCATACCATGAGCGCCTTGAGTTATTGCGAGCTCAGGCGCTCCTTAGTCCTGAAAAGCAAACCAGTCTGGAGCAGGATGAACAAGTCAGCTTGGCTGTTGCAGACCAGCTGAGTGAGAATGTAGTGGGAACTTTTTCTCTGCCTTATTCTATCGTTCCAGAACTTTTGGTGAACGGTCAGGACTACACAGTTCCTTATGTGACAGAAGAGCCCTCAGTGGTTGCTGCGGCTAGTTATGCCAGTAAAATCATCAAGCGAGCAGGTGGCTTTACTGCTCAAGTACATGAGCGCCAGATGATTGGTCAGGTAGCTCTTTACCACGTTGCTGATCCTGAACAAGCGCAAGAGAAGATTGCCAGCAAGAAAGCCGAACTCTTGGAACTTGCCAATCAAGCCTATCCTTCTATCGTCAAACGTGGTGGCGGGGCGCGTGATTTGCATGTAGAGCAGATCAAAGGAGAAACAGACTTTCTCGTTGTTTATCTCCATGTTGATACCCAAGAAGCCATGGGAGCCAATATGCTCAACACCATGCTAGAAGCCTTGAAACCAGTCTTACAAGAACTCAGTCAGGGACAGAGTCTCATGGGTATTTTGTCCAACTACGCGACCGATTCTCTGGTGACTGCAAGCTGTCGCATTGCCTTTCGCTACTTGAGTCCCCAAAGGGACCAAGGACGAGAAATTGCGGAGAAAATAGCTTCGGCTAGCCAGTTTGCGCAGGTTGATCCCTATCGAGCGGCTACTCATAATAAAGGGATTTTTAATGGTATTGATGCCATTTTGATTTCTACTGGTAATGACTGGCGTGCCATCGAAGCTGGGGCCCATGCCTTTGCCAGTCGAGATGGACGCTATCAAGGTCTTAGTCAATGGACGCTGGACATGGAAAGAGAAGAATTGGTCGGTGAGATGACACTGCCCATGCCGGTAGCTACAAAAGGTGGCTCTATCGGTCTCAATCCTCGTGTAGCCCTCAGTCATGAACTACTAGGAAATCCTTCAGCCAAGGAATTAGCTCAGATTATCGTGTCCATCGGTCTTGCCCAAAACTTTGCGGCCCTCAAAGCCTTGGTCAGTACGGGCATCCAGCAAGGCCACATGAAACTACAGGCCAAATCCTTAGCTCTCCTAGCTGGTGCTAGTGAGTCTGAAGTTGCTCCCCTCGTTGAGCGCCTCATCGCAGATAAAACCTTTAACTTAGAGACAGCCCAGCGCTATCTAGAAAACTTAAGATCATAAAAAAACTCAGACGAATTGGTCTGAGTTTTCTTGTGTTTATAGTCAATGAAAATCAAAAAGCAAACTAGGAAGCTAGCCGTAAGCTGTACTTGAGTACGGTAAGGCGACGCTGACGTGGTTTGAAGAGATTTTCGAAGAGTATTAAATACTTTTTCCTGGTAATAATGTAACTGGTAAGAAATAACCAGTTGTCGCGACCTCTTTACCTTCAATCTTCTGCAAGAGGAGATCAACAGTGAGTTGGGCAATCTCTTTCATAGGCTGCTTAATCGTTGTCAGATGAGGGTAGTAGTTCTCGATAAAGTAGGTCCCATCATAACCGATGACCTTGAGCTCTTCAGGAACAGAAATTCCCAGCTCCTGAGCGATTTTGATAACCAGGATAGCTGTCAAATCATCTGAAGCAAAAATCGCATCTGGTTTCTGATGGGTCAAGATATTCTTGATCTCCATTTCTTTTCTGACGGGAGAAAAGTCACTCGAAACATTGATAATAGGTGCTTTTGGGAGTACGGATGCAAAGCCAGCGTGGCGCAGTCCAGTCGGTGAGTTAGAGTTGTCATTTCCTGTAATCATGATGATAGACTGAGCGCCAGTCTTGACCAAAGTTTGGGCTGCGAGGACCCCGCCACCGTAGTTATCAGAGGAGACGACAGGGATGTCAGGTGATAGATTTCGGTCAAAGGAAATAATCGGTGCTGTCACACGATTGTAGTCCTCGATTCCCAAGTTGTGACTTCCTGAGATGATACCGTCTACCTGATTGGCCTCCAGCATTTCAATGTACTCCCGTTCTTTTTCAGAGTCATGTTCGCTGTTACAGATGATGGTCTTGTAGCCATTCTTGAAGAGTTGGTGTTCCAACTTGTCAATCAACTCCGCATAAAAGACATGACTGATGTTTGGAAAAATAAGTCCAATCAACTTGGCAGATTTTCCTTGGAGGCTTCGAGCCAGATTGTTGGGTTTGTAGCCCAATTCTCGCATGGCTTCATTTACCTTTTGAATGGTTTTCTCAGATAGATACCCCTTTTTATTGATGACCCGTGAGACGGTAGTAGGGCTGACGCCTGCAAGTTTTGCGACATCAGTTAGTTTTGCGACCATAATCTAATTCATAGTAAGTTCCAGTTGGATTTCCAGACTTGATCAGGATACCATTTTGATCCGCATGTGGGAAGACACGACCAGAAAATACTTTTTCTCCTTTATTGATGAAAATTTCAAAGACCGACTTGTCGATGAAGATAGTGGCAGTAGTAGCTTGCTTGTCGATTGGGCAAGAACGAGTCGTACCAAATTCTTGGGCGTACTGTTCACCAGCCAGGCTACGGTCCACAGTTACCTGTCCATTGACAAGGTCAAAGTTGATTGAAAGCCCCTTGCCTTCTTTGTCAGCGAGCAAGACAATCTCGCTTTGGCTATTGGCCTCCAAGTTGAGCTCCAGTTCATAGGTGTTATTGGTTTGAGTACGATTTGAGAAGACCTCTTCAGAAGAACGAAGTTCTTTGACGGCTACGACAGGATATTGGTAGAGTTTGCCATCTTGGATAGTGAGTTCTTTGACCAATGAGAAGGTTCCCTGGTGGTCAAAACGGTCAGATGGGTAAGAAACATCTGGCAAACCAAGCCAGCTTACTGCTAGTGCACGTCCATCTGGAGCGTTGAAGGCTTGAGTTGCATAGGCTTCAAAACCATAGTCTAGATTTTGCAATGGAGACACATCTACCATTTTAGCATTTTCAGGATCAAAGGAAACCCCGATTTTGTACATGTTTGGATAAATATTATCATAGTCTAGAACACTCTTATCCAATCCTTGTGGACAGTAGAGAAGGACAGGTTGCTCCCCTACAAAGACCAGATTTGGGCATTCCATCATGTAGGCAGTGCGGTCGTTAGCAAAGTCAAGATCGCCAACTGCCTGCCAGTTTGTATAGTCATTGTCCACAGCTTTGTAGAGACGAACAAAGCCTTTTTTCTCCAAGTCCTGTCCGCCGACGATAGCATAATATTGTCCCTTAAAGTTAAAAATTTGTGGATCACGGAAGTGGTCTGTAGAGTCTGCTGGCTGGTCAATCAAGATCTTGTCAATCTTTGTAATCTTGCCATTCTTATCCATCAGGGCACCAACCTGGTAAGGGTGACGGATCCAATTTTCATCACGGACATTTCCAGTATAAAATAAAAACAACTGATCGCCGAACTGCATGGCAGAACCAGAGTAAGCACCGTGGCTATCCAACGGAGTATCTGGCAAAACTTTGACTCCAGTTTCTGTAAAGTGTACCAAATCATCACTTTCAAGCTGCACCCAAGACTTCAACCCGTGGGCTGCACCAAAGGGGAAGTTCTGGTAAAAGAGAATCCATTTGCCATCGAAATAAGAAAAGCCATTTGGATCATTGAGAAGCCCCATTTTAGGCTCGACATGGTAACAAGTATGCCAAGGAGATTGTGCCATCTTTTCCTTGATTTGCTTGATTTCATCATTAGACCAGTCTTCATAGCGTCTGTAACGGCGCTCAGTTGTCCATTCCATTTTATCTTTCCTCCATAAGTTCTATTCTATTATTAATAGTAAACGTTTTCGGCAAAAAAAGCAAGTCTTTTATGTTAAAAAAGAGAAAAATATGTCAAACGATTACCAGAAATCAAGTAAAGGAAATCTGGCAAATTTTCACGAAAAAATGAAAGAAAATGTAAATAAAAAGCTTTGAATCCTCTAATATAAAGATATTTTTTTGAGGAAAAAGAGAATATCCCTCAAAAACAAGCAAAAATAATCAGAGAAAAAAGAAAGGAAATAAAAATTTCTGCAAAACGCTTGACATATTTTAGAAACATGATAAAATAATAGTCGTAGGGCGAATAAAATCGCTTTCAAACAAGAACAAAATTTTTATAAGGAGATTTTTGCAAATGAACAATCAGGATATTGCAAAAAAGGTCATCGAAGCCCTTGGCGGACGTGAAAATGTCAACAGTGTTGCCCACTGTGCGACTCGTCTACGTGTCATGGTCAAAGATGAAGGGAAAATCAATAAGGAAGTGATTGAGAACTTGGATAAAGTTCAAGGAGCTTTCTTTAACTCAGGTCAATACCAAATTATCTTTGGTACTGGTACAGTAAACAAGATGTACGACGAAGTCGTTGCGCTTGGTTTGCCAACATCTTCTAAAGAAGACATGAAAGCAGAAGCTGCTAAACAAGGAAATTGGTTCCAACGTGCTATCCGTACTTTCGGTGACGTTTTCGTGCCAATCATCCCAGTTATCGTAGCAACTGGTCTCTTCATGGGTGTTCGTGGTCTCTTGAATGCTCTTGGAATGACACTTCCAGAAGATGTTACCATTTACAGCCAAATCCTCACAGATACAGCCTTCATCATCTTGCCAGGTTTGGTTGTATGGTCAACCTTCCGCGTATTTGGTGGAAATCCAGCCGTTGGTATCGTTCTCGGTATGATGCTGGTTTCTGGTTCACTTCCAAACGCTTGGGCAGTAGCATCAGGTGGTGAAGTAACAGCTATGAACTTCTTTGGCTTCATTCCTGTTGTTGGTTTGCAAGGTTCTGTTCTTCCAGCCTTTATCATCGGGGTAGTCGGAGCCAAGTTTGAAAAAGCTCTCCGCAAAGTGGTTCCAGATGTCTTGGATCTCTTGGTGACACCGTTCGTGACACTTCTGGTTATGTCTATTCTTGGACTCTTTGTCATCGGACCAGTCTTCCATGTTGTTGAGAACTACATCCTTATCGGTACAAAAGCGATTCTTGGCTTGCCATTTGGTCTTGGTGGTTTCTTGATTGGTGGGGTTCACCAATTGATTGTCGTATCAGGTGTACACCACATCTTCAACTTGCTTGAAGTGCAATTGCTTGCTGCCGATCATGCCAACCCATTCAACGCCATTATCACTGCAGCTATGACAGCTCAAGGGGCTGCAACTGTTGCCGTTGGTGTCAAAACTAAAAATCCTAAACTGAAAACACTTGCTTTCCCAGCTGCTCTTTCTGCCTTCCTCGGTATTACAGAGCCTGCTATCTTCGGGGTGAACTTGCGTTTCCGTAAACCATTCTTCCTTTCATTGATTGCTGGTGCTATCGGTGGTGGACTGGCTTCAATCCTTGGTCTTGCTGGTACTGGTAATGGTATCACCATCATCCCTGGTACAATGTTGTACATTGGTAACGGTCAATTATTCCAATACATCCTTATGGTAGCTGTATCATTCGTTCTTGGTTTTGCACTTACTTACATGTTTGGTTACGAGGACGAAGAAGAAGTTGCTAGCGAAGTAGCGACAGAACGTTTGGTTCAAGAAGAAACAACTGGTAACATTCCAGTAGCTCCTCAAAATGAAACAATCCAAACTCCAATCGTTGGGGACGTAGTTGCCCTTGAGAATGTTGATGACCCAGTCTTTTCAAGTGGTGCAATGGGACAAGGGATTGCAGTGAAACCAAGCCAAGGCGTGGTTTACGCACCAGCTGATGCAGAAGTATCAATCGCCTTTGCTACAGGACATGCTTACGGTTTGAAGACAGCAAACGGAGCTGAAATCTTGATCCACGTTGGTATCGACACGGTGACTATGAACGGTGAAGGCTTTGAACAAAAAGTTGCTCAAGGCGACAAGGTCAAAGCTGGTGATGTTCTCGGAACCTTTGACTCAAACAAAATCGCTGCTGCAGGTCTTGACGACACAACAATGGTTATCGTAACCAACACAGCAGACTACGCTTCTGTAACACCAGTCGCAAGCGGTTCAGTTGTCAAGGGTGACGCTATCATCGAAGTGAAAGCCTAGTCCTCTTCGAAAATCAGATTTAAAAATAAAACGAACAAATATTATGTTTGTTCGTTTTTACTTGGATGGTAAGATTTACAGAGGAAAATCTAAAATATTGAGAAATCTAGCCCTTTAAAATGTGCTATAATAGAGAAAACAAAGATAAGAGGTTTATCATGACAAAATTATATGGAAGCTTAGAAGCGGGCGGTACAAAGTTTGTCTGTGCTGTCGGTGATGAAAACTTTAATGTTGTGGAAAAAACACAATTTCCAACAACAACTCCTATCGAGACTATCGATAAAACCATCGAGTTCTTTTCAAAATTCGATAATCTTGCTGGTCTTGCTGTCGGTTCATTTGGTCCGATCGATATCGACAAAAACTCAAAAACCTATGGCTTTATCACAACGACTCCAAAACCTCACTGGGCAAATGTAGACCTACTTGGGGCTCTCCGTCGTGCCCTCAACGTACCCATGTATTTCACCACAGACGTAAATAGCTCTGCCTATGGTGAAGTAGTTGCTCGTAACAATGCTGGTGGCCGTATCGAAAACTTGGTTTACTACACGATCGGTACAGGGATCGGTGCAGGTGTTATCCAACGTGGTGAGTTTATCGGTGGTGTCGGTCACCCTGAGATGGGTCACTACTATGTGGCTAAACACCCAATGGATGTAGAAAAAGAATTTAACGGCGTCTGTCCTTTCCATAAGGGTTGTTTGGAAGGCTTTGCGGCTGGACCAAGTCTAGAAGCTCGTACAGGTGTTCGTGGCGAAAACATCGAACTCAACAGCTCTGTCTGGGATGTTCAAGCCTACTATATCGCTCAGGCTGCGGTCAATGCTACTGTGACTTTCCGTCCAGATGTGATCGTCTTTGGTGGTGGCGTTATGGCCCAACAACACATGCTGGACCGTGTGCGTGAGAAATTCACAGCTCTTCTCAATGGCTACCTACCAGTACCAGATGTGCGTGACTACATCGTGACTCCAGCAGTCGCAGGCAATGGTTCTGCCACACTTGGGAACTTTGTCCTTGCTAAAAGTGTCGCAAAATAAAACAAACAAAACATCCGTTTGGTTGCCCAAGCGGATGTTTTGTTTGAAGACAATGTTTTTTGAGCCTTCCCTTAAGTGATTACGGACGGTAGCGACTTTCCTCGAAATTCCATACCTAAACTTTGAGCCTAATGTCTCAAAGTTTTCCAACACCTGAAATCATTAGATTTCAGTCCTTTCTATCACGGTGGAAAGGCTAGGTAAGTCCTCGCTTCGCTATCGAAAAATAGGCATGATTTCCATACCAAAGTATATTTAGTATCAAGCTATAGTCTATCTATGCTCTAAAAATCCGCTTGGGACACCAAACGGATTTTTCTATTCTCAAAACATCTGCCAGAAGAAATCAATAATATAGGTCAAACCATAAGTATAAACCACTAGGGTAAAGGGCTTGGTCAACACGATGATAATCATATAGCGTTTGAAGGTCATCTTGGTAAGGGCAGCCAGCATGCAGAGAAAGTCAGCTGGGCTAACTGGCCAGATCATCATAAAGATAAAGAACCGCTCGAAACGATTGCCCTTATCTAACCAACCGATGTACTTGTCATAGGTGCGCTTGCTGACGACCGACTGGACAAAAGCAGCCCCATAGAGACGGACGAGGTAAAAGATAATGGCACAGCCAATCACGATGCCGATATAGTTATAGATAGTTCCGATGATGTGGCCGTAAATAAAGACCCCAGCCACTGAGGTCAAAGCTCCCGGAATGATCGGAACAACGGTTTGTAGGATCTGTAAAAAGATAAAGAGTGGTGGTCCCCAAATCCCAGCTTGCTGGATAAAGGCCGATAGGGTTTCCTTGGACTGTAACACTCCTGCCTGATAGGCCCAAATGCAGAAAATCAAGGTGCCGACTCCCCCGACGATAGACGAAATATTGATGACTTGCTGCAGAAGGGGAGAAACAGCTTTCATTTGCTTATCCTGTGACATAGAAACTCCTTATAGATAGTATGATTCTACTATACCATATTTTTCTTATAAAGACTAATTTGATTCCTTATCTTGCTTTTTATATAAGTGTGGTACAATTAAAGAAGTAAGTCAAGAGATATAACGGTGAAAGAAATGTTAGATTTAAATTTTAAAGGAAGATGGAGAAAGTACCAAAAGGAAGTCTTAGATCGTTTTCAGAGCTATCAAACAGATGGCCATGTTCACCTAGTGGCAGCACCAGGGTCTGGAAAGACCACCATTGGTATCGAGCTGATCGCTCGTTTTGGCAACCCAGCCCTTGTCTTGGTTCCAACTGTCACCATTCGTGAACAATGGGTAGATAGGATCCAAACAGCCTTTTTAGAGAACGAACAGAAGATTTCAGATCTCGTTTCCCAAAACTTAAAGGAGATGAAGGCACTAACGATTGTGACCTATCAAGCCTTTCATAGTGCTATGAATCAGATTAACTCCAAGGAAGAAGGAGAGATAGAAGATTTTACAGGATTTAACCTACTTGCTAGTCTAAAAGAGCAGGGAGTAGGGACTTTCTGCCTAGACGAATGCCACCATCTACGCAATGAATGGTGGCGAAGTCTAGAAGATTTTCGTAAGCAGTATGGACAGCTGCAAGTCATCTCCCTGACAGCGACACCACCTTATGACAGCGAGCCTGAACTCTGGGAACGCTATATCAAAATGTGCGGAGAGATTGACCAAGAGATCACCGTTCCAGAGCTAGTAAAAGAAAACACCCTCTGTCCTCATCAGGATTTTGTTTATATCTGTTCACCAACAGCTGAAGAGTCGGAACACCTCAGGCAGTTTGAAGATAGAAAGTGGGAGTATATCCATCAGCTTTTGGTCAATCCTGACTTTCAAGCTCTAGTGTCAGGTTCAAAGGTACTCAAAGGAGACATTTCATCTGATGTTCTACTAGAAGACCCTAAGTACTTGTCGGCTATTTTAATCTTTATGCATTCTCAGGGCTTGACCATTCCTGACTCTTTAGAGAATCTTTTGGGGGCGAAACGTCTGCCTCAGGTGAATTCCTACTGGCTCGAGCTGTTGTTGCAGAGCGTTCTCTATCAAACTCCAGATTGGTATGAGGATCCAAATGGATTTAGGGAAAAGTTAGAATCCGATTTGAAAGCACGGGGGTTGATCGAACAGCGACAGGTTTTTCTAGTCAAGTCCAAGTCTAGGGACAAGATTTTAAATCAGTCTTTGGGGAAATTGTCTGGTATTGCAGATATTTTTCTGACTGAGTATAAAAGTATGGGACAAGATTTGCGACAACTCGTCTTAGCTGACTATATTCGCAAGGATTTTGCCACCTATCTGGGAGATAATCAGGCAACAATTTCTCAGTTGGGAGTTCTCCCCTATTTTGAAAGCATTCGTCGGAAAGCTCAGGAGCATGAGATATCTGTATCTTTGGCTGTCTTGTCAGGGAGTGTCGTTATTCTTCCCATCAATGTGGCAGCAGAGTTGAAGGAACTCTTGCCTCAGGTTCATCTTAGTTTTTCGTCTATTGGTCAGTTAGACCAAGAGGATTATGTGCTGGTGGGATTCCCTAGTACGGCTAAGGGTATTGTAGCGGCGGTGACGGAACTTTTCCAACGCGGTCGGATCCAAGTCCTAGTTGGAACCAAATCTCTCCTCGGAGAGGGTTGGGATGCCCCTTGTGTCAATTCTTTAATCCTTGGAAGTTTTGTGGGGAGCTTTATGCTGAGTAATCAGATGCGTGGACGTGCCATTCGTACCTGGCAAGGACATCCAGAAAAGACTAGCAATATCTGGCATTTGGTAGCCGTTCAATCGGAGCCGCTCATCACACTCTCCGGAGAAGAGCCGACGCTAGATAGCAATCAGGATCTGCAAACCCTGTCGCGACGGATGGAACATTTTCTTGGACTGGCCTATAATCAGGAGAGTATTGAGACTGGTTTGGATCGTTTGGATTTTCCAAAGCCCCCTTTTAAGAAAAAGCAAATCAGAGAGTATAACGAACGGATTAAGATGTTATCCAAGGATCGAGCAGGTTTGCGCAAAAAATGGTACGATTCTCTCGTAATGGCAGATCGATTTGAGATTGTCACTGAAGTTGCGACTCAAAAACAGAAAATTCCAATCATGCTCCAGTTTGATGCATTAAAATGGGTTCGCATGTCATTGTTGCTGTTAGCAGTGGATTTGTTGGTCTTGTTGTTTAGAATGAGACTGACTGGAGTTTGGTGGCTTACAGCAGCCTGTCTCCTCTTTTTGTCCTTTGCATCTTGGCGCTACCTCTCCTATAAGAGTCCCTATAAACGCTTGCAATCTCTGTGTGAGCAGATCCGAAAGGTTCTGCTAGATTCGGGGCATCTAACGGACGATCAATCCCGTGTTCAGGTAGAGGAGGACAAGGAAAATTATATGGTTTTCGCCTATCTCAAGGGAGGAAGCATGAGGGACAAGGAGCTGTTTGTGCAGACTGTGGGAGAGTTCTTTGCTCCAGTGGACAATCAGCGCTATCTCTTGAAGGCAGAGAAAGTCCGACAAGGTCAGTCACCTTACTATGTCGTGCCTAGTCTTTTTGACAAGCGCAAGGAAGAAGCGCAGAAATTCCTTGACTTTCTGACGCCAACTATCGGACGCTATCACCTCGTCTACACACGAACAGAGGCCGGACGGAAAATCCTTCTCGAAGCTCGTATCAAAGCTCTCTCTAACAAAAACGACCGTATCTTGACTAAGAAGAAGGTTAAAAGCCAGTTGGAGTAGGGGCGTATGGGAAAATCCATCTGAAACATGATATAATATAGTAAAATTGTGCATTATAAAGGAGAGAATGATGCAAGTAAAACCAGAACTGGAGATAGAAAAACAACTGATCAACCAACTGGTAACTGGGGAAAGCCAATGGACTTATAGAGAAGACCTCAAAACAGAAGAACAACTATGGGACAATTTCTTTGAGAAACTGGCTCAAAACAATGTTGCTCTACTAGCAGACCATCCATTGACAGAGCAGGAAAAACGTCAGATTCAGAACCAACTGAACTTTGTCAGCTACTATGATGCTGCTAAGTGGTTGGTAGGTGAAAATGGCATTGCTAAAGTCGAAGTTCAAAGAGAAGATGCTAGCTTAGGCACCATCCGTTTGTCAGTCATCTGGAGAGACAATATCGCAGCTGGTAAGTCTAGCTATGAAGTTGTTAACCAAGTTGAGAGAGACAAGGCGAATCCTCTGGACCAAGACCGTAGACTGGATGTTACTCTTCTCATCAATGGCTTGCCCATGATTCAAATCGAGCTCAAGAGTTCCCAAGCTGCGTTTATCGATGCCTTTCACCAGATAAAAAAATATGATCGTGAAGGTAAATTCCGTGGCATCTACTCTAGCTTGCAGATGTTTGTTGTGACCAACAAGGTAGATACTCGCTATATCGCTGCAGCTCGTGAAAATAAACTCAACAAACAATTTCTAACCAAGTGGGTGGATAAGGACAATCATCCTGTGACAAACTTGACCAGTTTTGCCCATGAAGTCCTTTCTATCCCTCGTGCTCACCAGATGGTCATGCAGTATTCTGTCCTTGATGATAGCAAGAAATCTCTTATCCTCTTGCGTCCCTACCAGATCCATGCTATCGAAGCGGTGCAGGAAGCTTCGCGCCGTCAGGATTCTGGCTACGTTTGGCATACAACTGGTTCAGGAAAGACCCTGACTTCCTATAAGGTGGCGAGGAATCTCCTTCAAATTCCATCAATCCAAAAGACGATTTTTGTCGTTGACCGCAGGGACTTGGACCAACAAACCACTTCATCTTTCCTCTCCTATGCGACCAATGATGTCATTGATATTGACGAGACGGACAATACCCATGATTTGGTCAAGCGATTAGGAAGTAATGATAAGCGTGTCGTAGTGACCACCATCCAGAAAATCACTACTATGATGCGCAAGTTTGACCAAGGTCTTTACCAAAAAGATGCGGATAAAATCAAAGGACTCCGAGTGGCCTTTGTCGTGGATGAATGCCACCGTGCTGTTACGCCACAAACACAAAAGGACATTAAGACTTTTTTCCAACAGTCGCTCTGGTATGGATTTACAGGAACGCCTATCTTTAAGGAAAATAAACGCCAGCAGGTCGGTGACCTTGCCCAAATCACCCAGCAACAGTATGGAGATCGTCTCCATGAATATACGGTCAAGGAAGCCATCCATGACGGAGCTGTCCTAGGCTTTAAGGTAGACTATCGCAATACCCTCATCACGGATAAATCTGAAAATGACGTACCAGATACTGTCTACGAGGATGAGGAGCACATGCTAGAAGTCTTGGATGCCATTATCAATAAATCGCGCCAACAGCTAGGCTTCCAAAAGGGAGTGGGCAATACCTACAATGCCATCCTGACGGTCAAGTCCATCCCTCAAGCCCAAGCCTACTATGACCTTCTCAAAAGAGTCAAGGCTGGTCAGACACGAGTCAAGGTATCTGAGAGAGTCAAGATGGTCCTTCCGGATTTTCCAAAGGCGACCATCACTTACTCTGTCACTGAAAATGAAGAAGAGTCAAGAGCCAACCAAGACCACATGAAGCAGGTCCTAGAGGACTATAACCAAGAGTTTGATACCCACTTTACCATGGCGGATCTTCGTGGTTTTAATACAGATGTCAATAACCGTCTAGCTAGGAAACAGGATAAGTATCTCTATCGCAATGAACAGTTGGACTTGGTTATCGTGGTCAATCGTCTCCTAACTGGATTTGATGCTCCTTGTCTATCGACTCTCTTTATCGATCGTAAACCAATGCAACCGCAGGATTTAATTCAGGCCTTTAGTCGTACCAACCGTATCTTTGACTCCAGTAAGACCTATGGTCATATCATCACCTTCCAAAAGCCTTTAGACTTTAAGGAAGCAGTCGATAATGCCCTTAAACTCTACTCAAATGGTGGAGAAAATGAGGTCCTAGCTCCGAGCTGGGAAGAGGAAAAGAGAAACTTTTTGCGGAGTTGCAGTGATTTCCAAAATCTCATCACCGATGATCCTGAGGAAGGCCTTCAAATCGAGCAAATCTCTACACCTGAGTTGAGAAAGCTCGCCAAGGCCTATCAAGTCTTTGATAAATATCTAGCCTCTATCCGAGTGTATAAAGAGTATGATGAGGAAGAAATCTATGCCCAGACAGGACTAAGCGCAGAAGAATTGGAAAACTATCTAGGCTTTTATCAAAATATCCTTGCAGAATTAAAAAGTCGAAGAGATGATGATGATGAGGATGGGGAACCCCTTGATATTCACTATGAACTAGAGTCTATCCAAGTGGATGAGATTAACTACGCCTATATCCTGACCTTGATCCAAAGCCTGATTGAGCAAGAGCAAAGCCAGGAAAAGAGTCTCAGTGCACAGGACAGAGAAGCAGTGGATACCTATATCCAAAGTCTGGAGAAGACCAATCCAAATCTCGCGCAAATCATCTCAGAGCTTTGGCAAGAAGTACAGGCAAATCCTGAACGCTACAGAGGTCAATCTATCGCCAATATTCTTGACCAGATGATTGAAGCAGTCATCCAGCAACATATCCAAGATTTTAGTAAGACTTGGTATGTGGGTGAAGACGAACTCCGCTACTATGTCAATCACTACCGCAAGGGAGCTAAAAAACAACTAGGAGAAAGTCAACTGACTAAGAGTCAGCGCTACAAGGACTATAAAGTTGAGGTGACAGATGCCCTCAATCCACTCCTCTATAAAAAACAAATCAAAGAAGCCTATACCCAACTCATCGAAGAAGTGATTGAGCCGTTGAGGGTTGGGAGATAGAGGAAAGTATTTTATTCTTATTCGAGGAACAAATATGGTTGAAAAATTTGATATAAAACAGTTGCGTTATTTTGCAATGACTAAGAGGCTTAATTTTCTAATTGGATCAGGGACTTCAGTTCCAGCCATACCTTTAATGTCTTTTTTCAAAAGTAAAGATAATTCAGATGAGGAAGCTAATAATTTACTATCTGATAAAGTTAAAGCAGTTTCAATGAAAGTTCTTGAAGATATTAGTAATGCTAATGATGAAGAAAATAATAAAGCAGCTTCAATGAAAGTTCTTGAAGATACTAGCAACGCCAATGATGAAGATAATATTAAAGCAGTTTTAAAAAGATATTCTGAATTTATTAAAGTTGTACTTCAACTTCTTTACCATGCAAATTCTAGACAAGTGACAAAAAATATCAATATTTTTACTACTAACTACGATCTCTTTATTGAGAAGTCACTGGATGAATTGATGAAATATGAATCATTTGTTTTTAATGATGGAAGTAATGGATATTTTAATAGAATTTTAGATAGTGCTAACTATAATAAGTCTGTTGCATATAGGGGATTAAATGATAATTACCTTAATGAACTTCCTACATTATCTTTGATTAAACCACATGGTTCGATGAACTGGGAAAGAGGGCAAGAGGACAATATTTTAATAAGGCAAAGTGTAGTTGAAAATCCTGTAGTAGTTAAACCAACGGGCTTAGAGGGTCAAGAAACGTTTCTAAACAATCATTTTCATGACATGCTAAGAGTATTTCAACTTGAGTTAGATAAACAACAATCTATTCTTATTGTTATTGGATTCTCATTTCAAGATAAACATATTGCTAAAATGTTGAACAGATCTTTGAAAAATCCTGAATTAAATGTCTTTATATTTTGTTATTCTGAATCTGATAAACAAAAAATATTAACAAATTTGGGCCTCAGTGATTGTCCAAGAAATTTGAATGTCATTGCACCTAATGAATTAGAGGAAAAGTATAAATCAAAGCAAAAAAGTGACGATGGAAGTGAATGGTTTAGTTTCGATATTAGCAATCTAACTGAGTTGCTTAGAGATGTATCTTTTGAGGAGCAGTTAGAATGAAAATGAGTATCAAAAAATTAGGTGTAATAGTAGGTGTTGATGGGGATATTTCTCAAGTTGGAATGTATCATTTATCTAATGATGCAGAGTACCTATGGCATGGTGACGTGTTACAAGGAGCAAAAATTGGAGCATATCTAACAATTTTACAGAACAATGTAAAAATTATCGCTTCTGTTGTTACTGAAAAAGTTGCTGATCAAAAAAATACAATTAGAAGCACAGAATTTGATAATCGTTTTTCAAAGAATTCTATAAATCGAATCGTTCATTTAAAAACTAAAGGTGTTATTGAAAACGGTGAATTCCAAGTAACAAGTCAATATGTACCTATGATTGGAAATGAAGTATGTATTACTTCAAAAAAAGACTTAGAATTAATATATGGGATTAATAAGTCTGAGCCAACTATTTCCATTGGACAGTCAATCTTAGAAGGTCAAGTTGTTCCTTTATCGATTAATAAAATATTTGCTTCTCATATTGGTGTGTTTGGGAATACTGGTAGTGGTAAGTCAAATACTTTGCATAAGTTATTCTTAGAACTCTTTCGGTCAGAATATCGAGAAAATATTTTAAAGTATTCAAAATTTTATATTATTGATTTTAATGGTGAATATACGAAAGATGATAGTTTTGGTGTGGCCGGTACCCATAAAAAAGTATTTAATGTTAAAACTAGGAGTAAAACATCAAAGAAAATCCCTATTACTGAGAAATATCTTTTTGATCCAGATATCCTTTCAATTTTATTTGGCGCTTCTTCAGCAACTCAAGTTCCATTTCTTAGGAAAGCAATGAAAGAGTGGAATGAAAAAGAACATACTGGAGAAGTTATTGCGAAATTTGTGGTTGGAACGTTGAAAAAAATTCTTACAACGGGAGATGCAGCATTATCTGATTCAAGGGATAATTGGATCAAAGTAGCAAAATCATACATAGCAAAAGAAAACTGGGGAATATTTATTCAAGTTTCCTCGTTAACTTATTATGCAACAACAAAAGCTTATTACACTCAGGGAGAAGAACATATTTATTTAAATGATAAGTCTGATTTAACTGAACAGATAGAAAAAAAGTTACAGATAGATGAAATTAGACAAGAACTTGCAGAAAGTTTTGATTCTTTGGACTTGATAGATAAATTAAAGTTCTTTTTAGATTTTCAGAAAGTTCACTATAGTACTTGGAAATCAACTAATATTGAGCATATTAATCCTTTATTTCATAGGATTGATACAGCTCTGAATAGCTTGAAGAAAGTTGTTGAGGTTAAAGAGAGTATTGAGGGAGATTTTTCTAGTCTAAATATTATTAATCTTGTACATGCTAATCAGGAAATCACTAGATTAATTCCTATGCTTATCTCTAAGATGATATATGATCAACAGAAAACGAAAATAGCTGGAAAAGATGTCACCTGTACTAGTCATTTGATTATTGATGAAGCACATAATATTTTAAATGCTCAGAATCATTCAGTAGGAGATACTTGGCAGGACTATAGATTAAATATTTTTGAGGAAATCATTAAGGAAGGACGAAAATTTGGTTTCTACTTAACTTTATCTAGTCAACGACCGGCCGATATTTCACCGACTATTCTTTCACAAGTTCATAATTATTTCATCCATAGATTGGTTAATGATAATGATTTACGAATGTTGCTGAATACTATGCCTACGCTGGACAAAACTTCCTTTAATAAAATTCCTAGTTTAGGTAAAGGAGAGGTTATAATTACTGGTAATGCTATTCAAGTTCCAGTATTTGTGAAAGTAGATAAAGAAGAAATCATTAGACCGAATAGTGATGATGTTATTTTGACTGAATTGTGGAGTTGAACTATGAGAAAAGAAGAAATATTTAGATTACTAGGAGTATCAGATGAAACTGAATTGGAAAGCTTATTGGATTATAAATCAGTTGAATATGCCGATGTAATTACTGAAGAAAATTATTTTATAATTAATCGTGAAACATCTAAGTATGGAATTCCATCGATTGAACGTAGCGGATTTGATATTAAAAAACATAAGTTACTTGAATTATCAATGGATTTAAATAAGCAACCATATATTTGTGAAGCATATCTAACTGGGGAAAGTTTGGATACTTTGGGAAGCAAGAAGAGAAAGAAATTAAAGGATCCAGTCAATTGGGAATGTGTTGCTTCAGATATATTTGCAAAAAAATATTTTCATAGAGGACATATTATTGGTCATTCATTAGCTAATGAACTTGTTAGAAATATTTATAATAAAAATAAGAAAATTTTGTTTGTTCAAACAGCATGGAGTAATATAAACCTTCAACGTCTCAATTATTATAGTCAGTCTTATTTTGAGAATATGCTTGAAGAAATAATAAAAAATGGAAAAAATATTTTGTATAAATCAAAATTAATTTATAAAACAAAAATTGATAAAATACCTATAGGTATTCAAATTCAAGCTATCTCTATTGATGAAGAACTGTCCATTAATGTTTTTATTCCAAATGTTTCTCCAGGAATATCAATTGATTATACAGAAGGTAAGATAACGAGGTTAGAATGATAATACAAGCAGATTTTCCAAGTATTATTTTTTCAAGATTCAATGAAGATTCGTCATGGAAATCAAAAAAATTTAAAGAATTATTAGACCCAACGGAGAGAATTAGACGAGATCCATTTGGTAGTGCTTTAAAAAAGAATATTTTGTTCAAGTGGCGAGTAAGTTGTTTATGAAGAGTAAAGTGGGACTTACTGCCTCTTTATGCGTTTATGCGCTACTGCGGAAGACTATCTTGAAAAGAAATAGTGACTCAACTACTCAATGACCTCAATAGCATTCGAGATAGCAAGTACCGTCTCATTTCTAGTAAGCAAGAAAGAAAAAGGTCAAACCAGAAGAATCAGCCCAGTATAAGGATATGGACAAACCCCTTAGAAAGGAATTGCTAAGGGGATTTTTGCTGGTTTCGTGGTATAATTTTAGTATGTAGAATTATTCTTAAAAAAAATAGAGTTTTAATTTAGAGAGGTTGAAATGGGTTTATCTAATATTGAAATAAAAAAGGAGTTATCTAGGCGGTTCCAAGAAGCTAGAAAGAAGTCTAGACCTCAGACATGTTTACTATGCAAGAAGCCACTTACTAAACTTTGCAACTCACATTCAGTTCCTCAATTTGTCTTAAAACATTTGGCTGAGAATGGAAAAATTATGCAGTCAAGTTCACTAATGTCTTTTGAAGATATAGATTTATTTGAAATTGAAAAAGGAGTGAACAATTCTGGAATCTTTAAATTTATATGTCATTCTTGTGATAATGAATTCTTTAATGACTATGAATCTGAAGAAGCATTGTTAGGGGAAATTTCAGATAAAATGTTAGCTGAAATTGCTCTGAAAAATGGATTGATGAATGTTTCAAAGCGAAGCCAAGAAGTAAAATTATATAGTTCTCTTCCAGAAAGAATAATTGGTATTGACGATATGATAGATTTGTATAGTTTAGATTTAAGAGATTTTCTTCAAGAAGTGGAAGTTCATAAGCGAGAAATTTTAAATAATACAAAAGGTGCATATCAAATCGTGTTTAAAGAGATTCTCCCATTTGTGGTTCCTATTGCTACACAAGTAGCTATTACACTACAAGATGATATGTATGGGTATCCCGTAAATGATGTTTTTAATCCTGATCCAAAAGTCAGTATGCAAGATCTGCATCTGGTCATTTTCCCTTTTAAAAAATCATCTCTTGTTTTAGCTTTTTATCATAAAAAAGACAAAAATTATAGAACTCTAAGACATCAGTTTAATAGCGAAAATTCTAAAAAAACCAAAGAATTTTTAAATTATCTTGTATTTGCCTACACAGAAAATTTTTTTATTTCAAAAACAATTTATGAAAAAATTCAAAATAATAAAAAACTAATCCAGCTAAGTCGTGAATTGTATCAGAAACCTAATCTTGGAAATTTAAGTATGTATGATTTTTTTAATTTGAAATATGAACCGGTAAAGCCAGACGAAATTCCCAATTTCTTAACAAAAGACTGGGCACTAGGAGAAAATAATGAGTAAAAACAGTATTCCCAAAATTAGGTTTAACAATTTTAAAGCTTTTTGGGTAGAAAAAAAAATTGCAGATATAGTCAAAATATCTGCTGGTGGTGATGTAGATAAAGAAAGATTGAAGCAAAGTGGAAAATATCCTGTTATTGCAAATGCTTTGACAAACAAAGGAATCGTTGGCTTTTATGACGATTATAAAGTGAAAGCTCCTGCAGTGACTGTTACAGGTCGTGGGGATGTTGGATATGCTGTAGCAAGACATGAAAATTTTACACCAGTTGTTAGACTTCTAACTCTTCAATCAGATAGTATTGATATGGACTATCTTGAAAATCAGATTAATTCTATGAAAATTTTAAATGAGTCTACGGGTGTTCCTCAATTGACAGCTCCTCAACTTGGGAACTATAAAGTGTATCGTCCTGAAATTGACGAACAATCCGCCATAGGTTCTCTTTTCCGCACCCTCGACGACCTTCTAGCGAGTTACAAGGACAATCTCACCAACTACCAATCTCTCAAGGCAACCATGCTCTCCAAGATGTTTCCCAAAGCTGGGCAGACTATTCCTGAGATTCGTTTAGATGGATTTGAAAGAAAATGGGAGAAAAAAAAGTTAATAGACTTAGTATCGCCAGTGTCCAGAAAAGTAAAAAAACCCTCCGATCCTTACTATAGGTTATCGATTCGCTCACATGCTAAAGGTACCTTTAAACAATTTGTTGATGATCCTAAGAAAATTGCAATGGATAATTTATTCGAAGTTAAAGAGAATGATTTGGTTGTAAATATTACATTTGCTTGGGAACATGCGATTGCTGTAGCTAGTAAAGAAGATGATGGTTTATTGGTTTCTCATAGGTTTCCGACATTTGTAATTGATAAATCTGATAAGAATTTCATTAATATTTATATTAAGAGAGAAGAGTTTAGACAAAAGTTGGATTTGCTATCACCGGGTGGAGCAGGACGAAACAGAGTTTTAAATGTAAAAGATTTTATTAAGATTCAAATGATAGTTCCAGAATTGGAAGAACAACAAGCCATCGGCTCCTATTTCTCAAACCTAGATAACCTCATCAACTCTTGCCAAGAAAAAATCACTCAGCTAGAAACTTTGAAAAAGAAACTCTTGCAGGATATGTTTATCTAGATGATTAGTGATAACTTTTAACAATTATATTTAAAAACTTAGAAAGAAACATTATGGAAACAACACAAACTTCCCAGTCGCTCTATCAAGCCCTGTGGAACTCAGCGGATGTTCTCCGCTCTAAGATGGATGCTAATGACTATAAGTCCTATCTTTTGGGTATGGTCTTTTATAAGTATCTGTCAGACAAGATGCTCTTTTTCGTGGCGGAGACTATGGAAGAGGGGAGTGAGAGCCTAGAGGCTGCCCTTGTGGTCTATCGCAACTACTATGAGGATGCGGACACCCACGAGGATCTTCTTGCAGTTATGAAGGACGAACTCAACTATAGTATCAAGCCTGACTTGACCTTTACGGCTCTTGTAGCACGTGTCAATGAGGGGACTTTCCAGCTGGAAGATTTGGCTCAGGGTTTTCGAGATATTGAGCAGAGTGACGAACTCTATGAAAATCTCTTTGAAGATATCGACCTCTACTCTAAAAAGCTAGGGGCAACTCCGCAAAAGCAAAACCAAACGGTGGCGGCGGTCATGAAAGAGTTGGCAGTGCTGGATGTGGCTGGTCATGCAGGCGATATGCTGGGGGATGCTTATGAGTATCTGATCGGTCAGTTTGCGACTGACTCGGGTAAGAAGGCTGGAGAGTTCTATACGCCGCAGCCTGTTGCCAAACTCATGACTCAGATTGCCTTTTTGGGTCGTGAGGACCAGCAAGGCTTTACCATCTATGATGCGACCATGGGATCTGGCTCTCTCTTGCTCAATGCCAAGAAATACTCTCATAAACCGCAGACAGTGGTCTACTTCGGTCAGGAGCTCAATACCTCGACCTATAACCTAGCTCGGATGAACATGATTCTACACGGTGTTCCAGTTGAGAATCAATTTCTACACAATGCCGATACACTGGATGAAGACTGGCCGACTCAAGAGCCGACCAACTTTGACGGTGTTCTCATGAACCCGCCGTATTCTGCTAAGTGGTCAGCAAGCTCTGGCTTTATGGCGGACCCTCGTTTCTCTCCTTTTGGGAAACTGGCGCCCCAGTCCAAGGCTGACTTTGCCTTTCTCTTGCATGGGTATTACCACCTCAAGCAGGATAATGGGGTTATGGCTATCGTCCTTCCTCACGGTGTTCTTTTCCGTGGAAATGCGGAGGGCACCATTCGTAAGGCCTTGCTAGAAGAAGGGGCCATTGATACGGTTATCGGTCTACCTGCCAATATCTTCTTTAATACCAGCATTCCGACCACGGTTATCATTCTCAAAAAGAATCGTACCAATCGTGATGTCTACTTTATCGATGCTTCTAAGGAGTTTGATAAAGGGAAAAACCAGAATATCATGACGGATGTTCATATCGAGAAGATTCTGGAAGCCTACAAGTCTCGTGAGGAGATTGATAAGTTTGCCCACCTAGCAAGCTATGAAGATATCGTCGAAAATGACTATAACCTCAATATCCCTCGCTATGTAGATACCTTTGAGGAAGAAGAAGTAGAGCCACTGACAGATATCGTCAGCAAGATTAACGAGACAAATAAAGCTATCGAAAGTCAAACAGCTTCTTTACTTGACATGCTGAACCAACTCCACGGAACCACACCAGAAGCCGATGCTGAACTTAAACAGTTTTTGGAAAAATTTAAAGGGTGATGGCGTAATCGATTCGCTCATTTTTTAGATACAACTTTGTTTCCATATTCCCTGGAAACTGATAGAAAGCAAGGAGAAACATGGAACAAACTAATCAAAAATCCCAGTGCCAACAACTCTGGGCTAGAAACAAATACCTCGTTTTGAGTCATTCCAGCAATATTTACAATGAGATTCGCGAGTATCTAAAGCAAGAAGTGGTGGAGGTGAGTGAAGTTCAAGTGATGATTGACCGTGCCTGCCAGATTCCAGAACACAGGGGTCAGGTTTGCAATGCCTTTCAGCATATTTGGGGCTATTTCAAAAAGAAAGCGACAGATACTGAGCGCAAAGACTACATGCTCTTGCTGGATCGCTACCGCTATGGTCAAGCTTCTAAGGAAGACTTGATCGCTAAAACTCGAGACTTGCTTGAACTCTATCCAAATAGCTACTTGCAACATTCGACTTTACTGAAAGGAGACTCCCATGAGACTTTGGCATGAGGCTTTGATTTCACAACTTCCCCGTCCTCAACTTTTGGGGCAACATCGAGAGTGCTGCGCCCTGCGTGGCAATGGTTGGGGCAGAAAGCATGCGACGGTGAACTATGTCTTTACCCACTCGCCCTATCGTCTCTATGCCTATCATCGCTTGATCATGGGGGAGATGGCTAACCGTGGCTATAATGTCAGTCCAGAGTGGCTGGACAAGAACTACCGTGGCAAGATCTGTCATCCTTATCAAGACTTGCCTGAGGAGAACCTAGGTAATCCCGTCTATAGTGAGCATGATGCAGAATACTATGAGGAGTGTCTGGCTAATCTCCGAGAGAAAGGCATTGAGCTGGAGTAAGAGTCAGGCTTAGCTCCACATTATAACTCTTCTCGTAATTTTTTCGAATAATAAAGATGAGACCTTTAGAGTTTTTCTAAGGTCTTCTTTTTATGGGTATTAGAATTTACTTTTAATAACTTTTGAGTTATAATTTAATTAGAAAGAGGCTACTTGGTGCATACGATTTACTTCTATAAGGACAAAAATGGAAATGAGCCAGTCTTAGATTATATGAGACAATTGGCTAGAAAGAAGAGTAAGGACAGTCGCATCAAACTCAATAAACTAAACGACTATATCGAGTTGCTTAGTCAGCATGGGACTAGAACTGGTGAACCCTATATCAAACATTTGGAAGATGAGATTTGGGAACTACGACCTCTTAAGGATAGGATTTTATTTGTAGCATGGGTTGATGGGAGTTTTGTTCTTTTACATCATTTTGTTAAAAAGACTCAGAAAACTCCTAGGAGAGAGATTGATAAATCCAAGCGTGAACTGAAGGACATAAAAGAAAGAGGGTTAAGTGATGAAGAATAGTGCCATTGGAAGTAATTGGAAGGATATCCGAACAGAACTCTTTACCAAGGAAGAAATTCTTGAAAGTGATATGCGAGTGGCTATTATGAGTGAGTTGATTGAGGCTAGACATGAGCAAGGTATCAGTCAGAAAAAGCTAGAGGAACTCAGTGGAGTAAGCCAGCCTGTCATAGCTAGGATGGAAACAGGAAAGACTAGTCCTCAGTTGGATACAGTCTTGAAAGTTCTAGCCAGTTTAGGAAAGACACTAGCAGTCGTCCCACTAGAACAGGAAAAAAATTGATAGAGATGAGATTATTTTGTTTGCTAAAATCGTCCACAGGATAATTTCACCTCCCGCCCGCACTTTTTAAGGGAAATATCAAAATTACCAAAGGATAACTAACCTATAGTCTTTTCTAATAACAAGCCATAGTCACTTATAAGAATTACTAATAACACGTTTGAGCATTCCAACTAAAACACAGCCTAAAACAAGCAATACAAAGGATTTGAGACGCTGGTCTCAAGTCTTTTTCTGTTGTCTAAAAGAGTGATATAGTTTCAAACTATATCAAAGCCTAATTATTTACAATTATACAGACAGTTTCTTTTCTGTTAAGATAGTTTCAACAACAAATTTTGGAGGACACATCATGTCAACTACGATCATCGGTTTCCCTCGTTTGGGCGAATTCCGCGAATTAAAATTTACAACTGAAAAATACTTTAGAAAAGAAATCTCAGAAGAAGAACTCTTGGCAGCAGCAAAAGAATTGCGCGCGAAACACTGGAACATTGTCAAAGAAAAAGGCATCACTGAAATTCCATCAAACGACTTTTCTCACTATGATAACTTCCTAGATGCAGCTTTCCTTTTCAACGTGGTACCTGCTTCAGTTCAAAACTTGGACTTGTCTGACCTTGAGCGCTACTTTGCTTTGGCGCGTGGGTACCAAGGAGAAAAAGGGGATGTTCGTGCCCTTCCGATGAAGAAATGGTTCAACACCAACTACCACTACATCGTGCCTAAATTTGAAAAAGACACTCAAGTCAAACTTGCAGGTCACAAGATCTTTGATGAGTTCCAAGAAGCCAAAGAACTTGGATTGAACACTCGTCCAGTCCTTGTAGGTCCATTCACTTTCCTTCAATTATCAGACTTTGAAGACGGCGTGAAAGCAGAAGACTTTGTAGACAGCTTAGTAGCTGCTTACCAAGAAGTTTTTGCAAAATTGGCTGAACTTGGTGCGACTCGCATCCAACTCGACGAAGCGGCTCTTGTCAAAGATTTGACAGCTGAAGAAAAGGCTCTTTTCTTGAACCTCTACAACAAACTCTTGGCTGACAAAAAAGGTCTTGAAGTCTTGCTTCAGACATACTTCGGTGACGTTCGTGATGTCTACGCTGACCTTGTGAACTTGCCAGTTGATGCCATTGGTCTTGACTTCGTTGAAGGTAAGAAAACTCTTGAACTCGTTAAAGGTGGTTTCCCAGCTGACAAGACTCTCTATGCAGGTATCGTCAATGGTAAAAACATCTGGCGCAACAACTACGAAAAGAGTTTGGCTGTTCTTGAGCAAATCCCAGCTGAAAACATTGTTTTGACAAGCTCATGCTCACTTCTTCATGTGCCATTTACAACTGCTAACGAAGAATTTGAACCAGCTATCTTGAACCACTTTGCTTTTGCAGTAGAAAAATTGGAAGAACTTCGTGATTTGGATGCTATCCGCAATGGTCAAGGTGCAGAAGCTCTTGCAGCTAACAAAGAACTCTTTGCGACTGAACGTGTTGGTGAAAATGCAGCACTTCGTGCGCGTATCGCTGGATTGACAGACGCTGACTACACTCGTTTGCCAGCCTTTGCTGAACGTGAAGCCATCCAAGAAGAAGCTTTTAAACTTCCAGCCCTTCCAACAACAACTATTGGTTCATTCCCTCAAACTAAGGAAGTTCGTGCCAAACGTTTGGCCTTCCGTAAGGGTGAATTGTCACAAGAAGAGTACGATGCCTTCCTTGCTGAAACTATCGACGAATGGATCAAATGGCAAGAAGAAGTTGGATTTGACGTGCTTGTACACGGTGAGTTCGAGCGTAACGACATGGTTGAGTACTTCGGTCAAAACTTGTCAGGTTACCTCTTCTCTAAGAATGGTTGGGTACAATCATACGGTATGCGTGGGGTGAAACCACCAATCATCTGGGGTGATGTCACTCGTCTCAACCCAATCACTGTTAAATGGTCTAGCTATGCACAAAGCCGTACTGACAAACCTGTTAAAGGTATGTTGACTGGACCGGTTACCATCCTCAACTGGTCATTCCCACGTGAAGACATCTCTATCAAGGACTCAACTCTTCAAATCGCTCTTGCCATCAAGGATGAAGTGCTTGACCTTGAAGCTGCTGGCGTGAAGATCATCCAAATCGACGAGGCTGCTCTCCGTGAGAAATTGCCACTCCGTCGTAGCGACTGGTACGAAGACTACCTTGACTGGGCAATTCCTGCCTTCCGCTTGGTACACTCAACAGTAGCGCCAGATACGCAAATCCACACACATATGTGTTACTCAGAATTTACAGATATCATCCCAGCTATCGACAACATGGATGCGGACGTTATTTCCTTTGAAGCAAGCCGTTCAAACCTTGAAATCTTGGACGAACTCAAAGCGAAAAACTTCCAAACAGAAGTGGGACCTGGGGTTTACGATATCCACTCACCTCGTGTGCCAAATGAAGGCGAAATCGACCACACAATCGATGCTATTCTTGCCAAAGTTCCAAGCAAGAAAGTTTGGATCAACCCTGACTGTGGTTTGAAAACACGTGGTATTCCAGAAACAAAAGAAAGCTTGATCCGCCTTGTCGAAGCAGCAAAAGCTGCGCGTGAGAAATTGTAAGATAGGATTTCTCTCTTGACGCTGACTGATCAAGGGACTGCTTAGCCTTAGCTGGCTCAGCAATCATGAAATCAAAAAGAAAA
Source organism: Streptococcus oralis (assembly GCF_016028255.1). Classification (NCBI taxonomy): domain Bacteria; kingdom Bacillati; phylum Bacillota; class Bacilli; order Lactobacillales; family Streptococcaceae; genus Streptococcus; species Streptococcus oralis. Next base: position 894,001 of record NZ_CP065707.1, read on the forward strand.
GGATAAGGACTATGTCACGCCAAACGCCGTCACTTTCATTTGAAGTGTTTCCTCCAAACCCAGCAGTGGGTAATGATAAAATTATTTCAGCCTTGCAGGATATGCGGGAGCTGACACCGCACTTTATTAGTGTGACTGCCAGCAATAATAAATTTAATATCAAGGAAACGACGGTTCGATTGGCTGACTTTATCCAGAATGACTTGGCGATTCCAACTATTGCCCACTTGCCAGCTATCTATCTAACCAAGGAAAAGGTTGCTGAAACCATTGCAGACTTGGACAAGGTAGGTGTACAGAAAATCTTGACCTTGCGTGGGGATATTATCCCTGATGTGGAGCCACAAAAGGATTTCCGCTACGCAACGGATTTGATCGAGTTCATCAAAGAACAAGCCCCTCACTTTGATATTGTTGGTGCTTGCTACCCAGAGGGGCATCCTGACTCGCCAAACCAGATATTGGATATTCAAAATCTAAAGAAAAAAGTGGATGCAGGTTGCTCAAGTCTCGTAACTCAACTTTTCTTTGATAATGAGCGTTTCTATGATTTCCAAGATAAGTGTACCTTGGCAGGGATTGATGTTCCCATTCATGCGGGAATCATGCCTATTCTTAACCGTAACCAAGCGCTTCGTCTCTTGAAGACTTGTGAGAATATCCACCTTCCACGTAAATTTAAGGCCATCTTAGACAAGTATGAGCATGACCCTGAGTCGCTCAGAGCAGCAGGACTTGCCTATGCAGTGGATCAAATCGTGGACTTGGTAACCCAGGATGTTGCAGGTGTGCATCTCTACACCATGAACAATGCAGAAACAGCTAAATACATCCACCAAGCAACCCATGCCTTGTTTAATCATCAGTCTTTAGGATAATAAAAAGCAAACCATTCTTCTCAGGTGAGGGGAATGGTTCCTTTTTAATAGAAAAGCCCGCACTTTTTAAGAAAAATATGATAAAATAGACTCTGTACGTACTTGATACAAAGATGAGGGTATTTAAGTTATAGAAGTTTTTATTAAAACCTGATAATAGGTGTCTATAAAAAGATATTTCACGCTATAGTGGATAACAATGTTATTATCTAAGACGGGATTTTTGAGACATTTGGCTCAAAAATTAGGGATGAAATTCCGAAGGAAGTTGCTCCCGTCCGCACTATTCCAGTGAAATATCAAAAAAACTACTTAATTGAATTTTGGTCTCATTTCTTAGGAAAAAAGATAAGCTTCCTAGCACTCATCGAGTGCGGCGTCACCTTCCTATTTTTCTACAGAAATGTTCGGCAAGCCGAACCGTCCAAAATATCCTGATCTTTGTAGGCAAGGCGTATAATATAATTAATCCAAAGGGGATTTTAATGACAAAACAAGTATTTCAAACGACTTTTGCAGGTCGTGAGTTAATTGTAGAGACTGGTCAGGTTGCTAAGCAAGCAAATGGCTCTGTTGTCGTGCGTTACGGTGAGTCAACTGTCTTGACTGCGGCCGTTATGTCTAAGAAAATGGCAACTGGGGATTTCTTCCCACTTCAAGTTAACTACGAAGAAAAAATGTATGCGGCTGGGAAGTTTCCTGGTGGCTTTATGAAACGTGAAGGACGTCCTTCTACTGATGCGACCTTGACAGCGCGTTTGATCGACCGTCCAATCCGTCCGATGTTTGCGGAAGGTTTCCGTAACGAAGTGCAAGTCATCAACACAGTTCTTTCTTATGATGAAAATGCATCTGCACCAATGGCAGCCATGTTTGGTTCATCATTGGCCTTGTCTATTTCAGATATTCCATTTGACGGACCAATCGCTGGGGTACAAGTGGGTTATGTCGACGGCCAAATCATCATCAACCCTACTCAAGAACAGGCAGAGCGTTCGCTTCTTGAATTGACAGTAGCTGGTACCAAGCACGCCATCAACATGGTTGAGTCTGGTGCCAAAGAATTGTCAGAAGAAATCATGTTGGAAGCCCTTCTCAAAGGGCACGAAGCAGTCAAAGAATTGATTGCCTTCCAAGAAGAAATCGTTGCTGCGGTTGGTAAGGAAAAAGCAGAAGTGGAATTGCTTCATGTAGATGTTGACTTGCAAGCTGAAATCATCGCAGCCTATAACAGTGACCTTCAAAAAGCGGTTCAAGTAGAAGAAAAATTGGCTCGTGAAGCTGCTACTCAAGCAGTCAAAGACCAAGTGACTGCTGTGTATGAAGAAAAATATGCAGACCACGAAGAATTTGACCGTATCATGCGTGATGTGGCTGAAATTTTGGAACAAATGGAACACGCTGAAGTGCGCCGTTTGATTACAGAAGACAAGGTGCGTCCTGACGGTCGTAAGGTCGATGAAATCCGTCCTTTGGATGCGGTTGTTGACTTTCTTCCTCGTGTGCACGGTTCAGGTCTCTTTACTCGTGGGCAAACTCAAGCCCTTTCAGTCTTGACCTTGGCTCCGATGGGAGAAACTCAAATCATCGATGGTTTGGATCCAGAGTACAAGAAACGCTTTATGCATCACTATAACTTCCCGCAATACTCAGTAGGGGAAACAGGTCGTTACGGTGCGCCTGGTCGTCGTGAAATTGGTCATGGGGCTCTTGGAGAACGTGCTCTTGCTCAAGTCTTGCCAAGCTTGGAAGAATTCCCATACGCTATCCGTCTGGTAGCAGAAGTCTTGGAATCAAATGGTTCTTCTTCTCAAGCTTCTATCTGTGCGGGAACTCTTGCCCTTATGGCTGGTGGTGTGCCAATCAAGGCGCCAGTAGCTGGTATTGCCATGGGTCTCATCTCTGATGGAAATAACTACACTGTATTGACAGATATCCAAGGTTTGGAAGACCACTTTGGAGACATGGACTTTAAGGTGGCAGGTACTCGTGAGGGGATTACAGCCCTTCAAATGGATATCAAGATCCAAGGAATTACTGCAGAAATCTTGACTGAAGCCCTTGCTCAAGCCAAGAAAGCTCGTTTTGAAATCCTTGATGTGATTGAAGCAACCATTCCAGAAGTTCGTCCAGAATTGGCTCCAACTGCACCGAAAATTGACACCATCAAGATTGATGTGGACAAGATCAAGATTGTCATCGGTAAGGGTGGAGAAACCATTGATAAGATTATCGCTGAAACAGGCGTTAAGATTGATATCGACGAAGAAGGAAATGTATCTATCTACTCTAGCGACCAAGATGCCATTAACCGTACCAAAGAAATCATCGCTGGCTTGGTTCGTGAAGCGAAAGTGGATGAAGTTTACCATGCTAAGGTTGTTCGTATCGAGAAATTTGGTGCCTTTGTCAACCTCTTTGATAAGACAGATGCACTTGTTCACATCTCAGAAATGGCTTGGACTCGTACCAACCGTGTCGAGGACTTGGTAGCTATCGGTGATGAAGTCGATGTTAAGGTTATCAAGATTGATGAAAAAGGCCGTATCGATGCCTCTATGAAAGCCCTTCTTCCTCGTCCGCCAAAACCTGAGCATGATGAAAAGGGCGAAAAGTCTGAGAGACCTCACCGTCCACGTCATCACAAGGACCACAAACCTAAGAAAGAAGTTACAGAAACACCAAAAGATTCAGAATAAGAAAAGGAGAAATGTATGGGATGGTGGCGCGAAACCATTGATATTGTAAAAGAAAATGATCCAGCGGCACGCAACAGTTTGGAGGTTCTACTGACCTATCCAGGTGTCAAGGCCTTAGCTGCCCACCGTCTCTCGCATTTTCTCTGGAAGCACGGCTTCAAACTCCTGGCTCGGATGCACAGTCAGTTTTGGCGTTTTTGGACCCAAATCGAGATTCATCCGGGTGCCCAGATTGACTCAGGTGTTTTTATCGACCACGGTTCAGGATTGGTAATTGGAGAGACAGCGATTGTTGAAAAAGGCGTTCTTCTCTATCACGGAGTGACTCTTGGTGGAACAGGGAAGGATGTTGGCAAACGCCATCCGACTGTACGTAAAGGAGCTCTCATATCGGCCCATGCCCAAGTTATCGGGCCGGTAGAAATCGGTGAAAATGCCAAAGTCGGTGCAGCAGCAGTTGTCGTGGCAGACGTACCTAGTGATGTGACGGTTGTCGGTATTCCGGCTAAGATCGTCCGAGTTCATGGACAGAAGGATGAGCCTATCATTCACGAGGTAGAAGAGAAGCGGGAATATTATCTAGACAAGCTAGAGCATGCCCGCGAAGCCAGCCACCATTCGTCGGAGCTCTAAGAAAGACTTGTTTTGAACAGTAACAAGACATCTTACGGAGGTCTTGTCAAGGAATGCTTTAGCAAACTGTAACCCAATAGAAAAGATGAAAGAGGTTTTGCTGAAGTCCTAAAGAAAGAGAAGTTATGTTATTAGAGGAATTCGAAGATGTAGCTGGGGTTGTTGAGCCAACAGATAGGCAGATTATGGACAAGGGTGAGGTTTGTGAAACTATCATCCTGTCCTTTAATGGCGAAATTCTGAAACGTTTGATTGAGTCAGAAAAAGTCTATCAAGGAGGCTATTTAAAAAATCTTAACGGTCAATTCCCTTGGTATGTATATAATTATGATGGAAATCAAGTTGCGGTCATGACGGCGCTTATTGGAGCTCCATCAGTGATTGGCCAACTGGAGGAGTTGGCGGCCAGAGGCTTCAAGAATTTCATCATTCTAGGTTCTTGTGGCGTTTTGGATCGCTCAATTGAGGCGGACAAGATTATCCTGCCGGCTGCTGCTTTGCGAGATGAAGGCACTAGCTACCACTATGCCCCACCGGGTGATGAAGTCGCTTATGACGAGTCTCTATTAGTTAAGCTTGAAGCTATCTTTGACAAGTACGATATTGAGCATATCCGCACCAAGTCTTGGACGACTGATGCCTTTTATCGAGAAACGCCTGATAAGGTCAAGCGTCGCTTGGCTGCTGGAGCCAAAGTGGTGGACATGGAAGCTTCAGCTATCATGGCTTGGAGTAAATTTCGCAAGAGTAAAGTCTATCACTTCTTCTACACAGCTGACTATGTGGATCATCATAACCGAACCTGGGATGCCCGCCATGAAGAGCGGACAGCTGATGCCATGACTTTTTTCACTATCGCTTTGACAATAGCAAAGGAACTAGAAAGGTAACTACAAGAATGGCAGTATATTTTTACGGCTGTATCACCATGGATGGCTACTTGGCAGACAGCCAGCACAGGATAGACTGGCTGCATCAGCTTGGTTCTGTAGAGGATACAGGCTATGATGACTTTTACAGGCAAATGGATATCACCATCATGGGCAAGCGGACCTTTGAGGAAATCCAAGATTTGCAAGATGTAGAAAGTTTTTATCAAGCTACGGAAAACTATGTCTTTACGCATGATAGGCACCTCCCTGTCAGCAATTACCAGCCAGTAGCTGGGGATGTGGTGGACTTTGTTCACCAGATTGACAAAGGCAAAAATGTCTTTGTGATTGGTGGTAATTCCTTGGTAGGACCGCTCTTGGATGCGGATCTTTTCGACCACCTCATTATTCAGATAGCGCCCCTTATCCTAGGAAAGGGGGTTCCCCTCTTTACCCAAGAGGAAGGGCAGCGCTTTTACCAACTGGATAGCCTCAGACAATTTGGCCCTTTTGCAGAGCTGGTTTTCAGCCGAAAAAGTCAGAAATAGAGAAGGGAGTGGACCGCATGATTAAAATTTACGACACCATGACCCGCAGCCTACGTGAATTTGTGCCCATTGAAGAGGACAAGGTTCGCATGTATGTCTGCGGTCCGACGGTTTATAACTATATCCATGTCGGCAATGCCCGCTCAACAGTAGCTTTTGACACAGTTCGTCGCTATTTTGAGTATCGGGGATTTGAGGTCAATTATATTTCCAATTTTACAGATGTAGATGATAAGATTATTAACCGTGCCAAGGAAGAAGGCATCACGCCTCAGGAGGTTGCGGACAAGTACATCGCTGCCTTTCGTGAGGATGTGACGGCCTTGGGCGTGAAACCTGCGACTCACCATCCGCGTGTAGTGGAGTTTATGGCTGATATCATTCGTTTTGTCGCTGACTTGATTGAAAAAGGTTATGCTTACGAGAGTCAAGGGGATGTTTACTTCCGTGTGGAAAAATCCCACAACTATGCTAAATTGGCCAATAAAACCTTGGAAGATTTGGAACTAGGTGCATCAGGTCGTACAGATGAAGAAACGGCTCGTAAGGAAAATCCTGTAGACTTTGCTTTATGGAAAGCAGCCAAGCCAAGCGAGATTTCTTGGGATAGTCCTTGGGGAACTGGTCGTCCGGGTTGGCATATCGAGTGTTCGGTCATGTCAACAGAGATTTTGGGAGATACCATTGACATTCACGGTGGTGGAGCTGATCTGGAGTTTCCTCATCACACCAACGAAATTGCCCAGTCAGAAGCCAAAACAGGCAAGACCTTTGCCAACTACTGGATGCACAATGGCTTTGTCAATATCGACAATGTCAAGATGTCCAAGTCTTTGGGGAATTTTATCACCGTACATGATGCCCTTAAAACTCTTGATGGGCAAGTACTTCGTTTCTTCTTTGCGACACAACATTATCGTAAGCCTATCAACTTTACGGAAAAAGCAGTGCGTGATGCAGAGACAAATCTCAAGTATCTAAAGAACACCTACGAGCAACCATTTTCTGGGACTGTAGATGCTCAAGAGTTACAGGACTTTAAAGATAAGTTTGTAGCCGCTATGGATGAGGATTTCAACTCTGCCAATGGTATCACAGTAGTTTTTGAAATGGCCAAATGGATCAACTCAGGCAACTATGATGCAAGTGTTAAGGAAGCTCTTGCGGATATGTTGGAGGTCTTTGGGATTGTTTTTCTTGAGGAAGTTTTGGATGCAGACATTGAAGCCTTAATCCAAAAACGCCAAGAAGCGCGTGCCAATCGTGACTTTGCGACAGCAGACCAAATCCGTGACCAATTGGCTGCTCAAGGAATTAAGCTACTTGACACCAAGGATGGAGTGAGGTGGACACGTGATTGATGTCAATCTCATTAACGGGATTGCGTTGGCTTTTGAGGGAGATGCAGTTTACTCCATGTATATTCGTCGCCATCTCATCCTTAAAGGCATAACCAAACCCAATAAACTCCACCAAGAGGCGACCAAGTATGTGTCAGCCAAGGCTCAGGCTCGCTTGATTGCCCTTATGTTAGAAGAGCAAGTCCTTACGGAAAAAGAAGAAGAAATCTATAAACGTGGCCGCAATACCAATAGTCACACAAAGGCTAAAAATGCTGATGTGGTGACTTACCGTATGTCCACAGGTTTTGAAGCAGTCATGGGCTATCTCCATTTGACAGAAAATGTGGAGCGCTTAGAAACCTTAATCTCTTGGTGCATCCAAAAAGTGGAGGAGTAGAAATGCTTGCAAAAGAATTACTAGACTGGTTTCCTGAGGCTCAGATTTCAGATCAGCCGATAGAGAAGCCAGGATATCTTACTCTTCCTCTGTCTTCGCAGCAGTGGATTTTACTGGAAGAGACCAATCTCACTGAGCGTGAAAAGCAGTTAATTTCCCTTTTGACCCAGCAGGAGCAGGCTCGTTCGCTCAATCCTTGGTATTCCTATCTGATTGAGGGGAAAGGGCAGGCACCTCAAACTTTTAAAAAGATTCAGCTGGTTTATTGTCATCTATCCTATTCTCAACAGGAGAATCTAGCTTCTTGGCTGGATATGATGCAGACCCTCTTTCCTAACTGCCAGACAGTGTTGCAGGTCGGAGTTCAGGACTATGTTTTTGTTCTCCAGCAAGATAAATACAGCCCAGTTCGCTCAATCTTATCCGATACGATTGAAGCGGTTGAGTATGACTTTGGACTTCGTCTCTCTATCATGTTAGGCCAGGTTTGGTCTCAGACTGGGTATCAGGCCCTGTCAGATTTGATCCAAGCAGAGCGGGACTTGTTTAAGACTTGGTGGCGTCAAGGTCATCAAGGTGTTCATACTTTTTCACAACTCTATCTCTGGAGTCTTGGGGAAGGGCTGGTTGACCATAGAATTATCAAAGAATACCTTCGTCAGTTGATTCTGGACCAAGATCAGATTCAGGAAATTATTCTTTCTCTCTGGGAAAACAGTGCTGTCTTAACGAAAACAGCCCAACAACTCTACCTGCACCGTAATTCTCTCCAATACAAGATTGACAAATGGGAAGAATTGACAGGACTGCAGTTAAAAGAATTGACAGATTTGACCTTATGTTATCAGTTGATTTTACCAGATATTCTCTAAAGTTTTGTGCAAGTTGCACAGAACTTTTTTATTTTTTTGTTCACCTTGCCATAGAAATGTAAAGCGTTTTCATATATAATAAAACTATCAAAAAATAAAAGGAGTTCACCTTCCATGGTAGAATTAAATCTTAAAAATATTTACAAAAAATATCCAAACAGCGAACACTACTCAGTTGAAGACTTCAACTTGGACATCAAAGACAAGGAATTTATCGTTTTCGTAGGTCCTTCAGGATGTGGTAAATCAACAACTCTTCGTATGATTGCTGGTCTTGAAGATATCACAGAAGGTACTGCATCTATTGATGGCGTGGTTGTCAACGACGTGGCTCCAAAAGACCGTGACATCGCCATGGTATTCCAAAACTACGCTCTTTACCCACACATGACTGTATATGACAACATGGCTTTCGGTTTGAAATTGCGTAAATACAGCAAAGAAGACATCGACAAACGTGTACAAGAAGCGGCAGCAATTCTTGGTTTGAAGGAATTCTTGGATCGTAAACCTGCTGACCTCTCAGGTGGTCAACGTCAACGTGTTGCCATGGGTCGTGCCATCGTCCGTGATGCAAAAGTGTTCTTGATGGACGAACCTTTGTCAAACTTGGATGCCAAACTTCGTGTATCTATGCGTGCTGAAATTGCTAAGATTCACCGTCGTATCGGAGCTACAACTATCTACGTAACCCACGACCAAACAGAAGCGATGACACTTGCAGACCGTATCGTTATCATGTCAGCAACTAAAAACCCAGCTGGTACAGGTACTATCGGACGTGTAGAACAAATCGGTACTCCTCAAGAAGTTTACAAAAACCCAGTTAACAAATTTGTAGCAGGATTCATCGGAAGCCCAGCTATGAACTTCATCAATGTGAAATTGGTTGGTAGCGAAATTGTTTCTGACGGTTTCCGCTTGAAAGTTCCAGAAGGTGCTTTGAAAGTTCTTCGTGACAAAGGCTACGAAGGGAAAGAATTGATCTTCGGTATCCGTCCAGAAGATGTGAATGCAGAACCTGCTTTCCTTGAAACATTCCCAGAATCAGTGGTTAAAGCAACTATCTCAGTATCAGAATTGCTTGGTTCAGAATCTCACCTTTACTGCCAAGTTGGTAAAGATGAATTTGTTGCCAAAGTGGATGCTCGTGACTACTTGCAAACAGGTGCGACAGTTGAACTCGGATTTGACTTGAACAAAGCACACTTCTTCGACGTAGAAACTGAAAAAACAGTTTACTAAGATAAATAAAATAACAAAGCACTGCAGAGTCTCTCTTGCAGTGTTTTTCTTTTAATTGCTTAGGCTAGGCATGAAAACAGGCTTTTCTAGTTTTAATATTCTTAAAAAAGTGATAAAATGGTAGGAAGAATTGGAGAGAATAGATGCCGAAAGAAGTGAATTTGACGGGCGATGAGGTTGTCGCTTTAACGAGAGAATATTTAACAAAGGAAGACGTTGCTTTTGTACAAAAAGCATTGATTTACGCAGTTGATTGTCATAGTGGGCAGTTTCGCAAATCAGGTGAGCCCTATATTATCCATCCCATTCAGGTAGCAGGAATTCTAGCTAAGCTCAAGCTGGATGCCGTAACAGTTGCCTGTGGTTTTTTGCATGACGTGGTTGAGGACACAGAGGCGACACTGGATGACTTGGAGCGGGAGTTTGGCCATGATGTTCGGATTATCGTTGATGGAGTGACTAAGCTTGGTAAGGTTGAGTACAAATCGATTGAAGAGCAATTAGCGGAAAATCACCGCAAGATGCTCATGGCCATGTCTGAGGATATCCGTGTTATCTTGGTCAAACTTTCTGACCGCTTGCATAACATGAGAACGCTCAACCACCTACGAAAGGACAAGCAGGAACGCATTTCCAGAGAAACCATGGAAATCTATGCTCCACTTGCTCATCGTCTGGGGATTTCCAGTGTCAAGTGGGAGTTGGAAGACCTATCCTTCCGTTACCTCAATCCGACCGAGTTTTACAAGATCACTCACATGATGAAGGAAAAACGCAGAGAGCGTGAGGCTTTGGTCGATGAAGTAGTAACCAAGTTAGAGGAATACACTTCTGAACGCAATCTAAAAGGGAAAATCTATGGCCGTCCCAAGCATATCTACTCTATCTATCGCAAGATGCAGGATAAGAAGAAACGCTTTGAGGAGATTTATGACCTGATTGCCATTCGCTGTATCTTAGACACTCATAGTGATGTCTATGCCATGCTTGGCTATGTTCATGAGCTGTGGAAACCCATGCCAGGGCGTTTTAAAGATTATATCGCCAACCGTAAGGCCAATGGTTACCAGTCTATCCATACGACTGTCTATGGGCCAAAAGGGCCGATTGAATTCCAGATTCGTACCAAGGAAATGCACGAGGTTGCTGAGTACGGGGTTGCGGCTCACTGGGCTTATAAAAAAGGAATCAAGGGGCAGGTCAACAGCAAAGAATCAGCTATCGGGATGAACTGGATCAAGGAAATGATTGAGTTGCAAGACCAGGCTGATGATGCCAAGGAATTTGTCGAGTCTGTTAAGGAAGAGTATCTGGCGGAGGAGATTTACGTCTTTACCCCAGATGGTGCAGTTCGTTCACTTCCGAAAGATTCAGGCCCGATCGACTTTGCCTATGAAATCCATACCAAAGTCGGTGAAAAAGCAACTGGTGCTAAGGTCAATGGTCGTATGGTTCCTCTGACAACCAAGCTCAAAACTGGAGATCAGGTCGAAATTGTAACCAACCCCAACTCTTTTGGACCGAGTCGTGACTGGCTCAACATGGTTAAGACCAGCAAGGCACGCAACAAGATTCGTCAATTCTTTAAAAACCAAGACAAGGAATTGTCTGTTAATAAGGGACGCGAACTGCTGATTAATCAACTCCAAGAGAATGGCTATGTGGCTAATAAGTATATGGACAAGCGGCACATGGACCAAGTCCTTCAAAAGACCAGCTACAAGACAGAAGACTCCCTCTTTGCTGCTATCGGTTTTGGAGAAATCAGTGCTATTACTGTCTTTAACCGTCTGACTGAAAAGGAACGCCGTGAGGAGGAACGTGCCAAAGCTAGGGCAGAGGCTGATGAGTTAGTTAAGGGTGGCGAGGTTAAGGTTGAGAATAAGGAGAAGCTCAAGGTCAAGCATGAGGGCGGTGTGGTAATCGAAGGCGCCTCAGGTCTCCTAGTACGGATTGCTAAGTGTTGTAATCCAGTGCCAGGTGATGACATTGTTGGCTATATTACCAAGGGTCGTGGTGTGGCTATTCACCGTGTGGACTGTATGAATCTCCGTGCCCAAGAAAACTATGAGCAACGTCTCCTTGATGTGGAATGGGAAGATCAATTCTCAAGCAAGGAATATATTGCCCACATCGATATCTACGGCCTCAACCGTACAGGTCTCTTAAATGATGTTCTGCAAGTTCTTTCCAACACAGCTAAGAATATCTCAACCGTTAACGCCCAACCAACCAAGGATATGAAATTTGCTAATATCCATGTGTCCTTTGGAATCTCAAATCTCTCAACTCTAACGACAGTAGTTGATAAGATTAAAAGTGTGCCAGAAGTCTACTCTGTCAAACGGACCAACGGCTAAGATCTAGAAAGGATTTTTATGAAAATCGTCGTTCAACGAGTCAAGAAAGCTCAAGTGAGTATTGAAGGTCAGGTTCAGGGAAAAATCAATCAAGGGCTTTTATTGCTGGTCGGTGTAGGCCCAGGGGACCAAGAGGAGGATCTGGATTACGCAGTCCGAAAGCTTGTCAATATGCGGATTTTTTCAGATGTAGAAGGCAAGATGAACCTGTCTGTTAAGGATATTGAGGGCGCAATTCTTTCTATTTCTCAGTTTACCCTCTTTGCAGATACTAAGAAGGGGAATCGTCCAGCCTTTACAGGTGCAGCCAAGCCGGATATGGCAGCTGACTTCTATGACGCTTTCAATCAAAAACTAGCGCAAGAAGTGCCCGTTCAGACAGGCATCTTTGGAGCAGATATGCAGGTTGAGCTGATCAATGACGGACCAGTCACCATTATACTTGATACTAAAAATAGATAAGAAAACCAAGCCAGTCGGCTTGGTTTTTGTTTATAGACACTCCCAGAAGGAGATATGTTTATCGTAAAAGTCTGGATAGTTTTCTCTTATGTGGCTAGCCATTATATAATAAAAAGTAGAATGACAAGAAGTAACGATTGGCATAAGAGAGGAAAATCGCTGATAACTGGTGAAGACTAAAAGGATCAATAACAGAAGATCAACTGAGAGAATCCCTAAGTAGTAGAGGCGAATTTTTTTGTTCATCTGAGGATAAATCTCAGAGAAATGATGTTTGAGTCGGACAACCAAGCGAAATAGCAGTAGTGCCTGAGCAAGGATGAAAATAAAACCAGAGAGCAGGAGCCAGTCTACAGAGAGATCGGTTTTGGAGATAAAAAATGCTAATAGTAGTAAATCGGAGACTGCAATGGCTGCAAAATGGATTCTAAAGAGCTTTTTCATAGGAAGACCTCCCTCTTTTATCTAGCTTCATTCTACACCAAACGAATGGGAGTTACAAGCAAAATGATAAAAAATCCCTGAAAGGAATTTCTTTCAGGAATAAGAGGTTAGTTGATTTTTTCGACATAGAGTTGTTTGGCGATATCGATGCTAACTTGGAGGTCTTCACCTTTGTTGACCAGTGTAAAAGTATTGGAAAAATTATCAAACTGTTTGACTTGGAGTTGGTCACCGATATGAATTTCATGCTTTTCTAGATATTTGAGTAGATCAAAGCTATCATGAACCCGAGTCAGGAGATAGGTTCCAGCCTCTTTGGTATCTGCTAGAGGTAGGTTGTTGATCTCAACCAAGAGTTCTCCTTTAACAGGAATAGTTCCACCGTGGGGACAGGTTTGAGGGAAGCCAAGCAGTTTATCCAATCTCTCCACAAAGAGGTCAGAGACAGTGTGCTCTAGGACCTCAGCTTCTTCGTGGATTTGATCGCTAGTATAGTCGAGATGGTGGACTAGAAAGACTTCAATCAAACGGTGTTTACGATAAAGCTCAGAGACCAGTTTGAGGCCAATATCTGTCAATAGATAGCCGTTCTCCTTGTCCTTGAGAATGAGATTTTCACTTTTCATGCGTTTGATCATCTCTGTTACGGCAGGTGGAGAGACCTGCATACGGGCAGCAATTTCTTTATTGGTGATTTTTTGCATTTCCGTACCGATTTCATAAATACATTTTAGGTAGTCTTCTTTATTTGGCGTCATTCGTTCCCTCTTGTCTTTTCTCTCCATCTAGTATATCAAAAAAAGCTAGATTTCTCTAGCCTTCTGCCCTAATGGCCTTGATTTTAGTCCAGTTCTTTCACTGCAGCAATAGCAGCTTCAAAGTCTGGTTCCGTGTTAATGTTGTCAACGTATTCCACATAACGGATGATATTGTCAGCATCGAGAACAAAGACGGCACGTGCAAGGAGATGCCATTCGTTGATCAAGAGGGCATAATCACGTCCAAAAGAATGATCAAAGTAGTCTGAAAGCATGATGGCATTGTCAAGACCCTCAGCCCCACACCAGCGTCCTTGGGCAAATGGTAGATCCATAGAAACGGTAAGAACGACGGTGTTGTCGAAGTTAGCTAGTTCCTGGTTGAATCGACGTGTTTGTGTTGAGCAGATACCAGTATCGATAGAAGGGACAACACTCAAGACTTTTTTCTTTCCATCAAAGTCAGCTAGCGTTTTTTTAGAGAGATCGGTTGTCGTGAGAGAAAAGTCAAGTGCCTTGTCTCCGACTTGCAGTTGTTTACCTGTAAAGGTTACAGGATTTCCGAGAAAAGTGGTCATGAAACTACTCCATTCTTTTTTCTTTTATTTTACCGAGAATTGTCAGATTTTTCCAATGATTTGACTGAAAAGTGTAAAAAAACGCCTGTTCATGTGAGAACGACGTTTTTAAATGGACTATTTTGACAAGCCTTCAGCAATTTTGTCAAGGTTGTATTTCATCATGCTGTAGTAGCTGTCACCTTCTTTACCTTCTTCAGCAATTGAGTCAGTAAAGATTTGTGCGTAAATTGGAATATTTGTGTCTTGTGAAACAGTCTTCATTGGACGGTCATCGACACTTGATTCAACAAAGAGTGATGGAACTTTTGTTTGGCGAAGCTTTTCAACCAAGGTCTTGATTTGTTCAGGAGTACCTTCTTCTTCCGTGTTGATTTCCCAGATGTAGGCACTTGGGACACCGTAGGCTTTAGAGAAGTATTTGAAGCATCCTTCGCTGGTTACGATGAGTTTCTTCTCAGCAGGGATATTGTTAAATTTCTCTTTGGCTTCCTTGTCCAGTTTGTCTAGTTTTTCAGTATAGTCTTTGAGATTTTTTTCGTAGAATTCCTTGTTGCTAGGATCCTTAGCGATGAGCTGTTTAGCGATATTTTTGGCATAAATCATCCCATTTTCAAGGTTGAGCCAAGCGTGTGGGTCTTCTTTGCCTTTTTCGTTTTGACCTTCAAGGTAGATGATGTCTACGCCGTCACTAACTGCATAGTAGTCTTTGTTTTCAGTTTTCTTGGCATTTTCGACCAATTTGGTAAACCAAGCATTGCCACCTGTTTCAAGGTTGATACCGTTATAGAAAATCAAATCAGCTTGAGAAGTTTTCTTTACGTCTTCAGGAAGTGGTTCGTACTCGTGTGGGTCTTGACCAACAGGAACGATACTATGAAGATCAATCTTGTCACCAGCGATATTCTTAGTAATATCAGCGATGATAGAGTTAGTGGCTACAACTTTTAGTTTTTGGTTTGTAGATGCTGTGTCTTTTTTCCCGCTAGCACAGGCAGCTAATCCAATGATAGAAAGAAAAAGAACGAGCAATGTACCTAATTTTTTCATTAGATTCCTCCAGAAGGGTTTCCCCGTTATTTAATGATTTTTTTGTTTTTCAGTTTCAAGTATCGTTGCTTAGGAGAGATAAAGAAACTGATTAGAAAGAAGCTGGCGGATGTGAGCACGATGCTGGATCCCGCTGCGAGATTGAAACTATAGCCGATAAAGAGTCCCAAGACAGAAGCGGTTGCCCCTAGGGTTGATGAAAGAAAAATCATGCTCTTTAGGCTATTAGCATAAAGGTAAGCCGTCGCAGCTGGGGTGATCAACATGGCCACGATAAGAATAGTTCCAACACTTTGCATGGCAGTGACTGACACAAGGGTCAAGAGCACCATGAGCAGATAGTGGTAGAAATTGACGGGCATTCCCATGGCTTTAGCCAAAAGCTCGTCAAAGGATGTAATCAATAGTTGTTTAAAGAAAATCCCGATAATCAAGAGAATCAATGCCCCCACACCGATGGTGATCCACATATCCGTATCTTGGACAGCGAGGATATTCCCAAAAAGGATATGAAAGAGGTCTGTCGAACTCTTGGCAACACTAATCAAGATGACACCTAAGGCTAAGAAAGATGAAAAGGTAATACCAATGGCAGTGTCACTCTTGATGATCGAGTTTCCCTTGATGTAGGTAATGATGATGGAAGCCATCAAGCCAAAGATGATTGCTCCGATAAAGAAATCAATTCCCAAGATAAAGGAAAGGGCTACGCCGGGCAAAACTGCGTGAGAGATGGCATCTCCCATGAGAGACATTCCGCGTAGGATGATAAAACATCCCACGGCTCCAGCAACGACTCCGATGACTATAGCTGTTATCAAGGCGTTTTGTAGGAAATGGAAATTTTGCAATCCATTGATAAATTCTGCTATCATAGGTCACCTCCATTGAAAAAGAGTTTGCTACCGTAGGCCTTTTTGAGATTGGCCTCGGTAAAGGTTTCTTCGGTCGGACCAAGGTCTATTAATTCTCGATTGAGAAGCAAAACTTGGTCGAAATAATGGGGGACTTTACTGAGGTCATGATGGACGATGAGAACTGTTTTACCAGCCTTTTTAAGGTCTCTCAGCGTATTCATGATAATCTCTTCGCTAACCGAGTCAATCCCGACAAATGGCTCATCTAGAAAAATGTAGTCAGCTTCCTGCACTAAACAGCGGGCAATCAACACACGTTGAAATTGTCCGCCTGAGAGCTGGCTGATTTGGCGATCAGCATAGTCTGATAGTCCAACGATTTCAAGTGCATCTGCCACTTTTTTCCAGTGGCTGGCCTTTAAGGTGTGAAAGAGTGGGATGGATGGATAGAGTCCCAGAGAGACGCATTCCTTGACCTTGATAGGGAAATTGTAGTCGATATGGATTTTTTGCTCGACATAGGCAACTCGATGTAAAGATTTCTTGACTTCTTTGTCGTCGAGAAAGGCCTGACCTTCATGTGGGATAATTCCCAACATACCTTTTAATAAAGTTGATTTTCCAGCACCATTTGGACCAATAATTCCGGTAATCGTTGGTCCTTGGAGCACTAGTGAGATATCCTTTAGTGCCAACGTTTCTTTGTAGGAGACACTGAGGTGTTCAATACGTATCATACAGTTGTTTTCCTCCTGCCTTTTAATATACCTTAAAAAAAAAATTAAGTCAAGTTAATTTTTGAAAAATTTAAAATAATAACTGAAAAATGAAGAGAAAAGAGAAACCATTTTTAATTGCATTCCCAAGTGTTTTTTGCTAAGCTAAGAATAAGTGAAAAATGAAAGCGAGAACAAGATGACACGTTATCAAGATGATTTTTATGATGCAATCAATGGCGAATGGGAAAAAACAGCTGTCATTCCAGCTGACAAATCTCGAACAGGTGGTTTTATTGACCTTGATGAAGAGATTGAAGAGTTGATGCTGGCAACTACAGACAAGTGGTTGGCAGGTGAGGAAGTCCCAGAGGATGCTATCCTCGCCAACTTTGTTAAGTACCATCGCATGGTACGCGATTTTGATAAGAGAGAAGCAGATGGGATTAAGCCCGTCCTTCCTCTACTCAAGGAATACCAAGACTTAGAAAGTTTTGCAGATTTTACCAGCAAACTAGCAGAGTTTGAACTAGCTGGTAAACCAAACTTCCTTCCATTTGGTGTTTCACCAGACTTTATGGATGCCAGAACCAATGTTCTCTGGGCCAGTGCACCAGGAACGATTTTGCCAGATACGACCTACTATGCGGAAGACCATCCTCAACGTGAGGAGCTCTTAACGCTTTGGAAGGAAAGTACTACGAATCTTCTCAAAGCCTATGATTTTTCAGATGAGGAAATCGCAGATTTGCTAGAGAAGAGATTGGAATTGGATCGTCGTATCGCAGCAGTAGTCCTTTCAAACGAAGAAAGTTCAGAATATGCCAAACTCTATCATCCATACGCTTATGAAGATTTCAAGAAATTCGCCCCTGCTCTACCTCTAGATGACTTTTTCCAAGCCGTTCTTGGGCAAGTGCCTGACAAGGTTATAGTAGATGAGGAACGTTTCTGGCAAGCAGCAGACCAATTTTACAGTGAAGAAGCTTGGCCTCTACTCAAAGCAACCTTGATTTTGGCTGTGGTCAATCTTTCAACAAGCTATCTTACAGATGAGATTCGCGTCTTGTCAGGTGCCTATGGACGTGCCCTTTCAGGTGTTCCAGAAGCTCAGGACAAGGTCAAGGCAGCCTATCACTTGGCCCAAGGTCCTTTCAAGCAAGCCCTTGGTCTCTGGTATGCGCATGAAAAATTCTCCCCAGAAGCAAAGGCGGATGTAGAGAAAAAAGTAGCGACTATGATTGACGTTTATAAGGAACGTTTGGCTAAGAACGACTGGCTCACTCCTGAAACGCGTGACAAGGCCATCGTCAAACTCAATGTCATCAAGCCTTATATCGGTTATCCAGAAGAATTGCCAGCACGCTACAAGGACAAGGTGGTCGATGAAACGGCTAGTCTTTTTGACAATGCCCTAGCCTTTGCGCGTGTGGAAATCAAGCACAGCTGGGGCAAGTGGAACCAACCTGTTGACTACAAGGAGTGGGGTATGCCTGCTCACATGGTTAATGCCTACTACAATCCTCAGAAGAACTTGATTGTCTTCCCAGCGGCCATTTTACAGGCTCCATTCTATGACTTGCATCAGTCGTCTTCTGCTAACTACGGTGGTATTGGTGCTGTTATTGCCCACGAGATTTCTCATGCCTTTGACACAAATGGCGCTTCCTTTGATGAAAATGGTAGTCTCAAGGATTGGTGGACAGAGAGTGACTATGCCGCCTTTAAAGAAAAAACGCAAAAAGTTATCGACCAATTTGATGGCCAAGAATCTTACGGCGCAAGGATCAACGGAAAACTAACCGTATCAGAAAACGTTGCCGACTTGGGAGGAATTGCTGCAGCCCTTGAAGCTGCCAAGAGAGAACCAGACTTCTCTGCTGAAGAATTCTTCCACAACTTTGCTCGTATCTGGCGCATGAAAGGTCGTCCGGAGTTGATGAAACTCATGGCTAGTGTCGATGTCCACGCGCCAGCTAAACTCCGTGTCAACATCCAAGTACCCAACTTCGATGACTTCTTTACAACTTATGATGTAAAAGAAGGCGACGGTATGTGGCGCGCACCAGAGGATCGTGTGATTATTTGGTAAGACTAAAACCAAGGATAGCATCCTTGGTTTTTTTGCTTGCTAGAAAAAGGGATTAAAAGTCTTTTCGTGAGCGATAGTCGTAGCTGGACCATGGCCGGGGTAGACGTCGTAGTTAGGAAGAGTGAAGAGTTGAGTCTGAATGCTATGGAGGAGTTGTTCCATGCTACCAGTAGGGAGGTCGGTCCGTCCGATGGTTTCGCGGAAAAGAGCATCTCCCGTCAAGACTAGATGGGCATCAGGAAAGACTAGGGAAACACCACCGATAGAGTGGCCTGGGGTTGGTAGGGCAGTAAAACGGAATTCTTCAAGCTGGTATTCTTCATGAAAAACAAAGGTGTGCTCAGCAGGTTTTGAGACCACATCTTCCATGTCATCATGTCGAGGGAGACCAGAGAGATTATCTACAGGTGTATAAAGCCAAGATGCTTCACTCTCTGCTACATAAACTGGGGGATTTCCAAAAGTATCTCTGACCAAGTCAAGACTCATAATATGGTCGTAGTGGGTGTGGGTCAGCAGAATCGCGCAGACTGGTTTGTTGATTTTCTCGATGGTCTTGCGAATGGCTTCCCAATGGCTACCTGGGTCAACCACAATCAGGTGATGGTCTCCCTCTATGTAGTAGGTGTTTTCATAGGCAACAGGATTGACAGTTTTATGGATTTTCATAGGATTTCCTCTCTCAAAGAATGTACTGATATCAGTATAACACAGAAGAGAAGGCTTAGGGTATTAGAAAGTATTTTTATACCTTAACGATTTTTCCAAGCTTGGTAACGGGTATCAATCAAGAGTTGGGTTAAGCGTCCCATGGTTTCTCTTTCTTCGGGAGTGAGGGATTGAGCTTGGACAAAGAGATGGTGAACGTGTTCAATGACCTTGAAGGAAGAAAGATCGTTGATAGAGGAGATGCCTGCATCAAGAATAATTCCAAAAAAGAGGTCAAAGTAGAGCTGCAGTTCCGTATCAGGGACAGTTTCAACCCATTCCTTGAAGGTTGTATCGACTTGCTGGCTGTCACTATTGGTCTCGTCCAGTTGGACAAAGTGTTTGTCTTCAACCTGCCAACTAAAGGTGTCGTGCTGAGCAAGGCCACCTAAGGCGGTGCTTCGAACGACGATTTTTTTATCTGGAATTTCCAGCATCATCCCGATGATAGACCCTTGTGGGATAAATACTTTCGTTCTTTCCATCATGTTTTGATAGCCTGGTGTTTTGGTTAGTTCCTTGTGAAGTCCAGGTGCATCAAAAGTATAGACAGAGATAATATTTTTCTGCAAGTTTGGATCAAGTTGACTGGCAGCATAGACAGCTAGATTGCCTCCTTTTGAGTGTCCTGCTAGGATAACCTTTTGCTTAGGATGTTGAGCAAAAAAATTCTCTAAATACTGGAGGGCATGTTTTTGAGCTGGAATTTCTTTCATATAGGTCATATGAAAATCTTCTTTCCAACCGATGATACTATCATCCGTTCCGCGAAAAACAAGCAAATAGGTATCGAGACTGATACGATAAGTCATGGCTGCAAACTGTTTTTGCAATTCAGGATTGATATCATTGATAAAGTTTGAGAGTTTGCAATTTTTAAAGCGTTTGTGTTGAGAGAGTTGGTCCAACAACTGGAGGCGGTTCTTATTGGTCAGCATAGTCTTTTCTCTAGGGATTTGAGGTGCAAGATCTATGAGACGCTTTGGTTCTTGGGTGACTACATCATCGAAAGCAAGATAGGTTAATTCAGTCAAGGCAAGAACATCTAACTCATTCATGGGGAGATCATAAAAGGAATCGTATGCTACATCATTCAGGTAGTCAAAAATATTAGCCATAAAAGCTCCTTTCTCTATGTTTATCCTATCACATTTACCTAGAATTAGCTAGTAGACTTGTTCGAATGACCTAGTAGGGTTTGATTGAAATATATAGAAGATAGATTGCTCCTATTTCAAACCTCTAAACGAGCTTACTTGTATGTTATTGCTATCAATCCCATTTTCCTTTAAAAAATTCGTCATTTCTTTAACATCATCAGGCTGACCTGTGATGAGATAGCTGGCTTGATTGCCGTATTCATCAATAGCACGTTTTACAAATTCTTGACTTTGAGAAAAATCATCGCTAGTTTTATAAGTAAAATTCGGTGTTTTTTGAGCCAGTTCTTTCATCTCATTATCGAAAATAGTAACTCCTTTGTCAAAATGGTTGAGAATAATCGGACATTTACCAGCCCATTCTTTGATAAGGGGGCGTAGAGTAGAAATACCAACATCAGATGCAAAGCAAACTAGTGGCTGATTCGTATCTTTAATGGTTAAAGAGGAATCCAACCAACTCATCTCAATCTTACTGCCAGACGGTAAATGTGTCAAGGTGTTCTTAAAGTGGCTACCACTATGATGAGTTAAAATGAGGATTTCATCTTCATCAGGTGTGGAGGCAATGGTTAGCCATCGACTGGTTTGCTCTCCCTTAGCTTCATATTTACTAGCAGTAGACGAGGTATCAGGGAGTGTAAACTTAGCATAAGCCCCAGCTTTCCAGATTTGATGACTCGGTTTTGTGATATGAATTAAATATAGATCTCCGCTGGGGTTTTCGATGGATTTTATCGATAATGTCTGGCTTCGTCCAAGATAAGCGATGGCACCCCAAGTTATAATACATAGCGCTCCAAGTGTTGATAGAATGATAATAAACATTTTTTTACCTCTTTTCATTTTTTATGACTCCTGTTCTTAAATTTATGAATGAACTTAAAAATAATTCATTCATATCTTTTCAAAAAATAAAGAAATCCATTCTTTATTTTAGAACTCCTTTAATGAAGTTGGTTGCAAGTATTTCAACAGTTTTGCCAATATCTGGAAAATCTTTTTCCGTGATATGCATATCCATATAGTAAAAAAGATTATAAACCTGTAAAATATCTTGAATCTTTTCTGGCGAGTACCCTTCAGCCTGCATGCGATTTGTAAAAGTTTTAACTAGAAACTGATGAAAAGGATTTGCGACTTTGCCTTCTTCCGAGGAATAGTAGCTGTGCAACTCATCTGCGATGGCAGGATTGTACCATTCTGCAAGGATTTTATTGGAAGAAACGAGAGTTCTGGACTGAGCAAATAGTTGACCAATGAGGTCGATCATGTCAATTTCCCAATCCAGTTCTTCGATCATAGCTTGGCGAACACGGTTGTTTTCATCTATATAGATGTCTAGAAAAATGGCTTCTTTACTCTCGTAATAGTTATAAAAAGAACCAACTGCAACACCAGCTTGCCTAGCAATTTCTGAAATACCTGTTGCCTTGTAACCTTTTTTCGAAAAAACTTCATAGGCTGCTGTCTTTAAAGATTGTTTTTTGTCCAATAGGATTTAACCTCCTTTATTTTATGAATGAATGAATAGAATTTTTTGTTCATTCATATTCTAACAAATCATGGCTAGCTTGTCAATAAGAAGGCTAGATCTATTAAATAAGTTAAAGAAACGCTAACTAAATGAGCACAAAAAGGAAAATATAGGATAAGGCTGGAACTATAATTAAAAATAAGGTATGATATCAGTGGGAATGTTCTCTATTTAGCATCTGTTTTCTTATCTGGATTTGGGAAATAGGCTTCTAAACAGTATGAGATACTGATCCGTAAATCTGATATGAAGGGTTTTGATACTTTGAGAAATAACAAAGGAGGAGCGCATGCACAAGATTTTACTAGTAGAAGATGACCAAGTTATTCGGCAACAAGTGGGGAAACTGCTCTCTGAGTGGGGCTTTGAGGTCGTTTTGGTAGAAGATTTTATGGAAGTATTGAGCCTTTTTGTCCAGTCAGAACCTCATTTGGTCCTCATGGATATTGGCCTGCCACTCTTTAATGGTTACCACTGGTGCCAGGAAATTCGTAAGATTTCCAAGGTACCTATCATGTTTCTGTCTTCGAGAGATCAGGCTATGGATATCGTCATGGCAATCAATATGGGAGCGGATGACTTTGTAACTAAGCCTTTTGACCAGCAGGTCCTCCTTGCTAAGGTTCAGGGCTTGTTGCGCCGTTCCTATGAGTTTGGGCGGGATGAAAGTTTGCTAGAGTATGCAGGTGTAATCCTCAATACCAAGTCTATGGACCTGCACTATCAGGGGGAGGTCCTGAGTTTGACCAAGAATGAATTTCAAATTTTGCGAGTGCTGTTTGAACATGCTGGCAATATCGTGGCGCGTGATGACTTGATGCGGGAACTCTGGAATAGCGACTTTTTCATCGATGACAATACCTTGTCTGTCAATGTTGCTCGCTTGCGTAAAAAGTTGGAGGAGCAAGGTTTAGTAGGCTTTATCGAAACCAAGAAAGGGATAGGATACGGACTGAAACATGCTTGATTGGAAATCATTTTGTCTAGCCTATCTGCGTTCTCGCAGTCGCGTTTTTACCTATATTTTTTCATTAGGCTTTCTCGTCCTTCTCTTTCAGTTTTTATTTGCTAGTCTAGGAACTTATTTTCTTTATTTCTTTCTGCTCAGTAGTTTTTTGACCTTCTTATTTTTGGCTTGGGATATTTTTGCAGAAGCTCAGGTTTACCGGCAGGAAGTACTCTATGCTGAGCGAGACCCCAAGTCTCCTCTAGAATGTGCGCTAGCAGAAAAGCTCGAAGAGCGTGAATCTGAATTGTATCAAAAGAAGTCTGAGGCTCAGAGCAAGCTGACGGATTTGCTGGATTACTACACCTTGTGGGTTCATCAGATCAAGACCCCCATTGCGGCTAGTCGACTTTTAGTGGCAGAAGTCTCTGATCGGGAGGTCAAGCAGCAACTGGAACAGGAAATCTTTAAGATTGACTCCTATACCAACCTGGTGTTGCAGTACCTGCGTTTAGAGAGCTTCCATGATGACTTGGTATTTGAAAAGGTTCAAGTGGAGGATTTGGTGAAGGAAGTGGTTCGCAAGTATGCCCTTTTCTTTATCCAAAAAGGACTGACGCTCAATCTCCATGACCTTGACAAAATCATCGTGACTGATAAGAAATGGCTGTTGGTCGTCATTGAACAAATCCTTTCAAACAGTCTCAAATACACCAAGGAAGGTGGGCTAGAGATTTATATGGAAGGTCAGGAGCTCTGTATCAAGGATACGGGAATCGGGATTAAAAACAGCGATGTGCTCCGAGTCTTTGAACGTGGCTTTTCAGGCTACAATGGTCGTTTGACTCAGCAGTCATCTGGCCTTGGTCTTTACTTATCTAAGAAAATTTCTGAAGAACTGGGCCACCAGATTCGCATCGAGTCTGAGGTTGGAAAAGGAACAACAGTACGCATCAAGTTTTCCAATAGGAATCTGATGATTGAGTGAGCATAGTTGATGATGACCTTATCCATCTGTGGAATTTTTGTTCTAGTCTATATCTCTATTTTCATGATAATGTCTAGAAGTTACCGTAAGATTGTCCAGATGTAAAAAATGTTACACTAGGAAACGACTAGAATATAGTCAAAAAATAAAAGAGGCAAAAATGAAAGAAAGTTATTTTGACGGAGGAATCCTAGATTATATTGGATACTCTATCTTAGTAGCCATAATTTTCAGGCTTACCTTGGGGATCGCAACATCTTGGGCGGTTTGCATGATGCAAAATTGAAAACCAAACACACGGTAGTGGATGAGCAACGTCTATACTTTGACGGGACTGGAGCACAACTGTTCGGCAACTGGATCAAGGGGTTTCTTCTAACCATCATCACGTTTGGGATCTATGGCTTCTGATTGAAAATAAAAATGAAGCAATGGATTGTCGAACACACCAATCTTGTTTAAAGATTAAAACGGCATCTTCTTTCAGAGGAGATACCATTTTTTTTCTTTTTCGTATAAGGAAACAAAAGTTTCTTCCTTCTCTATCTGTTCAATTGATATATTTCTTCAGAGAAAGACTGTAAAATTTTTGATACAATGTTAAGGATAGACTGACGGATGCTTAAAAGATAATTTTCAAAAAAATAACAGGTGAGAATTAAAAATATGTAAGATTGAAAAGAAGTCTCTCTGCCATCATCCAAGCAGAAACAAGATTATATGAAATAAAAGGAGTAACCAATGACCGGAAATTATTCAACACGTGAATACCGTGAGAAATTATATGATGATCTTCATGTTCGATTAAGAGATATAGTGATTTTGATGTGTGCGATTTTTATTGCCTCTATAGGTTTAAATATGAATTCAACAGCTGTCATTATTGGAGCCATGCTGATTTCCCCTCTTATGACATCGATTGTTGGACTCGGATTTGGTTTAGCTATTTTTGATACGCGTTTAATCAAGCAATCTTTAGAGGTTTTATTTACTCAAGTATTGGTCAGCTTGCTTGTTTCGACTCTGTATTTCTGGATTTCCCCCTTATCTTATGCAAGTAGCGAGTTGATTGCACGAACCTCTCCAACCATTTGGGATGTTCTCATTGCTATTGCTGGTGGGATAGCAGGTGTAATTGGGTCAAGGAAAAAAGAAGCAAACAATATCGTGCCAGGAGTAGCCATTGCAACAGCTCTGATGCCACCTATCTGTACTGCAGGATATGGTTTAGCTAACGGAAATGTACGATTTTTATTTGGGGCTCTCTATCTTTTCTTGATCAACTGTGTCTTTATCATGCTAGCCAACATTATTGGAACAAGAATTTTGATGAGAAAATCTCCCTTAAGTTCATTTAATGAGCTAAACATTAAAATGAAAATTGGCTTGATATCCTTGATTGTATTATTGGTTCTTCCAGCCAGCTATTCAGCAGTCACTCTGACGATGGATCAAGCACGAAAAGAAGGGATCAAACAGTTTGTAGGAAAAGAATTCGCCAATCACACGGTCATTAATCAAGTCTATAAGTCAAGGGACAATGAATTAGTCTTGACGGTTGTTGGAGATCCGATTTCAGAAGAAGAATTAGAAAGGATCCACCAAAAACAAGCCTCTTACGGTATTCAATCTGTTCAATTAAAAGTCAATCAAGTCCATAATTCGATAAAATTAGATAGTGAGATGACCAAGGAATTTTATGAAAACATTAACAAGTATATCGATCAAAAACTCTCTGAAAAGGATTCGCAAAAAGATCTCGTAAAAGAAAATGAAGCAGACAAGGATTGAGGATAGTCAACTTATCTAACTCATGAAAGCAAATCTTGTGTGGTGGTTTGACCAATCACTACTAGCTCAGATTAAATAAAATATAAAAAGCAACAGCTGAAATAGTTGTTGCTTTTTCTGGCTCTGAAAAATGTTTCTCAGACTGTGATTGTTTTATTTCTCAACGCGTGATTTGTTGGCGATATCAGCTAGGATAGCTTGAACAAAGTCATCAACTGAGACAGTTTGTGTTTCTTTTTGGCCATAGCGACGAACGTTGACTGTTCCGTCTTCCATTTCCTTGTCCCCAACGATCAATTGGTAAGGAATCTTGCTTGTTTGTGAAGCACGGATCTTGAACTGCATTTTTTCATTGCGTTCATCTACATCTGCACGGACACCACGGTCACGGAGTTTCTTGGCTACTTCCCAAGCGTAGTCCACATGTTTTTCGTTAGATACTGGGATAAGGGTCACTTGATGTGGTGCAAGCCATGTTGGGAAGGCACCCTTGTAGTTCTCAATCAAGATAGCTGTGAAGCGTTCCATGGTTGAGATAACCCCACGGTGAATCATGACTGGACGGTGCTCTTCGCCATCAGCTCCGATGTATTTGAGGTCGAAGCGTTCTGGCAACAAGAAATCGAGCTGGATCGTAGAAAGAGTTTCTTCTTTACCGAGGGCAGTTTTAACCTGGATATCCAATTTTGGTCCGTAGAAGGCTGCTTCACCTTCAGCTTCAAAGTAGTCCAGTTCCATATCATCCATAGCTGCTTTCAACATGCGTTGTGCATTTTCCCACATCTCATCGTTGTCAAAGTATTTGTGTTTATCTTCTGGGTCACGATAAGACAAGCGGAAACGGTAATCTGTCAAATTAAAGTCTTCATACACGTCGATGATCAATTGAAGAATTTTCTTGAATTCTTCCTCAATTTGTTCTGGAGCTACAAAAGTATGACCATCATTTAGGGACATTTCGCGTACACGTTGAAGACCTGTAAGGGCGCCAGATTTTTCATATCGGTGCATCATGCCAATTTCAGCGATACGGATTGGTAATTCACGGTATGAGTGTACATGATGTTTATAAACTTCGATATGGTGAGGACAGTTCATTGGGCGGAGGACAAACTCTTCACCATCCCCCATGTCCATAGTTGGGAACATATCTTCACGGTAGTGATCCCAGTGACCAGAAGTTTTATAGAGTTCCACTGAGGCAATTGGTGGAGTGTAAACATGTTGGTAGCCTGCAGCGATTTCCTTGTCAACAATGTAGCGCTCCAATTCACGACGGATAGTGGCTCCGTTTGGTAACCAAAATGGTAAACCTTGTCCGACTTCTTGTGAAATCATGAAGAGATCAAGCTCTTTACCGAGTTTACGGTGGTCACGTTCCTTGGCTTCTTCACGCATTTGAAGGTAGTTCTTCAAGTCTTTCTTGTCAAACCAAGCTGTACCGTAGATTCGTTGCATCATCGCGTTGTCGCTATTTCCACGCCAGTAGGCACCGGCTACGTTGAGCAGGTGGAAGATTTGGATACGACCTGTTGATGGGACGTGAGGACCACGGCAGAGGTCTACATATTCGCCCTGACGGTAGATAGTCAAACCGCCTTCGTCTTCTGAGTGTTCTTCAATCAATTCCAATTTGTAAGGGTCGTTCTTGAAGATTTCACGGGCCTCGTCTTTGGTAACTTCTTCACGGATTGATGGGAAGTTTTCTTTAACGATTTTCTTCATTTCTTCTTCGATACGAGGCAGGTCCTCATTAGAGATTTGACCAGCTTGATTGTCCGTATCGTAGTAGAAACCGTCTTCGATAGCTGGACCGACACCCAAATGAATGTCTGGGAAGAGGCGACGAGCTGCTTGGGCAAACAAGTGAGCAGCTGAGTGGCGCAAGATTGGCAGAGCATCTTCGTGATCAGACGTCACGATTTCGATGCTTCCATCTTCAGTGATAGCACGAGTAGTGTCGATGAGTTTGCTGTTGAATTTACCAGCAAGAGCTTTTTTAGCTAGGGAATTGCTGATGGATTGAGCAATTTCAAAAGTAGTAACGCCGGATTCGAATTCACGAACAGCGCCATCTGGGAAAGTAATCTTAATCATGGTTTTCTCCTTAAATATTTATTCTATTTTTATTGGACAATTTTAAGAGCCGAGCAACTTCTTCCGCAGTCTGATTTTCTGACTGACTACCATCTGTTACGAGACTAGGATAGCCTAATCTCACCGCTTCCTGCCGAACCATTTGGGCAAAAAGAATGTCTCGTTGCATCCAGTTTTCAAAAGCTTGCTCAGAGTTGGTTGTACCCTCTAAGACATAAGGAACCCATTCTCTCTGTCTATAATGCTTTTTCTGAAAATCAGCTGTCGGAGTCAAGCATAGATAGGAAGATGCTGGGCATTCAAGCTCCTTTACCAAGTGAGGCAAAAGTCCTGCCCCCTCCACCAAGAGAGGTTTATCTTGATTTTTTATCAAGTAAGATTTCACATAAGGAAAAATCTCTTCATAAAAGCGCCATTCTTCATCTGCCATCTCTTCTGGATTTCTCATCCAGATTTGTTCTGGATTTCTATCCTGCCTAAGAAGGCAAATCGGCTGTGAGTCTGCACTTGCTTGACTCATCATCTCTTCTATCAAATCATCTAGTTTGATATGAAGTAGTTGATACTGTCTAGCAAGAAGTGAGGTAATTGTTGACTTTCCACTGCAAGGCGATCCGCCAATCATATAAAGCATCGTTCTTCCTCCTTCTGACAAAACAAAAAGCGACATCCTCGAAAGGACGTCGCAACGTGGTTCCACCTTCATTTATGTTCCTCAAAAAAGAGGGACACCTCTGATTGGCTTTAACGTGGCCACCGTTTTATGTTTTCATAAAAGTCAGTAGAGTAGTATCAGTTTAGACTCTCTATGCGTTTCCAGCAACCACGCACTCTCTAGTAGAAAGGTACTAAGTGACTTGTCTCTATGCATTATTATAGCATGATTGCGAGATTTTTCAAGGATTTTGTGAAAGTTTTTTATTTTTTCCTTGCTGGAGCATATATTTAATACCTGAACCTGAAGCCATACCAAGTAGGGCAAAGAGTTCATAAGCTAGGAAATAAACGAGAATGAATTCATTGAAAGTGATGATGGTAAAGCAATAGAGAAGAGCAATACCGAGCAACCACCACAGTGAGAATTGGAAACGGTAGCTATAAAGAAGGGACACGATGAAGGTTGCCAAAGGTGAAAAGAGGATGATGTTGTAAATGTAAAGCCCTTTCAGCGTATAAGGGTCAGATATCAGCAGCAAAAGCAACTCATAGAGGGGCCAGTAAAAGAAGAAAATGACAAGGCAGTATGGAATATACTTAAGATATTTCCGCATGGCAATAGTCCTCCAATCTACAAAAATTGAGAGATGTTGAAGACCACATGATCCTAAATGAAGGGGAACTCTCTACCTATATTATAGCACGTCTTGGAAGCCTTTACAAGTTAATCCAGTGAGTAGTGATAGTGCTCTTTTTGAGTGTTTTCTGCTATAATACTAACAAAAGAAGTAAGAGGAAATGAGGAGAAAGAATGACTAAAATAGCAGTTCTTTCAGATATACATGGAAATATGACAGCTCTGGAAGCTGTACTGGCTGATGCAAGAGCGGCAGAGGTAGAAGAGTATTGGCTTTTGGGAGATATTCTCATGCCTGGAACAGGACGTAGAAGGATATTGGATCTCTTAGCTAGCTTGCCCATCACTGCAAGAGTGCTGGGAAATTGGGAGAATAGTCTCTGGCGTGGTTTGCATCGCAAGCTAGATCCAACAAAAGCTAGTCATCGCTATCTCCTACGCCAATGCCAGTATATCTTAGAAGAGATTAGCCCTGAAGAAATCGAAGACCTCCACAATCAACCCATGCAAGTTCATCGTCAGTTTGGTGATTTGACGGTAGGAATCACCCACCATCTCCCTGATAAAAACTGGGGTAGAGAGTTGATTCATACGGGAAAACAAGAAGATTTTGATAGATTGGTGACGGAGCCGCATGCCTCTATCGCAGTGTATGGGCATATTCACCAACAGTTTCTTCGTTACGGAAGTGACGGACAGTTGATTCTTAATCCAGGTTCGATTGGGCAACCCTTCTTTTTAGATGCGCAGTTGCGTAAGGACCTGCGGGCTCAATATATGATTTTAGAGTTTGATGAGGCAGGTTTGTCTGATGTTGGTTTTCGTCGAGTGAATTATGATGTAGAAGCCGAATTGCAGCTGGCTAAGGATTTAAAACTCCCTTATTTCCAGATTTACTATGAAAGTTTGATAAATGGGATTCACCATACTCATAATCAGGAACTTCTGTATGAAATTGCCCAAGAACAAGGGCATGATGCCGAGTTGGATGCATGGCTGGATGGTGGTAATAATTGACATTACAACGCAAAAGGGTATAATGGGTATCATATAGGATGTGAAAGGATAAGAAGATGCAAATTTCAAGTCGATTTACGATTGCGACTCATATGTTGATCATCATTGCCATCAAGAGTCAAGAGAGCAAGGTAACCAGCGATTTTCTCGCAGCCAGTGTTGGAGTCAATCCAGTCATTATTCGCAAAACCTTGTCTCAACTCAAAAAAGCTGAACTGATATCAGTTGCGCGTGGGACGGGCGGTACCGAGATTATCAAAGACCTCCAAGATATTAGCCTTTTTGATGTTTATCAGGCAGTCGAATGTTTAGGAAAATCTGGTAAACTCTTTAGTTTCCATGACAATCCCAACCCTAACTGTCCAGTAGGGGCAAATATCCATGAAGTTTTGGATCAAAAATTGCTGGATATCCAAGAAGCGATGGAAAACCAACTTCGTCAGACGAGTCTGGCTCAGGTTGTAGCTGAAACTCAAGATAAAATGATTAAGTAAGAGGGCTGGAGTCCTCTTTTTCTATTGCTATAATTATGGTACAATGTAGTCATCAAAGGAGGAGACTATGTACTTTATCACAGGATTTTTTGTCCTACTTTTTCTCGTTTCGTTTTTAAGGGACAATCGCAGTCTCTGGAATCCAGCTCTCTTGCTTTTGTCTCTGCTCTTTTCTTATATATCCATTGCCAATCTTTTTTACGAAGCTGGGCAGAAAGAAGTGCACATGGTTTTCTTTGCAGGGATTTTTCTCCTGCTACCTCTTTTAGTTTTTCTAAGTGGTTTTTTCCTTATTTATAATGGATTTGTGTTATTGAAAAAAGAAGGAAAATCCAAGGCAAATTATTTGTCTCTAGGATTAGGCTGCGTGATTCTATTCTTTTTTGTGATCATGGCGATTCGAGTGAGCGATACCAATGGCTTGTTCTACACCAATCATCTAGTGAATATTATCTTTTTCTTTTTGATTTATTCGTATTTGATTTTTGGTTTTGCCTTTGCAGGATTTCTGCTTTATTCTATCCTGTATCTTTTTATTCCTAAGAAAAAATATTATGATTTTATTATCATTCACGGAGCAGGTTTGTTGAATGGAGAAAAAGTGACTCCCTTACTGAAGAGTCGCATTGATAAGGCAGTAGAAGCTTATCACCAGTCTCTCAATCCAAATGTTAAAATCATCGCAAGTGGTGGTCAAGGTGGGGATGAGAAGATTTCTGAAGCTCAAGCGATTTGTAATTATTTACTAGAAGAAACGGATGTTCCGAGAGAAGCAATTCTCCTAGAGGAAAGCTCGACCACGACCTATGAGAATCTTCTCTTCTCAAAAGAAATGGGAGAGAAACTGGTAGAAAGTCCACGCTTTCTCTTTGTAACCAATGATTACCATGTTTTTCGTACCAGTACCTATGCTCGCCGTATTGGGATGAAGGGAGATGGTCTTGGTTGCCGTACAGCCGCCTACTATATTCCATCAGCCTTTATCAGAGAATATATTGCCCTATGTGTGAAGATAAAATGGATTTTTATCGCCTTTTATGTTTTGTTGATTTTAGCTCTGATTTTCTCTTATAGGGGTATTTTATGGTAATATATGAAAAAAATCTCCGTTAGGAGATTTTTTGTAAAATTCATGTAGTCATTATTATTCAATTTTGCTTATGGCAAAATGGCTTTTAGTTCCTTCAGGATAGTTTGCAAGGTTACGATCGCTTGTTCTCCTTGTTGCGGTTGGTAGAGTAGTTGGAAATAGTCGCGAATAGTTTCTTCAAATTGTTTAGGGAGGAGAGCGCAATTGCTCTTAGCATAGTCGAGCATTCGTTTTTCACCTGGATGAGTTTGCTCATTGAGGGCAAACAGCAAGTCAAAGTAGGAAGCAAAAAATTCACTTGTACGATGATTCATGCTGATAAGATCTTGACGTTTGATAGCTTTTTCAATTTGATGAGAGAAGGCAGGCATGGTTTGTTCTAGTAAAAGGAGTTGCCTTTCAATGATATGTTTTTTAAGTTCCTGAGGATAGGGAATCTGGTAAGTCTTTTGGAGAGAAGCATAGCGTCCATTTGGATCGTATAGGATTTTGCTATGGAGTAGATTGTGCCACATACAGGTTGTATAAGCGTTTTGGGGTTGATGCTGAAAAACAGTTGAGTTTAGTTCTTGCTCAAACGACTCCAGTGAACGATAAATCAACTCGATTTCGACACCGTTATTTAGCACGCAGTCGTCCTCTAGTTCCCAAAACTGGTTTCCAATTTCCATATAGGAGCAATAGTTGCTAAGAATGATTTGACGAGTTTTCTCGTCAATAGGTGAGTTAAGATAGACATAAACGTCATAGTCAGAATTTTGATCATAGTTTTGTCCTGCACGAGAACCACCAAGAGCGATAGCTTCTACTTGCTCCAGTTGAGAGAATTCTTTGCAAAGGTCGTGGATCATGATTTTTCTCCTTGCTTTATGGTTTTAAAGTCATTTTACCAAAAAGTAAAACGTTTGCATAGCATTGAGTTGCTCTTTTTCATTTATAGCAAGAAATGTGAACCCTTGTTTTGAGTTCACATTTCTTTTTTTATTCTGCGGCTTGCTTCCAACGTTTGGCAAGCATGCGGGATAGACTTGAAATTGCTAGGTTAAAGCTGAAATAGATCAGAGCAATCAAGATATAAAGACTGAAGACCTGCTCTGGTTCGAAATAGCGTCCCATGAGAATTTGGCTGGAGCCAAAGAGTTCTTGTAGAGCGATAACAGAGTAGAGAAGACTGGTATCCTTAATCACAGTTACAAACTGAGAAATGATAGCTGGCAGCATTTTACGGATCGCTTGTGGGAGAATGATATGGTAGAGGATTTGCGCAGAGGTAAATCCTTGAGACATTCCTGCTTCGTATTGTCCCTTGTCTACGGCATTGAGGCCGCCTCGGATAATCTCAGCCAAGGCTGCTGATGTAAAGAGGGTGAAGGCCGTAATACCAGCTGGTGTTGACTTCATCTTGAAAACCAAAAAGATAGTGAAAATCCAAAGAAGGTTGGGAACATTACGCACAAATTCGATATAAATGCTGGAGATGATTCGCAAGATAGGATTCTTTCCATTTCTCATGACTGCAAGTACAGTCCCGATAAGGGTAGAGAGGACGATGGCAATCAGAGAAATGTAGAGGGTCAAGCCGAATCCTTTAAAGATAAAAGCTAGGTTATCTGGGGTCAAAACTTCTAAAATAGATTCCATAGTAACCTCCTAAAGTGAATAGGCTTTTTTGTTGGCTTGCTCCATCTTGCGACCAAACTGGGCGACAGGGAAGCAAAGGGCAAAGTAGAGTAGGGCAGCACCTAGAAAGGCTGGGATGTAGTTTCCGTTGAGAGCTGACCAAGACTTGGTCACAAACATCAAGTCCACTCCAGAGATGATGGCAACAGTTGAAGTATTCTTGATAAGGTTAACGATTTGGTTGGTCAAAGGAGGGAGGATGATACGGATGGCCTGAGGCAAAATAATCAAGTGCATGGCACTGATATAGGTGAAACCTTGCGACAAGGCAGCCTCCATCTGTCCACTTGGTATAGACTGAATCCCTGAACGAATGACCTCAGCGATATAAGCACCGTGATAGAGTCCGACGCAGAGAACAGCTGTCCAATAAATCGGAATCATGATGGTATGGTCACTGATAAGAGGTAGACCATAAAAAACGATGACAAACTGCACCAAGAGGGGAGTATTTTGGTAAAATTCGACAAAGATACGAGCTAGGATTCGTAAGAATGGACGTTTACTGGTTGACATAGCTCCGAAGAAGATGCCCAAAACCATAGCTAGGATAAAGGATCCAATTGCTAGGGCAAGAGTGAAGAGGAAACCATTGAAAAATTGTCCAAAATCCTGAAAATAGGCTGTCCAAGATGATAAATCTGTCATGGGGTGTCCTCCTTAATCTGCAGTATGGCTAGATGGTTTGAGCTTGTAACGGTCATAAAGTTTCTGCAAACTACCGTCCTTGCTCCATTTGGTGACCAAGTTATCAAGATAATCGTTGAGTTCGGTATTTGATTTCTTGGTAACGATACCGTAGTCAGATGGCTTGAAACTATCATCTAGCAGTTCTGTCCGTTTACTGGTGTAGCCAGACAGGATAGAGCGGTCCACGGAAAAGGCATCAATACGGTGAGCGTGAAGGGAAGTAATCAATTCTGGGTAGGAACCAAGTTCGACGAATTTAAAGGTCAAACCTTTCTTTTTACCTAGTTCGGTAATCAGGCGTTGAGTAATGGAACCTTGGGCAACTCCGATCGTTTTACCATTTAGGTCCTCGATGCTTTTGATGTTGGCAGATTTATTGACCAAAAAGCCAGAAGCGTCCGTGTAGTAGGGACTGGTGAAGTTGTAGAGTTTTTTACGTTCTTCTGTGATGGTGAAGGTCGCGATATCCATGTCGACCTGTTCATTGTCTAGAAGGGGGCCACGGGTTTGAGCGGTAACAGGCACATAGCGAACCTTGACCTTGAGCTCGTCCGCAATCATCTTGGCAAGGTCAGTTTCGATACCAGAATAAGTCCCTGTCTTGGGATCCTTGTAGCCGAAATTGGGAACATCTTGTTTCACACCGACAACTAGTTCGCCTCTTTTTTGAATGTCTGCGACGCTAGTATCGGCTTGGACTGGTTTGGCTAAAGCAAGGCTGAAAAGGCTGATCAATAATGCTGATAAAAAGAGTTTCTTTTTCATAGGCGCCTCCTTATTTGACTTTGTCACTTTCGTGGTTGATAATTTTGCTGAGGAATTGTTGGGCACGGGGTTCGCTTGGATTGTCGAAAAAGTCATCGACATCTGTCGTATCCACTAAAACTTCTCCGTCGGCCATAAAGATGATACGGTCAGCAACTTCACGGGCAAAGCCCATTTCGTGGGTAACGATGATCATGTTCATCCCGTCATGTGCCAGTTTCTGCATAACTGCTAGAACATCTCCGATAGTCTCAGGATCAAGAGCAGATGTTGGCTCATCAAAGAGGAGGAGCTCCGGATGCATAGCGAGTCCGCGTGCGATGGCAATCCGTTGTTTTTGTCCACCAGATAGCATGGCTGGATAAGAATCTTTTTTGTCCCACATATTTACAAATTCCAAATATTTTTGGGCTGTTTTTTCAGCTTCTTTTTTATCAATTCCTAGAACTTTTATGGGCGCTAACGTTACATTTTCTAACACAGTTTTGTGTGGATAAAGGTTAAAATGTTGGAAAACCATGCCAACTTCCTTGCGAAGGGGAACCAAATCCTTCTGACTTGCACCTGCTACTTGGTGTCCATTGACTAGAAGACTTCCTTTGTCTACAGCCTCCAAACCATTGATGGTGCGGATAAGAGTGGATTTCCCAGAACCGGAAGGTCCAAGCAGGACAACAACTTGTCCTTTTTCAAAACGGAGATTGATGTCGCGGAGTGCATGATAATCTCCGTAATATTTTTCGACGTTTTTAAATTCTACTAAAGTCATGAGATATCTCCTTTATGTTAGGTTTTATGACATAATTTTACAACAAAAGAATGTTCTTGTCAAATCATATCTGAAAAAAATTCACTAAAATGTTATAAAAAAGCAATCAGGATAGAGAAAAAGCCTAAATCGTGTTATAATAAAACGATAGAATTCTTAGAAAGAGTGGATGTTTTTTTGATAACTCCTACTTATGAATGGCAGTTTGCCCCGCAGGTTGAAGATGCGGATTTTACAAAGATAGCCAAGAAGGCTGGGCTGGGTCCTGAGGTGGCTCGCTTATTATTTGAAAGAGGGATTCAGGATGAAGAAAGTCTAAAGAAGTTTTTAGAACCTTCTTTAGAGGAGTTACATGACCCCTATCTACTCCATGATATGGATAAGGCAGTGGAGCGGATTCGTCAGGCCATTGAAGAAGGGGAAAATATTCTCATCTATGGAGACTACGATGCGGATGGTATGACTTCGGCCTCGATTGTGAAGGAAAGTTTGGAGCAGCTGGGGGCTGAGTGCCGTGTTTACCTGCCCAATCGCTTTACAGATGGCTATGGCCCCAATGCCAGTGTTTATAAATACTTTATCGAGCAAGAGGGAATTTCCTTGATTGTGACAGTGGATAATGGGGTTGCGGGTCACGAAGCCATTGAACTAGCCCAGTCTATGGGAGTAGATGTCATTGTGACTGACCACCATTCCATGCCTGAAATCTTACCAGATGCCTACGCCATTATCCATCCTGAGCATCCAGATGCGGACTATCCTTTCAAATATTTGGCTGGTTGTGGAGTGGCTTTCAAGCTGGCTTGCGCCCTTTTAGAGGAAGTGCAAGTGGAACTGCTTGATTTGGTTGCTATCGGTACCATTGCAGATATGGTGAGCTTGACAGATGAAAACCGTATCTTGGTTCAATATGGTCTGGAAATGCTGGGGCATACTCAG
Organism: Streptococcus oralis; assembly: GCF_016028255.1. Lineage (NCBI taxonomy): Bacteria > Bacillati > Bacillota > Bacilli > Lactobacillales > Streptococcaceae > Streptococcus > Streptococcus oralis. The sequence goes on from NZ_CP065707.1 coordinate 930,770, forward strand.
CGTATTGGCTTGCAAGAAATGCTGGAAATGGCTGGGATTTCTGCTAATGAAGTGACAGAAGAAACGGTTGGTTTCCAGATTGCTCCTCGTTTAAATGCCTTAGGCCGCTTGGATGATCCCAACCCTGCCATTGATTTGTTGACTGGCTTTGATGATGAGGAAGCGCATGAAATTGCCCTCATGATTCATCAGAAAAACGAAGAACGTAAGGAAATCGTTCAGTCAATCTATGATGAAGCTAAGACCATGGTGAATCCTGAGAAGAAGGTCCAGGTTTTGGCCAAGGAAGGCTGGAATCCTGGCGTTCTGGGTATCGTGGCTGGGCGCTTGCTAGAGGAATTGGGGCAGACAGTTATCGTTCTTAATATAGAAGATGGTTGTGCCAAGGGTAGCGCTCGTAGTGTGGAAGCAGTTGATATTTTTGAAGCCTTGGATCCCCACCGAGATCTCTTCATAGCCTTTGGAGGCCATGCTGGTGCAGCAGGAATGACGCTGGAAGTGGAGAAACTCTCAGATTTATCTCAGGTCTTGGAAGAATATATCCGTGAAAAAGGTGCAGATGCTAGCGGTAAGAACAAGTTAAATCTAGATGAAGAGCTAGACTTGGAGACTCTTAGTTTAGAAACGGTCAAAAGCTTTGAACGCTTGGCGCCTTTTGGAATGGACAATCAGAAACCAGTTTTTTATATTAAGGATTTTCAGGTCGAAAGTGCCCGTACCATGGGGGCAGGTAATGCCCATCTCAAGCTGAAAATTTCTAAGGGTGAAGCTAGTTTTGAAGTGGTGGCTTTTGGTCAAGGAAGATGGGCGACAGAGTTTGCTCAAACAAAAAAACTTGAATTGGCAGTCACCTTGTCTGTCAATCAATGGAATGGTCAAACTGCCCTCCAGTTGATGATGGTGGATGCGCGTGTGGAGGGTGTTCAACTCTTTAATATTCGTGGGAAGAATGCAGTCTTGCCAGAAGGGGTTCCAGTCTTGGACTTTTCTGGAGACTTGCCAGATCTAGCGACCAGTGAAGCGGTTGTTGTGAAAACCATTCCTGAGGATATTACACTGCTTAAGACTATATTTAAGGAACAAAATTTCTCTGCGGTCTATTTCAAAAATGACATTGACAAGGCCTATTATCTAACAGGTTATGGGACTAGGGAACAGTTTGCCAAATTGTACAAGACGATTTATCAGTTCCCAGAGTTTGATATTCGCTATAAACTCAAGGATTTGGCGGCTTATCTCAATATCCAACAAATCTTGCTGGTCAAGATGATTCAAGTATTTGAAGAACTAGGCTTTGTGACGATCAAAGATGGTGTCATGACAGTCGATAAAGAAGCGCCAAAAAGGGAAATCGCTGAAAGTCAGATTTACCAAAATCTCAAACAAACCGTCAAAGATCAAGAAATGATGGCACTGGGGACAGTGCAAGAAATGTATGATTTTTTGATGGAAGAAAACTAAAGAATAGGAAAGAGTTGGGCAACCAGCTCTTTTTTGGAAGCAAATCTTCATTTTGAAAATCATCAAAAAAATGGTATAATGGTAGGAAAAGATTCGGCTGAAAGTTTTAGAACTTTTAGAATAAGAGGGTAAACCTATCCTATAATCAAGATAAATTAAGTTTCGGAGGGAAAATGAGTAATATCAGTTTAACAACACTAGGTGGTGTACGAGAAAACGGGAAAAATATGTACATTGCTGAGATTGGCAATTCAATTTTTGTTTTGGATGCGGGGCTTAAATACCCTGAAAATGAACAACTTGGGGTCGACGTCGTCATTCCAAATATGGAATACCTTTTTGAAAATAGTGATCGTATCGCTGGGGTCTTCTTGACCCACGGACATGCGGATGCCATTGGAGCTCTGCCTTACCTTTTGGCAGAGGCTAAGGTGCCTGTCTTTGGCTCTGAGTTGACCATTGAGTTGGCAAAACTCTTTGTCAAAGGAAATGATACGGTTAAGAAATTTAATGACTTCCATGTGATTGATGAGGATACGGAGATTGACTTTGGAGGGACTGTGGTTTCCTTCTTCCGTACAACTCACTCCATCCCAGAAAGTTTGGGAGTCGTCTTGAAAACTCCAAAGGGCAGCATTGTTTATACAGGTGACTTCAAGTTTGACCAAACGGCTAGTAAATCCTATGCGACTGATTTTGCTCGTTTGGCGGAGATTGGTCGTGAGGGAGTCCTAGCTCTTCTCAGTGATTCTGCGAATGCGGACAGCAATATCCAAGTGGCGAGTGAGAGCGAAGTTGGAGATGAAATTACCCAGACCATTGCAGACTGGGAAGGTCGTATCATTGTTGCAGCTGTTGCCAGCAACCTCTCTCGTATCCAGCAGGTTTTTGATGCAGCTGCAGATACAGGTCGTCGAGTTGTTTTGACGGGATTTGATGTTGAAAATATCGTCCGAACAGCGATTCGACTTAAAAAATTGTCTCTAGCCAACGAAAGTCTCTTGATTAAACCCAAAGAAATGTCTCGTTTTGAAGACCATGAGTTGATTATCCTTGAGACGGGCCGTATGGGTGAGCCTATTAATGGACTTCGCAAGATGTCCATTGGACGCCACCGTTATGTGGAAATCAAAGATGGGGACTTGGTCTATATCGTAACCACTCCATCTATCGCCAAAGAAGCCGTCATGGCGCGTGTTGAAAACATGATCTACCAAGCTGGTGGTGTGGTAAAACTCATTACCCAAAGCTTGCGAGTATCCGGACACGGGAATGCGCGTGATTTGCAGTTGATGATCAATCTTTTGCAACCAAATTACCTTTTCCCTATCCAAGGGGAATATCGTGAGTTGGATGCGCATGCCAAGGCTGCCATGGCAGTTGGGATGTTGCCAGAGCGCATTTTCATCCCTAAAAAGGGAACGACCATGTCTTATGAACATGGAGACTTTGTTCCAGCTGGAGCAGTTTCTGCAGGTGATGTCTTGATTGATGGAAATGCCATCGGGGACGTTGGAAATGTGGTCCTTCGTGACCGTAAGGTCTTGTCAGAGGATGGAATCTTTATCGTGGCGATCACTGTCAACCGTCGTGAGAAGAAGATTGTGGCTAAGGCTCGCGTCCATACGCGTGGATTTGTTTACCTCAAGAAGAGCCGCGACATTCTCCGTGAAAGTTCAGATTTGATTAACAAAACGGTAGAAGAGTATCTTCAAGGTGATGATTTTGACTGGGCAGAGCTCAAAGGCAAGGTTCGTGATAATTTGACCAAATATCTCTTTGATCAAACTAAGCGTCGTCCAGCAATCTTGCCAGTCGTGATGGAAGCAAAATAATAAGCAGAATACCTACAGAAAAAGTCGAAATTCGGCTTTTTCTTATAGAATAGTAAAAGGAGAAAACCATGGCAGTTATGAATATTGAGTATTACTCAGAAGTTTTGGATATGGAGTGGGGCGTTACCGTACTCTATCCAGATGCTAGTCGGGTGACTGAACCAGATTGCACAGATATTCCTGTCCTTTATCTTTTGCACGGAATGTCAGGAAATCAAAATAGCTGGCTCAAACGTACCAATGTCGAACGCTTGTTGCGCGGGACCAATCTCATTGTCATCATGCCCAATACTAGCAATGGCTGGTACACAGATACTCAGTATGGCTATAACTACTATACAGCTCTAGCAGAAGAGTTACCTCAGGTCATGAAACGATTCTTTCCCAATATGACCAGCAAGCGAGAAAAGACCTTCATAGCAGGTCTCTCCATGGGTGGCTACGGCTCCTTTAAACTCGCTCTATCGACGAATCGTTTTTCTCATGCGGCTAGTTTTTCTGGTGCGCTCAGTTTTCAAGAATTTTCTCCTGAAAGTCAGGATATGGGATCACTTGCCTACTGGCGAGGAGTTTTTGGAGAGATTAAAGACTGGACAGCTAGCCCTCATTCGCTTGAAAGCATGGCTGCGAAATCGGATAAAAAAACCAAACTTTGGGCTTGGTGTGGGGAGCAAGACTATCTCTACTCTGCCAATAATCTCGCAGTGAAAAACCTCAAAAAACTAGGTTTTGAGGTGACCTATAGTCATAGCCCAGGTAAGCACGAGTGGTACTACTGGGAAAAACAATTGGAGCGTTTTTTAGCTACATTACCAATTGACTTTGTTTTGGAAGAGCGCTTATCTTAGTTTTAGATTTCTTTCAGCTTTCTTCAGTAAAATAGAGAATCTATCTTGAACAAGTAGAATGTGATTTCAAGATAGGTTCTTATTTTTATGAAAGGTGGAGCGTCATGTTCTAGATTATTCGATTATTCTTCCGATTTCTTTTGGGAATTTGGCGTTTCTTCTGGCGTCTGGTTTGGACTGTGGCTATTCTACTGCTCATTGCTTTTGGAGTGGTTTGGTATCTGACAGGTGATTTTCATTCTGCGGTCAATCAGGTTGAAAAAATGAGCAAGATTGGTCAAGGTGGCTGGAATCAATGGAAGGAGACGGGAAGGCTGGAAGTCTTGCCTCAGACAGACAGTCACCAACATGCAGAAGGCAAGTGGGCTCAGGCCTCAGCTCGCATCTATATTGAGCCTCAAATGGATGAGACCTTCCAAGGCGCCTATGCAGAAGCTATAAAAAACTGGAATCAAACGGGAGCCTTTACCTTTGAGGTGGTTGTAGATCCTAGCCAGGCAGATATTGTGGCAAGTGAGATGAATGATGGATCGACCGCTGTAGCAGGTCAAGCTGAGAGTCAAACCAATCTGTTAACCAATCAATTTATATCTGTAACGGTTCGCCTGAATCACTATTATCTATCCAATCCAAACTATGGTTATTCTTATGAACGGATCGTGCACACGGCGGAGCACGAGCTGGGGCATGCCATCGGATTGGATCATACCAACGAGATTTCTGTCATGCAGCCAGCAGGCTCCTACTATGGAATTCAGCCTCGGGATGTGACAGCTGTTCAAGAACTCTATACCAGTAGCGACTAGATGAAGTCAGTGCAATCCGAAATGAAATCAAAGCTCCTCCATCAAGCGATTGGTGGGGCTTTTTGTTCGTCCTGTTACAGGCTTTTTGCTATAATGGAACTATGAATAACTTGATCAAATCAAAACTGGAGCTCTTGCCGACTAGTCCCGGTTGCTACATTCACAAGGATAAAAATGGCACTATTATCTATGTAGGAAAGGCTAAAAATCTGCGTAACCGCGTGCGGTCTTATTTCCGTGGAAGTCATGATACCAAGACGGAGGCTCTGGTATCCGAAATTGTGGATTTTGAATTTATCGTCACCGAGTCTAATATTGAGGCCCTCCTGCTGGAAATTAACCTCATCAAGGAAAATCAGCCCAAGTACAATATCATGCTCAAGGATGATAAGTCCTATCCCTTCATCAAAATCACCAATGAGCGTTATCCTCGCTTGATTATCACCCGTCAGGTCAAAAAGGACGGTGGTCTCTACTTTGGTCCCTATCCAGATGTAGGGGCAGCCAATGAAATCAAGCGACTCTTGGATCGGATTTTTCCTTTTCGGAAATGTACCAACCCGCCCTCTAAGGTCTGTTTTTACTACCATATCGGCCAGTGTATGGCTCATACCATCTGTAAAAAAGATGAGGCTTATTTCAAGTCTATGGCTCAGGAGGTTTCTGACTTCTTAAAAGGGCAGGATGACAAAATCATCGATGACCTCAAGGGTAAGATGGCAAAGGCAGCTCAAAGTATGGAATTTGAACGTGCGGCGGAATACCGTGACCTGATTCAGGCCATTGGAACACTTAGGACCAAGCAACGGGTCATGGCGAAAGATTTGCAAAATCGAGACGTCTTTGGTTACTATGTGGATAAGGGCTGGATGTGTGTTCAGGTTTTCTTTGTTCGTCAGGGCAAGCTCATTGAGCGGGATGTCAATCTTTTTCCCTATTACAATGATCCGGACGAGGACTTTTTGACCTATGTGGGACAATTCTATCAAGAAAAATCCCACCTGGTTCCCAATGAGGTATTGATCCCGCAGGATATTGATGAAGAAGCAGTCAAGGCCTTGGTGGATACCAAGATTATCAAACCCCAACGTGGAGAGAAAAAGCAACTGATCAATCTGGCTATAAAGAACGCTCGAGTCAGTCTAGAGCAGAAGTTCAATCTGCTAGAGAAATCTGTTGAAAAGACCCAAGGAGCTATTGAAAATCTAGGACGCTTGCTCCAAATCCCGACTCCAGTCCGCATCGAGTCCTTCGATAACTCTAATATTATGGGAACCAGTCCAGTTTCAGCTATGGTGGTCTTTGTCAATGGTAAACCCAGTAAAAAAGACTACCGTAAGTACAAGATAAAAACGGTTGTCGGTCCAGATGATTATGCCAGTATGAGAGAAGTCATTCGCAGACGTTATGGCCGAGTTCAACGAGAAGGTTTAACCCCGCCAGATTTGATTGTGATTGATGGGGGGCAAGGTCAAGTCAATATTGCCAAGCAGGTCATTCAAGAAGAGCTAGGATTGGATATTCCAATTGCAGGTCTGCAAAAGAATGACAAGCACCAAACCCATGAACTGCTCTTTGGAGATCCACTGGAAGTGGTAGAGTTATCTCGCAATTCTCAGGAATTTTTCCTGCTCCAACGCATCCAAGATGAGGTACACCGCTTTGCTATCACTTTCCACCGCCAACTGCGCTCCAAAAATTCTTTTTCATCTCAATTGGATGGGATTGACGGTCTGGGACCTAAACGCAAACAGAATCTCATGAAGCATTTCAAGTCTCTGACCAAAATCAAGGAAGCCAGTGTGGATGAGATTGTCGAAGTTGGGGTGCCAAGAGCAGTCGCAAAAGCTGTTCAGAGGAAGTTGAACCCTCAGGAAGAAGTGGAATTGGCTCAAGTGGCAGAAGAGAGAGTAGATTACCAAACGGAAGGAAATCATCATGAACCATAAAATCGCAATTTTATCAGACATTCATGGCAATGCAACGGCACTAGAAGCAGTGATTGCAGATGCTAAAACTCAAGGAGCCAGTGAATATTGGCTTATGGGAGACATTTTCCTCCCGGGTCCAGGTGCAAATGACTTGGTCGCTCTGTTAAAGGAACTTCCTATCACAGCAAGTGTTCGAGGCAATTGGGATGATTGTGTCCTTGAGGCTTTAGATGGCCAATATGGCTTAGAAGACCCACAGGAAGTCCAGTTCTTACGTATGACCCAGTTTTTGATGGAGCGAATGGATCCTGAAACGATTGTCTGGCTACGAAGCTTGCCTTTGCTGGAAAAGAAAGAAGTTGACGGACTGCGCTTTTCTCTTTCTCATAATTTGCCTGACAAAAACTATGGGAGTGATCTACTGGTTGACAATGATACGGAGAAATTTGACCGGCTACTTGATGAGGAGACAGATGTGGCAGTCTACGGTCATGTCCACAAGCAGTTGCTTCGTTATGGTAGTCAAGGGCAACAAATTATCAACCCTGGTTCGATTGGCATGCCCTATTTTGATTGGGAGGCGTTAAAAAATCACCGTGCTCAGTATGCCGTGATAGAAGTAGAAGATGGGGAATTGGTAAACATTCTATTCCGAAAAGTTTCTTATGACTATGAAGTGGAGCTAGAATTAGCCAAGTCCAAGGGACTTCCCTTTATTGAAATGTATGAAGAGCTACGCAGAGAAGATAACTATCAGGGGCACAATCTAGAACTCTTAGCTAGTTTAATTGAAAAGCACGGGTATGTAGAGGATGTAAAGACCTATTTTGATTTTTTGCAAAGTGAGAAATAAAATGGACGCCCTTAATTTGAAGTAAGGTTTGTAGTCGAATCGCTTAGAAAAGAGTCAGACAATAAGGAAGAAAAGATGGCTTAGCTAAAGTTTGACATTGAAATTATTTTGTTATACAATGAACTTAATTCTTAATAAAAAGGAGAACATTATGAAGAAAATTATTACAGCCAGTATGGCTCTTTTATCTGTTGTTGTTTTAGCAGCATGTTCAGGGAAAACAACGTCTGACTCTTCGACTAAGACTTCAAGCTCTGTAGAGAAAACTTCTTCAGAGGCTTCATCAACAACGTCTAGTTCAAAGACAGAAAATAATGAGGTTGTTTTGATCACCGATGAAGAAATTGACAATGCTAAAACTGTTGGAGATGTGAAGAAAGTCTTTGGTAAACTAGTCGACAATTATAAAAAGCATGCAGTTGAAATTGGGGAGAAAATTCCAGAGAGTGGAAAAGAAGCATATAACGCCCAAGTTGAACCAGCGCTTAAGTCTATGGAGACTGTAAGAGAGTCATTTAACGAAAGCCTTTCAAGTATTGGTTCTGATGATACAGTAGTGCCAGAACAAACTCGTACTCTATTTGTTCAACAGTTGAAAACTGGACGTGATACAATGAAGAAAGCGCTGGAAGCGGCTTATAAAGCAATTGCTCCATACACATCTGGTCAATAATATAAGAAAGTAGGTGTTCGATCACCTGCTTTTTGATTGCTTCAAATCTAAAGCGATACCTACTTAAATAGCTCCAAATTAATAGCAGAGAGTTTGAAAGAAGTACTAACTCTATGAAAAATCCCTGCAAGCTCTTTCAAAATATGGTAGAATGGATGCAGTAGAATTAGAAAAGGAAATCGCTATTGAACCATGCTAATCTTGAATTCAATGCACAAGATCATAGTGGCTATTGGCCCTATATTATAAGGTAATTGAGATCAAGTTGCTTTATAGAATGATATAAGGAGGTGTGTTAATGAATAAGCGTAAAAAATGGGGTATTATTGCTTTAGTAATCTGCATTATAGGAGGGATTGTAATGTTTAGTTTGAATCACCAAAAAGAAAAGACATTGGAAGAGAAAATGAGAATCGAACAGGATAGGATGGCACTATTTGTGGTTAATAGAGTAAAATTAAAAACACAGAATTCGATTGAAACTATAGAATTCATAGAATTCAGAAAAAATGAAACAACAGGAACCTGGCGAATAACACTTGTAATCAATGGAATGGCAACAATATCCCTAGCAGAGGATGCTTTTGGGGATGTTATACGAACATCTGGATATTATTTAGAAGACATGGCTGTTGACAAGACGGATATTCCCTATACAAAGACAATTAATAATATAAAAATTAGTTATCTAATCTAATAGTAGTATAGAGATGAGATATGATATAATAAACGGAAATGGATTGAGGGGAAATTATGGTTAAAATAAGCAATAATATATTAGGAATAGTCTATATCATTTCTTACCTATGTCTTCTTTATTGTCTCTGGTTGTGGAATGGTCCAACGTTCCTTTTTTTGACATTTATTTTCTGGGGTCTTCCCTTGTTGATAATAATCCTTCCCTTATTAGGTATATGGATATTTACAAGCTTGAAATCCCTGGTTTTGATTGGTTATGTGGCAAGTCTATTGAACAGTTATTATCTTTATTTGGTTCTTAGAAATTTTCATTTGGAGAGGATTACTGATACAGCAGGACATAAAATTCCATTATCACCGTGGTTATCTGTTGCAATTATTGTGGTTGATTGTTTGTTTTTATCAGTAGCTACATTGGGATTTTATAAAAACTTCATCTTACCTTTCTTTAAAAAGAATGACATAGACAAGGAGTTACCATGAAAAAACGAATCAAAATGAGTATCATCACTTTAGTAATCTGTATTATAGGAGGAATCGTGATGTTTAGTTTAAATCATCCAAATAGTAAAAATTTTGAGAATAAATTAACTTTGACAAAAACGCAACAGGATACTGTAGTTAAAAGAATTATTAAAGGATATGATGTAGATTCAGTCAAATTTATAGAATTTACCAAGGATAAGAAAACTGGTACTTATTTATTAAATATTGAATTAAGAAAAAATGGACTAAATAAGGAAACGACGATTCCTTTTAGAGACTTGAAAAGACTTAATAATGATACGGATTCATTGGGTCTTAACCCTGTTTCTGATTTTAAAGATTTCCAGAGAAGTCAACCTTTAGCGATACAAGATATTAGTATAAATGACATAACGATAAATTATTTAGGAGAATAAATGGGAATTACGGAAGAAAAAATCAATTGGATAGCAGAACAATCATATTGGGTTGAGAAAAAGCGAAATGATGTGATGTATCATCCTACAGAAGGTGAAGAGTATTATTATAATCCAGATAATGTAGAATTGGGTAAGTTTAAAGTAATCTTTAATCCTATAGACAACACCTCCAACGGTATGCAGGCGATGGCGGTTGCTCCTGTGGATAAAAATGGGAATGTGGATTATAGCCATGTAGCGATTGCTTATGCAGGGACGAATAAAGATGACATAAAAGACATTGAAACGGATCTACAGTCTTTAGGTCTTGGGAGGGATAAACTACAGCTTCGTTCTAGCCTAAATTCTGCGAAAGTAGTAGTTCCTCAGTTTGTGACAGCCTTGAATTATGCCAATGTTAATTAAATAGCCATTTATGTTATACTATAAGGTAGTTGAGGCTAGTTACTTTATAGAATAATATAAGGAGGTGTGTTAATGAATAAGCGTAAAAAATGGGGTATTATTACTTTAGTAATCTGTATTATAGGAGGGATTGTAATGTTTAGTTTGAATCACCAAAAAGAAAAGACATTGGAAGAGAAAATGAGGATCGAACAGGATAGGATGGCGTTATACTTAGTCAATCATTACGAAGGAGTTCGCACGGTAGAATTCGAATCTTTCTCTAAAGATAATATAACAGGAACATGGAGTGGTGATGCGCTTGTTAATGATAAGTACTATGTTAGATTCACATTATGGAATCTAGGTGGTGAGATTAGCATGTCCCAACTAACATCTAGAAATTCAGGTGAGGTTTTAGAGAAGAGAAAACAGATTGATAGTAAATCAGACTTGGACATAGATGTAAGATATGGTAAATTAAAATGATAACTGAAAAAGATTATAGATATATTGCTGATGATGTTTATAAAGTGGATGCTCTAAAGGTGAATAGGCCTTATAGTAAGGGTGATTTAGTTGGGAACGATCGGTTTAAAGTAATCTCTAATCCTATAGACAACACCTCCAACGGTATGCAGGCGATGGCAGTTGCTCCTGTGGATAAAAATGGGAATGTGGATTATAGCCATGTAGTGATTGCCTATGCAGGGACGAATAAAGACGATCGACTTGACATCCAAACAGATATCCAATCAATAGGATTTGGTGATAGACAGGTGTTGTCGGATTTGAAAACAAAGACATTTAGAAAATCTCAATTTCAAACGGCTCTGAGTTTTGCGGAAGAAATCGAAAAAACTTTTCCCTCTGCTAAAATTACAACTGCGGGGCATTCGCTTGGAGAGTCTCTGGCTATGTATGTCGCTTTAAAGCGAGGTTATGCCAATGTTGGGTATAATGGGCCAGATATTCATAACTTGATTTCGAAAGAAGAAATCAAGTATATGCAAGAACATCCAGAACAATTTCGCAATTTCCGTCATAAGTATGATGTTATTGGCAATATTACGGGAAATACGACTCAAACAGCTATATTTCCCTACATCTACCCTGCAAAAGATAACTGGGGTGACAAGTTAGAATATCATAACTTGTCCCAGTGGCGATTTGATGAGAATGGCCAGCTAGTTGATTTGGACGGAAAACGAGTCACGAATCTCAAAGTAACGGCGCTAGCAGAAGCAACAGCAGGTATGTACCGCTACCAAAAAATCAAAAGCTACCTCTCGGCAGATGGTTTGTCAAGCAAGGAAGAAATATACTTGGATAGCTTGCAGGGGATGGCACTAGGGGAAGGAATGGCTAATGCGGCTCGAGCTGGTGCAGACGACGTCAAGCACCTTCAAGAAGAGGTGGTGTCAAAAGCACAAGAACTATGGAATCAGCTTGACTTTAGTAGTTTCCGATACCTGAGTTATGATGAAGTTCTATCGACTTTTGTGTCTGCGGGTGTGACTCAGGATACGATTGTCGATTCAGTTAAGCAAGATTTTGAGCAAATGAATCAAAAGGTTGAAAAACTAGCCACAGAGTTTGATACCCTTAACCAACAGATTATCCAAGTCATTGAGAGTAAACTAGCTACAGATAAGGAATTGGCAGGAGAATTTAGAAAATGGAACAGTCGGATTTAGTCTTCCAAAAGTTAAAAGCAAAAGAAAAAGAGTATTGTGATTTGGAAGATGAGTATCTAAAGCGGAAAGCAACTTTTACGAATCAACGCAATGAACTCTATGAACGTCGAGACCGCCTTGCCCGAATCGTCGAAGACGAAGCTAGCAAAATGGATGCCTTTCTTCAAAAAGGACAACACAGTTACCAAGATGGAGAACAGTTTTATAGAAGTTTACAACAATTGATGGAGGATTCTCAATTTATGTGTAGGCGCAGAGAAGATGAATTGCAGTATCGAGAGGATTTGTTAAACAGAGATTATCGTAAAAAGCAAGATGAGTTAGAACAGACAATCGGAGATTTAAGGAGGTCATATGCTCGCACCATTAAATGAATATTATACAGATGAAGAATATGAATTTGCTTTACGTCAGATGTATCGCATGATGGAGAAGAATAGAATCTATACAATGGCGACAGTAATCCTAAAGGAAAAAAATTCTTTGCAAACCAACTATAAAGAAAAAGTGAGAGAAAGTGCGGAGGAGACAAAAGTCGCTATTAGGAAAATAAAATCTCAGATGGATACGGCCATAAAAGGTCAGGTAAAGAAAAAGTTGGAAGAAGTGACAACGGAGAAGCTATCTCAGTATGATTCCATTTGCTAATTTTATAGTGAGTGATATAGAATAATTATTACAAACTGCACAGAGCAGTTTTTTTTGCTCTTGCTTTTCCTATGAAAAATCTCTGCAAGCTCTTTCAAAATATGGTAGAATGGAAGCAGTAGAATTAGAAAAGGAAATCGATTATGAAATTTCTTGAATTAAACAAAAAACGTCATGCGACCAAGCATTTCACTGATAAGCCGGTGGATCCCAAAGATGTACGCACGGCTATCGAAATCGCAACTTTGGCTCCAAGTGCCCACAATAGCCAGCCATGGAAGTTTGTGGTCGTTCGTGAGAAAAATGCTGAATTGGCAAAATTAGCTTATGGTTCGAACTTTGAGCAGGTATCGTCAGCGCCAGTGACCATTGCCTTGTTTACTGATGCAGACCTGGCTAAACGTGCTCGCAAGATTGCCCGAGTTGGTGGTGCGAACAATTTCTCAGAGGAGCAGCTTCAATACTTTATGAAAAATTTGCCTGCAGAATTTGCGCGTTACAGTGACCAACAGGTCAGTGACTACCTGGCCCTCAATGCAGGTTTGGTTGCCATGAACTTGGTTCTCGCTCTTACAGACCAAGGAATTGGTTCTAACATTATCCTTGGATTTGACAAATCAAAAACCAACGAAGTTTTGGAAATTGAAGACCGTTTCCGCCCAGAACTTTTGATTACAGTGGGTTACACAGACGAAAAATTAGAACCAAGCTACCGCTTGCCAGTAGATGAAATCATCGAGAAAAGATAGAAAGAAGAAAAAATGACAGCAATTGATTTTACAGCAGAAGTAGAAAAACGCAAAGAAGACCTCTTGGCTGACTTGTTTAGCCTTTTGGAAATCAACTCAGAACGTGACGACAGCAAGGCCGATGCTGAACATCCATTTGGTCCTGGTCCGGTAAAAGCCTTGGAGAAATTCCTTGAAATCGCAGACCGTGATGGTTATCCAACTAAAAATGTTGATAACTATGCAGGACATTTCGAGTTTGGTGATGGAGAAGAAGTTCTTGGAATTTTTGCCCACATGGACGTAGTGCCTGCTGGTAGCGGTTGGGACACAGATCCCTATACACCAACTATCAAAGATGGTCGCCTTTATGCGCGTGGAGCTTCTGATGACAAGGGTCCTACAACAGCTTGTTACTATGGTTTGAAAATCATCAAAGAATTGGGTCTTCCAACTTCTAAGAAAGTTCGTTTCATTGTCGGAACAGACGAAGAATCAGGTTGGGCAGACATGGACTACTACTTTGAGCACGTAGGACTTGCGAAACCAGACTTCGGTTTCTCTCCAGATGCTGAATTCCCTATCATCAATGGTGAAAAAGGAAACATCACAGAATACCTCCACTTTGCAGGTGAAAATGCTGGTGCTGCCCGTCTTCACAGCTTCACAGGTGGTTTGCGTGAAAACATGGTACCTGAATCAGCAACAGCACTTGTTTCAGGTGACTTGGCTGACTTGCAAGCTAAACTAGATTCCTTTGTTGCAGAGCACAAACTTAGAGGAGAACTCCAAGAAGAAAACGGTCAGTACAAGGTGACTGTGATTGGTAAATCTGCCCATGGTGCTATGCCTGCTTCAGGTGTCAATGGAGCTACTTACCTAGCATTCTTCCTCAGTCAGTTTGACTTTGCTGGGCCTGCAAAAGACTACCTTGACATCGCTGGTAAGATTCTCTTGAATGACCATGAAGGTGAAAATCTCAAGGTTGCTCATGTTGATGAAAAGATGGGTGCCCTTTCTATGAATGCGGGTGTCTTCCGCTTCGATGAAACAAGTGCTGACAATACCATTGCCCTCAACTTCCGTTATCCAAAAGGAACAAGTCCAGAACAAATCAAGTCAATCCTTGAAAACTTACCAGTTGCTTCTGTTAGCCTTTCTGAACACGGTCATACCCCTCACTATGTACCAATGGAAGATCCACTCGTTCAAACCTTGTTGAATGTTTATGAAAAACAAACTGGTCTCCAAGGTCACGAGCAAGTCATCGGTGGTGGTACCTTTGGTCGCTTGCTGGAACGTGGAGTTGCCTACGGTGCCATGTTCCTAGACTCTATTGACACCATGCACCAAGCTAATGAATTTATCGCCTTGGACGATCTCTTCCGAGCAGCAGCAATCTATGCAGAAGCTATCTATGAATTAATCAAATAAAACGATAGAAGTCTGAGATTGTATGCTTGGACTTCTTTTTGGAGGGAAAACAGATGTCTCAAATCGAAAGAATCAAGCAAGCCATTATGGCGGATCCGCAAAATACCAGCTATACAGAACGTGGAATCGAACCTCTCTTTGCGGCGCCAAAAACTGCCCGCATCAATATTGTCGGTCAGGCTCCTGGGCTTAAAACGCAAGAAGCTGGGATTTATTGGAAGGATAAGAGTGGCGATCGCTTGCGTGAGTGGCTAGGTGTGGATGAAGACACCTTTTACAATTCGGGCTTGTTTGCAGTTATTCCCATAGACTTTTATTTCCCAGGACATGGAAAATCGGGCGACCTTCCACCCCGTAAAGGCTTTGCCGAAAAATGGCACCCACAACTCCTCAAGGAATGTCCAAATATTGAATTGACCCTTTTGATTGGCCAGTATGCCCAAGCCTACTATTTACATGAGAAAATCAGTGGCAAGGTAACAGAGCGGGTAAAACACTACAAAGACTATTTGCCAGAATATTTTCCTCTAGTTCACCCTTCTCCTCGTAATCAAATCTGGATGGCTAAGAATCCTTGGTTTGAGTCAGAAGTGGTGCCAGAGTTGCAAGCATTGGTACAAAAGATTATTCATCAATAAAGGAGAAAAACTATGGACGCTTATCAACAAGTAGCTAATACCTTGCAAGAGTTGGGAATCACCTTTGATGTGGTGGAGCACCCACCTGTATTTACGACAGAGCAGGCAGATAGCTATATTGAAGGAATGGAAGGAGTCCGGACTAAGTCCATGTTTTTGACCGATAGGAAGAAAACCCAGTACTATCTACTCATAATGGATGACAAGAAACGATTGGATATGGATGACTTTAAAGTTCAAGTGGGAGCTAATCGGATTCGCATGGCTTCAGCAGATTCTTTGGCTGAGAAAATGAACCTGTCAGCAGGGACGGTGTCACCTTTTGGTTTGTTGAATAATGCAGAAAAAGATATTCAGGTATACTTTGACAAAGATATTTTGTCAGAAGAGATCATGACTTTCCATCCCAATACCAATGAAAAGACTATTTTTATTAAAACCCAAGACTTGTTCCGATTTTTAGAGTCGATTGGATTTACCTATGGGGTTTTAATCTTGCCTTAATGGCATCAAAAAGAAGAAATGATGAAAGAAATAGCCTTCGACGCATTTTACCAGCTCTATCAGAAAGAGTCCCTTTCAGTCTTAGATGTGAGAGAAGTAGAAGAGTTCGAGCCGCTTCATTTAGAAGGTGCTCAGAATCTACCACTTAGTCAATTAGCTGATATCTATGATCAATTGGACAAGGACCTCTTGCATTATGTCATTTGTAAATCTGGGATGAGATCAGCGCGTGCTTGTCAATTTCTAGCTGAACAGGGTTATGACGTTATCAATGTCCAAGGTGGAATGACGGCCTTTGAAAATCTTTAAAATTTTGCATTTCTCTTACTTGGTGTGGACTAGGTAGGAGAAATTTGTTTTTAGATAATTCTTATTTTTAAAAATATTGAAAACATTCAATGATTAATTTTGGATACTTTTTTCAGAGTCTTAATCATGGTATACTAGGTCAGTATTTTAGAAATATGAAGGAGATTTTTATGGCTAAAAAAGGTGCCCTAACAGGCTTGCTCCTGTTTGGAATATTTTTTGGTGCGGGAAACTTGATTTTTCCACCTTCTCTAGGTGCCCTATCTGGAGAACAGTTTCTTCCTGCCATCGCAGGTTTTGTCTTTTCAGGTGTCGGTATTGCCGTCTTGACACTTATTATTGGAACTCTAAACCCTAAAGGATACATTCACGAGATTTCTAAGAAAATCTCACCTTGGTTTGCAACGCTTTATCTTGCAGTTCTCTATCTATCGATTGGTCCCTTCTTTGCTATTCCGCGTACAGCTACAACAGCTTACGAAGTTGGGATTAGCCCCCTCTTGTCTGAAGCAAATAAAGGTCTAGGATTGATTATCTTTACTGTGCTGTATTTTGCAACAGCCTATCTGATTTCACTCAATCCATCAAAGATTTTGGATCGAATCGGACGTATCTTAACGCCAGTTTTTGCCTTGTTGATCGTTATCTTGGTTGTACTAGGTGCCTTCAAATATGGTGGAACAAGCCCTCAAGCGGCTTCAGATGCTTATCAAGCTTCTGCCTTTGGTACAGGTTTCCTAGAAGGGTATAACACCTTAGATGCCCTTGCCTCAGTGGCCTTCAGCGTAATCGCTGTTCAAACCTTGAAACAACTTGGATTCTCCAGTAAGAAAGAATACATTTCAACTATTTGGGTGGTTGGTATCGTTGTAGCTCTTGCCTTTAGCGCTCTTTACATTGGTTTAGGTTTCCTTGGAAATCATTTCCCAGTACCAGCAGAAGCGATGAAGGGTGGAACACCAGGTGTTTATATCTTGTCACAAGCAACTCAGGAAATCTTTGGTTCAACAGCTCAACTCTTCCTTGCTGTTATGGTAACTGTAACCTGCTTCACAACGACAGTTGGCTTGATTGTGTCGACAGCCGAGTTCTTTAACGGTCGTTTCCCACAAATCAGCTACAAGGTCTATGCCACTGCCTTTACCTTGATTGGGTTTGCTATTGCAAATCTTGGTCTTGATGCAATCATTAAGTATTCAGTGCCAGTACTGGTAATCTTGTACCCAATCACCATCGCCATTGTGATGATCGTGATTGTTAATAAGTTTGTTACTCTATCAAAACCGGGCATGCAGTTAACAATTGCAGTCGTTACAGCTATTGCTCTTGCAAGCGTCCTTGGCAGTTCCTTTAAGATTGAGTTTCTAGCAAATCTCGTCAATGCTCTTCCGTTTGCAGCTGCCTCTCTACCATGGTTGGTGCCAGCTATTATTGGAATTTTGCTTTCCTTGGTTTTACCAAACAAGCAAGAAAGCGATGTTTTTGAAATGGAATAAAAAAATCCTTGGCTTGAGCCAAGGATTTTTGCCTATATTAACTTTGGAGGATTAGTTAGTTTCTTCAGTAAATCCCATTGTCTCTAGTCCATTTTTAGAGATTGAGAAACTGACACGATTTCCAATACCAGGATATTCTTCAGGGAGTGCTTTTCTAAGTTCGTCAAGGCTTGCAGTTGAGAAATCAACTTCGAGATCTTGAACAACTTTTCCATCTTTGATTTCAATGGTTTGTTTAACACCTTTTAGCCCGTAATAACCTTTATAGGTATCCTCGAGTGTACTCTTGACCTCTTCTGGAGTTGCACCAAGGATTTCAGGATCTGCAACATTCTGAGCGGTTTGCTTGGTAACATTGTCGCCTTCTACAGTATAAACCAAGGTAGAAGTGATTCCAGGATTGCTTTTGTTGACAAAAGTATGTGTCTTGGCTGTTTCTTTCTTCTCAGAAGATTGCTCAGTGCTTTGTTTGCTCTCACTTGACTGAGTTGTTGTGTCTTCTTTAGAACTGCTGTTTGCAGGTGTTGATGCTTGTTTGGAACATCCGAGCAGGAGGACAAGTGAAGCCACAAGGGCTAGTGATACTTTAAAGTATGATTTCATATCTATTACTTTCCTTTCATAATCAAAGTATTTGTATTATAACATGGATCTATAGTGAAAGCAACTAAACACAGTTTTTCTCCTTTTGAGAAGGAGTCTGACTAGAAAAATGTTATAATGGTAGGAAGAGGTGAAGAAATGAATCAAACTGTAAACTATATCAAAGAATTAACCGCTATTGCATCTCCGACGGGTTTTACTCGTGAGATTTCAGACTATCTAGTCCATACTTTAGAGAAACTTGGCTACCAGCCAGTTCGTACAGCCAAGGGTGGTGTCAATGTGACCATTAAAGGTCAAAATGATGACCAACAGCGCTATGTGACTGCCCATGTGGATACGCTGGGTGCTATTGTTCGTGCAGTCAAACCGGATGGCCGTCTCAAATTAGATCGTATCGGTGGTTTCCCTTGGAACATGATTGAAGGGGAGAACTGTACGGTTCATGTGGCTAGCACAGGTCAAAAGGTATCTGGAACCATCCTCATTCACCAGACTTCTTGTCATGTCTACAAGGATGCAGGAACTGCAGAACGCACACAGGACAATATAGAAGTGCGTTTGGACGAAAAAGTAACCAATGAAAAGGAAACGCGCGCCTTGGGCATCGAGGTTGGCGACTTTATCAGTTTTGACCCGCGAACTGTCGTGACAGAGACTGGTTTTATCAAGTCTCGTCACTTGGATGACAAGGTCAGCGCAGCAATTTTGCTCAATCTTCTTCGTGTTTATAAGGAAGAGGGGATTGCATTGCCAGTAACAACTCATTTTGCTTTTTCAGTCTTCGAAGAGGTGGGCCACGGTGCTAACTCCAATATTCCAACTCAAGTGGTGGAATATCTAGCTGTAGATATGGGAGCTATGGGCGATGACCAGCAGACGGATGAGTATACAGTGTCTATCTGTGTCAAGGACGCTTCAGGTCCCTATCACTATGACTTCCGTCAACACTTGGTAGCTTTGGCGAAGGAGCAAGATATTCCATTTAAGCTCGACATCTATCCATTTTACGGATCGGACGCTTCGGCAGCTATGTCAGCAGGAGCAGAGGTCAAACACGCCCTCCTTGGAGCTGGTATTGAATCCAGTCACTCTTACGAACGAACACACATTGATTCTGTCGTGGCGACTGAGCGTATGGTCGATGCTTATCTCAAGAGCACCTTGGTAGACTAATATGTGCTTGATTTGTCAAAGAATTGAATGGATCAAGGCAGGGGAAAATCCCTACTTTGTAAAAGAACTAGAGACAGGCTATGTTGTTATTGGAGACCACCAATACTTTAAGGGCTATACCTTGTTTTTAGCAAAAGAGCATGTCACAGAACTCCACCATATGGAGACTTCTGTAAAACTTCGTTTTCTAGAGGAAATGAGTTTGGTCCAAGAAGCTGTCGCCAAAACGTTTAAAGCTGAAAAGATGAATATTGAACTCCTAGGAAATGGAGATGCCCACGCTCACTGGCACCTCTTTCCAAGACGATCAGGTGATATGAGGGGTCATGGATTGAATGGCCGTGGTCCAGTCTGGTGGGTGCCATGGGAAGAAATGGCGGCAGAAGATTGCCAAGTGAAATCCCATGAGTTGGAACAAATGATTAAAGCCTTATCCGATGAATTAGAGAAGCACTTGGTATAAGAGAGGAAGAAAAAATGAAAAAAAGATACATCGTTTTATCTGGTTTACTGGCAGTAACCCTAGCAGCATGTTCTCAAGAAAAACCTAAAAATGAAGACAGTGCTCAAAAGACGGAGCAAACTAGTCAACCTGAGGGAACTGTAGGGAGCAAATCTCAAGCCTCTAGTCAGAAAAAGGCAGAAGTTGTGAATAAGGGAGACCACTATAGTATACAAGGAAAATACGATGAAATCGTCGTAGCTAATAAGCACTATCCTTTGTCAAAAGACTACAATCCAGGAGAAAATCCAACAGCTAAAGCAGAGTTGCTGAAACTCATTGCAGCAATGCAAGCAGCTGGCTACCCAATCAGCGATCACTACAGCGGTTTTAGAAGTTATGAAACTCAAACCAAGCTTTATCAAGACTATGTGAATCAAGATGGTAAAGAAGAGGCAGATCGCTACTCAGCTCGCCCTGGATACAGTGAACACCAAACAGGTCTTGCTTTTGATTTGATTGGGACTAATGGAGAATTGGTAACAGAAGAAAAAGCAGCTCAGTGGCTCTTGGACCACGCAGCTGACTATGGTTTTGTTGTTCGCTATCTCAAAGGCAAGGAAAAAGAGACTGGCTACATGGCGGAAGAATGGCATCTTCGCTACGTTGGAAAAGAAGCCAAAGAAATTGCTGCAAGTGGTCTTAGTTTGGAAGAATACTATGGCTTTGAAGGCGGAGATTATGTCGATTAAAAAAGAAATTTTTCTCTTGCATTTTTAGATAAATAGTGTATAATGGAAAGGTATGCGTAAAGCATACTTGTGGGAGGTAAAAATCTCTAATTACCGCCAAAACCACAAAGGAGGATTTAAAAATGGCTAAAAAAGTCGAAAAACTTGTAAAATTGCAAATCCCTGCTGGTAAAGCTACACCAGCTCCACCAGTTGGACCTGCTCTTGGTCAAGCTGGTATCAACATCATGGGATTCACAAAAGAGTTCAACGCTCGTACAGCTGACCAAGCTGGTATGATCATTCCAGTTGTTATCTCAGTATACGAAGACAAATCATTTACTTTCGTTACAAAAACACCACCAGCTGCTGTTCTTTTGAAAAAAGCTGCAGGTGTTGAAAAAGGATCAGGTACACCTAACAAAACTAAAGTTGCTACAGTTACTCGTGCACAAGTACAAGAAATTGCAGAAACTAAGATGCCAGATTTGAACGCAGCAAACATTGAGTCTGCAATGCGTATGATCGAAGGTACTGCTCGTTCTATGGGATTCACTGTTGTTGACTAATCAATAACACCCCAATATAACCCGCAAGACTTCATCATTTCGAGAAGTGACGTGGGAGATGAAAATCGATTGAACCACTTACAAGGAGAATAGAAAATGGCTAAAAAAAGCAAACAACTTCGTACTGCTCTTGAGAAAATCGACAGCACAAAAGCATACAGTGTAGAAGAAGCTGTAGCACTTGCAAAAGAAACTAACTTTGCAAAATTTGACGCAACTGTAGAAGTTGCTTACAACTTGAACATCGACGTTAAAAAAGCTGACCAACAAATCCGTGGCGCAATGGTATTGCCAAACGGTACTGGTAAAACTTCACGCGTTCTTGTTTTTGCACGTGGTGCAAAAGCTGAAGAAGCAAAAGCTGCTGGTGCAGACTTCGTTGGTGAAGATGACCTTGTTGCGAAAATCAACGACGGTTGGTTGGACTTCGACGTAGTTATCGCTACACCTGACATGATGGCTCTTGTTGGACGTCTTGGACGTGTCCTTGGACCACGTAACTTGATGCCAAACCCTAAAACTGGTACTGTAACAATGGATGTTGCTAAAGCAGTTGAAGAGTCTAAAGGTGGTAAAATTACTTACCGTGCTGACCGTGCAGGTAACGTTCAAGCAATCATCGGTAAAGTATCATTTGAAGCTGAAAAATTGGTTGAAAACTTTAAAGCTTTCAACGAAACAATCCAAAAAGCAAAACCAGCTACAGCTAAAGGAACTTACGTAACAAACTTGACAATCACAACTACTCAAGGTGTTGGTATCAAGGTTGACGTGAACTCACTTTAATTAACTAGAATCTCTGGCTTCGGTCAGAGTTTTTTTATTCAAATCTATCAACAAAGGATTGGAGGAAATAAAAGTGTTGAGAGAAGCTGTACAGGAGGATTTATTTGAGTTATTAAATCTCTACCTGTCCTTACATGAGAAAGAGCTCCCAGAAGATAACCTTCATTTGCAACAAGTATGGAGTGAGATGATTTCTGACCAGCGCCATCATGTTATCGTGAAGGAGGTGGAAGGAAGAATAGCCTCCTCCTGTATTTGTGTCATTATTCCCAATTTGACAAGAGGTGTGAGACCCTATGCTTTGATTGAAAATGTGGTGACTAGAGAAGAAGATAGAGGGAAGGGCTATGCAAGCGCCTGTCTTGAATATGCTAAACAAATAGCTAAAGAAGAAAATTGTTATAAGATGATGCTCCTGACAGGTTCTAAAAATGAAAGTACTCAGAATTTTTATAAAGGAGCTGGTTATAATAGTGAAGATAAAACAGCCTATATTCAATGGTTGGATTAAAGCTTGAATCTTAAATCAACAGGACGAAATCATGGATTAGCAAATAAAAATCTTCTATTTCTTCTTTCACGGAAAATATGGTATAATAGAGAGTAAAAAACTTTGAAAGAAAGAAAAAGATGAATTTAAAAGATTATATCGCAACGATTGAAAATTATCCCAAGGAAGGCATCACCTTCCGTGATATCAGCCCATTGATGGCAGATGGTAATGCCTATAGTTATGCTGTTCGTGAAATCGTTCAGTATGCAACGGACAAGAAAATCGACATGATCGTGGGACCAGAAGCCCGTGGTTTTATCGTTGGCTGTCCAGTTGCCTTTGAGTTGGGGATTGGATTTGCTCCTGTTCGTAAACCAGGGAAATTGCCACGTGAAGTCATTTCTGCTGACTATGAGAAAGAGTACGGTATTGATACCTTGACCATGCATGCTGATGCGATTAAGCCATGCCAGCGTGTTCTCATCGTAGATGATCTTTTGGCAACAGGTGGAACTGTCAAGGCAACGATTGAGATGATTGAAAGACTTGGTGGAGTTGTAGCCGGTTGTGCTTTCTTGATTGAGTTGGATGAGCTTAAAGGCCGTGAAACAATCGGAGATTACGATTACAAGGTACTTATGCATTATTAATGAAAAACAGTCCTTGGGGCTGTTTTCTCTTCATCTGCTATATAAACAAACTATAGCTAGTTAGAGAAAAACTATAATTGAAAACTATATCTTCTTGCAGTATAATAAAAGGACTAAGTGTTTGAGATTTGACTTCAAACACATTCAATTATTTCTAAAAGAGTACAGTTAGGAGAAGGTTATGCCGATTAGAATTGATAAAAAATTGCTAGCTGTTGAGATTTTACGGACAGAGAATATCTTTGTCATGGATGATCAACGTGCGGCCCACCAAGATATCCGTCCCTTGAAAATTTTGATTTTAAACCTAATGCCCAAAAAAGTGGTCACAGAGACCCAGTTGTTACGGCATTTAGCAAATACTCCTTTGCAATTGGACATAGACTTTCTCTATATGGAGAGCCACCGTTCCAAGACGACTCGTGCAGAGCATATGGAGACTTTTTATAAAACTTTTCCTGAAGTCAAGGACGAGTATTTTGATGGGATGATTATCAC
The DNA here is from genome assembly GCF_016028255.1 of Streptococcus oralis. NCBI lineage: Bacteria > Bacillati > Bacillota > Bacilli > Lactobacillales > Streptococcaceae > Streptococcus > Streptococcus oralis. The sequence goes on from NZ_CP065707.1 coordinate 954,567, forward strand.
AGGGGCTCCGATTGAGCATTTACCATTTGAGGAAGTGGACTATTGGGAGGAATTCAGTCAGGTGCTTGAGTGGTCCAAGACCCATGTCTATTCGACCCTTCATATCTGCTGGGGTGCCCAAGCAGGTCTTTATGCTCGCTATGGAGTTGATAAACACCAGATGGAGCAGAAATTGTCAGGCATTTACCCGCAGGATACCTTGAAAGAGGGCCATCTTCTCTTTCGTGGTTTTGATGATAGCTATGTAGCTCCCCATTCTCGTTATACAGAAATCTATAAGGAAGAGATATTAGGAAAAACCAATCTGGAAATCCTCTCTGAGGGAGAACAAGTCGGCGTTTCTATTTTAGCCAGTCGGGATCTTCGTGAGATTTATAGTTTTGGTCATTTAGAATATGACCGTGATACTCTAGCAAAAGAGTATTTTCGTGATTGTGAGGCAGGACTTAATCCTCACATTCCAGAGAATTACTTCAAAAATGATGATGTGAATGAGAAACCGTGTCTTTGTTGGTCTTCATCAGCTGCCCTCTTTTTCAGTAATTGGGTTAACTATGCTGTCTATCAGGAAACTCCTTTTGACTGGAAAAAGGTAGAGGATGACGCAGCTTCATTTGGATATTTATAAGAGGAATTATGACATATTTTGACGCTTTTAAATCAGGGAACTTGGTTTTGCCAAGTGCCCTGCTCTTGCATTTTAAGGAACTCTTTCCTTCCAGTGATGATTTTCTCGTCTGGCAATTTTTTTATCTGCAAAATACATCTGCTTTGGATGAGCTATCGCCAAGCCAAATTGCAGAAACTATTGGAAAAGAACTTGCAGATGTCAACCAATCCATTTCAAACTTGACTGAAAATGGGCTACTACAATATCGAACCATTGAACTAAATGGGGAGATTGAACTCATTTTTGATGCTAGTTTGGCTTTTGAACGCTTGGATAGCTTGTTGAACAGCCAGACTCCAGCTGCAACTGCCCCAAACCCGCAAAATCAACTCAAGGATCTGGTTGAGACATTTCAGCAGGAATTGGGACGCTTGTTAACGCCATTTGAAATCGAAGATCTTTCTAAGACTGTCAAAGAAGACGGAATTAAGGCGGATTTGATCAAGGAAGCTCTCCGAGAGGCCGTTCTCAATGGTAAACCAAACTGGAAATATATTCAGGCCATCCTTCGGAATTGGCGCCATGAAGGCATCCAGTCTGTGGCTCAGGTAGAGGTCAAACGAGCAGAGAGAGAAGCAAATAATCCTAAACAAGTTCAGGCTTCGGCTGATTTCCTTGATGCCATGAATTTGTGGCAAGAGTAGCCGATTGAAAAATCTTGTAAATTAGAGTAAGATTTGCAAGCTCCTTATAAATATGATAAAATAATAGAAAATAAAATGAAAAAAGAGGTATGTGAAATGTCACGTAAACCATTTATCGCTGGTAACTGGAAAATGAACAAAAATCCAGAAGAAGCAAAAGCATTCGTTGAAGCCGTTGCCTCAAAACTTCCTTCATCAGACCTTGTTGAAGCAGGTATCGCAGCTCCAGCTCTTGATTTGACAACTGTTCTTGCTGCTGCTAAAGGTTCAAACCTTAAAGTTGCTGCTCAAAACTGCTACTTTGAAAATGCAGGTGCTTTCACTGGTGAAACAAGCCCACAAGTTTTGAAAGCAATCGGTACTGACTACGTTGTTATCGGTCACTCAGAACGCCGTGACTACTTCCATGAAACTGACGAAGATATCAACAAAAAAGCAAAAGCAATCTTTGCAAACGGTATGCTTCCAATCATCTGTTGTGGTGAGTCACTTGAAACTTACGAAGCTGGTAAAGCTGCTGAATTCGTAGGTGCTCAAGTATCTGTTGCATTGGCTGGATTGACAGCTGAACAAGTTGCTGCATCAGTTATCGCTTATGAGCCAATCTGGGCAATCGGTACTGGTAAATCAGCTTCACAAGACGACGCACAAAAAATGTGTAAAGTTGTTCGTGACGTTGTAGCTGCCGACTTTGGTCAAGAAGTTGCGGACAAAGTTCGTGTTCAATATGGTGGTTCAGTTAAACCTGAAAACGTTGCTTCATACATGGCTTGCCCAGACGTTGACGGTGCCCTTGTTGGTGGTGCGTCACTTGAAGCTGAAAGCTTCTTGGCATTGCTTGATTTTGTAAAATAATCTAGTTTTTTCCAGACAGACAGTCAAAAGTACCAGGTGACTTTGACTGCCTGTCTTGTTTTTACTTGGAGTATTCTTGTGAAAGAGGAATTTTTCCGACTAGGGAAGTTCCTTAGGGAAGGAAAGGCGTGCGGATGCGCGCTCTTTTCTGTATCAAAAGGTTATGAAAGGGGGAGTTATGCTCTATATTTGGTCTTATTTGAAAAAATATCCCAAGTGGTTATTCTTGGATTTCTTTGGAGCTATTTTCTTTGTTATCGTCAATCTTGGACTGCCAACTGTTCTGGCTCGGATGATTGATGAAGGTGTGAATAAAGGGAATGAACAGCAATTGTATATTTGGGCCGCAATCATGCTGATGATTATCCTATGTGGAACCTTGGGGCGTATAGTCTTAGCCTACGCTGCTAGTAAGCTAACGACCAATATGGTCAAGGATATGAGAGATGATCTCTATGCCAAATTACAAGAGTATTCTCATCATGAATATGAAAAGATAGGAGTATCTTCACTGGTTACTCGTATTACCAGTGATGCCTTTGTTCTTATGCAGTTTGCAGAACAGACCTTAAAACTGGGTGTCATCACTCCCATGATGATGCTGTCTAGTATTTTAATGATCTTTTTGACCAGCCCGTCATTAGCTTGGATAGTGGCTTTTGCAGTACCTTTCTTAGCCGTGGTGGTCATTTATGTAGCGGTCAAGACTCGACCATTATCAGAGAAACAGCAGGCTACCTTAGATAAGATAAATCAATATGCTCGTGAAAATCTAATGGGACTCCGTGTCATTCGTGCCTTTGCTCGTGAGGAGTTTCAAGAGGAACGCTTTGCAGGACAAAATGCGGTCTATGCAGCTAATTCCAATCGTCTGTTTAAACTAACCGGTCTGACAGAACCCTTGTTTGTTCAGATTATCATTGCCATGATTGTGGCTATTGTCTGGTTCGCTCTGGATCCTGTCAAACAGGGTAGTTTGCAAATTGGGGATCTAGTAGCCTTTATCGAATATAGTTTCCACGCTCTCTTGTCCTTCCTTTTCCTATCCAATCTCTTCACCATGTACCCTCGTACAGCCGTTTCGAGTGAACGTTTGAAAGAAGTCATGGATATGCCGATTTCTATTGATCCAAATGAAGGAGGCGTTAGAGAGACAGCAACCCACGGCTATTTGGAATTTGAAAATGTCACCTTTGCCTATCCCGGTGAGACGGAAAATCCTGTTTTGCACAACATTTCTTTCAGCGCTAAACCAGGTGAAACCATTGCCTTTATCGGATCGACCGGATCTGGTAAATCCTCTCTTGTGCAATTGATTCCTCGTTTTTACGATGTCACGCTTGGGAAAATCAAAGTTGATGGTATCGATGTGAGAGATTATCGCCTCAAGTCTCTCCGTCAAAAGATTGGATTTATCCCGCAGAAGGCCTTGCTCTTTACAGGAACTATCGCTGAGAATATTCGCTATGGGAAGGAAGATGCTAGTCACAAAGATTTACATCAGGCAGCGGACGTGGCGCAAGCCAAAGATTTTATCGAAAGCCGAGAAGAAGGCTTTGCGACCCATCTAGCTGAAGGCGGAAGCAACCTTTCTGGAGGACAGAAACAACGCCTCTCAATTGCCCGAGCGGTTATAAAGAATCCGGATATCTATATTTTTGACGATTCCTTCTCAGCCTTGGATTATCGCACGGATGCTATTTTACGCCGTCGTCTCAAGGAAGTAACACAGAATGCTACAGTTTTAATTGTCGCTCAACGTGTCGGAACCATCATGGATGCGGACCAGATTATCGTTCTTGATAAAGGGGAAATCGTGGGTCGCGGTCGACATGAGGAATTGATGGAAACCAATGATATCTATCGTGAGATTGCTGAGTCGCAGTTGAAAAATGCATCGCTAACAGAAGAATAGGAGGAAATATGAAAACACAATCTAGTTTGGCTCGTTTGTGGAGCTATTTGAAAGCCTACCGTTTTTCTGTCTTTTTTGCAGTCTTTCTAAAAGTTTTGAGTGTGGTCATGAGTGTCTTGGAGCCTTTTGTCTTGGGGCTGGCCATTACGGAGTTGACAAAAAACCTCTTAGATATGGCTAAGGGCCTTTCAGGTGCTAGTATCAATACTGGCTACATCGGAACGGTTTTAATCATTTACCTCTTTAGAGGTCTCTTGTATGAACTTGGGTCTTATTATTCCAACTATTTCATGACTAATGCGGTCCAGTCCATGACCCAAGATCTGCGAAATGAAATGACTGAAAAAATCAATCGTATCCCTGTATCTTTCTTTGACAAACACCAATTTGGTGATTTATTGGGACGCTTTACCAGTGACGTTGAGACAGTATCCAACGCTCTTCAACAGTCTTTTCTCCAAATTGTCAATGCCGTTTTGACGATTGTCCTCGTGATGGGAATGGTTTTATACTTGAACTTCCAACTGGCCCTTGTAGTGATTCTATCCATCCCAGTGACTTATTTCGGTGCCAGAAGTATCTTGAAACGTTCTCAGCCTTATTTTAAAGAACAGGCGGCTATTTTAGGACGGATGAATGGCTATGTGCAGGAAAATCTTACAGGTTTTAATGTTTTGAAACTCTATGGTCGTGAGGAAACTTCTCATAAAGAGTTTTCTGAGATTACGGACGACCTCCAACGTGTTGGCTTTAAAGCTAGCTTTATCTCTGGACTCATGATGCCAGCCCTTCATGTCGTATCAGACTTGACCTATCTGATCGTTGCAGTTCTTGGTGGTTTGCAGGTTATTGCAGGTCGTTTGACAGTAGGGAATATGCAGGCTTTTGTTCAGTATGTCTGGCAGGTTAGCCAGCCTATCCAAAACATCACACAACTTGCGGGTCAAATGCAAAGTGCCAAGTCTTCGTTAGACCGCATCTTCGATATCTTAGATGAGACAGAGGAAGTCAAGGGAGAAGAACTCGAAATCCTTGAACCCTTAACAGGTCAGGTGACCTTCCAACATGTTGACTTCCAGTATGTTGAAAACAAACCATTGATTCGAGACTTTAATCTAGAAGTTCAACCGGGAGAGATGGTGGCGATTGTTGGTCCTACTGGAGCTGGTAAGACGACCTTGATCAATCTACTCATGCGTTTTTATGATGTTACAGCAGGTGCAATCTTGGTTGACGGCCAGGATATTCGCCAGTTGTCACGACAAGACTACCGCCGTCAGTTTGGGATGGTCTTGCAGGATGCTTGGCTCTATGAAGGGACTATCAAAGAAAATCTACGTTTTGGAAATCTTGACGCCAGTGATGAAGAAATAATAGAAGCTGCCAAAGCAGCAAATGTAGACCACTTTATTCGAACTCTTCCTGGTGGTTACAACATGGAGATGAATCAAGAGTCCAGTAATATTTCCCTTGGGCAAAAACAACTCTTGACCATCGCGCGTGCTCTCCTAGCCAATCCTAAAATTCTCATTCTGGATGAAGCGACTTCCTCAGTTGATACCCGTTTGGAACTCTTGATTCAAAAAGCTATGAAACGCTTGATGAAGGGAAGAACCAGCTTTGTCATCGCCCATCGTCTTTCGACCATTCAAGAAGCGGACAAAATTCTCGTTCTTAAGGATGGACAGATTATTGAGCAGGGAAACCATGAAAGCTTGCTCCAAGCAAAAGGCTTTTATTATAATCTTTATCAAAGCCAATTTTCGAGCAAATCTGATCAAGTCAGCTAATAAAATAAAGCTAAATTTTTCTTAAATTATCAGTCAATTACAACTTTTTTAATATGAGTTAATTTCCTTGCTTTTGTATACCAGGAGTAGTATACTTAGGTAGTAATCAATAAATTGGTTACAAAAATAATATTACGAGGTGAGAAAAATGGTTGAATTGAAAAAAGATGCATTAAAAGACGTAACAACATTATCTAAAACAGCGCCAGTAGCATTGGCAAAAACAAAGGAAGTATTGAACCAAGCAGTAGCGGACTTGTATGTGGCTCACATTGCCCTTCACCAAGTTCATTGGTATATGCGTGGCCGTGGCTTCCTGGTATGGCATCCAAAAATGGATGAATATATGGACAGTCTTGATGGCTATCTTGACGAAATCAGCGAACGTTTGATTACTCTTGGTGGCAAACCTTACTCAACTTTGACAGAGTTCCTTCAACACAGTGAAATTGAAGAAGAAGAAGGAGAATTCCGTAACGTTGAAGAAAGCTTGGAACGTGTTCTAGCGATTTATCGCTACCTCATCGCTCTTTTCCAAAAAGCTTTGGATGTGACTGATGAAGAAGGCGATGATGTTACAAACGATATCTTTGTTGGTGCTAAGGCTGAACTTGAGAAAACCGTTTGGATGCTTGCAGCAGAACTTGGACAAGCTCCTGGTTTGTAAAATATAGTTGCTACCCCTTTTATCATGAGGTGCCTGATAAGTGCCCATGACCAATCATCTTTTAAAAGTCATGTAACTATAAACAGTTGCATGATTTTTTTGTTTGCTGGACTTAGGACACATTGTCAAAAGTAGGATTTTACGGTATAATAGTTGCTGTTCAATAACATATGAATTTTAAAGAATAATTGTTAGTTTAAGGAGGACTTATGAACAACTTACCAAATTGCCCAAAATGTAATTCAGAATATGTCTACGAAGATGGAAGTCTCTTGGTCTGCCCAGAGTGTGCCTATGAATGGAATCCTGCTGAAGTTGCAGAAGTAGAAGAAGGTGTTGTTGCTATCGATGCTAATGGAAATAAATTGGCTGATGGTGATACTGTAACCCTCATCAAGGATTTGAAAGTAAAAGGAGCACCTAAGGATTTGAAACAAGGAACTCGTGTCAAAAATATTCGTATCGTAGAAGGTGACCACAACATCGACTGCAAGATTGATGGTTTTGGAGCTATGAAACTCAAGTCAGAATTTGTTAAGAAAATCTAGCCATGAAACTGAATTATAAATTTATCTTTTATAGTCGTGTGCTCTTGTTTTTAGCGGCATTTACAGGGGTTTATTTAGAAATTACCAAGCACGGTGGCTTTGGTATGCTCCTTTACTACACAGTGTTGTCCAATCTTTTGGTAACGATTTTCACGGGCTATCTGCTCCGTGTGATGAGCCGTTCAGGTGAAAATTGGCAACGTCTGACCTTGCTTCGTCTCAAGGGTGGTGTTACCATGAGTATCATGATTACCTGTGTGATTTACCATTTTATGCTTGCTCCGATCGCGACAGACTTTTACCGTGTGGAAAATTTCCTTTGCCACTATATCGTTCCACTCTGGTTTTTAGCCGATACCCTCTTCTTCGATAAACAGGGTCAATACAAGATCTGGGATCCAGTCTTGTGGACCATATTGCCCTTGGTTTATATGATTTTTGCCTTGTTCAATGGCTTGGTCTTAAAACTCAATATTCCGAATTCCAAGGACAATCCCTTCCCATATTTCTTTTTAAATGTGAACAAGGGTTGGGACGTGGTCATCAAATGGTGTTTGATCATTTTTGCGGCGTATATGGTTGCAGGATTTATCTTCTATCTGATCAAGCAAATCAAGCGAAAATAGTCTTCCTATTAGGAAAGTTAGGACGGAGTCTCTAGTTCAATCGGGCTCCTTCTTTTCTTGCCATCTTCCTTTTAAAAGGATCAACAGTGAGAAATATACAGAAAGAAAATTCATGAAACAATATTTAGAACGGGCTAGTATTTTGGCCCTCTCCCTCGTTTTGATTACTTCCTTTTCCATCTCGAGTGCTCTACCAGCCATGTTTGACTATTATCAGGGCTATCCCAAAGAACAAATCGAGCTCTTGGTCAGCCTTCCTTCTTTTGGAATCATGATCATGCTGATTTTAAATGGATTTTTGGAACGTTTGTTTCCTGAGCGTCTTCAGATTAGTTTAGGGCTTCTCATCCTCTCTATTGGTGGAACAGCCCCCTTCTGGTATCAGGATTATAACTTTGTCTTTGCGATGCGAATTTTATTTGGTTTGGGTGTGGGGATGATCAATGCCAAGGCCATTTCTATTATCAGTGAACGCTATCATGGAAAGACACGAATCCAGATGCTGGGGCTCCGCGGATCGGCAGAAGTTGTCGGGGCATCGATTTTGACTCTAGTGGTAGGTCAACTCTTATCCCTGGGATGGACAGTGACCTTCTTGGCCTACAGTGCGGGATTTTTAGTATTGATCCTTTATCTGCTCTTTGTCCCTTATGGGAAAGAAAAGAAAGAAACAAAGAAAAAAGAGGCCGAAACGACTCGTTTGACGGGACAGATGAAGGGCTTAATTTTTCTATTGGCTGTCGAAGCAGCAGTTGTTGTCTGCACCAATACAGCTATCACCATTCGTATCCCTAGTTTGATGGTGGAAAGAGGCCTCGGGGATGCTCAATTATCTAGTTTTGTTCTTAGTGTCATGCAGCTGATTGGGATTGTGGCTGGTGTGAGTTTTTCTTTCTTGATTTCTCTCTTTAAAGAAAGATTGCTCCTTTGGTCAGGCATTACCTTTGGATTGGGGCAGATTGTGATTGCCTTGTCTCCGTCATTGGGTATGATGGTAGTAGGAAGTATTGTGGCAGGTTTTTCTTATAGTGTGGCCTTGACCACTGTCTTTCAGCTTCTTTCTGAAAGAATTCCAGCTAACCTCCTTAATCAGGCAACATCTTTTGCAGTGTTAGGATGTAGCTTTGGGGCCTTTACGACCCCATTCGTCCTGGGAGCTGTCGGTATGGTCACTCAAAACGGGATGCTGGTCTTCACCATTCTAGGATGCTGGTTAATAGTGACTTCCGTATTTGTCATGGTTTCTCTTCGAAAGAAAGCTTAGGATTGATTTCCTAAGTTTTTCTTTTTCATTTTTGTCCCCAGACAATTCTCTTTCTTTAAACTTGTTTGTACTATTATTTCCTGATAAAATAGACACATGACAAGATATAAAGCAATCATTTCCTATGACGGTTACGCTTTTGCTGGATTTCAGTGTCAGCCCCATGCGCGGAGCGTTCAGGAGGAAATCGAAAAAACGTTAACGAGGCTGAATAAAGGACAAGCCATCACTGTTCACGGTGCTGGTAGGACTGATAGTGGGGTTCATGCCCTGGGACAGGTTATCCATTTTGACCTGCCTTATCAAATGAATGAGGAAAAACTCCGTTTTGCTTTGGATACCCAGTCCCCTGAAGATATTAATGTGATTTCGATTGAGCTTGTGGCGGATGATTTTCATTGCCGTTATGCCAAGCATAGCAAGACCTATGAGTTTATCGTGGATAGGGGGCGTCCCAAAAATCCTATGCGCCGTCACTATGCCACTCACTTTCCTTATCCACTCGATGTGGAACGGATGCAGATGGCAATCAAAAAGCTAGAGGGAACCCATGATTTCACCGGTTTTACAGCCTCTGGTACCAGTGTAGAGGACAAGGTTCGTACCATTACAGAAGCCAGTCTTAGTGTTGATGAGACAGGGCAGTTTTTAACCTTTACCTTTTCAGGAAATGGCTTCTTGTATAAGCAGATTCGCAATATGGTGGGGACACTGCTCAAAATCGGAAATAATCGAATGCCAGTTGAGCAGATTGACTTGATTTTGGAGAAGAAGGACAGGCAGCTTGCAGGTCCAACGGCTGCACCGAATGGCTTGTATTTAAAGGAGATTCGTTATGAAGAATAATCGTATTTTAGCCCTTTCTGGGAATGATATTTTTAGTGGCGGTGGATTGTCAGCTGATCTTGCCACCTATACCTTAAACGGCTTGCATGGCTTTGTAGCAGTGACTTGTTTGACGGCCTTGACCGAAAAGGGTTTTGAAGTCTTTCCAACAGATGACGTCATTTTTCAACATGAATTAGATAGTTTGCGTGACGTGGATTTTGCGGGAATCAAAATTGGTCTTCTCCCTACTGTCAGTGTGGCTGAGAAAGCCTTGGATTTTATCAAGCAACGTTCAGGAGTGCCTGTGGTGTTAGACCCTGTCTTGGTCTGCAAGGAAACGCACGACGTGGCAGTCAGTGAACTCTGCCAAGAATTGATCCGCTTTTTTCCTCATGTCAGTGTGATTACGCCAAATCTTCCAGAGGCAGAATTATTAGCTGATCAAGAGATTAAAACCTTGGAAGATATGAAAACTGCATCGCAGAAATTGCATGATTTAGGAGCGCCAGCAGTTATTATTAAGGGAGGCAATCGCCTCAGTCAGGACAAGGCAGTGGATGTCTTTTATGATGGACAAACTTTCACTGTTCTAGAAAACCCAGTCATTCAAGGCCAAAATGCTGGTGCAGGATGTACCTTTGCCTCAAGCATCGCCAGTCACTTGGTTAAAGGGGATGAACTTTTACCAGCAGTAGAGAGCTCGAAAGCTTTCGTTTACCGTGCTATTGCACAAGCAGATCAATATGGAGTAAGACAATATGAAGCAAACCAAAACAACTAAAATCGCCCTTATATCCCTCTTAACCGCCCTTTCTGTGGTTCTAGGTTATTACTTGAAAATTGGAACGGCAACAGGAATATTGACTCTCTTGGACGCAGGTATTTTCTTTACTGCCTTTTACTTTGGCAGTAAAGAAGGAGCTGTCGTTGGAGGACTAGCAGCTTTTCTGCTTGACCTTTTATCAGGCTTTCCACAATGGATGTTCTTTAGCTTGGTAAACCATGGCTTGCAAGGATTTTTTGCAGGTTTTAAAGGGAAGTGGCAATGGCTAGGCCTTGTCTTGGCTACTATCGTCATGGTAAGTGGCTATGCTCTGGGCTCAACTTTGATGAATGGCTGGGCAGCAGCCCTACCAGAAATCCTACCAAACTTCCTGCAAAATATCGTGGGAATGGTTGTGGGGTTTGTGCTTAGTCAGAGTATTAAGAAAATTAAGTAAAGCGGCTGGAGAAAAGTTTTAAAAATCAGAAAAACGCATAATATCAGGTGTTGAAAAACCTTGATATTATGCGTTTTATTGTGGGAAGATTTTCAAAGAATATTAATCAAAATAAAGCAAATCTTTGCTGGTGCTTGTAAAGAGGTCAAAGCCATCCTTGGTAACAACACCACAGTCTTCAATACGAACGCCGACTTTACCAGGGATATAGATACCTGGTTCAACAGAGAAGCACATGCCTTCTTCAATGACCATGTCGTTTCCTTCCATGATGGATGGGAATTCGTGGACATCCATACCGATACCGTGACCGAGACGGTGGTTGAAGTACTCACCATAACCAGCTTTTTCAATGACTTCACGGGCAGCGCGGTCCACTTCATGGGCAGTCACACCTGGCTTGATAAAGTCAAGAGCAGCTTGTTGGGCTTCAAGGGTCAAGTTGTAAATATCTTTCTTGAATTGGTCTGGTTTGCCGACAGCGACTGTACGAGTCATATCTGATGCATAGCCATTGACCATAACACCCAGGTCAAAGAGGAGAAGGGCGTCTTTTTCGACCTTGTTTGCACCAGGAATTCCGTGTGGATTTGCAGCGTTATCGCCAGTCAAGACCATGGTATCAAAGCTCATTTCATAGCCTTCACCTTTCATGGCAAAGTCGATTTGGGCAATGATGTCTGTCTCAGTCTTATCAAGAGAAATATTGTCAAAACCAACTTTTACAGCTTTATCAGCATAGAGCCCTGCAACCATCATTTTTTGCACTTCGTCAGCTGATTTGATGAGGCGCATGCGTTGGATGCGAGGAGTGAGGTTTTCAAACTCAGCAGTTTCAAAGACTGTTTTCAAACCATGGTATTTTATCAAGATGAGATTGTCAAACTCAACAGCGACACGTTTGAAGTCAAGCTGAGGCAAAGCGTTTTTGATTTTTTGCCATGGATTTTCAGAATCCACATAACCTACAACTGGGAAGGAAACAGTGTTGGTTGCACGTTCTACTTCAAGGGCTGGGACGAAGAGGAGGGGTTCCTGATCCGCTAGGACAAAGAGGAACATTTGGCGTTCATGGGGATCACTGTAAAAGCCAGTGAGGTAATTAATAGTGACGGGGTCAGATACGACAGCGACGTCTAGTTTTTCTGATTCAAGATATGTTACGATTTGTTGTAATTTAGACATATGCTACCTTCTTTCTACCCCTCTATTTTGGCAAAAAAAGAGAGAAAATGCAAGGGAGAAGGGTAAAAGAAAAGACAAAAAGAACTCCGACAAGATGGCGGAGTTCTTTGGTATAGCTTTCATTTCTTTAAGAAAAGTCTGCCTTGCTTTTCACGTCGCTGTATTCTTCAGCGATTTCTTGGCTGAGGATGTCCTCATAGGCAGGGAGTTGGATATCCTGACCGTATTTTTTCCGGAGGGCAGTAGTGACTAGGCGATAAGCCAGATTTGCATTACGTGAGAGGATAGGTCCGTGGAAGTAGGAACCAAAGACATTCTTATAATGAACCCCTTCGCCGACCTTTTCCTCGTTGTTTCCATTTCCATAGACCACCTGTCCCAGCGGTTTTTGGTCATCTGAGAGGAAGGTACGGCCTTGGTGATTTTCAAATCCATAGTAGGTTTCATTGAATTCGTCATTATGGATCTTGATGTCACCGATAAAGCGGTTATTGGTCTGGTTGAGGGTGTAGTGGCCCATGACACCGAGCCCTTCGATGCGTTTACCTGAAGCTTCAACATAATATTGACCCAATAGTTGAAAACCACCGCAGATAGCGAGAACCACTCCGTCGTTTTGGATGTAGTTGTCAATGCTCTCTTTTTTAGCAGGAAGATCGCCTGCGATGATGCTTTGTTCAAAGTCTTGACCGCCGCCGAAAAAGGCGATATCATAGTGGTTTTCGTCAAAGTCATCATGGAGAGAAACAATATCAACTGTTACATGAGCTCCCAGTTTTTCAGCCACATACTTGAGCATGAGGATGTTTCCATTGTCCCCGTAGGTATTCATGAGGTTTCCGTAGAGGTGGGCAATGTTGAGCTGATAAGGGTAGTTGCCAGCTTTTGAGGAAAGTGAAGTATAAACCATTAGTTCATCTCCTTTCTAACAATCTGACGACTAGCCAGCAGTTCGCGGAATTCAAGCATAGCAGTATAGGTAGCCAGGATATAGGCATGCTTGCAGTCTTGGTTCTCAATGGTCTTGAGAACTTGCTCCAGATTGCTTGTCTCAGTGATTTTATCAGCTGGGTAGCCAGTCACTCGAAGACGGCGTGCGATTTCAGAATGACGAACACCACCAGCATTGATTTCAGGAATGTCCATCTCAGTGATTTGTTCAAAGTCCGCATCCCAGATCCAGCTAGTATCAATTCCATCGGCATAGTTAGCATTAAGGAGGACAGATAGGCTAAATGGATAAGGCGCTAGTTTGATCATCTCGATAGCCTGAGTTGCACCGACTGGATTTTTAATCAAGACAAGGGTGCATTCCTTATCACCGATATGGAAGGTCTCCTGACGTCCAAAGACAGCGCGACTCTTGTCAAATCCTTGCTTGATCCGTTGCGAATCTGCACCGAGGAAACGGGCGATAGCAACTGCAGCTAGAGCATTGTAGATGTTGTAGAGTCCACCGATTTGGATTCCGTATTCTTGGCCGTCAATGACAAAACGAGAGCGATTGTTGGTCAATTCAACCAAGTCTGTCAGACGGTAGTCCAAGTCAGGACGTTTGCAGCCACAATTTTCACAGATATAGGCCCCCAAGTTGGCATAGGTATTGTGCTCATATTTGAGGATGCCTTGACAGTCAGGGCAGAGGATACCTTCGGTATTGTAGTGAGCCAGTTGGGCCGGCCCTTTTTCCAAGTCAAAACCAAAATACTGAACTGGATTTGGAATAGATGGCTTGTAGAAAAGCGGACTGTCACCATTGAGGAGAACTGTAGCCGTAGGCACCTTACGGATGGCATCCAAAATCATCTTATAAGTCGTGTAAATCTCACCATAGCGGTCCATCTGGTCACGGAAAATATTAGTGATGACAAAAAGGCTAGGATGGATATAGTCACAGATACGAGAAAGACTGGCCTCGTCGATTTCTAGGACGGCAATGTTTTTTCCAGTTTTAGAAGATTTGGCAGTCAAGAAGGTTGTCGTAATCCCTGTAATCATATTGGCACCGCTTGGATTGGTCAGAACCTGACCATAAACCTCTTTTAAGATGCCGACAGTGAGGGCAGTTGTCAGGGTTTTTCCATTGGTTCCAGTGACCACGACAATCTCGTAGTTCTTAGCTAGATTTTGTAAAATATCTTTATCAAATTGAAGGGCAAGTTTTCCTGGAAGCGTACTTCCACGGCCAAGACGGCTCAAGATGAAGTGAGAAGAGCGTCCAGCTAGAAGGCCCAAAGTAGTTTTTAATTTCATGTTTCTATTATATCATACTGCGCCCAGCAGTCCAATAACTAAAGTAACCTCTAAGATCAACTAAAGAAGTAACCTTAGAAGTGCTTTTTAGGTTCTGATTAAACCAAACCAATCAAATACAATATCTTTGGATTTGATAACTTTGGCAACTTTAAGAAATAAATCTTTCTTACTCTGAACATAAGAAAGGAGAGGACATCGATTATCCTCTACAGGTTTTAAAATTTCATTAATCCATTATAACTGACAAAGATACCTAACTTTTGGGATTTAGATCATTTTTTGGAAAGTCTCTTTTATAATAAATTACGAATTTTTTCTTTTATAAATGCGTTAAGAGGATAGTGTTTATCAAGATATTCTAGGAGTGCCTGAGCAGATTCAGAAATTCGTTCGTAACCTTGCAAGAAGTGAGGCAATTGTTTGGCCTCATTTGGATAACCTTTTTCAAATCTTCTGTTGCTGTTAAAAATATCTATAAAATCAGATTTAGAAGTTTTTTCCAAATTGATTAGTTCGGTCCAAAGCTTGACGGATCTGTTTTGGATGAAATCATAAGCAGCCAATTTTTCGCCTCGTTGATAGCGACCTAGTCCTATATATAGATTGCATAAAATTTCTCCCAACAGCCATTCACGGTCTCTATTTTCTTTTGATGGCAATCTTTGTGGCTGGCAGATTGTTCCATCAAAACCGACCTCCTTCCAGATAATCTTGCCTTCAGCGAAGGGAATGTTTACTAGTTCATGAGCTTCAAAGACAGCAAATTCACAAAAAACATCATCTTCAAATAGAACTTTATGTCCGTCCACTGTATTTTGGTAGTGAAATGCAATTGGTTCTAGATTACTTAACCAAGTTAGATCCTGTATATAGGCCTGCTTGTAGCCATCTTTTACAATAACAAAAAAATCCAAATCTGAGTATTGATCCAATCGGTCTCTTTCTACTCCGCAAGAACCAAGTGCCAGCAAAGCTAGTGCTTGTCTAGAATCTTTTAGAGACTGACCAATATCATCTAGTCTTTGTAACAGTAATTCTGTTTTATTCATAATCGTTACCTCATTATTTCTTGTTTACAGACATTATATAGTTAATGTTTTCGAAAGTCAATTTCATCCCATACCAAATATATACTAATGTAATATGGGATTTCTTTCGATATTTTTTACAATGATAAAGTTTAAACATTTTGCAGAGTATTGCTCATATTATCAAGAATGAAGAAATTTGAAGTATCCTTTGATTGATTAGAAAGTGATTCTTATCTTTAAAAAGATTAAATGATTTGGAAAATATTTGATAAGAAAAAATATATCGACTTAGCCATCAATTTGCAAACGGTAAAACCTTTCCACAAACGATGAAAATACACATACGACTCGCGCAAAGAGTGGATAATTTACTAATTAGGCATGAAACAATCATTGCAAAATATACTTTTTAAATTACCCATAAAACGATGAGCTGAAGCGAGTTATTCAAAGTCATATGTATTGCTGATATTTGAAAGAGTGATCTGAGACTCAATATATAATTAGGACTGCTAAGTAAAGTTTGGACATTATATCATAAAAGAGGGAAAAGATAGATTTGAGATTTCGCAGAAACAAAAACAGCCCAAATAGGGCTGTTAGCTAACAAATCAGTCTCAACTTAAATCGCAAACAAGTCATTCAAGTTCTCAGCCAAGGTTGGGTGAGTGAAGATTTGTTTTGTGAAGTAAGTGTAAGGAATCTTGTTGTCCATAGCAACAGTGATGATGTTGATGATTTCTTGAGAACCTTCTGAGAAGATGCTTGCTCCAAGAATTTCTTTTGTTTCAGTATTGACAACAGCTTTGAAGGCTCCGCGAAGGTCTCCATTTACGTGACCACGAGGCATGGCAGCAACAGGGATTTCCTTAACGGCGTATGGAAGTTTCAAATTAGCTGCTTGGCTTTCCGTCAAGCCAACTTGAGAAAGAGCTGGTGTGATGAACATGGTGTTTGGTACATTGAGCCGGTCTTCGAGTGTGTAGCTGCCATCTCCAGCAAGGTAACTATAGACAACACGGAAGTCATCAAGTGAAATGTAAGTAAATTGAGGTCCACCGTTGACGTCTCCAACTGCAAAGACACCAGGAACGTTTGTTTGACAATGTTTGTCAACCTTGATAGCACCACGCTCAGTTAGTTCAATATCTGTATTTTCAAGTTGAAGTGGTTCTACATTTGGTTTACGTCCAGTTGCGTAGAGAAGGGCATCGAAACGGTAGGTTTCCTTTTCAGTTACGACAAGGACTTGGTCACCGTCATTTTTAATTTCAGTAGTACGGATGTTTTGAAGCAATTCAATGCCGTCTTCTTCCATGTATTGTTTAGCAAGAGCTGCAATGGAAGGTTCTGCTCGAGGTAGGAAAGTATCCAAGGCATCTAGGACTGTAACTTTGCTTCCAAGTTTGTTGTAAAGGCCAGCAAATTCAAGACCGATATTTCCGCCACCAAGGACTCCAAGTTTTTCAGGCAATTTGTCCATGTTTTGAATACCTGTTGAGTCAAAAACATTCTTACTTGTAGCAAGTCCAGGGATAGGTAAGACGTTAGAAACAGCCCCAGTGTTGATGACGATTGTTTCAGCAGTCAGTTCTTTCTTTTCATCACCAGCTTGGATTTCGATGACTTTATTTGAAAGGAAGTGAGCTTCCGCATCAAAGATATCTACACCTGTACCAGCAACAGTAGCATAGTTTTTGCCGTTGAGGCGACTAGTGATGATATTTTTGGTAGCAATAACCTCTTCAAAAGACAAGTTTTTCTCAGCAGCAACTAGCAAAGTCTTAGTTGGGATACAACCAATGTTGATACAGGTTCCACCGTACATAGCTTTGCTACGTTCAACCAGGGCAACTTTTTTGCCAGCTGAAGCTAATTTACCAGCTAGTGTTTTCCCAGCTTTACCAAATCCAATAACGATTAAATCATATGTTAACATTTATAGTCCTCCTATTCGATTTTCATTCTAGCATAAGAAAACACTTTTTGCACAAATCTGCTACGGGAAATGAAGTGAGCTTGAAATGCTCCCTTCAAATTCTTTGATAAACAAGTTTCAGGCCACTTTACTGTTAGAAAATCGTTTACATGATTTTCCTAAAGGATTCTACTATCTTTTGCTTCTCTCTTGTGTTATACTAGATAGGTTGCAAAGAACTAGTACTTTTCTTTCGTGGAAAAGAAGCAACACGGTATCTCATTTTTGTAGAAGATACGTCATGAAAAGAAAAGTATATACTACGCGCTATAGGATGGCTTCGCACCATCTTTAGAAAGAAGAAAAACGTGAAATTTAATGAATTTAACTTGTCTGCTGATTTGCTAGCAGAGATTGAAAAAGCTGGATTTGTAGAAGCCAGTCCCATCCAAGAACAGACGATTCCCTTGGCTCTCGAAGGAAAAGACGTTATCGGTCAAGCCCAGACTGGTACAGGGAAAACCGCAGCCTTTGGCTTGCCAACTCTTGAAAAAATCCGGACAGAAGAAGCGACCATCCAAGCCTTGGTCATCGCTCCAACTCGTGAACTCGCTGTCCAAAGTCAAGAAGAACTCTTCCGCTTTGGCCGTAGCAAAGGAGTGAAAGTTCGCTCAGTTTACGGTGGTTCCAGCATTGAAAAACAAATCAAAGCTCTTAAATCTGGTGCTCACATCGTGGTAGGAACACCAGGCCGTCTCTTGGATTTGATTAAACGCAAGGCCTTGAAATTACAAGATATTGAAACTCTTATCCTTGACGAAGCGGATGAAATGCTCAACATGGGCTTCCTTGAAGACATCGAAGCCATCATTTCCCGTGTCCCTGAGAATCGTCAAACTTTGCTCTTTTCAGCAACCATGCCAGATGCTATCAAACGTATTGGTGTTCAATTTATGAAAGACCCTGAGCATGTGAAGATTGCTGCCAAGGAATTGACAACAGAGCTGGTTGACCAATACTATATCCGTGTCAAGGAACAAGAGAAATTTGATACCATGACGCGTCTTATGGATGTGGAACAACCAGAACTTGCTATTGTATTTGGTCGTACTAAACGCCGTGTAGATGAATTGACTCGTGGTCTTAAAATCCGTGGCTTCCGTGTTGAAGGAATTCATGGCGACTTAGACCAAAACAAACGTCTTCGTGTCCTTCGTGATTTTAAAAATGGCAATCTTGATGTTCTAGTTGCAACAGACGTGGCAGCGCGTGGTTTGGATATCTCAGGTGTGACCCATGTCTACAACTACGATATTCCACAAGATCCTGA
Source organism: Streptococcus oralis (assembly GCF_016028255.1). NCBI lineage: Bacteria > Bacillati > Bacillota > Bacilli > Lactobacillales > Streptococcaceae > Streptococcus > Streptococcus oralis. The sequence goes on from NZ_CP065707.1 coordinate 973,314, forward strand.
AAGTTATGTTCACCGTATCGGTCGTACAGGTCGTGCTGGTAAGTCAGGTCAGTCTATTACTTTCGTAGCACCAAATGAAATGGGCTACCTTCAAATCATCGAAAACTTGACTAAGAAACGCATGAAAGGCTTGAAACCAGCGACAGCAGAAGAAGCCTTCCAAGCTAAGAAACAAGTAGCGCTCAAGAAAATCGAACGAGATTTTGCGGATGAAACTATTCGTGGGAACTTTGAGAAATTTGCTAAAGATGCTCGTAAGTTAGCAGCAGAATTTAGTCCAGAAGAATTGGCTATGTATATCTTGAGTCTGACAGTCCAAGATCCAGACAGCCTTCCTGAAGTGGAGATTGCGCGTGAAAAACCACTGCCATTTAAACCGTCAGGTAATGGCTTTGGTGGTAAAGGTAAGGGAGGTCGAGGAGGCCGTCGTGGAGACGACCGTCGAGACCGTGATCGCCGTGGCAATGGTCGTCGTGATGAGTTCAAGAAAGGTAGTCGTGGAAACGACCGTTTTGATAAAGACAAACGTTACCGTAATAAAGACAATAAAAAACCTCGCAACACTTCAAGTGAAAAGAAAACAGGCTTTGTTATTCGTAACAAGGGCGATAAATAAGAAAAAGCGGTTCAAAATGAATCGCTTTTTTATATAAGGAGACCGATAGTAAAAGAAGATGTATAAAAGTAAAGGAAAGGTGAGATGGGAAGGGGAACTTTAATCCATCTTCTTATAATATTATTATATAAAAATCGAAACAGAATGTCAATAAAAAATTGCTATTTTTATAAAATATTTTTGCTTTTAAAAATTGCAATTCAATAAGCAATTTTCAGATAATTATTGAAATAAAGACTTTTCTATGTTATAATGGAAGCGATTATATGCGAGGTAAAAAATGGCACATTTATTAGAAAAAACAAGAAAAATTACATCAATTTTAAAACGCTCAGAAGAGCAAATGCAGGATGAACTTCCATACAATGCCATTACACGTCAACTAGCAGACATTATTGATTGCAATGCCTGTATTGTCAATAGCAAGGGCCGTCTTTTGGGCTACTTTATGCGCTATAAAACTAATACAGACCGTGTAGAGCAGTTTTTCCAAACCAAGACGTTCCCAGATGACTATGTACAAGGGGCAAACATGATCTATGATACAGAAGCCAATCTTCCTGTTGAACATGATTTGACCATTTTTCCTGTAGAGAGCCGTGCGGATTTTCCAGATGGTTTGACAACCATTGCTCCCATTCATGTATCAGGGATTCGCCTAGGTTCCTTGATCATTTGGCGCAATGATAAGAAATTTGAAGATGAGGATTTGATTCTTGTTGAGATTGCGAGCACGGTTGTGGGGATTCAACTCTTGAACTTCCAACGTGAAGAAGATGAGAAAAATATCCGTCGTCGTACGGCTGTCACCATGGCAGTTAATACCCTTTCCTACTCAGAACTTCGTGCTGTTTCAGCTATTTTATCTGAGCTAAATGGAAATGAAGGACAATTAACTGCATCGGTCATTGCAGATCGTATCGGTATCACGCGCTCAGTGATCGTCAATGCTCTCCGTAAGCTAGAGTCGGCAGGAATTATTGAAAGCCGTTCACTAGGAATGAAGGGAACCTATCTCAAAGTATTGATTTCAGATATCTTTGAGGAAGTGAAAAAGAGGGACTACTAATGACAAAGGCTTTAATCTCGATTGACTATACAGAGGATTTTGTAGCAGATCATGGAAAATTGACAGCAGGTGCTCCTGCTCAAGCCATATCAGAGGCGATTGCTCAGGTGACCAGACTGGCTTTTGATCGTGGAGACTATGTTTTCTTCACCATTGATGCTCATGAGGAAGGGGATGATTTTCATCCTGAGAGTAAACTTTTCCCACCTCACAACATCATTGGAACTAGTGGTCGCAACTTGTATGGAAAACTAGCAGATTTTTACCAAGTCCATGCTTCTGATAGTCGTGTTTTTTGGATGGATAAGCGTCACTATTCAGCATTTTCAGGAACGGATTTAGATATCCGCTTGCGAGAACGTCGAGTTGATACAGTCATCTTAACTGGTGTTTTGACAGATATTTGTGTTCTCCATACGGCTATTGATGCTTATAATTTAGGTTATCAAATCGAGGTTGTCAAGCCTGCGGTTGCCTCCATCTGGCCAGAAAATCATCAGTTTGCTCTTGGACATTTTAAGAACACTTTGGGAGCCAAATTACTGGATGAAAATCTTGATGAAATTAAAGAATGATTCCCTTGGAAAAATGAAAAAAATCTGAAAAAAGTGTTGACAAAGATTTTGAAAGTTGATATACTAGTAAAGTAATCGACGCGGGGATGGCGGAATTGGCAGACGCGCAGGACTAAGGATCCTGTGACCGCTTTAGGTCGTGAGGGTTCAAGTCCCTCTCTCCGCATAGGATAAGAGTTAGCTTTGGCTAGCTCTTTTTGTTTTTAAAAAGAAGGCTAGAGGACGCATTTTGGATATCGGAAGGTATTGGGCATCAAGAACTATCATTTATGGCATGGAGTCGATTTTTGATTGGTAAAACGTGTTCTATATGAAGAAAGTTAGCGCTCGCTAGCTTTTTTATTTTTTCAAAAAATAAATCAAAAAATTTTTTCGATTTCATAAATATTTCATATTTGGATTTTATAATAGTCTTACAAACATGGAGGTGACAAATGAATCCAATCCAAAGAGCTTGGGCTTATGTCAGCAGAAAACGACTGAGAAGTTTTATTTTATTTCTGATTTTATTGGTCCTTTTGGCAGGAATTTCAGCCTGTTTGACTCTGATGAAGTCCAACAAAACAGTAGAAAGCAATCTTTACAAATCACTCAATACTTCTTTTTCTATCAAAAAGATAGAAAATGGACAGACCTTCAAATTGTCTGACCTAGCATCCGTGAGCAAGATTAAGGGACTGGAAAATGTCTCTCCTGAACTCGAAACGGTCGCAAAACTGAAAGACAAGGAAGCAGTGAGTGGTGAGCAGAGCGTTGAACGTGATGATTTGTCAGCTGCGGACAAGAACTTGGTTAGCTTAACGGCTCTTGAGGATTCATCCAAGGATGTTACCTTTACCAGTTCGGCTTTCAATCTAAAAGAAGGGCGACACCTTCAAAAAGGAGATTCCAAGAAAATCCTCATTCACGAAGAGTTGGCTAAGAAGAACGGTCTTTCGCTTCATGACAAGATTCGCTTGGACGCTGGCCAGTCTGAATCTGGAAAAGGGCAAATAGTAGAGTTTGAGATTGTCGGAATCTTTTCTGGTAAAAAACAAGAAAAGTTCACAGGCTTGTCTTCCGACTTCAGTGAAAACCAGGTCTTTACAGACTATGAAAGTAGCCAAACTCTTTTGGGAAATAGTGAACCGCAAGTCAGTGCAGCTCGCTTCTATGTAGAAAATCCTAAGGAAATGGATGGACTCATGAAGCAGGTGGAAAACTTGGCCTTGGAAAGTCAAGGCTACCAAGTCGAGAAGGAAAACAAGGCCTTTGAACAAATCAAAGACTCAGTTGCAACCTTCCAAACTTTCCTCACCATCTTCCTTTATGGGATGTTGATAGCTGGAGCTGGAGCCTTAATTTTGGTCTTGTCCCTCTGGTTAAGAGAAAGGGTCTACGAAGTGGGGATTTTACTCGCACTTGGAAAAAGCAAGATCTCAATCTTCCTACAATTCTGTTTAGAGGTAGTTTTGGTATCTCTCGGAGCTTTGCTTCCAGCATTTGTTGCAGGAAACGCCATCACATCCTATCTGCTACAAACCGTACTAGCAAGCGGAGATCAGGCAACCTTACAAGACACGCTGGCCAAAGCAAGCGGTCTATCAACTAGTCTCCTATCCTTTGCAGAATCCTATGTTTTTCTGCTCCTGATTAGTTGCTTGTCTGTAGCCCTTTGTTTCGTATTCTTGTTTAGAAAATCGCCAAAAGAAATTTTATCATCTATTAGTTAAGAAGGAGAAATCATGACTTTATTACAATTGCAAGATGTTACCTACCGTTATAAGAACACTGCTGAAGCAGTTCTATATCAGATCAAGTATAATTTTGAACCCGGAAAATTTTATAGTATTATTGGTGAGTCAGGAGCAGGAAAATCCACTCTCTTGTCCCTACTGGCTGGTTTAGATAGTCCTGTTGAAGGTTCTATCCTTTTCCAAGGAGAGGACATTCGTGACAAGGGATATTCTTACCATCGCATGCACCATATTTCCCTGGTCTTTCAAAATTATAATTTGATTGATTACCTTTCTCCGCTGGAAAATATCCGCTTGGTCAACAAAAAGGCGACTAAGGATACACTTCTTGAGCTTGGTTTGGATGAAAGTCAGATCAAGCGGAACGTTCTCCAGTTATCAGGTGGGCAACAGCAACGTGTAGCCATCGCTCGCAGTTTGGTATCAGAAGCTCCAGTTATTCTAGCTGATGAGCCAACAGGAAATCTGGACCCTAAAACTGCCGGAGATATTATCGAACTGCTCAAGTCACTTGCCGAGAAAACAGGTAAATGTGTGATTGTCGTCACCCACAGTAAAGAAGTGGCACAAGCGTCAGATATTACACTTGAATTGAAGGATAAGAAACTGACTGAAATATAGAATCTAGTTATTAAACTTTAAAATAGTATTAGTTGGTAACTATATACGTGTAAAGTAATAATAAACAAAGTGAGTCTTTAACAACTATTTCCCGCAGTAGTGATAGCCTAGATAATAACAAAGTTATTATCTAGGCCGGAATTTTTGAGACATATGGCTCAAAAATTAGGGATGAAATTCCTACAGGAAGTTGCTCCCGTCCGCACAATCTAAGGGAAATAGTAAAAAAATAATTTATATAAGTTATAAGACATTGAAATAGAACAAAATCTAGAAAGGGAACCTATGTTACACAACGCATTTGCCTATGTTACAAGGAAGTTTTTCAAATCGATTGTTATCTTCCTGATTATTCTCCTCATGGCGAGCTTGAGTTTGGTCGGCTTGTCAATCAAAGGGGCTACTGCCAAGGCTTCTCAGGAGACCTTTAAAAATATCACCAATAGCTTCTCCATGCAAATCAATCGTCGCGTCAATCAAGGAACGCCACGTGGTGCTGGGAATATTAAGGGTGAGGATATCAAAAAAATCACCGAAAATAAGGCCATCGAGTCTTATGTTAAACGCATCAACGCTATCGGAGATTTGACTGGATACGACCTCATCGAAACGCCAGAAACCAAGAAAAATCTCACTGCAGACCGTGCCAAACGGTTTGGAAGCAGCTTGATGATTACAGGTGTCAATGACTCCTCTAAAGAAGATAAGTTTGTCTCTGGTTCATATAAGCTTGTTGAAGGTGAGCACCTAACCAACGACGACAAAGACAAGATCCTCATGCACAAGGACTTGGCAGCTAAACACGGCTGGAAAGTCGGAGATAAGGTCAAACTAGACTCCAATATCTACGATGCAGACAATGAAAAAGGGGCCAAGGAAACAGTTGAAGTGACAATTAAGGGACTCTTTGATGGCCACAATAAGTCAGCAGTAACCTACTCACAAGAACTCTATGAAAATACAGCTATCACAGACATTCACACTGCTGCAAAACTTTATGGATACACAGAAGATACAGCTATTTATGGGGACGCAACCTTCTTTGTAACAGCGGACAAGAACTTGGATGATGTTATGAAAGAGTTGAATGGTATCAGTGGCATCAACTGGAAGAGCTACACACTTGTGAAGAGCTCCTCTAACTACCCAGCTCTAGAGCAATCCATCTCTGGTATGTACAAGATGGCCAACCTCCTCTTCTGGGGTAGCTTGAGCTTCTCAGTTCTTCTCCTTGCACTCTTGCTTAGTCTTTGGATCAATGCTCGTCGCAAGGAAGTGGGAATTCTCCTCTCTATCGGTCTCAAGCAGGCAAGTATCTTGGGACAATTCATCACCGAATCTATCCTGATTGCCATCCCTGCTCTCGTTTCTGCTTACTTCCTAGCCAACTACACAGCTCGTGCCATCGGAAATACTGTTCTTGCCAATGTCACTTCAGGTGTTGCCAAGCAAGCCAGCAAGGCTGCTCAAGCCTCTAACCTTGGTGGTGGTGCAGAAGTAGACGGCTTTAGTAAGACCTTGTCGAGCCTAGATATTTCCATTCAGACATCAGACTTTATCATCGTCTTTGTCCTAGCCTTGGTTCTAGTGGTTCTCGTTATGGCGCTTGCCTCAAGCAATCTCCTCAGAAAACAACCAAAAGAGCTCTTGCTCGATAGCGAATAAAAAACTTGCTACCTATTCTTCCCTAAATGGGGTATAATATAGGTAGCATTTTTATCTATTTCATCTTGATAAGGACTCTTCCTATCAGGATAAAACAGAGATGATTTACAAGAAATTTAAAGGAATGTGAAACGTTTTTCTATGAAAATTTTAATTGTAGAAGATGAAGAGATGATCCGTGAGGGAATCAGTGACTATTTGACGGATTGTGGTTATGAAACCATTGAAGCAGCAGACGGTCAAGAAGCTCTGGAAAAATTTTCCAGCTATGAAGTTGCTCTAGTACTGCTGGATATCCAGATGCCCAAGCTTAATGGTCTAGAAGTACTAGCTGAGATTCGTAAAAGCAGTCAGGTTCCTGTCTTGATGCTGACCGCCTTTCAGGATGAAGAATACAAGATGAGTGCCTTTGCTTCGCTAGCAGATGGTTATCTGGAAAAACCCTTTTCCCTCTCCCTTTTAAAAGTAAGGGTGGACGCGATTTTCAAGCGATACTACGATACGGGACGAATCTTCTCTTATAAGGATACCAAGGTGGACTTTGAGAGTTACAGTGCAAGCCTCGCGGGAGAAGAAGTGGCTATCAATGCCAAAGAGTTGGAAATTCTGGACTATCTGGTGAAAAATGAAGGCCGGGCCTTGACTCGTTCTCAGATAATTGATGCGGTCTGGAAGGTGACAGATGAGGTTCCCTTTGACCGTGTCATTGATGTCTATATCAAGGAATTACGGAAAAAGCTAGACTTGGATTGTATCCTCACTGTGCGCAATGTTGGTTATAAATTGGAGAGAAAATGAAACGAACAGGTTTATTTACAAAGATCTTTATCTATACCTTCTCGATTTTTAGTGTTCTGGTTATTTGTCTTCATTTAGCCATTTATTTTCTCTTTCCCTCGACTTATCTGAGTCATCGTCAGGAAACCATTGGCCAGAAAGCGACAGCCATTTCCCAATCCCTAGAAGGAAAGGATAGGCAAAGTATCGAGCAAGTCTTAGACTTGTATTCCCAGACTAGTGATATCAAAGGAGCTGTCAAGGGAGAGATGACCGAGGACAAGTTAGAAGTCAAGGACAATCTTCCTCTGGATACGGACCGTCAAACTACTTCCCTCTTTATCGAGGAGCGTGAGGTGAAAACGCAAGATGGTAGCACTATGACTCTCCAATTTCTAGCGTCCATGGATTTGCAAAAGGAAGCAGAGCAGATTAGTCTCCAATTTCTTCCTTATACCTTGCTGGCATCCTTTCTGATTTCTCTCTTGGTGGCTTACATCTACGCTCGGACCATTGTTGCACCGATTTTGGAAATCAAGCGGGTGACCCGTCGAATGATGGATTTGGATGCCCAAGTACGATTGCGCGTGGATTCTAAGGATGAGATAGGTGATCTCAAGGAACAAATCAATAGCCTCTACCAGCATCTCTTGACTGTCATTGCGGACTTGCATGAGAAGAATGAAGCTATTCTCCAGCTGGAGAAGATGAAGGTTGAGTTTCTTCGAGGGGCTTCTCATGAACTGAAAACACCTCTGGCTAGTTTGAAAATCCTAATCGAAAATATGAAAGAAAATATCGGTCGTTATAAGGATAGAGACCACTATCTTGGAGTTGCCTTGGGGATTGTGGACGACCTCAGTCACCACGTTCTCCAGATATTGTCTCTTTCTTCTGTACAGGAATTGCGAGAGGAGAAAGAAGAGGTTGACCTCCTTCAGATGACACAAAGTCTAGTCAAGGATTATGCTTTGCTCGCCAAGGAGGAAGAACTTCAGATAGACAATCGCTTGACCCATCAGCAGGCTTACATAAACCCATCTGTCATGAAACTAATCCTATCGAATCTCATCAGTAATGCTATCAAGCACTCCACTCTAGGCGGCTTGGTTCGTATCGGGGAGAAAGAAGGGGAACTCTTTATCGAAAATAGCTGTAGTCCTGAAGAACAAGAAAAATTGGCCCAGTCTTTTTCTGAAAATGCCAGTCGCAAGGCCAAGGGTTCGGGGATGGGACTCTTTGTGGTCAAAAGTTTATTAGAACATGAGAAATTACCTTATCATTTTGAGATGCAAGATGATCGCTTGATCTTTTTCATACGTTATCCTAAAGTCGTGCAAGACTAAGGGAAAGAAAGGGTTTACATTGATTGGGCTAGAAGAAATTCAATCTAAAGTATGGGAAAAACTAGCTTTTTTTATCAAAAAGTGATAAAATGAACAATGTAAATGGGATGTCCCAAAAAATATATAGGAGGCCTGACAAATGGCAATCGTTTCAGCAGAAAAATTTGTCCAAGCAGCTCGTGACAACGGTTATGCAGTTGGTGGATTTAACACAAACAACCTTGAGTGGACTCAAGCTATCTTGCGCGCAGCAGAAGCTAAAAAAGCTCCAGTTTTGATCCAAACTTCAATGGGTGCTGCTAAATACATGGGTGGTTACAAAGTTGCTCGCAACTTGATCGCTAACCTTGTTGAATCAATGGGTATCACTGTACCAGTAGCTATCCACCTTGACCACGGTCACTACGAAGATGCACTTGAGTGTATTCAAGTTGGTTATACTTCAGTTATGTTTGACGGTTCACACCTTCCAGTTGAAGAAAACCTTGAAAAAGCTCGTAAAGTTGTAGAATTTGCTCACGCAAATGGTGTGTCAGTAGAAGCTGAAGTTGGAACTATCGGTGGTGAAGAAGACGGAATCATCGGTGATGGTGAATTGGCTCCAATCGAAGATGCTAAAGCAATGGTTGCAACTGGTATCGACTTCTTGGCAGCTGGTATCGGTAACATCCATGGTCCATACCCTGCAAACTGGAAAGGTCTTCACCTTGACCACTTGCAAAAATTGACTGAAGCTGTACCAGGATTCCCAATCGTATTGCACGGTGGTTCAGGTATTCCTGATGACCAAATCCAAGCAGCTATCAAACTTGGTGTTGCAAAAGTTAACGTTAACACTGAATGCCAAATCGCATTCGCTAACGCAACTCGTAAATTTGCTCGTGACTACGAAGCAAACGAAGCAGAATACGACAAGAAAAAACTCTTCGACCCACGTAAATTCTTGGCTGACGGTGTAAAAGCTATCCAAGCATCAGTTGAAGAACGTATCGACGTATTCGGTTCAGAAGGTAAAGCTTAATCTAGCTGAACAATACAAAACAGAAACCTGCCCATGAGGGTGGGTTTTTTGTGTGGTGGAAATAAATTATTTTTCAAGTTTAGGAGGTGGAATTTAATTTGATTCTAAGAAATTTTTTAATTTATGATAAAATAATATCAGGCTTTCAAAGAGAGGAGGAGAGTCATGAGTTCAGCAGATTTTATCTTTTTAGATGGTTATGAAAATGCAGAATTTGATATCCAAGCATTTTGTGCTTCGCTGAGAGATAGGTATTCAGGTGTGATTATAAGGGAAGAAAACGATCATGAAAAAGCCTATCGTCTTTTATGGGATTACCAAAGTCCCGAGGTCTCAGTTGAGGGTGCTTTGAATCGAAAAAATGATGTCTTCGTTATAAACTACTTTGATTCAAAAAATCGGTTACAAGATTATGCCGCCTATATCCTCTGGCTTCGGGAATGGTTTCCATCAGATCAGAAGGTTCTCTTTTGTGATGAGGGCTACACGAAGATATTTCCTCTTCCTCACGACATATCTACAAAGGAGATTGAAATGAAACTTCATAATGAAGGATAAAAAAGTGAATCGAATAGATTCATTATTGAATTTCAAAGTATCAGAAGGAATCATTTGAGGCGACAAAGGTCACCTGTTTGTGTACTGTTGAAGTTGATTAAAGATAGTGAAATTTTTATCGTATATGTATAGCAATGTTGCATCGTATTGGAAAGGTTTTCGTGCTATAATATTAATTAACAATAAAATTTAGTACATCAAAAATTACTAGAGATGTGGGATGTGAGGTTTAAGATGAGACAAGCAGGACAATTTGATTGGGTAGATTTTTATAAAGAATTTGCGTTTAAACTTGTGAGCTATAAAGAGAAAAGGGCAGAGCTCATTCAAAAGGTTAAGGCAATTTATCAAATGACGGGCATTTCAATGCCAACCTTGGACAAGGACAACAATATCATGGATATTGACCCTTTTACAATTTTTGGTCTATTCAATAAAGGGTTGAAAAATGAAAATCGGATTAAAATTTTGACTGCTATTGCAGAATTATTTGAATTATCTCATGATGTTCCAACTTCATTCGACAGTATTCCCGTTCTCAATAAACAGAATGCGACCTATTATCTTTTTTATACAGATAGAGGGGTTAGTGATATTGATGATTTGTGGGAGCTTTTTGTAGCGGCATTAGCTTATTCCGAAGATTCATCATCTGAAAATAAGGAGCTTCTCTCAGGCTATTTTGATAAAGTCATCAATAGAAAAAACAATGGTACTGCTAAAGTTACGATGGGCTTATATTGGATTGCCTCCAATTCGTTTTTAAATATAGATGGACCAAACAAGGAGTATATTTACGAATCTGGGAAATTACCTTTAGAATTAGTCCATAAACTCCCAAAGGTGAATTCGAAAGTTTCTGCATCAGATTATTTTTCTATTGTTGAAATACTTAAAAACTATTTAGGTAGTCCACAGTCTGAATTGAAAAACTTCAATGAATTGTCTTTTGCAGCGTGGAAGTATTCTGAACAAGTGAAAAAAGAAAAACAAGCAAAAAATGAAGTTACTGAGAGTTCAGCACCTAGATATGATCTACCATCTGAAGACACTAAAGAATCAGAAAAAGTGGATACTAGCTATACTAGGGAAGATTTTCTAAAAGAAGTTTTTGTATCAGCAGAGGATTATAATCGATTGGCAACGATTCTTCGCCTCAAGAAGAACATCATATTGGAGGGGGCTCCGGGTGTTGGAAAAACATTTACTGCTGATCGACTAGCTTACTCACTGATGGGTGAAAAAGCGATCGATAGGGTAAAGATGGTTCAGTTTCACCAAAGTTACTCTTACGAAGACTTTATTATGGGATTTAGACCTTCTGCCAGTGGTTTTGAACTAAGAAAAGGTCCCTTCTATCAATTTTGTAAACAGGCTGAGGGCGATGAAAGCAATGATTATTTCTTTATCATTGACGAAATTAATCGAGGAAATTTGAGCAAAATATTTGGTGAATTGTTTATGCTTATCGAAATGGATAAGCGAGGAAGAGATCTACAGCTTCTTTATTCGGATGAACAATTCTCAATTCCGGAGAACTTATACATTATTGGTATGATGAATACTGCCGATCGTAGCTTAGCCATGCTAGATTTTGCCTTGAGACGAAGATTTGCATTTTTTGAGCTGAAACCAGGATTTGATTCGGATGGCTTCAAAGAATATCAATCACACTTGAAGAATGAAAAATTTGATGCATTAATAAATACTGTGAAGCATCTAAATGAAATCATCGCTTCTGATGAAAGTTTAGGAGAGGGTTTTTGCATAGGCCATAGTTATTTTTGTAATCTAATACCGAATAGTATCGACCAACAAGTTCTTTCGAGTATTGTAGAGTATGAACTGATACCTCTTTTAAAGGAGTATTGGTTTGATGAACCTAGCTTAGTTAAAGAATGGAGTGGCAATCTAAGGAGTGCGATTAAGTGATACCGATAAAGAATGTTTATTACATGCTGACTTATGCTTTTAAGGTTCTTAAGGGGCAAGGATATCAGAAACTTGCCACAGAGGAGTTTCATCATACGGCTGATTTGATGAGTGCTATCTTGGCTAAAGGAATTGCCATACAGCTTAAGAGAGGACTGGGAAAGGAATACCTTGCTCAAGTGGAAGAACTCTCTACACTAAGGGGAAAAATTGAGATTACAGAGTCAATCAAAAGTCAATGTACTCTTGGGAAGAAAATATTTTGTACTTATGAAGAGTTTTCAGTAAATAATAGGATGAACCGTATTATAAAATCAACGGTCAATCTTCTGTTGAAAGCAGATATCTCCAAGGATAGGAAGAAAGAATTGCGGAAATTGATGGTTTATTTCCGTGATGTTGAACCGATTGATTTGGAAACTGTTAACTGGAATCTGCAATACAACAAAAATAATCAATCTTATAGAATGATGATTGCCATTTGCTATTTAGTGGTAAAAGGTTTATTGCAAACAACATCAGATGGTAACATGAAGATGATGAGTTTCTTAGATGAGCGACGAATGAACAGATTGTATGAAAAATTTATCCTTGAGTATTATAAAAAACATTATCCAGAATTAAATGCGAATGCAGCACAGATACCGTGGGCGTTAGACGATGGTATCGGTGAGATGCTCCCTATCATGCAAAGTGATATTCAGCTTCAAAAAGAGAATTCTATCTTGATTATTGATGCTAAATACTATAAAAGTACAACTCAAATGAATTTTAAAAAGTATTCTCTCCACTCCAACAATCTTTATCAGATTTTTACATATGTCAAAAATAGAGAATACCAAAATCAAGAACATGGTAGCAAAGTGTCGGGGATGTTGCTCTATGCAAAGACAGATGAAGTAGTTCAACCAGATAATGTTTATCAAATGCACGGTAATCAAATCAGTGTTCAGACTTTGGACTTAAATCTTTCCTTTAAAGAAATAGCGAATCAATTGGATACCATTGTTGTATCTCATTTTGGAAATGCAAAAAAGTTCCGATGAAGCAGCGGAGAGTGAATCTAGTCGTTTTCAAGATATTCGATCACTGGGATATTCTATGCTTTCTTTCCTATCCCACAAAAAACACTTGTTTTCCCTTCTTAATTACTTTATAATAGAGTGTTACTGAGGCCTTCTAATGTGATAAAGAAGGCAGATTTTAGAAGATGAGAAATTGGCTTTTTGTATTTAGAGGACACGGTTTGTTGATTTCTTACTAAGGGGAGATAGATATGGCAATGATAGAAGTGGAACATCTTCAGAAAAATTTTGTGAAGACAGTAAAGGAACCTGGTTTGAATGGAGCTTTGCACTCCTTTATTCATCCTGAAAAGCAGACTTTTGAAGCGGTCAAGGATTTGACCTTCGAGGTACCAAAGGGCCAGATTTTAGGTTTTATCGGCGCAAATGGTGCTGGGAAGTCAACCACCATCAAAATGCTGACAGGGATTTTGAAACCGACATCTGGTTTTTGTCGGATTAATGGTAAGATTCCGAAGGACAACCGTCAGGATTATGTCAAGGATATTGGAGTGGTCTTTGGACAACGCACCCAGCTATGGTGGGATTTGGCTCTGCAAGAGACCTACACGGTTTTGAAAGAGATATACGATGTGCCGGACTCGCTTTTCCACAAGCGCATGGACTTTTTGAATGAAGTCTTGGATTTGAAGGAATTTATCAAAGACCCCGTGCGGACTCTTTCACTTGGCCAACGGATGCGGGCGGACATTGCGGCGTCCTTGCTCCACAATCCCAAAGTTCTCTTTTTAGATGAGCCGACTATTGGTTTGGACGTTTCGGTCAAGGACAACATTCGTCGCGCCATCACCCAGATCAATCAGGAGGAAGAAACAACCATTCTCTTGACCACTCACGACCTGAGTGATATTGAGCAACTCTGTGATCGGATTTTTATGATTGATAAGGGGCAAGAGATTTTTGATGGAACGGTGAGCCAGCTCAAGGAAACCTTTGGCAAGATGAAGACTCTTTCTTTTGAACTGGTGCCAGGTCAAAGTCATCTCGCTTCTCACTATGAAGGCCTGCCTGATATGACCATTGATAGACAAGGAAATAGCCTCAATATTGAATTCGATAGTTCCTGCTACCAGTCGGCCGATATTATCAAGCAAACCCTGTCTGATTTTGAAATCCGCGATTTGAAGATGTTGGATACGGATATTGAGGATATTATCCGTCGCTTCTATCGAAAGGAGCTCTAATATGGTCAAATTGTGGAGACGTTATAAACCCTTTATCAATGCAGGGATTCAGGAGTTGATTACTTATCGAGTCAACTTTATTCTCTATCGGATTGGGGATGTTATGGGAGCTTTTGTGGCTTTCTATCTCTGGAAGGCGGTCTTTGATTCCTCGCAGGAGTCTTTGATTCAGGGCTTTAGTATGGCAGATATCACTCTCTACATTATCATGAGTTTTGTGACTAATCTTTTGACTAGGTCGGATTCTTCTTTTATGATTGGGGAGGAGGTCAAGGATGGCTCCATTATCATGCGCTTGTTGCGACCGGTGCATTTTGCGGCCTCTTATCTCTTCACCGAGCTTGGCTCCAAGTGGTTGATTTTTATCTCTGTTGGACTTCCTTTCTTGAGTGTGATTGTCTTGATGAAAATCCTTTCTGGGCAAGGGATTGTAGAAGTGCTGGGGCTAACTACCCTTTATCTATTTAGCTTGACGCTGGCCTATCTGATTAACTTTTTCTTTAATATCTGCTTTGGATTTTCAGCTTTTGTGTTTAAAAATCTTTGGGGTTCCAATCTACTTAAAACTTCCATAGTGGCCTTTATGTCTGGAAGTCTGATTCCCTTGGCTTTCTTTCCAAAGCTTGTTTCAGATATTCTGTCCTTCTTGCCTTTTTCATCTTTAATTTATACTCCGGTTATGATCATTGTTGGGAAGTACGATGCCAGTCAGATTCTTCAGGCATTCGCTTTGCAGTTTTTCTGGCTCTTAGTGATGGTGGGCTTGTCTCAGCTGATTTGGAAACGAGTCCAGTCCTTCATCACCATTCAAGGAGGTTAGTATGAAAAAATATCAACGCATGCATCTGATTTTTATCAGACAATACATCAAGCAAATCATGGAATACAAGGTTGATTTTGTGGTTGGTGTTTTAGGTGTCTTTCTGACCCAAGGTTTGAACCTCTTGTTTCTCAATGTCATCTTTCAACACATTCCATCCCTAGAAGGCTGGGCCTTTCAAGAGATTGCCTTTATCTATGGTTTTTCCTTGATTCCCAAGGGATTGGACCATCTCTTTTTTGATAATCTCTGGGCACTGGGGCAGCGCTTGGTGCGAAAGGGAGAATTTGACAAGTATCTGACTCGTCCTATCAATCCTCTCTTCCATATCCTCGTTGAGACCTTTCAGATTGATGCCTTGGGTGAACTTTTGGTCGGAGGTATTTTGCTAGCGACAACAGTATCAAGCATTGCTTGGACTCTTCCCAAATTCCTGCTTTTCTTAGTCTGTATTCCTTTTGCGACCTTGATTTATACTTCCTTGAAAATCGCGACTGCCAGCATCGCTTTTTGGACCAAGCAGTCAGGCGCCATGATTTACATTTTTTATATGTTTAATGACTTTGCCAAATATCCAATTTCCATTTACAATTCCCTTCTTCGTTGGTTGATTAGCTTTATCATCCCCTTTGCCTTTACAGCCTACTATCCTGCCAGCTATTTCTTAGAGGACAAGAATGGGCTCTTTAACATTGGTGGGTTGATTCTGATTTCACTTATCTTCTTTGCAATTTCTTTGAAACTATGGGACAGGGGCTTAGATGCCTACGAAAGTGCGGGTTCGTAAGAGATAAGATAGGATGAGAGTTAAAAATTAAATATGTTACAAACAACCGTTGAAAATTATAGCGGTTGTTTTTGCATATTTATTTAAGTATAAGTTGTATCCATCCCCCCTTTTTGCGATTTTGGTAGTTATTCCGGTTAATTGATAATATTTTTGATGGTAGGAATGAGTTTATATTGTAGCCAGTTAACTATAATATTTATTGACTAGACTATTTGTTAACATGGATTAAAAAAAAAATTAACCTGGGTTAATTTTTCTTGACTTAAATTTTTTTAATTGATATACTGTTTTTCAGAGAGCTAACAATTATATATAAATGTACTACTCTACCCCACTAGATGATACGTCATAAAACTTTTTATAACAAAGGCTAGCAAGGTTAAAGTTTTCTATCTATTGGGTTTAAAATAAAAAATTAAGGAATTAAAATGAAAAAAAGTACGGTATTGTCATTAACTACTGCTGCAGTTATTTTAGCAGCATATGCCCCCAATGAGGTAATTTTAGCAGATGCACCTAGTTCTGAAGATGCTTTAAGAATTTCTGATAAAGAAAAAGTAGTAGCAGATAAAGAAAAAGTAGTAGCAGATAAAGAAACAGAAAACAATGAACAATCTGAAGAACTTCATAATGTTATAGAAACTTCAAAGGATACTGAGGAGAAGAAGACAACAGTTATTGAGGAAAAAGAGGTTGTTAGTAAAAAGTCTGTGATAGACAAAAAAACTAGTAACGAAGGAGCAAGTATCAAAGAAGACTCCAATCAATCCCAAGGAAATGATGCGGACTCATTTGTAAATAAAGATACAGAAAATCCGAAAAAAGAAGATAAAGTTGTCTATATTGCTGAATTTAAAGATAAACAATCTGGAGAAAAAGTAATTAAGGAACTATCAAATCTTAAGGATACAAAAGTTTTATATACCTATAATACGATTTTTAATGGCGCTGCCATTGAAACAACTCCAGATAATTTGGACAAAATTAAACAAATAGAAGGTGTTTCGTCGGTTGAACGATCACAAAAACTCCAACCAATGATGAATCATGCCAGAAAGGAAATTGGAGTTGAGGAAGCTATTGATTACCTAAAGTCTATCAATGCTCCATTTGGGAAAAATTTTGATGGTAGAGGTATGGTCATTTCAAATATCGATACTGGAACAGATTATAGGCATAAGGCTATGAGGATTGATGATGATGCCAAAGACTCAATGAAATTTAAAAAAGATGACTTAAAAGGCACTGATAAGAATTATTGGTTGAGTGATAAAATCCCTCATGCGTTCAATTATTATAATGGTGGTAAAATCACTGTAGAAAAATATGATGATGGAAGGGATTATTTTGACCCACATGGGATGCATATTGCAGGGATTCTTGCTGGAAATGATACTGAAAAAGATATCAAGAACTTTAATGGCATAGATGGAATTGCGCCTAATGCACAAATTTTCTCTTATAAAATGTACTCTGACGCAGGATCTGGGTTTGCAGGTGATGAAACAATGTTTCATGCTATTGAAGATTCGATCAAACACAATGTCGATGTTGTTTCGGTATCATCTGGCTTTACGGGAACCGGTCTTGTAGGCGAGAAATATTGGGAGGCTATTAGAGCATTAAGAAAAGCTGGAATCCCAATGGTTGTTGCTACAGGTAACTTTGCGACTTCTGCTTCAAGTTCTTCTTGGGATTTAGTAGCAAATAATAATCTGAAAATGACAGATACTGGAAATGTAACACGAACTGCCGCACATGAAGATGCGATAGCGGTCGCTTCTGCTAAAAATCAAACCATTGAGTTTGATAAGGTTAACATTGGAGGACAAAGTTTTAAATACAGAAATATAGGGGCTTTTTTCGATAAAAACAAAATCCTAACAAATGAGGATGGCTCAAAAACTCCAAATAAATTAAAATTTGTATATATAGGCAAAGGTCAAGACCAAGATTTGATAGGCTTGGATCTTAAGGGCAAAATTGCAGTAATGGATAGAATTTATACCAAGGATTTAAAAGATGCTTTTAAAAGAGCTATGGATAAAGGCGCACGTGCCATTATGGTTGTAAATACTGTAAATTACTACAATAGAGATAATTGGACAGACCTTCCAGCTATGGGATATGAAGCGGATGAAGGGACTACTAGTCAAGTATTTTCAATTTCAGGAGATGATGGTGTAAAATTATGGAACATGATTAACCCTGATAAAAAAACTGAAGTCAAAAGAAATAATAAGGAAGATTTTAAAGATAACTTAGAACAATACTATCCAATTGATATGGAAAGCTATAATTCTAATAAACCGAATGTAGGTGATGAAAAAGAAATTGACTTTAAATTTGCACCTGACACAGACAAAGAACTTTATAAAGAAGATATTATAGTTCCAGCAGGGTCTACATCTTGGGGGCCAAGAACAGATTTGCTTTTAAAACCGGATGTTTCAGCACCAGGTAAAAATATTAAATCTACTCTAAATGTTATTAATGGTAAATCTACTTATGGTTATATGTCAGGAACTAGCATGGCAACTCCAATTGTAGCAGCTTCTACTGTTTTGATTCGACCAAAATTAAAGGAATTGCTTGAAAGACCTGTCTTGAAAAATCTTAAGGGAGATGACAAAATAGACCTTACAAGTCTTACAAAAATAGCCCTACAAAATACTGCAAGACCTATGATGGATGCAACCTCTTGGAAAGAAAAGAGTCAATACTTTGCATCACCTAGACAGCAGGGAGCGGGACTAATTAATGTTGCCAACGCTTTGAGAAATGAAGTTGTAGCGACTTTCAAAAATATAGATTCTAAAGGTTTGGTAAATTCATATGGTTCCATTTCTCTTAAAGAAATAAAAGGTGATAAAAAATACTTTACAATCAAGCTTCACAATACCTCAAATAGACCTTTAACCTTTAAAGTTTCTGCATCAACTGTAACTACAGATGCTCTAACTGATAGGCTAAAACTCGATGAAACATATAAAGATGAAAAATCTCCGGACGGGAAGCAAATTGTTCCAGAAATTCACCCAGAAAAAGTCAAAGGAGCAAATATCACATTTGAGCATGATACTTTCACTATAGGTCCAAATTCCAGCTTTGATTTAAATGCGGTTATAAATGTTGGGGAAGCAAAAAATAAAAATAAATTTGTAGAATCATTTATTCATTTTGAGTCAGTGGAAGAAATGGAAGCTCTAAACTCCAACGGTAAGAAAAGAAACTTCCAACCTTCTTTGTCCATGCCTCTAATGGGATTTGCTGGGAATTGGAACCACGAACCAATCCTTGATAAATGGGCCTGGGAAGAAGGGTCAAAATCAAAAGCGATGGAAGGTTATGATGATGATGGCAAACCAAAAATTCCAGGTACCTTAAATAAGGGGATTGGTGGAGAACATGGTATAGATAAATTTAATCCAGCAGGAGTTATCCAAAATAGAAAAGATAGAAATACAACATCCCTAGATCAAAATCCAGAACTATTTGCTTTCAATAACGAAGGAATCAACGCACCCTCATCAAGTGGTTCTAATATTGCTAAAATTTATCCTTTAGATTCAAATGGAAATCCTCAAGATGCTCAACTTGAGAGAGGATTAACGCCTTCTCCACTTGTATTAAGAAGTGCAGAAGAAGGGGTGATTTCAATAGTAAATACAAATAAAGAAGGAGAAAATCAAAGAGACTTAAAAGTCATTTCGAGAGAACACTTTATTAAAGGAATTTTAAACTCTAAAAGAAATGATGCAAAGGGCATTAAATCTTCTAAGCTAAAAGTTTGGGGTGATTTGAAATGGGATGGACTCATTTATAACCCTAGAGGTAGAGAAGAAAATGCCCCAGAAAGTAATGACAAAAAAGATCCTGCTACTAAGATACGAGGACAATTTGAACCGATTGCGGAAGGCCAATATTTCTATAAATTTAAATATAGATTAACCAAGGATTACCCATGGCAGGTTTCCTATATTCCTGTAAAAATTGATAACACCCCTCCAAAGATTGTTTCAATTGATTTTTCAAACCCTGAAAAAATTAAGTTGATTACAAAGGATACTTATCACAAGGTCAAAGAGCAATACAAGAATGAAACGCTATTTGCGAGAGATCAAAAAGAACATCCTGAAAAATTTGACGAGATTGCCAACGAAGTTTGGTATGCTGGGGCCGCTCTTGTTAATGAAGATGGAGAGGTTGAGAAAAATCTTGAAGTAACTTATGCAGGTGAGGGTCAAGGACGAAATAGGAAACTTGATAAAGACGGAAATACTATTTATGAAATTAGTGGAGCAGGAGATTTAAGAGGCAAAATCATTGAAGTGATTGCATTAGACGGTTCTAGCAATTTCACAAAGATTCATAGAATTAAATTTGCTGATCATGCTGATGAAAAGGGGATGATTTCCTATTATCTAGTAGATCCTGATCAAGATTCATCTAAATACCAAAAGCTTGGAGAAATTCCTGAATCTAAATTTAAGAATATAAAAAACGTTAAAGATGATAGTCTTAAAAAAGATACAACTGAGGTAGAACATCATCAAGAAAATGAAGAGGCTACCGAAGAAAAATCTAGTTTTACTATTCATAAAACTATTTCAACAATTAGAGATTTTGAAAGCAAAGACTTAAAGAAACTCATTAAAAAGAAATTTAGAGAAGTTGATGACTTTACAAGTGAAACTGGTAAGAGAATAGAGGAATACGATTATAAATACGATGATAAGGGAAATATCATTGCTTATGACGATGGTAGTGCCTTACAATATGAAACTGAAAAACTTGATGAAATCAAATCAAAAATTTATGGCATTCTAAACCCATCTAAAGATGGACACTTTGAAATTCTTGGAAAGATCAGTAATGTTTCTAAAAATGCCAAGGTATATTATGGAAATAACTATAAATCGATAGAAATCAAAACGACCAAGTATGATTCCCACTCAAAAACGATGACATTTGATTTATACGCTAATATTAATGATATTGTGGATGGATTAGCTTTTGCAGGAGATATGAGGTTTTTTGTCAAAGATGATGATCAGATAAAAGCTGAAACTAAAATTAGAATGCCTGAAAAAAATAAGGAAACTAAAGCAGAATATCCGTATGCATCAAGTTATGGGAATGTAATAGAATTAGGAGAAGGAGATCTTTCAAAAAATAAACCAAACAATTTAACGGACATGGAATCTGGTAAAATCTATTCTGATTCAGAAAAACAACAATATCTATTAAAGGATAACATCATTCTAAGAAAAGGCTATGCACTAAAAGTGACTACCTATAATCCTGGAAAAACGGATATGTTAGAAGGAAATGGAGTCTATAGCAAGGAAGATATAGCAAAAATCCAAAAGGCCAATCCTAATCTAAGAGTCTTATCAGAAACAACAATTTATGCTGATAGTAGAAATGTTGAAGATGGAAGAAGTACTCAATCAGTATTAATGTCGGCTTTGGACGGCTTTAACATTGTAAGATATCAAGTGTTTACATTTAAAATGAATGATAAAGGGGAAGCAATCGATAACGATGGCAATCTTGTGACAGATTCTTCTAAACTGGTATTATTTGGTAAGGATAGTAAAGAGTACACAGGAGAGGATAAGTCCAATGTAGAAGCTATAAAAGAAGATGGCTCTACGTTATTTATTGATGCAAAACCAGTAAATCTTTCAATGGACAAGAACTACTTTAATCCATCTAAAACTAATAAAATTTATGTACGAAATCCAGAATTCTATTTAAGAGGTAAGATTTCTGATAAGGGTGGTTTTAACTGGGAGTTGAGAGTTAATGAATCGGTTGTAGACAATTATTTAATCTACGGAGATTTACACATTGATAACACTAGAGATTTTAACATTAAGCTTAATGTTAAAGACGGTGACATCATGGACTGGGGAATGAAAGACTATAAAGCAAACGGATTTCCAGATAAGGTAACAGATATGGATGGAAATGTTTATCTTCAAACTGGCTATAGCGATTTGAATGCAAAAGCAGTTGGAGTACACTATCAATTCTTATATGATAATGTAAAACCTGAAGTAAGCATTGATCCTAAGGGAAATACTAGTATCGAATATGCTAATGGAAAATCTGTAGTTTTTAACATCAATGATAAGAGAAATAATGGATTCGATGGTGAGATTCAAGAACAACATATTTATGTAAATGGAAAAGAATACAAATCATTTGATGATATTAAACAACTAACAGATAAGACACTAAACATTAAGATTGTTGTAAAAGATTTTGCAAGAAATACTACCGTAAAAGAATTCATTTTAAATAAAGACACGGGAGAGGTAAGTGAATTAAAACCTCATAGGGTAACTGTGACCATTCAAAATGGAAAAGAAATGAGTTCAACGATAGTGTCGGAAGAAGATTTTATGTTACCTGTCTATAAGGGTGAATTAGAAAAAGGATACCAATTTGATGGTTGGGAAATTTCTGGTTTCGAAGGGAAAAAAGACGCCGGCTATGTTCTTAATCTATCAAAAGATACCTTTATAAAACCTGTATTCAAGAAAATAGAGGAGAAAAAGGAGGAGGAAAATAAACCTACTTTTGATGTATCGAAAAAGAAAGAAAAAACACAATCTGATTCAACTAATGATGTCAATAGTATTGTTTCTGATGAAAATGATAAAAACTTTGAAATTAACAAGAACGTTTATCTAAATGAAGAAGGGAACTTAACTAATAAAAATACCAACATCAATAGTAAATCAACTAGTAACAATCCTAATGAGTTGCCAAAAACCGGAACAGCAAGCGGAGCCCAGACACTATTAGCTGCCGGAATCATGTTTATAGTAGGAGCTTTTCTTGGATTGAAGAGAAAAAATAAAGATTAAGACAAAAGCTATAGAAAAAATAAAGATTAAGACAAAAGCTATAGAAAAAATGGTTTATGTACTGAGATTAGATAGTGAGGAGGTGACATAGTTTTGTGAAAGTATTGATTTATAAATATATTATTTAGATTTCTATGAAAATGGGAGATTTAAAAGAGATATATGTAAAAGCCTTGTCTCAGGACAGGCTTTTTCTAATGGAGATGGGTTCTGTTTAAAATCCATTTCTTCGGCTTATAAAAATATAAATACAAACGGTTGTTTATATTTTGTGGTATAATGTATTGTAATAAATACTTGTTTTGATACCAATCTAGAGATATTTTTATAGTTATTTATTCTAGAAATTTTTGCTTGGATTTTTTTTAAAAGTCATAAAAGTTCATGGATAGTAACGAATGAAGTATCGTAAGCTTGGCTGAATATCAATCAAAAAGGAGAAAATTATGAATAAGAAAGAACGGGAAAAACAATTTGAAGAGATCAATGGACCTAAGCGGTCTGAATCAAAGTCGGCTCCGAATAAAAATATAAAAATCTATATTGGCATAGCACTCTCTGTTTTAGTCACTCTCATCTTGGTAAGTATTTTCTCATATCTTCTGATTGGAAAGAAAGAGCCAAATCAAGGATCGTCTTCAGTTTCAACTACAGAGTCAACAAGTCAAGCGTCTACAAGCCAAGGAAAAACAGATGAGACTGATAAGGATAAACAAGTGGAAATTCAAAAACTCAAGGATCAACTGACTGCTTTAGATACCAAAATTACGGAAGCAGAAGCACTTGTTAGCAAGTTGAAGAAAGAAACTACCGTTCCAAAACTAGATATTGAAGCAATCAAGAACAATGATTTGTCTAGTTTAGAAGGTACTTGGCGTAGTCAATCTGGCAATGAATACATTATTAATGATTCTGGAGAAGTACGTGCGACTTGGTTTACAAATGATCAAAAGTACGAATCTGTAGTTGGATTAAAGGTATCAAAAGGACAAGATAGTCGTAACCCTGAGACAGCGTCTATTAGTGCATGGGTAAAAGATTCTGTTGCTGGAGGATTCGTAGTAGTAGCTGTGCCAAGTGGAGTTGTTATGCAACCTGCTGATGACGGAAAGATTACGGATAAAAGCAATCATGCTGAGGAAAGACTACTTTCAGGACAAGATTATGGGTCTATGTTAATGAAACCAGAAAATGTTTATTATCGTGTGAAACCAGATACCAGTAAACTTGAGGAAGCAGAAAAGAACTTAGCTCAACTGCAAGCTGATCGTGAAGCAATCAAATCTTCTCTAGAGTCAAAGGAAAAGAAAAACTAGATTGTATTCGTTCAAAAATACTGTTACAATCGGCAGAATCAAGAAGCCCATTAGGGCTTCTTTTTCTTTTATCACGACTATTCAACCACTTAGACAGAGATATTGACCAGATAGGCAAAAGGGCTTGTTCTTGAAAAATTCCTCTGCTATAATGATTCATGTAAGGGACGTGAGGGGTCAGTATCAGACAACTCAAGAACCTAAAAAAGAAAATGGAGACATAAAAATGAAAAAATTATTGGGACTTGTATTTTTAGTAGCAGCAGCGCTAGTATTGTATTTCGGATCTGTTGGCTGGCCAAGTTTGGATGTCAACCTCTGGTCACTCATTCCGGTAGGATTGTTCCTCTATTTCACGCTAGAAAACTTTTTGAAAAAAGACTACAAGTCTAGTCTGATGTGCTTGATCATTGCCTTTATCATTGCAAATGCTATTTTTGATCTCTTGCCAATTTCAAGTGGTTTGGTGATTGGTGCCGGTGTGCTAGCTTGTGTAGGACTTGGCTACCTCTTTCCTGATAAAGATAAAAAAGAAGGCAAATAAAAAGTCTCGAGATTTCTCGAGACTTTTTTTACTGACCAGCATAATATTTTTGGATCCCCTTTACGATGCCTGCGACCAGTTTATCTTGGTAGTGGCTATCTCTGATTTGTTGGTTTTCGGAGAAATTATCCATATAACCAAGTTCTAGGAGAACGGCTGGTTTGGCTGTTTCGCGTAGTACGGCATAGCTGCTCTCCAACAGGCCAGCATCCTTAGCTCCTGTTTCTGCTAGAAGAGAGGAGTGGATGGCAGCGGCGAGGCGTTTGCTTTCACTCATACGATCTGGGTGATTGTGCCAGTATTTATTAATCTTACTTGGATAATCAGGTTCATCGCTATAGGAGTAGGTTTGAATACCGCTCGCTTTTGAGTAGGTATTACCAGTAGCGTTGAAGTGAATACTGATAAAGATGTCAGAGTTGGTTTTATTAACCATACGAGAACGTTCAGTAACAAAGTCAACGTCAATATCACTATCACGAGAAGTGAGGACCTTGTAGCCTAGTTCTTCTAACTTAGTACGAAGCTTACGGTAAATCTGCATGTTGAGGTCTTTTTCAGCAACATTGTAGTAAAAGGCACCTGAATCTCGACCACCATGCCCAGGATCTAGGAAAATGGTATTGCTGTATAGTCCTTTTGTAAATCCGCCTTCAGTTGAAACTTCAGAAATCCATTGACCGTATTTTTGGAACAGGTGTTCCTTACCGTCTATCTTGTAAGTTCCTGAAACATAATGCCCATT
Organism: Streptococcus oralis; assembly: GCF_016028255.1. Classification (NCBI taxonomy): domain Bacteria; kingdom Bacillati; phylum Bacillota; class Bacilli; order Lactobacillales; family Streptococcaceae; genus Streptococcus; species Streptococcus oralis. Next base: position 998,595 of record NZ_CP065707.1, read on the forward strand.
ATTATCTAGGTAGTAGCGAGCTTTGTCAGCGTTATCGTAAATCCATTCACTCTTTGCCATGTAACCACCTGACTTGAGGTAGTATGCTCCAATCCACTCCTGATTTGCATAACGACCATCCGCTTTTAGATAGAACCAGCTCTTGTAGGCTTTATCAAAGATCCACTCATTCTCCGCCATAGCTCCACTGGTTTTAAGGTAGTAGCTTTCTTTCCATTTGTCTGCTAGCATCCCACCATTCTGGTCAAATGAGTACCAAGAACCCTGAATTTTTTGCCAGTTTTCTTGGACATATCTCCCTGACCCGTTCGCATAGAACCAAGTATCCTTGATTTTGACCCAGTTGTTTTCTGCCATAGCTCCGCTCTGGTTAAAGAGGTAGCCCTTGAAGGTTGTCGCACTCAGCATTCCACCGTCTTTGTCAAAGTAATACCAAGAACCGTTGATTTTCTCCCATTTATCCTGTGAGATCTTTCCAGAAGGAGCGACATAATACCAAATTTGGTCTAATTTAGTCCAGCCCTTTTCTGCCATAGCTCCGCTTTTTGTGAGAAGATAGCCGTCAACGGCGGTGTTGCTGAGCATGCTTCCAGTTTGGTCAAAATAGTACCAAGAACCATTGATTTTTTTCCAGGTGTTCTGAGCTAGTCGTCCAGAGGAATCAGCATAATACCATTGATTGTCCAGTTTGGTCCAGCTATTTTCTATCATGACACCATCTTGGTCAAAGGCATAGCCTTTGTAGACAGTAGAATGAAGACGATTACCATCTTGATCGAAGTAGTACCATTTGCCTTGGATTTGTTTCCAGTTCAAAGCAGGCTTATCATCTTGGTAAAAACGCCAGTGATGATTTTCTTGGTACCACCCTTCTTTTTTTGTCTTGTCTTCTTGCGCATCTACTTTCGGAAGAACTTCTGATTTAGAGTTTTCCTCAACACTTGATTCTTTCTTTTCTTCTTTGGCAATTATTTCCTTGACAGCAGGTGTGGATTGAGTTGTGTTTTCTTCTCCTAAGACGGATGTGGGTGCTAATCCTACGATTGAAAGGATTAAAGCACTGGTCAGTAGTATCTTTTTCACTTTCTATTTCCTAACTTTTTCTTTTTCCCTTTTTCATTTTTCCCATTAATTATCAAATTGAACTTCTTCTAGTAAGTATTCGATAAAGCGTTCGCCCATCTTAGACAGGCTGGTTTTTTCATGCTGGATATAGACTAGTTCAATCGGGTCGTCAATGTCCAGCGGAATGGAAACGATATTATCTCCGTTGAGGTTGCTGTTCAAAATCCCTGTTGCAATGGTGTAACCATCCAAACCAATCAAGAGGTTAAAGAGGGTGGCGCGGTCACTGACTACAATGGATTTCTTGTGGTGCTCTTGTGAAAGAATCTCCTCTGAAAAGTAGAAGGAGTTGTGCGTCCCCTGGTCATAACTCAGATAAGGAAAGTCTTCCAAATCAGCCAGTTTGACCTTGTCTTTTTTAGCTAGAGGGTTGGTCTTGCTGACAAAGATATGGGGTTGAGCGGTAAAGAGGTGGTGGGCTAGCAGGTGATTGTCATCCAGCATTTTCGTTAAAACATCACGATTGTAGCTGTTTAAAAAGAGGACACCGACCTCGCTACGGAAGTTCTTGACGTCATCGATAATCTCCCAAGTCCGAGTTTCACGAAGGAAGAGCTCGTATTTCTCCATATCACTTTTCTTGAGCAGAGAGACAAAGGCATTGACTACAAAGGCATAGTGCTGAGAGGAAACGCTGAAAAGTTCGCGGTGGGCGATAGGATTTTTATAACGTTCCTCCAGAAGCTGAGTTTGCTCGACAACTTGACGAGCGTAGGAGAGAAACTCCATCCCATCACGCGTCAAGGTAATTCCCTTGGGATTGCGGATAAAGATTTCAATGCCCATTTCATTTTCCAAGTCTCGAACGGCATTAGAGAGACTGGGTTGGGTGATAAAGAGTTGCTTGGCTGCCTCATTCATAGAGCCAGTTTCGACGATTTTGATAATATAGTGTAGTTGTTGAATTCTCATGTTTTTATTGTACCATACTTGCGGAAGAATGGGCAATGAAGACGAAGAAAATAGGGGGAAAGAACCGGTCCAGTATTGAAAAAAAGTCTAAAATCTGTTAGAATGGAAGCTATGAAAACATTCTATGATGTGCAGCAATTTCTCAAACAATTTGGCATTATTGTTTACATGGGGAAGCGTTTGTATGATATTGAACTGATGAAGCTCGAACTCTCTCGGATTTATGATGCAGGTCTCATGGACAAGCTAGATTACCTAGAAGCGGAAGCTGTTCTTCGTAGAGAGCACAAGATAGAATTAGACTACATAGAGAAAAATGGAGATAAGAACTTATGACAATTTGGGTTGTTTGGGGAATCGTTCTGGCAATGGTGGCCTGGATGGGTTATAACTACCTTCGTATTCGTCGTGCGGCTAAGATTGTGGACAATGCAGAATTTGAAGCCTTGATTCGGAAAGGGCAATTGGTTGATGTCCGTGAACCAGCAGAGTTTCACAGAAAACATATCCTCGGAGCGCGCAATATTCCTTCAAATCAGTTGAAGTCAAGCCTTGCAGCCCTTCGCAAGGATAAACCTGTCCTTCTCTACGAAAACCAACGCGGACAACGAGTGACTAATGCAGCACTTTATCTGAAAAAACAAGGTTTTTCTGAGATTTATATCCTTTCTTATGGATTGGATTCTTGGACAGGGAAGGTCAAGACGAGTTAACATTCTGTTAAAACCTGTCGGATGATAGATAAAGCTTGCATTTTATAGTATCATCATTTATATTAAATTTAAGGAGATTTTGTAATATGAATTCACAACAAAAGAAAAAACCTTCACTTGTTTTAGGTATCTTATCTATCGTCCTTGGTTTGCTATTTCCAATAGTAGGTCTGATTTTGGGGATCATAGGATTGGTCTTGGCTTTTTCATACCAAAAAGAATCTGGACTAGACTATAAAACAGAAAAAATTCTCAACATCGTAGGACTTGTGGTTTCTGTACTTAACTGGATATTAGCCATCGCATTAGTTTTTAGATAAGCAATAAACAAAAAAGCTTTAAATTTAAAGCTTTTTTATTTTATCGACTCATCTCTAAGTAGTTTTTTATGATTTCCAATTCCTCTGGATTCAAGGGACGGTATTGCCCTTCTGCTAGCTCTGGGTCTAATGTAAAATCACCGAATTGGACGCGTTTTAGGGCAGTTATCTTGACACCAACTGATAGAAACATCTTCTTGACTTGATGAAACTTGCCCTCAGAGATGGTGATGGAGGCCTGGCTCTCTGTTGGACTTGCGGACAGAATTTCAAGCTGAGCAGGTTTACAAGTGGTCCCGTCTAGAAAGACAATCCCCTCTTTGAATTTTTGGATATGGTCTGACGTGAGCGGTCCGTTTACCACCACTTGATAGGATTTATCGACATGGTACTGGGGATGAAGGAGTTGAAATCCAAGAGGTCCATTGTCTGTCAAAAGGAGCAGTCCTGTCGTATCGCGGTCTAGCCTACCTATCGCGTAGAGTTGGTCTGACTGGATATTTTTGGGGACTAGGTCCATGACGGTTGGAAGTTTCTTATCCTTGCTAGCTGTAACGACTCCGTTTGATTTATGAAGCATGAGGTAGTTGTGCTCGTAGCCTTGGATTTGCCTCCCTTGAAAGACTAATTTCTGTAATCCAGTATCGACATTTTGAGCGAGGGAGCGAGCTGGAAAATCGTCCACTAGGATTTCTTTTTTTAATAGAGCCTGTTTCATAGCTTTGCGACTGATCTTTTCTTGGGCTAATAATCTATCTAAACGCATACCAACCTATCTTATCATAAGTCTCTGACTTTGAAAAGGGATGACATGGCCAGAAAAGTAAAGTGAAAACATTTACACTTGCTTGAGTTATGTCATTTGACTGAAAATGTGGTATAATTGCTCAGTTAGAAAATAAATTTTAAATATTATAGAGGAAATCATGACAAAATTAAGAGAAGATATCCGTAACATTGCGATTATCGCCCACGTTGACCACGGGAAAACAACCCTCGTTGACGAATTATTGAAACAATCTGAAACTCTTGATGCACGTACTGAATTGGCAGAGCGTGCTATGGACTCAAACGATATCGAAAAAGAGCGTGGAATTACCATCCTTGCCAAGAATACTGCTGTAGCTTACAATGGCACACGTATCAACATCATGGACACACCAGGACACGCGGACTTTGGTGGAGAAGTGGAACGTATCATGAAAATGGTTGATGGTGTTGTCTTGGTCGTAGATGCCTACGAAGGAACCATGCCACAAACTCGTTTCGTATTAAAAAAAGCCTTGGAACAAGACCTTGTTCCAATCGTGGTTGTTAATAAAATCGATAAACCATCAGCTCGTCCAGCAGAAGTAGTGGATGAAGTCTTGGAACTTTTCATCGAGCTTGGTGCAGATGATGACCAGCTTGATTTCCCAGTTGTTTATGCTTCAGCTATCAACGGAACATCTTCATTGTCAGATGATCCAGCTGATCAAGAAAAAACAATGGCACCAATCTTTGATACCATCATCGACCATATTCCAGCTCCAGTCGATAACTCAGATGAGCCTTTGCAGTTCCAGGTATCACTCTTGGACTACAATGACTTCGTAGGTCGTATCGGTATCGGTCGTGTCTTCCGTGGTAGTGTGAAAGTTGGGGACCAAGTTACCCTTTCTAAACTAGACGGCACAACGAAGAACTTTCGTGTTACAAAACTCTTCGGTTTCTTTGGTTTGGAACGTCGTGAGATCCAAGAAGCCAAAGCAGGTGACTTGATTGCCGTATCTGGTATGGAAGATATCTTTGTCGGTGAAACTATTACGCCGACGGATGCTATTGAACCACTTCCAATCCTACACATCGATGAGCCAACTCTTCAAATGACTTTCTTAGTCAACAACTCACCATTTGCTGGTAAAGAAGGTAAGTGGGTGACTTCTCGTAAGGTAGAAGAACGCTTGCAGGCAGAATTGCAAACAGACGTTTCCCTTCGTGTTGACCCAACGGACTCTCCAGATAAATGGACTGTTTCAGGACGTGGAGAATTGCATTTGTCAATCCTGATCGAAACCATGCGTCGTGAAGGCTATGAGCTTCAAGTATCTCGTCCAGAAGTTATCGTAAAAGAGATTGACGGTGTTAAATGTGAGCCATTTGAACGTGTTCAAATCGATACTCCAGAAGAATACCAAGGATCGGTTATCCAAAGTCTTTCCGAACGTAAGGGTGAAATGTTGGATATGATTTCAACTGGTAATGGTCAAACTCGTTTGGTCTTCCTTGTTCCTGCGCGTGGTTTGATCGGATATTCAACTGAGTTCTTGTCAATGACTCGTGGTTACGGTATCATGAACCATACCTTCGACCAATACTTGCCATTGATTCCAGGTGAAATCGGTGGTCGTCACCGTGGAGCCCTTGTTTCCATCGATGCTGGTAAGGCTACAACATACTCAATCATGTCTATCGAAGAGCGTGGTACGATCTTTGTCAACCCAGGTACTGAAGTTTATGAAGGAATGATCATCGGTGAAAACTCTCGTGAGAATGACTTGACAGTTAACATCACTAAGGCCAAACAAATGACCAACGTTCGTTCAGCTACCAAGGACCAAACAGCAGTTATCAAGACACCTCGTATCTTGACCCTTGAAGAGTCACTTGAGTTCTTGAACGACGATGAGTACATGGAAGTAACGCCGGAGTCTATCCGTTTGCGTAAGCAAATCCTCAACAAGGCAGAGCGTGAGAAAGCCAACAAAAAGAAAAAATCAGCTGAGTAAGAGCTAGAAAGAGATAAAGATGGTCTATTTAATCATAGGGATACTCTTATTACTACTCTATGTATTTGCGACACCCCAAAGTATCAAAGGAACAGTCAACATCGTTATCTTGGTCTTTTTAGTTGTTGCACTCTTGATTTTGCTGATGTTGTCCATCTTGCAAATCTTCCAGTTACCGACAGAATTCTTTGTCACAATCGCCATGCTGGCTCTAGCCTACTTTAGCTTGAGAGATATTACGCTCATGCCTGTAAAAAAGGGTAAAAGAAGATAATAGAAGAGGCTGGATAATGACCCAATTTGAGGAGAAAATCTAGCAAATTTTTCCCTGATAAAACGCATAATATTAAGGTTTTTGAATGCCTGATATTATGCGTTTTTATGATTTTTAAAACTTTTTGAGCGACCTATTAGAAAGTGGATACTCTTACAATTATTTTGGAAATAATTTAATTTCTGATTTAACGTATATTTTCTCAGAAGGGCTATTATTCCAACTTTTTTAAGGGTAGTCTCATTTTGGACCGAAAGAAAAAGATTGAAGAAATCGTCCAAAATGAACTTTTCTTCAATCTGGAGGCTCACACCTCTTTTTCTTATTTCTTCTTCCTGTTTAGGATGGCATTGAGGACAATGGCAAGTAGGCTGGCTACGACGATTCCGTTTGAGAAGAACATTTGGAAGGCTGTCGGCATGCTGACAAAGAGATTACTGTTGTTGAGTCCGACACCTGCAGCGATTGAAACTGCTGCGATAAGGAAGTTGTGTTCATTGTTAGCAAAGTCAACACGGGCGAGGATTTGCATCCCTTGAATAGATACAAAACCAAACATCACCAGCATAGCACCACCGAGGACAGGGCTCGGAATGATTTGGGCAAGGGCACCAAACTTAGGAAGGAGTCCAAGGAGAACGAGGAAACCAGCTGCGTAGTAGATTGGCAGGCGAGTCTTGATACCTGATAATTTAACCAAACCAACGTTTTGTGAAAATCCTGTGTAAGGGAAGGTGTTAAAGATTCCTCCGAGAAGTACGGCCAAACCTTCTGCGCGGTAACCGTTGCGCAGGCGCGTGCTGTCGATTGGGTCTTTTGTGATATCAGACAAGGCTAGGTAAACACCAGTAGACTCAACCATAGACACCGTTGCGATGATACACATCATGACAATAGATGAGATTTCAAAGGTTGGCATCCCAAAGTAGAGTGGAGTTGGGACATGGACAAGAGGTGCTGCTGCAACAGGAGAGAAGTCCACCAAACCCATGCTAGCAGCAATGGCAGTTCCAACAACCAAACCAATCAAAATAGAGATAGATTTGATAAATCCTTTGGTAAAGATATTAATCAAGAGGATAATCAAAACAGTGATAGCTGCAAGCAAGAGACTTTGACCAGTTGGCTCTGGAACGTTATTTCCCATATTTCCAATAGCGACAGGAATCAAGGTTAAACCAATCGTGGTAATAACAGATCCTGTTACGATAGATGGGAAGAGATTGGCCACTTTTGAGAAGATGCCTGAAACAAGAACCACGTAAATCCCTGATGCGATAAGGGCACCAAACATAGCACCACTACCATGGCTTTGCCCAATCATAATCAAGGGAGCGACCGACTGGAATGCAACTCCGAGCACGACTGGTAGTCCAATTCCAAAGTATTTGTTGAGTTGGAGTTGGAGGAAGGTTGCCACCCCACACATGAAGATATCTGTGGAAATCAGGTAGGTTAACTGCTCAGCCGAATAGCCAAGGGCTGTCGCAATCATGATGGGAACTAGGATAGATCCTGAGTACATGGCTAGTAAGTGCTGCAAGCCAAGAACGGCTGCTTGCGAGTGTTTTTCTTGAGTTTGCATTAGAGATCTGCCTCCTTAAATACGACCTGACCATTTTCAAAACGATCTAAACGAGCAAGTGATAGGACAGGATAGCCTGCTTTTTCAAGCAAATCACGACCATCTTGGAAGGATTTTTCAATCACGATACCGATAGCTTCGACTGTGGCACCTGCCTGTTCGATGATTTGAATCAAGCCTTTAGCTGCTTGGCCATTAGCAAGGAAATCGTCAATAATCAAGACCTTGTCCTCGGGTGAGAGGAATTTTCCAGCGATAGAAACGGTGCTGGTTACCTGCTTGGTAAAGGAGTAAACTTCGGCAGTTAAGATACCTTCGTTCATAGTGATGTTTTTAGCTTTTTTAGCAAAAATCATGGGAACGTTTAAGGCTTCAGCTGTAAAAATGGCTGGGGCAATGCCTGAAGCTTCAATGGTTACGACCTTGGTAATGCCAGCAGTAGCGAATTTTTCCGCAAAAACCTTACCAATCTCTCGCATCAAGCTAAAGTCAACTTGGTGAGTTAAAAAGGAATCCACCTTGAGGATGTTATCACCCAAGATATGCCCATCCTTAAGGATGCGCTCTTCTAGTAATTTCATAAGACCTCCTAAAGTCTAAAAGCCAATCCATTTGCTTGTTCCAGATTTCTATCCAGTAAAACTGATAGAAAAAGGACCTACTTAATCTCTAAGTAAGTCCCCAAAATAGGTATGGCAAAAACGACCATACCTCCAAGATAACTTACTTATTGTTAGGTGTTCCGGCACCTTGTAGAAACGTCGTGCCAATTCACGACATAAACAAGTAAAATGATATTCAATTTCAAATAGGCTTGAGCCAATGTTTTTATTTTACACTAAATAACTTTAAAAATCAAATATTTTGTCAGTATTTAGATATAAAAAACGAACAAATGTAAGAAAATGGACAAAAATCCATCATTGGCTAACATTTAGAAGGTTTTTCCATCATAAAAGGGCACATTATTAGGTTTTTAAACACCTGACAATATGCCTTTTTCTAACTTTAAAGACTTTTCCCAATCTTTATTATTCTACTCGCTAAATCTTAAAAAATAGCCATCTGGATCCAAAACTGCAAATTCATGAGGATATATAAAGCTATTTCCTACTCGAAATTCTCTTTTTGTCAGGGGACGATGGATAGGATAGTCAGCTTCCAGCATTTTTTGGTGGAGCTGAGGAACATCTGCAATGCCAAAGGAAATATTGACACCGCGCCCGAAAGGATAGGTCAGTTGGGCTAATTCTTCTGCGCTGCCTTCTTCTAACATGAGCTGGCAGTCTTCAAGAGAGAGAAAGAGAAATTTCTCCTCGGGGCGCTCGTATTCGACAGAGAATCCCAACAAGTCGCAGTAGAAGTGGCGTGATTTTTCGATGTCAGATACTACAAATTCAGGAATGATAGCTTGATAGTCCATTAGCTTTCTCCTTAGAGCTCAATCTCCATGACAATGGGTGTGTGGTCTTGGCGCGCACCTGAGTCAATCATATCAGACTTGGTCACCTTGTCAGCCACGCGGTTGCTTGTCAGCCAGTAGTCGATTCTCCAGCCTGTATTGTTGATTTTAGAAGTCTTGCTGCGTTGTGCCCACCAAGTGTAGCGTTCTGGAACATCGCCGTGAATGTGGCGGAAGGTATCCGTAAATCCAGTTGCCAAGAGGTTGGTAAATCCAGCACGTTCCTCGTCGGTAAATCCAGGTGAACGGCGGTTGCTAGCAGGATTTGCAAGGTCGATTTCATTGTGGGCTACGTTGTAGTCACCGGTCGCAAGGACTGGTTTTTCTTTGTCTAGTTCAGCCAAATACTCCGCATATTTGACATCCCAGACTTGACGTTCTTCCAAGCGTTTGAGACCGTCGCCAGCGTTTGGAGTGTAAACTTGGGTTACGAAAAATTCATCAAATTCTAGAGTGATGATACGGCCTTCCAAGTCCATGGTAGAAGGGGCACCGATTTCTGGGAAGCTGATAGTAGGCGTAAGTTCTTTCTTATAGAGGAACATGGTTCCAGCATAGCCTTTACGGGCAGGTTCTTGGGAAGAGCGCCACGTGTTTTCGTAACCTGGGAAGAGTTCCTCTAAAATTTCCAAGTGTTTCTTTGTAGGACCCTTGGCAGAAAGCTTGGTTTCCTGGATAGCGATGATATCAGCATTTTCAGCGACCAAGGTTTGTAGGACTTCTTGGGACAATTTGGCACGAGCTGAGTCACTAGTTAGGGCAGCGTTTAGGGAATCAATATTCCATGAGATAAGTTTCATAAAGTTACCTTTTTCATTCAGATTATAGATTTTATTATACCAAAAAAAGGTCTATTTCCCCAACGTATGGCTTGAAAAATCACTCTCTTTCGTTTATAATTAAGAATGATTTTATGAAAGGGAGTGAAAATAAATGAAATTTTACTCATATGACTATGTACTTAGCCAAATCAGTCAGCAAAATGGCATCATGATTGGCTTTGGAATTGTTCTCCTAGCTATCACAGGATTTTTTGCTTTTAAAGCCTATCGAGATAAAAAGGGGACTAAGTTTCGGGAATTGGTCATGATTTTGGCCTTGACCTTGGTGGCCATGCTTTTGGTGACAATCTCAAAATACCAGACCAATCAAGCCTCTAACAACCAATTTCAAACTTCCCTTCATTTCATAGAGGTTGTTTCCAAAGACTTGGGGGTGGATAAATCAGAAGTTTATGTCAATACTTCTGCAGCCACTGATGGAGCACTTATCAAGGTAGGTTCAAATTTCTATCGTGCCATGAACGGGAGCCAACCAGACAAGTATCTTTTAGAGAAATTAGAATTGCATCAAACAGACGCTATTGAATTGGTGGAGGTAAACAAATGACACTCAATTATATGGAAATTTTAATCAAACTGGCCCTGGGTCTTTTCTCTCTTGTTTTTGTTATTAATGTGACAGGAAAGGGGAATCTAGCACCTAACTCTGCTATAGACCAAATTCAGAACTATGTTCTTGGTGGTATCATCGGTGGGGTGATTTACAATAGTTCAATCAGTATTCTGCAGTACGCAGTGATTTTGATGATGTGGACGATTTTGGTCTTGACCCTCAAGTGGCTCAATAACAATGTTCGTTTTGTCAAACGCTTGATTGATGGAAAACCAACTCTCCTTATCAAAAATGGGCAGATTGACCCAGAAGCCTGTCGTTCAGTTGGTTTGTCTGCAGCAGAAGTTGCTCTCAAACTTCGTAGCCAAGGGATTTTCCAGATGAAACAGGTCAAATGCGCTGTGCAGGAGCAAAATGGCCAACTCATCGTGGTCCAAATAGGAGATGAAAATCCTAAGTATCCAGTTGTGACTGACGGTGTGATCCAAGTCGATGTCTTGGAGTCGATTGGTCGTAGCGAAGAGTGGTTGCTTGATAATCTCAGCAAACAAGGACATGACAATGTAGCCAATATCTTTATCGCTGAGTATGACAAGGGTGTCGTCTCAGTCGTAACCTATGAATAAGAAAAACCTGGGGTCTTGGCCTCAGGTTTCAATTTGCAATCAGAAAGGGATTTTATGTCCATTATTCAAAAACTTTGGTGGTTTTTCAAGTTAGAAAAACACCGTTATTTAGTCGGGATTGTGGCCCTGATCTTGGTTTCCGTCCTCAATCTTATTCCCCCTATGGTTATGGGGCGGGTCATCGATGCCATCACATCGGGGAAATTAACCCAGCAGGACCTCCTTTTTGACCTATTTTACTTGCTTCTTGCGGCCTTTGGGATGTACTATCTGCGCTATGTTTGGCGTATGTATATCCTTGGAACTTCCTACCGTTTGGGGCAGATTATGCGATCTCGCTTGTTTGAGCATTTTACAAAAATGTCTCCAGCCTTTTATCAGACCTATCGGACGGGGGACCTGATGGCGCATGCAACCAACGATATCAATGCCTTGACTCGTCTGGCAGGAGGCGGTGTTATGTCTGCCGTGGATGCCTCTATCACGGCTTTAGTGACCTTGCTGACCATGCTCTTTAGCATTTCTTGGCAAATGACTCTGGTTGCCATTTTACCCCTGCCTTTCATGGCTTATGCGACCAGTCGTTTAGGGAGAAAGACTCATAAGGCTTTCGGAGAATCGCAGGTTGCCTTTTCTGAACTCAATAACAAGGTGCAGGAGTCTGTATCAGGTATTAAAGTGACCAAGTCTTTCGGTTATCAGGCGGACGAGTTGAAGTCCTTTCAGGCAGTCAATGAATTGACCTTCCAAAAGAACCTCCAAACCATGAAATACGATAGTCTCTTTGACCCTATGGTTCTCTTATTTGTTGGTTCCTCTTATGTTTTAACGCTTTTGGTAGGCTCCTTGATGGTTCAGAAAGGGCAAATCACGGTTGGGAATCTAGTTACCTTTATCAGCTACTTGGATATGCTGGTTTGGCCTCTTATGGCCATCGGCTTCCTCTTTAATATTACCCAGCGAGGGAAGGTTTCCTACCAGCGGATTGAAGATCTTTTGTCTCAGGAATCACCCGTACAAGCCCCTGAGTTTCCTCTAGACAGTATCGAAAATGGGCGCTTGCAGTATGCCATTGATAGCTTTGCCTTTGAAAATGAGGAAACACTGACAAATGTTCACTTTAGTTTGGAAAAAGGTCAAACGCTGGGCTTGGTTGGGCAAACAGGCTCTGGGAAAACATCTCTAATCAAACTGCTCTTGCGTGAATACGATGTGGACAAGGGTGCAATTTACCTAAACGGTCATAATATTCGTGACTATCGTCTGACAGACCTTCGCAGTCTCATGGGCTATGTTCCTCAGGACCAGTTCCTCTTTGCGACTTCGATTTTAGACAATATCCGCTTTGGCAAACCTAACTTGCCCCTTTCAGCGGTCGAGAAAGCGACTAAGCTAGCTCAAGTTTATCAAGACATTGTAGACATGCCTCAAGGATTTGATACACTGATTGGTGAAAAGGGAGTCAGTCTTTCTGGTGGTCAAAAGCAGCGTCTGGCCATGAGTCGGGCTATGATTTTAGACCCTGATATCTTGATTTTGGATGATTCTTTGTCGGCCGTGGATGCCAAGACGGAGTATGCGATTATTGACAACCTCAAGGAGACGCGAAAGGACAAGACAACCATTATTACGGCTCATCGCCTGAGTGCAGTTGTCCATGCAGATTTGATTTTAGTCCTGCAAAATGGACAGATTATCGAACGAGGTAGGCACGATGACTTGCTAGCCTTGGATGGCTGGTATGCCCAAACCTACCAGTCTCAGCAACTGGAAATGAAGGGAGAAGAAGATGCAGAATAAACAAGAACAATGGGCTGTATTGAAGCGCTTGATGTCCTATCTCAAGCCCTATGGACTCCTGACTTTTTTGGCACTCAGTTTTCTCCTTGCGACGACGGTCATTAAAAGTGTCATTCCCCTTGTAGCTTCCCACTTTATCGACCAGTACCTCAGTAATCTTAATCAACTGGCCGTGACCGTTTTGCTGGCCTACTATGGCCTTTATCTCCTACAAACTCTAGTTCAGTATGTCGGGAATCTTCTCTTTGCGCGGGTATCCTACAGTATTGTTAGAGATATTCGTCGCGATGCCTTTGCCAATATGGAGAAACTGGGCATGTCTTATTTTGACAAGACGCCAGCAGGCTCCATCGTTTCTCGTTTGACCAATGATACCGAGACCATCAGTGATATGTTTTCAGGGATTTTATCCAGCTTTATCTCAGCAGTTTTCATTTTTCTAACAACCCTTTATACCATGTTGGTGCTGGATTTTCGTTTGACAGCTTTAGTCCTGCTCTTTCTACCCTTGATTTTCCTGTTGGTCAATCTCTACCGGAAAAAGTCAGTGAAAATCATCGAAAAAACCAGAAGTCTCTTGTCAGATATCAATAGTAAGCTGGCAGAGAATATCGAGGGAATCAGGATTATCCAGGCCTTTAATCAAGAGAAGCGCCTGCAGGCAGAATTTGATGAAATCAACCAAGAACATTTGGTCTATGCCAACCGTTCTGTAGCCTTGGATGCCCTCTTTTTGAGACCTGCCATGAGTTTGTTGAAACTCCTAGGCTACGCAGTTTTGATGGCCTATTTTGGCTACCGTGGGCTTTATCTGGGAATAACAGCAGGAACTATGTATGCCTTTATCCAGTACATCAATCGTCTCTTTGACCCCTTGATTGAGGTGACGCAAAACTTTTCAACCCTTCAAACTTCTATGGTTTCTGCAGGCCGTGTTTTTGCCTTGATTGATGAGAGGACCTATGAACCCCTTCAAAAGGATAGCCAAGCAAAGATTACAGAAGGCAATATTCGTTTTGAACATGTGTGTTTCTCATATGATGGCAAACACCCGATTCTGGATGACATTTCTTTTTCAGTTAACAAGGGGGAAACCATTGCCTTTGTAGGTCATACAGGTTCGGGGAAATCATCTATTATCAATGTCCTCATGCGTTTTTATGAATTTCAGTCAGGCCGAGTTCTCTTGGATGGTGTGGATATTAGGGACTACAGTCAGGAAGAGCTGAGAAAGAACATCGGTCTGGTCTTGCAGGATCCCTTCCTCTATCATGGGACTATCAAGTCCAATATCGCCATGTACCAAGATCTTAGTGATGAAGAGGTCCAGGCTGCGGCTGCCTTTGTCGATGCAGATTCCTTTATTCAGGACCTTCCGCAGGGTTATGATGCCCCTGTTTCTGAGCGTGGTTCGAGCTTCTCTACTGGCCAGCGTCAGCTTCTTGCCTTTGCCAGAACAGTCGCCAGTCAGCCTAAAATCCTGATTTTGGATGAAGCAACAGCCAATATTGACTCTGAAACAGAAAGCTTGGTTCAAGCTTCCCTAGCCAAGATGAGGCAGGGGCGGACGACCATTGCTATCGCCCACCGCCTTTCTACCATCCAAGACGCCAACTGCATTTATGTCTTGGATAAGGGGCGCATCATCGAGAGTGGAACCCATGAGGAACTCTTGGCCTTGGGAGGAACCTATCACAAGATGTATCGTTTGCAGGCTGGAGCCATGTCCTAATAAGAATTCCTCCAAATTACAGCTTTCTTGCACCGCCTTTTCCATTTTGTGGTATAATGAAAAATGTTGACAAATAGTATAATAAAAACAAAGGAGAAACAGCATGCTGAAATGGGAAGACTTGCCCGTGGAAATGCAATCAAGCGAGGTTGAGTCTTACTACCAGCTTGTCTCTAAAAGGAAGGGTTCGCTGATTTTCAAGCGTTGTCTGGATTGGGTTCTGGCCCTGTTTTTGCTACTTTTGACTTCTCCCGTCTTTCTCATCTTGAGTATTTGGATCAAGTTGGATAGCAAGGGACCTGTCATTTACAAGCAAGAGCGCGTGACCCAGTACAACCGTCCGTTCAAGATTTGGAAGTTCCGTACTATGGTAACGGATGCGGATAAAAAAGGAAGTCTGGTGACTTCTGCTAACGATAGCCGCATTACCAAAGTGGGAAATTTCATTCGTCGTGTGCGCTTGGATGAACTGCCTCAGCTGGTCAATGTCCTTAAAGGCGAGATGTCTTTTGTCGGTACACGACCTGAAGTGCCACGTTATACCGAGCAGTATAGTCCTGAAATGATGGCGACCTTGCTCTTGCCAGCAGGAATCACCTCTCCAGCCAGCATCAACTACAAGGATGAGGATACGATCATCAGCCAAATGACGGAGAAAGGTCTATCAGTTGACAAGGCCTATGTCGAACACGTCCTTCCTGAAAAGATGCGCTATAACCTCGCCTATCTCCGAGAGTTTAGTTTCCTTGGAGACATCAAAATCATGTTTCAAACCGTGTTTGAAGTGCTAAAATAAAGTAGTCATGAGAAAATGAGTACAGATAAAAGGAGCAAATCAATGCCAAATTACAATATTCCATTTTCACCACCCGATATTACCGAAGCTGAAATTGCTGAAGTAGCGGATACCCTTCGTTCTGGTTGGATCACAACAGGTCCGAAGACAAAAGAACTGGAGCGTCGCTTGTCCCAATACACACAGACATCTAAGACTGTCTGCCTCAACTCTGCGACAGCCGCTCTTGAGTTGATTTTGCGTGTTTTGGAAGTGGGCCCTGGTGATGAAGTCATCGTTCCAGCCATGACCTATACAGCTTCATGTAGTGTCATCACACACGTAGGAGCGACACCTGTCATGGTGGATATTCAAGCAGATACGTTTGAGATGGACTATGACCTTCTTGAGCAAGCCATCACTGAAAAGACTAAGGTGATCATCCCAGTAGACCTTGCAGGGATTGTTTGCAACTATGACCGTTTGTTCCAAATTGTGGAGAAGAAACGCGACCTCTTTACTGCTTCAAGCAAGTGGCAAAAGGTCTTTAACCGTATTGTGATTGTCTCTGATAGTGCCCATGCTTTGGGATCAACTTATAAAGGACACCCCGCTGGCTCTATCGCTGACTTTACTTCCTTCTCATTCCATGCTGTTAAAAACTTTACAACGGCTGAGGGAGGAAGTGCGACTTGGAAGGCCAATCCAGCGATTGATGACGAAGAGATGTACAAGGAATTCCAAATCCTTTCCCTTCATGGTCAGACTAAGGATGCTCTTGCTAAGATGCAATTGGGTTCATGGGAGTACGATATCGTAACACCGGCCTACAAGTGCAACATGACGGATATCATGGCTTCGATAGGTTTGGTACAATTGGATCGTTACCCTGGTTTGTTGCAACGTCGTAAGGACATCGTGGACCGCTATGATCGTGGTTTTGCGGGTACTCGTATTCACCCATTGGCACACAAGACTGATACTGTCGAATCTTGTCGTCACCTCTACATCACCCATGTAGAAGGTGCTAGCCTAGAAGAGCGTAACCAAATCATCCAAGAATTGGCTAAAGCAGGAATTGCAAGTAACGTACATTACAAACCACTTCCTCTCTTGACAGCCTATAAGAATCTTGGCTTCGATATGGCAGATTATCCAAGAGCCTATGCCTTCTTTGAAAATGAAATTACGCTCCCTCTTCATACAAAATTAAGCGATGATGAAGTCGACTATATCGTTAAGACTTTGGTGAGAATTTCCGAAGAAATCCTCGGTTCTGGAAAAAAATCATAAAAAAATCTTGACAAAGATAGAACAATAACATATAATATTCTCAATAAATCAGAAAAGTAACTATGTTTGATCTTCAGGGAGCCTGTGGTGATTGTGAACAGGTGGTTGGAAGTAGTGAAAGTGGGCTGATTTTAAAAATGAATTTGAAACAATGAAAATTCGGTGCGCACACCTTACAGTGCAACTTGTTGTTAGACAAGGCAGAGATGTAAGGGGGGATAGTCCCTTTATAATTGAGGTGGCACCGCGTTACCAACGCCCTCACACGGAAGTAGATTCTGTGTGTGGGCTTTTTTCATATCTTTAAATTAATACTGAAAGAGGAAAATTTTATGACAACTAAAGGATATTTTGGACAATTTGGTGGTAGTTTTGTACCGGAGCCGATTCAGGCTTTGTTGGATGAGTTGGAAGTGACATTTGACAAATACAAGGATGATCCAGAATTTTTGGCAGAATTTCGCCATTACTTGAAGGATTATTCAGGTCGCGAAACACCGCTTTATTTTGCGGAAAGTTTGACAGATCACTTAGGTGGCGCTAAGATTTATCTCAAGCGCGAAGACCTGAACCATCTGGGTTCTCACAAGCTTAACAACGTTTTAGGGCAAATCCTTCTTGCCAAACGTATGGGCAAAAAACGAGTGATCGCGGAAACAGGAGCTGGTCAACACGGTGTTGCGACAGCAGCGGCTGCAGCCAAGTTTGGTATGGCCTGTGATGTCTACATGGGGGCAGAAGATGTGGAACGTCAACGCCTCAATGTTTTCCGCATGGAGATGATGGGAGCAACTGTTCACGCGGTTGAAACGGGAACTCGAACTCTCAAGGACGCGGTTGATGCAGCCTTTGGAGCATGGATGAATGATCTTGAAGCCTTCTACGTTTTGGGATCTGCTGTAGGTCCTCATCCTTATCCTACAATTGTTCATGAATTCCAAAAGGTCATCAGTGAAGAATCTCGTCGTCAAATCTTAGAAAAAGAAGGCCGTTTACCAGACTACGTCATTGCCTGTGTAGGTGGTGGTTCCAATGCCATCGGTGCTTTTTCACAGTATGTAGCTGATGAAGAAGTCAAATTGATTGGGGTAGAAGCCGCTGGTCACGGACTTGACACAGACAAGCACGCAGCCACTATGACAAAAGGTAGTGTCGGAATTGTCGACGGTATGAAGACTTATGCAGTCTTTAAGGAAGATGGAGAGCTGGCGCCAGTTTACTCTATCTCAGCTGGTTTGGACTATCCAGGGGTTGGTCCAGAACACGCCTACTTTAAAGATTCTGGCCGCGTAGAATATGTGGCAGCGACAGATGAAGAAGCGGTTCAAGCCTTGCTCCTTCTTAGTAAGACAGAAGGGATTATCCCAGCGATTGAAAGTTCGCACGCGATCGCAGAAGCAGTTAAACGTGCACCGAAACTAAGTAAAGATGAGATTATCATCATCAATGTCTCTGGGCGTGGAGACAAGGACGTAGCTGCGATTGCAGACTACCTAGAAGCTAAAAAATAAGAGATGGAAAAATTACAGTCTTTTCTCTCCCAGAGAGCTTGTGGTTGCTGGAAACAAGCAGAGAAAACTGTAAGGTTGGGTCCATCTGAAACGAGAGAAGAAAACATAATTCTCAAGGGAGTGCCCTTTATCGCACAGCCTGTTACAGAATCTTTCTAAGACAGGAATGAGAGATAGGAGAAATCCTATAATTGAGGTGGCACCGCGAATTTCGTCCTCACGCAAGTTATTTTGCGTGGGGATTTTTCATACAGTCGCCACGGACTAGAATTAGAACTGAAAGGGAAATTACAATGGAACGAATCATTCATGGAGATGTCTTATCACCAATATTGGCTTATATGCGTCTAAAGGGGCAACACAAGGTTATCTTAGAGAGTATTCCGAGAGACAAGGAAACCGCTCGTTTTTCTATCCTAGCCTATAATCCAGTTTTTGAGATTCAGTTTGAAAATGGAGTCCTTTATCAAAATGGTCAAGTGATTGATCGGGATCCTTTGGATTTCCTTTATGAAGTGACTCATAAGAGCCAGCACCATTCAGACCTACCTTTTGGTGGGGGAGCTATTGGCTTTGTGGGGTACGATATGATTTCTCTTTATGAAGAAATTGGACAAATCCCTGAGGATACCATTGGGACGCCAGACATGCATTTCTTTGTCTATGAGAGCTATATGGTCTTTGACCACAAGAAGGAAAAAATTCATGTCATAGAGGATGCTCTCTATAGCGAGCGCAGTCAAGAAGACTTGAAAGAATCCTTGAACCAAGTGCTTGTGGAATTACGCATCCCTGCTCCAAATGAATTTGAAGATTTGGATTTATCTCCGCTCGACTTCAAACCGCATATCGCTCCTCAGAAGTTTGAGCAAATGGTCGAAACAGCTCGTGACTTGATTCGTAACGGGGATATGTTCCAATGTGTGCTCAGTCAGCGTTTCTCAGCAGAAGTTACTGGAAATCCATTTGATTTCTATAGGAATCTTCGAGTGACCAATCCATCTAATTACCTCTATTTCTATGATTTTGGGGATTATCAAATCATCGGTGCCAGTCCTGAAAGTTTGGTTTCTGTCAAAAACGGTATCGTGACAACCAATCCGATTGCAGGTACGCGACCAAGAGGCACAGCGGATGAAGAGGACAAGGCCTTGGCGACAGACCTGCTTTCTGATGAGAAGGAAACAGCAGAGCATCGGATGTTGGTAGACTTGGGGCGTAACGATATTGGTCGCATCTCTGAAACAGCCAGTGTCCAAGTCACCAAGTATATGGAAGTGGAGCTCTTCCGCTATGTCATGCATTTGACCAGCGTGGTGAAAGGGCGTTTGCTTCCCGAACTCACTGCCATGGATGCTTTGAAAGCTACACTTCCAGCTGGGACAGTTTCAGGAGCACCAAAGATTCGGGCCATGAGACGCATCTATGAACTGGAAACGGAAAAACGGGGCGTATATGCAGGAGCAATCGGCTACTTGTCTGCGACGGGTGATATGGACTTCGCCATCGCCATCCGAACTATGATTCTCAAAAATCAAAAAGCCTATGTTCAGGCTGGGGCAGGGATTGTCTATGACTCTATTGCTCAAAACGAATATCAAGAAACCATTAACAAGGCTAAATCTATGACTAGAATTGGAGAACTAAGACCATGATTTTATTGATTGACAACTATGATTCTTTTACCTATAACTTGGCCCAGTACATTGGGAGTTTTGCAGAAGTGCAGGTCTTGAGAAATGATGATCCCAAGCTGTATGAAGAAGCTGAAAAAGCAGATGGTCTGGTCTTTTCTCCTGGTCCCGGTTGGCCAGTTGATGCTGGAAAGATGGAAGACATGATTCGTGACTTTGCCGGCAAGAAGCCGATTCTAGGGATTTGTTTGGGTCACCAAGCCATCGCAGAAGTCTTTGGTGGGAAGCTAGGTTTGGCTCCAAAAGTCATGCATGGGAAACAGAGCCATATCAGCTTTGAAGCGCCATCTGTTCTCTATCAAGGCATTGAGGATGGTCGTCCAGTCATGCGCTATCACAGCATTTTGATTGAAGAAATGCCAGAAGGCTTTGAAGTGACAGCTCGTTCGACTGATGACCAGGCCATTATGGGAATTCAACACAAAACCCTGCCGATTTATGGCTTCCAGTACCATCCAGAAAGTATCGGAACGCCAGATGGCTTGTCTTCTATTCGAAATTTTATCGAGAAGGTTGTAAAGTGAGGAAACTAGGATGAAAGAAATTATTGAAAAACTAGCGAAATTTGAAAATTTATCAGGTGTGGAAATGACGGATGTCATTGAGCGTATCGTAACTGGGCGTGTAACCGAAGCTCAGATTGCTTCTCTTCTCTTGGCACTTAAGATGAAGGGGGAAACACCTGAAGAACGCACAGCCATTGCACAAGTCATGAGAGGCCATGCCCAACACATTCCAACTGAGATACATGATGCCATGGACAACTGTGGTACAGGTGGGGACAAGTCTTTCAGCTTTAACATTTCCACAACTGCAGCCTTTGTCTTGGCTGGTGGCGGCATTCATATGGCTAAGCACGGTAACCGTTCGATTTCTTCTAAATCGGGTTCTGCAGATGTCCTTCAAGCATTGGGCATCAATCTTGACCTCAAACCAGCTGAACTAGGTAAGGTTTTTGATAAAACTGGCATCGTCTTTCTCTTTGCTAAAAATATGCACCCAGCTATGAAATACATCATGCCAGCACGTTTGGAATTGGGAATTCCAACAATCATGAACTTGACTGGTCCACTGATTCACCCAATGGCCTTGGAAACACAGCTTCTTGGGATTAGTCGTCCAGAACTGCTAGAAAGTACCGCTCAGGTTTTGAAAAATATGGGCCGCAAGCGTGCCATCGTGGTTGCTGGACCAGAAGGGCTGGATGAAGCTGGCTTGAACGGAACAACCAATATTGCTCTTCTTGAAAATGGCGAAATCACCTTGTCAAGCTTCACTCCAGAGGATTTGGGGATGGAACGCTACGCTATCGAAGATATCCGTGGTGGCAATGCTCAGGAAAATGCAGAAATTTTGCTCAGCGTTCTTCAAAACGAACCAAGTCCATTCTTGGAAACGACAGTCTTGAATGCTGGTCTTGGTTTCTATGCTAATGGTAAGGTAGCTAGTATCAAGGAAGGAGTTGCCTTGGCTCGTCAAGTGATTGCTAGTGGCAAGGCCCTTGAAAAACTCAGACTGTTACAGGAGTACCAAAAATGAGTCAGGAATTTTTATCACGAATCTTAGAACAGAAGGCGCGTGAAGTCGAGCAAATGGAGCTGGAGGAAATCCAGCCCTTGCGCCAGACCTATCGCTTGGCTGACTATTTAAAACAACATCAAGACCGTTTGCAGGTAATCGCTGAGGTCAAGAAGGCTAGCCCTAGTCTGGGAGATATCAATCTCGATGTGGATATTGTGCAACAGGCCCAGACTTATGAAGCGAACGGAGCAGTGATGATTTCGGTTTTGACAGATGAAGTTTTCTTTAAAGGGCATTTGGATTATTTGCGTGAGATTTCCAGTCAGGTAAACATTCCGACGCTTAATAAGGACTTTATCATCGATGAAAAGCAAATCATCCGTGCTCGCAATGCGGGTGCGACAGTCATCTTGCTCATTGTGGCAGCCTTGTCAGAAGAACGCCTTAAGGAACTTTACGACTATGCGACAGAGCTTGGTCTAGAAGTTTTGGTGGAGACTCACAATCTTGCTGAACTAGAGGTGGCCCACAGACTGGGTGCTGAGATTATTGGGGTTAACAACCGTAACTTGACCACCTTTGAAGTCGACTTGCAGACCAGTGTAGACTTGGCTCAGCACTTTAAGAAAGGTCACTATTACATTTCTGAATCTGCCATTTTCACAGGACAGGATGCGGAACGAGTAGCATCATCCTTTAACGGAATTTTGGTGGGAACAGCTCTCATGCAGGCAGAGGATGTGGCTCAAAGAATCAAGGAGTTGCAGATTGACAAAGGTTAAGATTTGTGGATTATCGACCAAAGAAGCGGTAGAGACAGCCGTATCAGCAGGGGCAGACTACATTGGTTTTGTCTTTGCGCTTAGTAAAAGACAGGTGAGCTTGGAAGAGGCTGCTGAGCTCGCAAAGCACATTCCTTCCGATGTAAAAAAGGTTGGCGTATTTGTTTCACCAAGTAGGACAGAACTACTAGAAGCAATTAAAAAAGTTGGCTTGGACTTGGTTCAAGTTCATGGTCAGGTAGCAGATGATTTGTTTGAGGATTCACCTTGTGCCAGCATTCAGGCTGTGCAGGTGGATGGAGAGGGGCATGTGCCCAATTCTCGGGCAGATTATCTACTCTTTGATGCCCCTGTGGCAGGGAGTGGCCAGATCTTTGACTGGGGCCAACTGGATACGGCAGAACTAGCTCAGCCTTTCTTTATCGCAGGTGGGCTTAAGGAAGACAATGTAGTAAAAGCAATTCGACACTTTACTCCCTATGCAGTCGATGTATCAAGTGGAGTGGAGACAGATGGACAAAAAGATCATGAAAAGATTAGAAGATTTATAGAGAGGGCAAAGAATGGCATATCAAGAACCAAATAAAGATGGATTTTACGGAAAATTCGGCGGACGTTTTGTCCCAGAAACATTGATGACAGCAGTTTTGGAGTTGGAAAAAGCTTATCGTGAAAGTCAGGCGGACCCAAGTTTCCAAGAGGAATTAAACCAGCTCTTACGCCAGTATGTAGGACGTGAAACTCCCCTTTACTACGCAAAAAACTTGACCCAGCATATCGGTGGAGCTAAGATTTATCTCAAACGGGAAGACCTCAATCACACAGGGGCCCACAAGATTAACAATGCCTTGGGCCAAGTTCTTCTGGCTAAGCGCATGGGCAAAAAGAAAATTATCGCTGAAACAGGTGCTGGTCAGCACGGTGTAGCAACTGCAACAGCTGCAGCCCTCTTTAACATGGAATGTACCATTTACATGGGTGAGGAAGATGTCAAACGACAAGCCCTCAATGTCTTCCGTATGGAGCTTTTGGGAGCCAAGGTTGAGGCAGTAACAGATGGTTCGCGCGTGCTCAAGGATGCGGTCAATGCAGCCCTCCGTTCATGGGTGGCAAATATCGACGATACCCACTATATCCTTGGTTCTGCCTTAGGACCTCATCCATTCCCAGAAATCGTTCGTGACTTCCAAAGTGTCATCGGTCGAGAAGCCAAACAACAGTACCGTGACTTGACAGGTCAAGATTTGCCAGATGCTCTAGTAGCTTGTGTTGGTGGTGGTTCTAATGCTATCGGTCTCTTCCATCCATTTGTAGAAGATGAGTCAGTAGCAATGTATGGGGCTGAAGCAGCAGGACTTGGTGTGGATACAGAGCATCACGCAGCTACCTTGACCAAGGGTCGCCCAGGTGTTCTCCACGGTTCGCTTATGGATGTGCTCCAAGATGCACATGGGCAAATCTTAGAAGCCTTTTCTATCTCAGCAGGGTTAGACTACCCTGGTATCGGTCCAGAACACTCTCACTACCACGATATCAAACGTGCCAGCTATGTTCCTGTGACTGACGAGGAAGCCTTGGAAGGATTCCAACTCTTGTCTCGTGTGGAAGGAATTATCCCAGCCTTGGAATCTAGCCACGCCATTGCCTTTGCAGTGAAATTGGCCAAAGAACTTGGACCAGACAAGTCGATGATTGTCTGCCTATCCGGTCGTGGGGACAAGGATGTAGTTCAAGTCAAAGACCGCTTGGAAGCAGATGCAGCAAAGAAGGGAGAAGCTCATGCCTAAGACACTAACAGAAAAATTGAACGCTATAAAAGCGACTGGAAAAGGAATTTTTGTTCCTTATATCATGGCTGGGGACCATGAGAAAGGTCTGGATGGCCTAGGTGAAACAATCCACTTTTTAGAAGATTTGGGTGTTTCAGCCATTGAAGTGGGTATTCCCTTTTCAGACCCTGTTGCAGATGGCTCTGTTATCGAAGAAGCAGGCTTGCGCAGTCTAGCTCACGGAACTTCTACCCAGGCTTTGGTGGAAACCTTGAAAAGCATTGAAACAGAAGTTCCACTTGTCATTATGACCTACTTCAACCCCCTATTTCAGTACGGTGTTGAGAAATTTGTCAAAGATTTGGCAGATACAGCAGTTAAGGGTTTGATTATCCCAGACCTGCCTCATGAACATGCTAACTTTGTAGAACCATTTTTGGCAGACACAGACATCGCCTTGATTCCCCTAGTTAGTTTGACAACAGGACTTGAGCGTCAAAAAGAGTTGATTGCAGGGGCAGAAGGCTTCGTCTATGCCGTTGCCATTAATGGGGTGACAGGGAAGTCAGGCAATTACCGTGCAGACTTGGACAAGCACTTGGCACAATTGCATCAAGTAGCTGACATCCCAGTCTTGACAGGTTTTGGTGTTTCTAGTCAAGCTGATGTAGAACGTTTCAATGCAGTGTCAGATGGCGTTATCGTCGGTTCAAAAATCGTAAAAGCTCTCCACCAAGGAGAGCCAATTGAGGACTTTATCAAACAAGCAGTAGCTTACCAAAAATAATCATGCAAGCAGCAAGTAAGAGGAAAGGCACGAAAGGAAGTCTTTCCTTTTTCTTTTTCAGGAGAAAGGCTAGAATTCCTGTTGCAGAAGCGAACTGAATCAAGATGAGTAGTTCGGTCACACTAAAGACGAGAGCACAAGAAGCCAGAAAGAGAAAATCCCCTGCACCCATGCGAATATCGATAAAATGCGCCAAAATTCCAAGGGCAAGAAAGAAGACCATGACCAGATTCCAACCACAGAAAGCCAGGATGATTAGGTGAAAAGTCAGCCAGACCAGTAGGGGATATTCCTGATGGCGAAAGTCGTAGATACCCAAGGTCAAGCCAGCAGTGATGAGGATGACTTGTCCTATGGAAATACAGCCCCAAGACCAAGCCAGAAAGACAAGCCCTAAGCCGAGTTCAAAGAGAGCATACCAGATTGGATAGCGAATCTTGCAGTAGCGACAGCGAAAGCGATTGAAGACCTGCGAAAGGATAGGAATCAAATCTAGCGGACGCAAGCGAGTCTGACAGGAATTGCAGTGGCTAGCTGGTCGAATAATGGATTGGTCAGGGAAACGGTCAATGACCAAACCTAGAAAGGAAGCGAGAATGTTCCCGACAAGAAAAAAATAAAGATCAATCATACTTATCTATTCGTAAAAAATAGAAGAAGTAGTATAATAAAGAAACATTGATAAGATGGTGAGGTCAAGATGATGATTCGTTTTGAAGAAAATGTGAGCACAGAAAATGCTCAGCTCGTATGCCAATGGTCCAACTCCCTTGGCAAATCCTTTCAAGAACAATGGATGGGAACAATGATTCCTTTTCCTTTAACAATTCAAATCTTGCAAGATTTGGAAGGAATCTTTTCAATCTTTGATGGACAAGAGTTTGTGGGGCTTATCCAGAAAATTAGGCTAGAAGACAGGAATCTTCATATCGGGAGATTTTTTATCAACCCCCAGAAACAGGGGCAGGGCTTAGGTAGCCAGGCTTTAAGAAAATTTGTTAGTTTGGCCTTTGAAAATGAAGACATAGATACTATTTCTCTAAATGTCTATGAGGCAAATCAAACAGCTTACAAGCTTTACCAAAAAGAAGGATTTGAAATCGTTCAAATGGTTGAAGTACCTATACGAAAATACATCATGAAAAAGGGGAGATAGAAAGCAAAAAAGCCTTGAAACCAAGGCTTTTTCCTGTTGTTTAGATGCCCCCTGCATGAATTTGTAAGAACTTTTCATATTGAAAATAAACAAAAATGTTGAAATATAGCTGATTTTAGGGAAATACATTTAGGTATTTTCAATGTCAGGATTTAAAAATGGGGCAAAAGTGGGGCAAAAACAAATTAACGAAAAAAATATCGAGTTCGTGCATCAAGTAAATGATAAATTGCAAGAATAAGTGCAACATTTACTCGAACTCATCCTCTAGAGCTTCACTAGCAGTTCTGTAAGCTAAACATTTTCGTGGTCGGTGATTGATATCATATAAAGCCTTGGTTCCCAAAGCTTTTTAATGTTATAAACTCATTAAAATAATCCCCAGTTAGATTTGGAATATTTTTTATTCTGTGTCATATAAAAATAAATAAAAAGAATGGCTATAGCTAGAGCTAAAATGGTTGTTATACTCACTACTATTATAGGATTAGAAGCAAAGATTAAAGAGAGAATCAAGGCAGCCAGATAGAGTGTCGCTTGGACACAGTAGTAACTTTTCGAATAGCGAAGATAGTGTTTGTTATGGGGTCCATTTACTAGGACAGCAGCTTGAAAGAGGCCAAATCCGATATAAGAGAAGATGGTTGCAAAGAGACGATTAGCTTCAGGATTCAGAAGAAAACTCATCGATACAGTCATCATCATAAGTCCAATGAAAATAGGATAGTGACTGTAAATTAGAAATAGTCCCTTTTGATTAGATTTTTCATCAATAGCATGGTCGAATTGACCAAAATAAAACAAGAACAGAGAAAGCATAATAATGAAATAAAGAACCGAATAAATCGAGAAATTCTCGATTGTAAAGAAGTTAGCTAGCTCCGTAATCATCTCTCCAAACATAATAATGACAAGAAGGGAGATACGCTCGATTAAATGGGGGAGATTTACCTGGTAATGCTTATCTTTATTAAGCAAGATACTTGGCATAATAAATGTTAGCAGAATACTAGCAAATAAGATATAGACTCTAAGGTAAATAGGAAGAAGAGCTGCTAGATAGAATCCTAAACTTCCTAGACCTGTTATCCATAGAAAACCTTTGATACTTTCCCGATTAGCATCATCGGTTGATTTTCTAAAAAATTCAACCAAATATTGAAAAAATAAGGTAAGGGTTAATGTACCAATAGCCCAACAGAGATAATGAAAATATTGTTGCCAATCAGGTCCAATCATATTGGCTATAAAGAGTAAAATTCCCATTTTGATAAACATGATTACTATGTTAAATAAAGAGTTCTTTCCATAGCGATTGGTATAATCGGTTTGAATCATCCAGGAATCGATGAGAAACAAAGTAGCAATGAAAAAATCAAGGAAAGAATTCCAAGTCAAAATACCGTTATGAAGATGGTCAATTAAAGTAGTTACTTTTGAAATTGCAAAAACAAAAACTAAGTCATAAAAAAGTTCTGAAAATTCTACACGTTTATGTTTAATAAGAGTTGTCATCTTAAGTCCTTTCTATTTTAGAAGTATAGTTTATTATAACAGAAAATGGCAATGAGAGAAAAGGATATGCTTAAATAACTTCATGTGACGCGAATGAACTGCGCCACAAAAGTTAGGTTTTTTCTGTCTAACTTTTGGGGTGCAGTTCAGAAGGGGTGTTTTTTCTATCGTTTTTTAGTGCTAAGACTACACAAAAATGCCTTGTAAATCAAGGCTTTTTCCTGTTGTATTTAGATGCCCCCTACAGGGATTTGGAAAGGACTTTCATATTGAGAGCAATTAAAAATATTGAAATATAAGTGATTTTAGGTATTTTCAATGTCATGATTTAAAAATGGGACAAAAGTGGGGCAAAAACCATACAGATTCTAAACTGTATGGTTCTTTTTTTATCTAACCAAGAAAGGTTAAAACTTATTAAAACACATGCAATCAACTGTTGAAAACTTTTTAGTCCGTGTAATATAAAAACAAGTAAAAAGTTGAACTATAGGGAATATTGTGTCATAATAGGTAATAGATGAATAATTAATAGATTGGAAATAATGCTTTCTTACCTTAACAAGTTGAATTGGTTATACATTTTTTCGTCTCAATTGTACTTATCTCTCAAGTTTAGTTAATTTTTATTAGCTTTGTTTTCGAATCAATAAAACAAATTTTAGAAGTGCATAAGACAAGATGGTGACATTACTACAGTCATTTCTAGTCACCATATGTTGCTGGCACAGGCTGTTTGTAGTGTTGGCTATTTACTAGTCAGTTTAATCGGAGTGTTTAATTTTTATTGTTGAAAGGTTTTTATATGGCGAAAATTCTATCTTTAGGTCTGACAGGTAAGAAATTACTTGCTCAGGGGTTCTTGTTTGTTCTGCTAGGTCTCATCTTGATGGTCACGGGGACTTGGTTGCCAGTAACAGTTATTCGCCTGGTTCTGTTTTTAGCTTGGATAGCAACGGTCGTAGATTTGCTATTAAGAGTTTTCAAAAAAAGCCAGTCAACGGATACCTTGGGAGTTGCACTGGTTAAATTGTTAGTGCTGGGATATTTGCTAGGTTCTAATCTTGCGACTGATATACCGATTTATGTTCTGGCTCTTGTGATTGGAGTTTATCAGATTTTTGGGGCCACGATTAATCTTGTCACCTATGTTCTCTACCGTAAAAATAATATTCGACCTCGTTTTCGTCTCTTACTAGATGGTATTCTACTAGTTTTTCTTGGTGGAGCTAGTCTTTTGTCCTCTACGGGAAATTCTGTCTTTCAACTCTTTGTTTTAGGGGCTTATTTTTTCCTTTATGGTCTGTCCAATATCCGTGACGGTTTCTTATTTGAAGGGGAAATTGGGAAAAACCATCTCAAACGTCGCATTAGAATTAGCTTACCTATTGTCCTAGCCGCTCTCATCCCTGCAAGAACTTTAGCAAAAATTAACAAATTTATGCTGGAAAATGCTGATGAGGAAGAAGATATCCATCTTGGAATAGTGAAGTCTGGTAAGACAGCAGAGCTAGAAATTTTTGTTCATACAGCTGAGACCTCCCTGTTTTCAGCTATTGGTCATGTGGATATCTGCTATCAAGGCCGTGTTATTTCTTATGGCAACTATGATCCGTCTTCTGAGACCTTATTTGGCATGGTAGGAGATGGTGTCTTATATTTCTGTGATCGTGACAAGTACATTGACCTATGTAAACGTGAGAGTCAAAAAACGCTTTTTGGTTATGGGATAGATTTGACGCCTGAAATGGAAAAAGCAGTTCAGAAAAAGTTGGCTGAATTGAAACAACTGACGATTCCATGGGAGCCAAGTGCAGATAAAATCATGACAGGTGATGGTAAGGAAGACTACACCTACGCTTATAAAATCAGACATGAGACAGATGGGGAACTTTATAAATTTATCAAATCTAAGTTTAAATCCTACTTTGTCTTATCTACAAACTGTGTGCTCTTGGCTGATACCATAGTCGGTCAGGCTGGCACCGATATCCTCTCACCCAAAGGATTTATCGCTCCAGGAACTTACCAAGCCTACCTTAATCGAGAGTTTGAAAAACCAAATAGTATAGTCGTATCTAAACATGTTTATTAAGGAGAATTTATGAACTTAGTAAAAAAATACACCCCGTTAATACTTTTTATAGGGCTGGTTGCTCTTGTAATTCTGAATGCATCGAGCTTTATATCAGGAGCAATCTCTCTCTTTGATGTAATATCAACCTTGATTTATGGTGCTGTTATTGCTTTTGTGCTTAATGTTCCTATGAAAAAAATTGAACAGTACTTAGTTAAATTGAAGGTAAAGGCAGAGTTGCGTCGTCCGATTGCCATGGTACTTGTTTTCCTAGCTCTTATCTTAATCGTGATTGCTCTTTTGGTTTTGGTGCTGCCAACCCTAGCCCAGACTATTAGTCAGCTGGGAACAGTCCTTTCAACAGTCCTTACTCAACTTGGGAAATTGCTAGGCAGCTCGGAATTTGTAACCAAAGACATGTTGTCAACTATCGTATCAGGCATACAGGGACAATCTAGTTCTATTAGCCAAGCTTTGATAGGTTTTTTATCAGGTCTGACTAGTAATATCGGCAATATTTTTTCAAGTTTGATGAATGCCTTTTTGATTATAGTCTTCACCTTTTTATTTTTATCCAGTAAGGAACATTTGGCAGCGATGACGAGTCGACTTCTAAAAGTTTTTCTTCCAGAGAAGGTGGTGATAAAGTTGACTTACATTGGACAAGTAGCACTAGAGACTTATGACCAATTTTTGATGAGTCAGCTGATTGAAGCAGTTATCATAGGAGTTATGATAGCGGTTGGTTACAGCGTGTTTGGGATACCCTATGGAGTAATGACAGGTATCTTTGCAGGAGTGCTATCGTTCATTCCTTATGTAGGGCCTATGATTGCTTGTGTTGTGGGAGCGATTTTTATCTTCACAGTGAGTCCTACTCAAGCCTTACTTTCTCTTCTTCTATATCAAGTTATACAGCTGATTGAAGGAAACCTTATTTATCCTAGAGTTGTAGGTCAGTCTATTGGTTTGCCAGCTATTTTCACGCTTGCGGCTGCTAGTATTGGAGGGAATCTTTTCGGACTACTTGGAATGATATTCTTTACCCCCGTATTTGCTGTTATCTATCGACTGGTTAAAGAATTTGTCGTTGCAAAGGAAAATCAGGTAGATTAAGAAAAACTAAATTTAATAAGATATACTGAGAAGAGAGTGAGAGATTCTCTTCTCTTTTATTTTTAAATACTTTTCTACAAAAAGCTATTAGACGTTAAAAAAAGCCTTGGTTTCAAGGCTTATTTCTGTTGATTTAGATGTGCCCCCTGCAGGGCTCGAACCTGCGCCCCATAGCTTAAGAGTCTACTGCTCTACCAACTGAGCTAAGGAGGCAACAGAAAAAGCTGAGAATGTAACTTCCCAGCTATTTTAATATGCCCAAAATGGCAGCTAGATTATTTACGAAAGGCATCAAGGATATAGGTGAAACCAACAATTAAAAATGCAAAGGCAACGACATAAACGACAAAGACACTTGTAGCTACTGGATTGAACAAAATCACTAGACCTAGTAAAAATGCAAGCAACGCTATCCACATGATATGGTTGCCAATAATAGGGAAAATCAATCCCAGACGATTGCCTTTAAAGAAAGCTATAATGGCTTCTACAATTAACCAAATTCCTAAAATAGTTGGAATGACAACTGGCAGCGTCACAAAGCCATAGGCAACGAGGTAAAGAGCTAAGAGAAGATTAACAATCCCTTGGAAAAGATGAGCTGGTGAGCGAAGCTCTTTTGGTACAGAGAAATAGCCTAAAATAGCTGCTATAGAAGAAACCAGTAAACCAAATGCAATCCACCAGCTGTAAGCAACAAGATTAGCTACTGGGTTTGTAAATAGGAAAAGTCCTAAAAGGACAAAAACAACTCCTGCAAGGAATAGCAGTAAACGATTAGAAAATTTCATTTCAATACCCCCTATATAGTATAGTATAGTTTGATAATAAAAATATTATACACCTTTTTAGAGGAAATGTCAATAAACAAAATGGAAAATTTGGAAGTTTCAGTTTTTATCATTTTGAAAATAAAAAGAGAAGATAAAATTTGTCTTCTCTACATGAAAATATTGTATGGCATCAAAGCAAAAGTAACTGGCTTTACACTATTTGTTAAGATGTAATTTGATTCAAAAAGAAAAGATAGATTTAAAAGTGGGGCAAATGATGGAGCAAATCAGTTATAGACAAGCAAAAAAGCCTTGAAATTAAGGCTTTTTCCTGTTGTATTTAGTGCCCCCTACAGGGATCGAACCTGTGACCCACGGATTAAGAGTCCGCTGCTCTGCCAGCTGAGCTAAGGAGGCAAAGAAAAAGCTGTATTGGTGCCGAATCTTCACGGTTTGTATTGAACCCGCGCAATTAAGCAGGTGGGCAACTCGCTCTAACTGAAGCTGTTTCCGTGTGAGACGGCTTACATGCTGTTAGAAGACTTTTGTTTCCCTAATAATACAAAAAATAGTCGGTCAACACTTAAGTGTGAAGTCGTACACCACAGCGTTTCTATGTTTATATGATACCACTTTTTTTAAAAAATTCAAGAGGAAAATTTATTTTTTTTGAAAAGGATTTCACAAGTTTCTTAATTTATCAATGGTTTCCTTACGTTGGGCTAAGGCCCGTTCGTACTTGCCAGTTTCCTCTGGTGAAAAGTAGCTATGATTGCGAATCTTTTCTGGCAAGTAGTCTTGTTTGACCCAGTGTCCAGGATAGTTGTGTGGATAGAGATAGTTTTGAGCGTTGCCCAATTCCTTGCTACCACTATAATGTCCATCACGCAGATGTCGTGGAATGGGCAAATGCCCTGATGTTTTGAGGTCAGCAAGAGCCTTGTCCATAGCCACATAGGCTGAGTTGGATTTTGGAGAAAGGGCCAAATCAATCACGATATTGGCAATGAGAATGCGAGCTTCTGGGAAACCAATTCTTTGTGCAGCATCTAGAGCAGTTACGGTATGAATCTGGGCTTCAGGATTGGCCAAACCAATATCCTCATAGGCAATCACAGTCAAACGACGAGCGAGACTAGGCAGATCCCCAGCTTCAATCAAGCGGGCTGCGTAATGAAGACTGGCATCCACATCCGAGCCGCGGATGGACTTTTGCAGGGCTGAGAGGACATCATAGTGGCCATCCCCATCCTTGTCCATAGTTATATAGCTCCTTTGCAGACTGTTCTCCATGATATCAAGAGTGATATGGCGGATGCCCTTATCATTTTCAGGGGTAGAGAGAACAGCCAAGTCAAGTGAGTTGAAGGCAGAGCGAAGATCTCCGTTTGTAGAGGTTGCGATGAAATCCAGCGCCTCCTCATCTAGCTCTACTGGAAAATCAAAACCACGCTCAGGGTTACTTAGAGCTATCTGAATCGCTTCTTTGACATCTTGATTGGACAGAGGTTCCAACTCAAAAATCTGAACACGGCTACGGATGGCAGGAGTGACAGAAAAGAAGGGATTTTCAGTCGTAGCCCCAATCATGATGACAAGTCCACTTTCCAAGAGAGGAAGGAGAAAGTCTTGCTTGGTTTTGTCAAGACGATGAATCTCGTCTAGTAGCAGTACAAGGCCACCTGAGAATTTAGCTTCTTCAGCAATCTCTTGGAGCCGTTTTTTACTATCAACAGTGGCATTGAAGGTCCGAAAGGCATACTTGGTTGTTCCAGCGATGGCAGAGGCGATACTGGTTTTGCCGATTCCTGGAGGTCCGTAGAGAATCATGGAAGACAGACGATTGGCTTCCACCATACGACGGATAATTTTTCCAGGTCCTACCAGATGCTTTTGACCGATGACTTGGTCGATAGTTTTAGGGCGCATGCGAAGCGCGAGATTGTCTGGCATAGCAGTCCTTTCTAACATGGATTTTCTGATGTATATGTGGTAAGATGGTAGTATCTATTTTAGCATATTTCCGAGCAATCGGGGCGATTAAAGAGTCGCATAGAAAGAGGACAAAATGGCAACATACGGATTTTTAGATGTTTTAGAGGAAGAATTGGACAAGAACTTTCCTTTTGACTATGAGATTAGCTGGGACAAGCGCAACCACGCGGTTGAAGTGAGTTTTCTCTTGGAAGCGCAAAACGCTACAGGTGTGGAGATGGTGGATGAAGACGGAGAGGTTTCTTCGGATGATATTCTCTTTGAAGAAGCAGTGCTTTTTTACAATCCTGCTAAGTCAACAGTTAATGCAGAAGATTATTTGGCTGTCATTCCTTATCTGCCTAAAAAAGGATTTTCTCGCGAGTTTTTAGCTTATTTTGCCCTTTTCCTGAAAGATACTGCCGAGGTTGGGCTGGATGCCCTCATGGACTTTTTGGAAGACCCAGAAGCAGAAGAATTTGTCATGGAATGGAACCAAGAAGTCTTTGAAGAAGGAAAAGTCGGCTTGGAAGAAGGAGAATTTTATCCTTATCCGAGATATTAGAGACTAGGGGAGAAAGTATATGAAGAAAATAGGCTTGTCTTTTATTTCTGGTATGTCCTTTGTTTTTTTGATGCTGGGATTTGTTTTTGGGACGATTGCCTTTAAAGAGCTAGGTTTCTCGTTAGTCTTTGTTCCAGGCTATCTATTTACTTTTCTCAGCATTTATCTGATATTTATCCTTCATGAGCTAGGTCATGCATTTTGCGGTTACCTGACAGGCTATCGCCTGGTGGCTTTTGGATTAGGAAATTTTCTTTTGACCAAAAAGTCAGGCAAGTTTCATCTTAGTCGAACAGCTGTTCTGAAAAATGTTGGCGCTCAGTATATTGGATTAAAAGAAGATGAAAGCGATCAAAGAATCATCCTGATGCTTTCAGGAGGCTTGATGGTTCATCTTGGCTTGATTTTATTGGCGCTATTGTATGGAATTTTGACAGCTAACTGGTATTTTGCAGCTACTTGGATTTGTCTAAATCTATCTTTTCTTCTCATCAATGCTAAGCCAGTTGGGATTACCGATGGAGCGAAAATCTGGGAATTGCTACAACATCCTGGAAATACGAAATACGCCTACTCGGTGTTGAGGCATTCTGCTCAGACCTTGCTAGCTCCTCAAGAATATGATTTGAAAGACTTTATCATGCCTATTGCTGAGGATGTGAGAGGGAGTTTTGCAGAAAGCATTCAGATTTTCCAGGGACTAGTTTTCATATTCGATGGTCAGATAGAGACTGCCAAGAAACACTTTCAGTTTTTATTAGATAAAACAGACAATCCGATGTCTCAAACTCTTTCCCAATTATACCTTCTTCAAATTGCCTTGCTTGAAAGGGATCATGAGAAAGCAGAGGAATATGCAAGCAATCGAGGAGTCAAGTCCTTCTTATCTCTAAAAATGGCAGATACGCAGATAATGCAAGCATGGTATCAATTTCTGGTAAAGAAAGATAGGGATCAGACTGACAAGGCTATAAAAATTGCTAGAAAAAACATGGTGACTAGCCGTTTGGTGCGGGATGAGAAACGTTATTATGAAAACTGGTTAGCAGAGTTGGAGAAAGAATTATCCGAAGGAGTCTGATATGGAAATAGAAATTTCTGATTTTACAGGTTGCAAAATTGCCCTGTTTTGTGAGGATAGGATTTTAACTATCTTGCGTGATGATAAGGAAAACATTCCATACCCTAATACATGGGAATTGCCAGGTGGCGGGCGAGAAGGCGATGAAAGTCCTTTTGAGTGCGCGGCGCGTGAAGTTTATGAAGAACTGGGAATTCATCTGACTGAAGATTGCCTGCTTTGGAGTAAGGTGTATCCAAGTATGCTTTTTGAGGGGAAGGAATCCGTCTTTCTAGTTGGGAAGTTGGCTCAGGAACAGTTTGACAGTATCGTCTTTGGTAACGAAGGGCAGGGCTACAAGTTGATGAGCATTGAGGAATTTCTTGGCTCAGATAAGGTTGTACCCCAGTTGCAGGATAGAGTGAGGGATTATATGGAGGAAGTAAAATGATTTTTGCAATTGCAACAACGACGTTAAATAAGGAAGTTAAACGCAAACTAAAAACTGGACAATATTCTAGAGAAGAAGCTACATTCATCTATATGGAATATTTAAAGTTAAAGAAGCAGAGAGAAGGTGGTACGAAAGTAGCTGGGATTTCTATGGCTGTTATCTGGGGGCTGCTGTATGTTCTGTCTTTACAAGGTGAGAATAATCAAACACTTTCATTTTCAGAATATTTTTTGTTTCTGATACTGTTTGAAGGAATTGTTCTATTTGTTTATTATCTTACGTTTGGTATTTTTAAACAGCAGATTCATAGCGCAATGAAAGAACACTACACAGATGTGATTGAGGAATTCAAGAAAAATAAGGAAGATTCAAAATGGAAACATGGCAAGAGTTAAAAGTTACAGTGAAGCGTGAGGGAGAGGAGCTGGTCTCCAATCTCTTGATTGAGCTGGGGGCGCAAGGTGTTGCGATTGAAGACAGCATGGACTATGTGGGGAATGTCGACCGTTTTGGTGAGATTTTCCCAGAGGTCGAGCAACATGAAGAAATCGTAGTGACCGCCTACTATCCTGATACGGTTGATGTAGCAGTGGTTGAGGCAGATTTGCAGGCTCGCCTGGCAGAATTAACTGATTTTATGGATCTAGGAGAGGTCAAGATGGGCACGACTGCCTTGGCTGAGGAAGACTGGGCAGACAACTGGAAGAAATACTATGAGCCAGCTCGCATCACTCACGACTTGACCATTGTGCCGTCCTGGACGGACTACGAGGCGGCTGCTGGAGAAAAGATTATCAAGCTGGATCCAGGCATGGCTTTTGGGACTGGAACGCATCCAACGACCAAGATGAGCCTTTTCGCCTTGGAGCAGGTTCTTCGTGGCGGCGAAACGGTGCTTGATGTAGGAACTGGTTCAGGTGTTCTTTCTATTGCCAGCTCGCTTCTGGGTGCCAAGGAAATCTTCGCCTATGACCTGGATGATGTGGCGGTTCGTGTCGCTCAGGAAAATATCGAGCTCAACCCTGGCATGGAAAACATCCATGTTGCTACTGGAGATTTGCTCAAGGGTGTGGAGATTGAAGCAGATGTCATTGTGGCCAATATCTTGGCGGATATTCTCATTCATCTGACAGATGATGCTTATCGTTTGGTCAAGAACGAAGGCTACCTGATCATGAGTGGGATTATCAAGGACAAGTGGGACATGGTGCGCGAGTCAGCTGAGTCAGCTGGATTTTTCCTTGAAACCCACATGATTCAAGGGGAATGGAATGCCTGTGTCTTTAAGAAGACCAAGGATATTTCTGGTGTGATTGGAGGCTAGCATGCAGCAGTATTTTGTCAAAGGCAGTGCAATCTCTCCTGTAACTATCGAGGACAAGGAAACCATCAAGCATATGTTTCAGGTCATGCGGCTGAAAGAAGAGGATGAGGTGACCTTAGTCTTTGATGATGGCATCAAGCGCTTGGCGCGCGTGCTGGATGTGGAAAATCGTCAGTTTGAGTTGGTTGAAGAATTAGTCGACAATGTAGAACTGCCAGTCCAAGTGACCATCGCATCAGGCTTTCCCAAGGGAGACAAGCTGGAGTTTATCACTCAAAAAGTGACGGAACTAGGCGCTAGTCAAATCTGGGCCTTCCCTGCCGACTGGTCAGTTGCCAAGTGGGATGGCAAGAAATTGTGTAAAAAGATTGAAAAACTAGAAAAAATTGCCCTTGGAGCAGCAGAACAAAGCAAGCGTAATGTTGTTCCAAGTATCAAGCTTTTTGAGAAAAAAGCTGACTTTCTAGACCAACTAGAACAGTTTGACTCTATCGTAGTGGCCTATGAAGAATCAGCAAAAGAAGGAGAAGCTGCTGCGCTTCTGCAAGCAGTCTCTGGTCTTGAAAAAGGAGCTAAATTGCTCTTTATCTTTGGACCAGAAGGCGGGCTCTCACCTGCAGAAGTTGAGTCTTTTGAAGCTAAAGGAGCCGTCTTTGCAGGCCTAGGTCCTCGTATTTTGCGAGCAGAAACAGCACCACTTTACGCCTTATCAGCCCTTAGTGTTTTATTAGAATTAGAGAAATAAGAGGAAGAAAATGGAACAAAAACACCGTTCAGAATTTCCAGAAAAGGAACTTTGGGACTTAACAGCCCTATACCAAGACCGTGAGGATTTCTTGCGTGCAATCGAGAAAACGCGCGAAGACATCAATCAATTTAGCCGTGACTACAAGGGCAATCTTCATACTTTTGAAGATTTTGAGAAGGCCTTTGCGGAATTGGAGCAAATCTACATTCAGATGAGCCATATTGGCAATTATGCATTTATGCCGCAGACTACAGACTATGGCAATGAAGAATTTGCCAATATTGCACAAGCTGGTATGGAATTTGAGACAGATGCTAGTGTAGCCTTGACCTTCTTTGACGACGCTTTGGTGGCGGCAGATGAAGAAGTTTTGAATCGTTTGGGTGACTTGCCACATTTGACAGCAGCCATTCGTCAGGCCAAAATCAAAAAAGCCCACTACCTAGGGGCTGATGTGGAGAAGGCTTTGACTAATCTGGGTGAAGTTTTCTACAGTCCACAGGACATTTATACTAAGATGCGAGCTGGGGACTTTGAAATGGCTGACTTTGAAGCCCATGGCAAGACCTACAAAAATAGCTTTGTGACCTATGAAAATTTCTACCAAAACCACGAGGACGCTGAGGTTCGTGAGAAATCTTTCCGTTCTTTCTCAGAGGGACTCCGTAAGCACCAAAATACTGCCGCGGCAGCCTATTTAGCTCAGGTCAAGTCTGAAAAACTACTGGCAGATATGAAAGGTTATGACTCAGTATTCGACTATCTTCTAGCTGAGCAAGAAGTGGACCGTGCCATGTTTGACCGTCAGATTGACCTTATCATGAAGGATTTTGCGCCAGTTGCTCAGAGATACCTCAAGCATGTTGCCAAGGTTAATGGTCTTGAAAAGATGACTTTTGCAGACTGGAAATTGGACTTGGACAGCGCCCTAAATCCTGAAGTGACCATTGACGATGCCTATGATCTAGTCATGAAGTCGGTAGAACCACTGGGTCAAGAATATACTCAAGAAATTGCTCGCTATCAAGAAGAGCGCTGGGTAGACTTCGCTGCTAACAGTGGTAAGGATTCTGGTGGTTATGCTACGGATCCATATCGCGTGCACCCTTATGTCCTCATGAGCTGGACTGGTCGTTTGAGCGATGTCTATACCTTGATTCATGAAATCGGGCATTCTGGTCAATTTATCTTTTCAGATAATCACCAAAGTTACTTCAATGCCCACATGTCGACCTACTACGTCGAAGCGCCATCAACCTTCAATGAATTGCTTCTTAGTGATTACTTGGAACACCAATCTGACGACCCACGTCAAAAACGCTTTGCCCTTGCCCACCGCTTGACAGATACCTACTTCCATAATTTCATCACCCACCTCTTGGAAGCAGCCTTCCAGCGCAAGGTTTATACATTGATTGAAGAGGGAGAAACCTTTGGAGCAAGCAAACTCAACAGCATAATGAAGGAAGTCTTGACAGACTTCTGGGGAGATGCTATTGAAATTGATGACGATGCGGCACTCACTTGGATGCGCCAGGCCCACTACTACATGGGCTTGTATAGTTATACCTACTCAGCGGGACTAGTTATCTCGACTGCGGGTTACCTTCATCTGAAACATTCAGAAACTGGAGCTAGAGATTGGCTCGAGCTCCTCAAGTCAGGTGGTAGTAAAACTCCACTTGAGTCAGCCATGATTATTGGAGCGGATATCTCAACAGACAAACCACTCCGTGATACCATCCAATTCCTGTCTGATACAGTTGACCAGATTATTGCTTATAGCGCTGAGTTGGGGGAGTAAAGGAATAGGATGTCAGAATTGAACCTACTATAGAGTATGTGCTGAATTCGGAGTTTAAAGAATGTAAAGTCATCTACGGATGATTTTTTGATAAGCTACTAGAAATGCAGAGGTACTAGGGATGTATCAAGTATTACAAAGAAAAGTGATAGAAGAAAAACCAAGCTATAGCCGAGAAGAAATTCAGTGGTTACTTGAGCATTTAGGAGATCCCTCTCCAGAAATTCGAGACGAACTTGTTTTTACGAGTTTAGCTAGAGGTATTCAAGAAGAGTTGTTTTCCCTTGAGCAGTTTCAGTTTATCTCAGAAGAGGTCTCCTCTGATGAAGGTCTATACAAAGAGATTGATAGTAGAGGAGTTTCAGCTCTTAAACGTTCTTTTAAGGCACTTATTTATGCCAATCTACTGTCCTGCGATGGTGCTAAGGAATCACTTTATTACCAGCAGTTGCCTTCTCCTATCAGGGCTACCATGCTAAATCAAGGCTTGTACTATCTTACAAAGGAAAAAGAGACGACGGGCTACTCTCCTCAGTTTGGTTGGATCCACGCATTTGCGCATGGGGTGATCTCTTGACGGAAGTTATATGTCATCCTAGCTTTCCAAAGTCAAATATAGCCGAAGCATTTGAAATCATTGGGAAAATCTTTAAACGTGTTGAGATTCGTTTTACAAATGATGAGGATTGGCGCTTAGCGAGAGTACTTTATGAACCCATTTTGCAAGGAAAATTAGAGCAGGAACAAGTAGCTTCTTGGATAAAAACTGTTGACTTTCCAATAGAAGAGAGGGAAGATTTTTATAAATTTTCCAACTTCAGATCATGTCTGTTGGAAGTCTATATCCAACTTGACCAGAAAAACAGTTTACAAGATGCCTTGAAAGAAGCCATTCAATTCTTTCAGTACTAAGGATAAGCGAGTCGTTTCATGATTTTCAATGAACTTTCCAGTCAATTTTCTTGAAACCCTTTCCTTCTTCTGATAGACTAATACATAGTTTGAAAAAAAGGAGACTTATCATGAAAAAATTTGTTGCTGAATTAATCGGTACATTTATGCTTGTGTTCATCGGAACAGGAGCTGTTGTTTTTGGAAATGGTGTTGAAGGTCTTGGACACCTTGGAATTGCTTTTGCCTTTGGTTTAGCAATTGTGGTTGCAGCTTTCTCAATCGGAACTGTTTCAGGTGCTCACTTGAACCCAGCTGTTTCGATCGCTATGTTTGTAAACAAACGTTTGTCATCTTCAGAACTTGTAAACTACATCCTTGGACAAGTAGTTGGAGCTTTCCTTGCGTCAGCTGCGGTATTCTTCCTCTTGTCTAACTCAGGCATGTCAACTGCTAGCCTTGGTGAAAATGCCTTGGCAAACGGTGTCACTGTCTTTGGCGGTTTCTTGTTTGAAGTCATCGCAACTTTCTTGTTTGTCCTAGTTATCATGACTGTAACATCAGCAAGCAAGGGCAATGGCGCAATCGCTGGTTTGGTGATTGGTTTGTCATTGATGGCCATGATCCTTGTGGGCTTGAACATTACTGGACTTTCAGTTAACCCAGCTCGCAGCTTGGCACCTGCTGTCTTGGTAGGTGGCGCAGCCCTTCAACAAGTATGGATTTTTATCCTTGCCCCAATCGTTGGTGGCGTTCTTGCAGCCCTTGTTGCGAAAAGCTTCCTTGGAACAGAAGAATAATTGAAACTCAAAAAGCCTTGCTCCTCAGTTTGAGGAACAGGGCTTTTTCGTATTATACTTTTCGAAAATCTATTCAAACCACATCAGCGTCCATCTGCAACCTCAAAACAGTGTTTTGAGCTGACTTCGTCAGTCTTATCTATAACCTCAAAGCAGTGCTTTGAGCAACCTGCGGCTAGCTTCCTAGTTTGCTCTTTGATTTTCATTGAGTATGAGTTTAACGGTTGTCAATTTTCTCTGGATAAAGGTCGTGTTGGAAGAGACGCTGTTCTGCCAAGCCTTCATACTTGGTTCCAGGTCTACCGTAGTTGTAGTAAGGGTCGATTGAAATGCCCCCACGTGGAGTGAATTTTCCCCATACCTCCAAATAGCGAGGGTCTAGTAGATTGACCAAGTCTTTCCCGATGGTGTTGATACAGTTTTCGTGAAAATCCCCATGATTTCGATAGCTAAAGAGGTAGAGTTTGAGGGATTTTGACTCGACGCAGAGCTTGTCAGGAATGTAGGAAATATAAATCGTCGCAAAGTCTGGCTGAGCAGTGATTGGGCAAAGGGAAGTAAATTCGGGGCAGTTGAACTTGATGAAGTAGTCATTTTCCACATGACGATTGTCAAAGGATTCGAGGACTTCGGGTTGATACTCGAAAATGTAGTTGGTTTCTTTGTTGCCGAGGAGGCTTAGATTTTTCATTTCTTCTTGTTGTGACATGATTTTTTCTTTCTAATTTTAAACACCGCGTTGGTTATCGTAGAGGAGGGTATGGAGTTGGGGAAGGACGCGGACATTTCCCCAGCTATCGTCAGCAGCGATGCGTTCCCAGAGTTCTTTGAGGCGGTCTAGTTGGTCTTGGACAATATTGCCTGTAGCCTTGGGCTCGGGATTTCCTGCTGATAAGAAGAGAACATCTGGTTGGTAGCGTTCTTGAATCCCTTTAGCAAAGGCCAAATCGGCATCATCAAAGACAGGGATTTTAAAGGTGACCTTGTCTGGGTCCAGTTGGGAAACGATAAAGTCCAAGGTCTCAAAGTTGACTTCCATCTTGGATGAAGGAGGTTTGGGGCTCAGGGTGACCTGGTCGATGTCTTTTAACCAATTTTGCCAGCGGGAGCCCTGGGTCTCAACAGCTAGAGTTACACCGCGTTCCTTGAGCTTGGTGACCAGTTGAGCCATGTTGGCTGCTAGGATAGCAGGATTTCCCCCAGACAGGGTAACGTAGTCGTAGCTTCCCAATTTATCTAACGCAGCAATGACTTCATCAGCGGTCATGCGAGTTGGCTTTTCAGAACCATCCCAAGTAAAGGCAGAGTCGCACCAGTCGCAATGGTAGTCGCAACCAGCAGTACGGACAAACATGGTTTTCTGCCCAATAGCACGGCCTTCACCTTGAAATGTTGGGCCAAAGATTTCCAGAACTGGTAGTTTGAGGACACGTTCCTTAGTCATCTAACCACTCCCGTCTAAACTCCGCAAAGGCAGTCGGAGTCTCATAGAGGCGAACGTACTCCATACGGAGATCACGCTCATCTGGCAACTCTTGACTCATGGTTTGAAAAATCCAGTAAACCATATTTTCAGCGGTTGTATTCATATAAGGCAGGGTTTCATTGAGATAGCGATGATCCAAGTGGGGTTCTAAGTAGTTCTTGTAGATCGCTTTGATATCTCCGAAATCGTAGGTCATGCCACGTTCATCTAAAAATCCACTGATAGCAACTTGCAGATGATAGGTGTGGCCGTGCAAAGACTTGCATTTTCCCTCATAGTGAAAGAGGTGGTGGGCAGCGTCGAAAGTAAACTCTTTTGATACCAAGGTTCTGTGAGGATTGTAGACAAGAGATTCCCCAGTTTCCTGTTTGATTTCTTTGGGAGCAAAAAACATTAGCCCTCTCCTTTCTGTGAGAGATAAACATCTAGTCCATGTTGACGTAGGTGGCAGGCTGGGCAATCTCCACAGCCACTTCCGATAATCCCATTGTAGCAGGTCAAGGTCTTTTCACGAACATAGTTAAAGGCACCGAGTTGGTCGGCTAATTCCCAAGTTTCAGTCTTGTCCAGCCACATGAGAGGTGTTTGGATAACAAAGTCGTAATCCATGGCAAGGTTGAGCGTAACATTAAGGGATTTGACAAAGACATCCCGACAATCAGGGTAGCCTGAGAAATCTGTCTCGCAGACACCTGTCACGATGTCTTTAATGTCCCGTTGCTTAGCAAGAACTGCCGCAAAGGACAGAAAGAGGTGGTTGCGACCGTCAACAAAGGTATTGGGAATCTCTCCCTCTTTTTGCTCGATTTCCAGATCAGAAGTCAAGGCATTTTCAGTGATTTGTCCCAGTAGAGACATATCCAAGATGTGATGACGAATGCCTTGTTCCTTAGCGATTTCTTCGGCAACTTGAATTTCGAGATGATGGCGTTGGCCGTAGGCAAAGGTGACAGCTTCGACTGTTTCATAGTGTTTTTTAGCCCAAAAGAGGCAGGTTGTGGAATCTTGACCCCCACTAAAGACGACCAAGGCTGATTGACGTTTCATAGTACTCCTTCTAAAATGGGACATGTTCAGAGCACGCAAAAAGCTCCCTTGAGGGGAGCTAAAAAATACCAAGTAGAGGTTTTTTTTAGCGATGGCATGTCCCAAACATCGTAATATTCTACCTACAGTCTAGCATATTTTTTGAAAAATGGCAAAGGGCAAGAAAAAAGAGACCAAATAAAGCACTTGGTCTCTAGTGTGATTAACTCAATTCAGCAACGATGGCCTTGATTTGTTCCGCAGTATGAACACCCGCAACTTGTTTTACCACTTGGCCGTCTTTTTTGAAGAGAAGAGTTGGGATAGACATGATTCCAAAGGCACGAGCTGTGTTTGGATTTTCATCTACGTCCATTTTAACGATTTTCAAGACATCTTCTGAAAGTTCTTCAGACAATTTATCCAAAATCGGTCCTTGCATACGACATGGACCACACCAAGTTGCCCAGAAGTCTACCAAGACCAAACCGTCTTTTGTTTCTTGTTCAAATGTTGCATCTGTAATTG
Source organism: Streptococcus oralis (assembly GCF_016028255.1). Taxonomy (NCBI): domain Bacteria; kingdom Bacillati; phylum Bacillota; class Bacilli; order Lactobacillales; family Streptococcaceae; genus Streptococcus; species Streptococcus oralis. Next base: position 1,042,736 of record NZ_CP065707.1, read on the forward strand.
CTTTTGCCATTGTATTTCTCCTTTTTTAGTTATATTGGCTTAAATCTTGTTTCATGAGATAGAAGAAGACATCTCCATAAGTCCCATGGTAGTCCAAGTCATGACCATTGTAGGTTAATTTTTGGACAGTATAGTAATCAGCAACGCCGATGAGGCAGGCATGTTGAGAACGTTCAAAGTCTTGGTAAGACTCGAAAGTCATGCTTCTCTCTTGTTTGCTGGCGTCTAGGTAGGTAATTTCGATCATATAAAACTCCTTTATTCGATCTTGACTTTATTGTACTCCTTGAACAGAGGAATGTCAAGAAAAATGATTGCGCACGCAACTTTTTTTAAAAAATCTGATTAAGAAATGAAGTCAAGACTCGTTTCCAGTCTTTCTTCGACGGCTTTTTGCAAGTAAGATAGAGCTGTTTGTCCCTCATCAGTCAGGCAGATAAAACTAGCTCGTCTATCCTGATCGCAACATCTGCGACTAAGTAAACCGCAGTTTTTTTCTTCTAGTCGAGCTACCATTCGAGAAACAGCGCTCGGGCTGAGATGGAGTTTGTCTGGCAGGTCAATCTGCCGTAGAGATTTTTCATCAGCTAGGTCCAGATAGTAGAGCAGGTAAAACTCTTTTAAGGTCAGCCTTTGTTCACTCTGCTGGGCAATAGTTTCTTCCAACAAGGCTTCCATTTCTTTTTGACGGCGATTGTAGTCAAACCACTTTTCCAAATAGGTCATTGCTTTCTCCTTTCTTTTCAAAGTAAAAATAGCAGAGTCATTACTGACTGTCTTTGCAACATAAGATGATTGCGCATGCAATGATTATACTACTTTTAGCTAATCCTTGCAAGAAAGAAAAATTTTGATATTTCCTTGAAATTTTCTGAAAAAAGAGTAAACTGGTATGCAAGAATTCTATTTCAAGGAGTTTGAGATGAAGTTATATGTTCAATTAATGATTCTCTTTGTGATTTCTCTTATCGGAGAGGGAATCTCCAGTTTCTTTCATCTGCCTATCCCAGGCAGTATTATCGGTTTGATTATTCTTTTTCTAGCCCTGCAATTCAAGTGGCTAAGGACCAGGCATGTCAATATGGTGGGGAATTTTCTGCTGGCTAATATGACCATTCTCTTTTTGCCACCAGCAGTGGGAATCATGGAAAAGTTTGATGTGATTGCCCCCTATCTCTTGCCTATCGTCTTGATTGTCTTTTTTGCGGCTGTTATCAACATTGTCCTCATCGCCCTAGTGGTTCAGTTCATCAAGAGACGGTTTGAGGGAGATTATGAGAAAGGAGATGCCAAATGAGCGAATTTGTATCCAATCCTCTGTTTGGGATTGCATTGTCTATACTAGCTTATCTAGTGGGGATGTTGATTTACAGACGTTTTCCCCATCCATTGACGACGCCTTTGCTTTTGTCAGCTATTTTCATTATCATCTTTCTAAAGGTGACGGGTATTTCTTACCAAGATTACTACCAAGGTGGGGTTTATCTGAATAATTTGATTGTCCCATCGACAGTGGCTCTAGGGATTCCGCTTTATAAGAGCTTTCACTTGATGAAGCACCATGCTCGGAGTATTCTCTTTGGTAGTCTGCTAGCAGTAGTTGTCAATACTAGCTTCACTGCCATAGTGGCGAAAATCTTTGGCATGGACTTTTTCCTAGCCATTTCTCTCTTTCCCAAGTCAGTGACAACCGCCATGGCAGTGGGAATCACAGAAAAATTGCAAGGTTTAACGACTGTGACCTTGGTCGTCGTAGTGGCAACTGGGATTTTAACCAGTGTTATCGGACCAACACTTTTAAAGTGGTTGAAAATTGATGATCCGGTAGCAGTCGGGCTTTCCCTTGGAGGAACAGGCCACGCAGTCGGAACGGGAACCGCCTTTCGATACGGCTCTGTAGCAGGCGCCATGGGTGGCTTGGCTATCGGTGTCACCGGTATTCTCTACGTCTTTGTCAGTCCCATTGTAGCCAGTTTGATATTGAGTTAAAGAAAAACCCAGCTTTCTAGCTGGGCATTTTTTATTGCAAGTTAACCTTGTTTTTCAAGATGTAGTAGGTTCCGAGGTAGTAGATAATTGCTAGAATGAAATCTTTGAGGATATCAACGCTAATTAGGAGGTTAAAATCATAATCCATTCGGAAGAAGATAGAAATATAGCCAATCACGATGTTAATCACGATATAGGCTAAAATTCCCATAGCGGTACGATACTCGTTAAATAGTTGACCAATTGAGATACAAAGGTAAATAGATAAAATCCAAGTAATTGAACCGACCAGAAGAGAGAGGGCGTAGAGCCAACCGTAACCGAGATAAGGAGAGATAAATCGATAGAGGAGTGGCAAATCTTTCACTACAGGGGTGAGTGAGAAGATAATAATGATACTCAAGATAAATACAATATAGCTTATGATTGACCAAATGAGAGCACCCAGTAATTTGGCGTTGATGATTTGGTGTTCAGAGACGGGCAGAGTCAATGTCAGATAGCCCTGACGATCGTAGACACTTCCCTTGAAGCGTCGAACGATTAGAAAGATCGTCGCGATCCAGAGAGTAACGCTGAGCCCACCAAAAACTAAGATCAGAAAGCCTAACAGATAGTAGGGATCATTACCATAGCTAGTGTAGGTCTGACTAATACCAGAAATGGATGCACCAATCAAAACCGAAATTGCAAGCACAGCACCGTAGAGAGCTAGATACCATTTGTTAACATTTTTAAATTCATAACGAACTAAATTCCAAAACATAATAATCTCCTTTAACTAAGCTTTGAACTCCTGGCGGAAGAGCTGGTCAATCGACTCACCTGACTCATAACGAATATCATCAACATTTCCTTGACGGACAACTTTTCCATTATTTAGGAAGATGATTTCATCCAAGATCGGCTCAATATCTGAAATCAAGTGGGTAGAAATCAAAACAGTTGAAGTTGGTGAGTAGTTGTTGATGATGGTGTTCAAGATATAGTCACGGGCAGCTGGATCCACACCACCAATCGGTTCGTCGAGCACGTAGAGACGAGCTTCACGGCTCATAACCAGGATGAGCTGAACCTTTTCCTTGTTTCCTTTTGACAATTTCTTGAGACGACTGTTTTCATCAATGCCAAGATCTGCTAAAAGATGCTGAGCCCGCTCAAGATTGAAATCTTGGTAGAAAGTTTTAAAGTAGGTCAGTGCTTCTTTGATTTTCATCTGTTCATTCAGATAAGTCGTGTCTGGTAGATAAGAGACAATGGCCTTGGTAGCAGGACTTGGATCCATGTTGTTAATAAGGACACGTCCTTGATCTGGTTGAAGGAGGCCATTGATTAGTTTGATTAGGGTTGTTTTCCCAGATCCGTTCGGACCGAGAAGCCCGACGATTTTTCCAGCGGGAATCTCAAGGGAAATATTGTTAAGGGCTGCTGTAGCCCCATAGGATTTGGATACATTTTCAAATGCTAGTAATGTCATAATTTTACACTCCTTTAATGTATTCGCTGAGCACACTTGGCAGTTCTTCTTTTTGATAGCCGAATTGAAGCATACCCGTTACAAAGTTTTTCAGTTGCTCCTCAGAAAGCTGTTTGCGGGACTGAACGATGAGATCTAAGTCCTCGGTGACAAAACGACCAGTAGTCCTCTTGCTATAAACGAAGCCCTCGCGCTCAAGATCAGACAAGGCACGCTGAATTGTGTTGGGATTGACCCCAGCCTCGCTCGCTAGTTCCCTTACGGTTGGGAGCTGTTGGTTGGGTTCCAGTTCATGGGAAACAATCTGTAATTTGATTTTTTCCATAATCTGCAAATAAATGGGTTTTGTATTATCAAATGACCAGGACATCATAGTCTCCTTTCTTTTTCTTTATTGTTCTAATTAAATAATACAATAAAACAAAAAACTTGTCAAGTAAAAATAAGAATTGTTTTGGGAATTGCTCAAAAAATGGTATAATGAAAAGGAAACGACAAGGAGGGAAATGCATGCGTTGTCCAAAATGTGGGGCTACCAAGTCTAGTGTTGTTGATAGTCGACAAGCCGAAGAAGGAAATACCATCCGCCGAAGACGTGAGTGCGACGAGTGTCAGCATCGTTTTACAACCTATGAACGAGTAGAAGAAAGAACGCTGGTTGTCGTCAAAAAAGACGGTACGCGAGAACAATTTTCGAGAGATAAAATCTTTAATGGGATTATCCGCTCAGCCCAGAAGCGCCCTGTGTCAAGTGATGAAATCAACATGGTGGTCAATCGTATCGAGCAAAAACTCCGCAGTCGCAGTGAGAATGAGATCCAAAGTGAATATATTGGTTCTTTAGTCATGGAAGAATTGGCGGAGCTGGATGAGATTACCTATGTTCGTTTTGCCAGTGTTTACCGTAGCTTTAAGGATGTGAGTGAGTTGGAGAGTCTGCTCCAGCAGATCACCCAGTCCTCTAAGAAGAAAAAGGAAAAGTAAATGAAGCCAAATGACCGTTTTTCTTTTCTAAAGAATAATCGGGTGTCGCAAGATACCTCTTCTCTGGTGCAGTGCTACCTCCCGATTATCGGTCAGGAGGCACTGAGCCTCTATCTATACGCCATTACCTTTTGGGATGGTGGGCAAAAGGAACACCTCTTTTCCCACATCCTCAACCACTTAAACTTTGGCATGCCGACCTTGCTCCAATCCCTCAAAGTCTTATCTGCTTTGGATTTGTTGACCCTTTATCAGAAGGAGGATGTCTATGAATTGCAGCTTCATTCTCCCCTTTCCAGTCAGGAATTCCTAAATCATTCTGTCTATAGTAGACTTTTGGAGAAAAAGATAGGTGATACAGCTGTTTCTGCCATGAGGCAGGCTCCAAGTGAGGGAGAAGTACTCTCGGTTTCTTTGAGTCAAGTCTTTCCAACCCTGACTGAAGAAGTGACACCAATCGAGTCAAAAATCAAGATGAAAAATGATTTTGATTTAGAGCATTTTCAGCGGCTGATGGCTCGGGATGGTTTGCGTTTTGAAAACGAGCAGGCAGATGTTTTGGAATTGTTTGCCATTGCGGATGAAAAAAAATGGACCTGGTTTGAAACCTATCAACTAGCCCAGGCGACAGCGGTGGCTCAGGTTATTTCAGTCAAACGCATGCGTGAAAAGATAGCACAAAAGCAGGTATCTTCGGACTTTAGCCCCAAAGAAATGACCATTATCAGGGAAGCCAAAAACAAAACTCCCCTACAATTTTTAGCGGAAATCAAACAAACGCGTAAGGGGAACATCACCCAGAGCGAACGGGAACTTCTTCACCAGATGGCGTCTTTAGGCTTGTTGGACGAAGTCATCAATATCGTCTTACTTCTAACTTTTAACAAGGTTGATTCGGCAAATGTCAATGAAAAATATGCCATGAAGGTCGCAAATGACTATGCTTATCAAAAAATTCGGACAGCAGAAGAAGCTGTGCTTCGGATTCGAGAGCGTCAGCAAAAAGGGCAAGAAGACCAAAAATCGAAAACTAGCTCGACTAAGACCAATGTTCCCAAGTGGAGTAATCCAGAATATAAAAATCAAACCAGCGAGGAAACTCGTCTGGAACTAGAACGCAAAAAACAAGAAATGTTAGCCCGATTAGAAGAAGGAGGAGACTAGATGGAAAGTGTGGGTGACGTTATCAAACGTCAGACAAGTCGTTTTCAGTATCAGGACCTAGTCCAGCAGATTATGAAAGACCCAGATGTAGCGGCTTTTATCCAGAAAGAATCCCTCAGTCCAGAGGAGTTAAATCGTAGCATCTCCAAGTTCAATCAATACATCACAGAACGGGATAAGTTTCTTCGTGGGGATGCCGACTATATAGCGCGTGGCTATAAGCCTATCTTGGTCATGAATCACGGTTATGCGGATGTGTCTTATGAAGAAACACCAGAACTAATCGCGGCTGAAAAAGAGGCAGCTATCAAGAATCGTCTCAAGTTGATCAATCTACCAGCAAGTCTAAAGAAAGCGAAATTGGCTCAGATTGACCTAGATGACTTAGGACGTTTGCCGATTTTTGAGAGACTCTATTCTTTTGTTGACCTTTACCCAAGTATCCGAAAAGGTCTCTATCTTTATGGAGATTTTGGTGTCGGTAAGAGTTTCATGATGGCGGCCTTAGCTCACGACCTATCTGAAAAACGTGGTGCTTCAACAACCATTCTCCACTATCCAAGTTTTGTCATTGATGTAAAAAATGCTATCGGTGAAGGATCTGTGAAGACTTTGGTGGATGAGATCAAGTTAGCAGAAGTCTTGGTCTTGGATGATATTGGTGCAGAACAGTCTACCCCTTGGGTGCGTGATGAGATTCTCCAAGTCATTCTTCAGTACCGCATGCAGGAAGATTTGCCGACCTTCTTTACTTCCAACTTTAATTTCCAAGATTTGGAAAAACATTTTGCCAAAGGAAAGAATGGGAATGATGAGACTTGGGAAGCTAGACGGGTTATGGAACGAATCCGTTATTTGGCTGAGGAGACAAGACTAGAAGGAGAAAATCGCCGATGACAGAAACCATTAAACTGATGAAAGCTCATACTTCAGTTCGTCGTTTTAAGGAGCAAGATATTCCTCAAACAGACTTGGACGAGATTCTGACTGCTGGGCAAATGGCATCATCTTGGAAAAATTTTCAATCTTATTCTGTGATTCTTGTACGTAGTCAAGAGAAGAAAGATGCCTTATATGAATTGGTTCCTCAGGAAGCCATTCGCCAGTCAGCAGCCTTTTTGCTCTTTGTTGGTGACTTAAACCGAGCTGAAAAGGGAGCAAACCTTCATACGGACACTTTCCAACCCCAAGGAGTAGAAGCTCTCCTTATCACGTCTGTGGATGCTGCGCTTGCGGGGCAAAATACCTTGCTTGCTGCTGAGAGTCTGGGATATGGTGGTGTTATTATCGGCTTGGTCCGCTACAAGTCAGAAGAAGTGGCAGAGCTTTTTAACCTGCCTGACTATACCTACCCTGTTTTTGGGATTGCCCTTGGCGTGCCAGATCAACAACACGATGTCAAACCAAGACTGCCTTTGAACCAAGTGGTATTTGAAGAGGAATACCAAGAACAGCCAGTAGCGGCGATTTTGGACTATGACAAAGTACAGGCAGACTATGCTGGTGCGCGTGCGAAGACCTCTTGGAGTCAACGTTTGGCAGAGCAGTTTGGTCAAGCCGAACCTAGTTCAACTCGGAAGAATCTAGAACAGAAAAAGTTATTGTAGAAAGTGAGAAAACATGGCCTTACCAACTATTGCCATTGTGGGACGTCCCAATGTTGGGAAATCAACCCTATTTAATCGGATCGCTGGTGAGCGAATTTCAATCGTAGAAGATGTCGAGGGTGTGACACGTGACCGTATCTATGCAACGGGTGAGTGGCTCAATCGTTCCTTTAGTATGATTGATACTGGAGGGATTGACGATGTCGATGCTCCCTTCATGGAGCAAATCAAGCACCAAGCAGAAATTGCCATGGAAGAAGCCGATGTCATCGTCTTTGTGGTGTCTGGAAAAGAAGGAATCACAGATGCAGATGAGTATGTAGCTCGCAAACTCTATAAAACCCATAAACCTGTTATCCTTGCCGTTAACAAGGTTGACAATCCTGAGATGCGAAATGACATCTATGATTTCTATGCACTAGGCTTGGGTGAACCGCTGCCAATTTCGTCTGTCCACGGTATCGGAACAGGGGATGTGCTTGATGCCATCGTGGAAAATCTACCACACGAAGTCGAAGAAGAAAATCCAGACGTGATTAAATTTAGCTTGATTGGTCGTCCTAACGTTGGAAAATCAAGTTTGATCAACGCCATTTTGGGAGAAGACCGCGTGATTGCTAGTCCCGTTGCTGGTACAACTCGTGATGCCGTTGATACCCATTTTACAGATGCGGATGGTCAAGAGTTTACCATGATTGATACAGCTGGTATGCGTAAATCTGGTAAAGTCTATGAAAATACTGAGAAATACTCTGTCATGCGTGCCATGCGTGCCATTGACCGTTCTGACGTGGTCTTGATGGTCCTCAATGCCGAAGAAGGTATTCGTGAGTACGACAAGCGTATCGCAGGTTTTGCCCACGAAGCCGGTAAAGGGATGATTATCGTGGTCAACAAGTGGGATACTCTTGAAAAAGACAACCACACCATGAAGAAATGGGAAGAGGATATCCGTGAGCAGTTCCAATATCTGCCTTACGCACCGATTGTCTTTGTATCCGCTCTTACCAAGCAACGACTCCACAAACTGCCTGAGATGATCAAGCAAATCAGTGAAAGTCAAAATACACGTATTCCGTCTGCGGTGCTCAACGATGTCATCATGGATGCCATTGCTATCAATCCAACACCGACAGACAAAGGGAAACGACTCAAAATCTTCTACGCAACCCAAGTGGCAACCAAACCACCAACCTTTGTCATCTTTGTCAACGAAGAAGAACTCATGCACTTCTCTTACCTGCGTTTCTTGGAAAATCAAATCCGCAAGGCCTTTGTCTTTGAGGGAACACCGATTCACTTGATTGCGAGAAAACGGAAATAAACGGCTCTTTGTCAACTGTAGTGGGTTGAAGTCAGCTAAGATCGAGAAAGGACGAATTTCGTCCTTTCTTTTTTGATGTTGAGAGCGATGAAAATTCTTTTATTGAAGTTTTCAAAATTCCGAAAACCAAAGGCATTTCGTTTGATAAGTTTAATGAGATTATTAGTCGCTTCCAATTTTGCGTTGGAATAAGGTAACTGAAGGACGTTGACGATTTTCTCTTTGTCCTTGAGAGAGGTTTTAAAGACAGTCTGAAAAAGAGGATGAACCAGCTTTAGATTGTTCTCAATAAGTCCGAAGAATTTGTCAGGTTCCTTATTCTGAAAGTGAAAAAGCAAGAGCTGATAGAGCTTATAGTGGTGTTTCAAGTCTTCTGAATAGCTCAAAAGCTTGTCTAGAATTTCTTTATTCGTCAAGTGTATACGAAAAGTAGGGCGATAAAATCGCTTATCGCTGAGTTTACGACTATCTTGTTGAATGAGCTTCTAGTAACGTTTGATAGCCTTATATTCATGAGATTTTCGCTCAAACTGATTCATAATTTGGACCCGCAAACGACTCATAGCACGGCTGAGATGTTGTACAATGTGAAAACGATCTAGAACGATTTTAGCACTGGGAAAAAGCTGTTTAGCTAAGCCATAGTAAGGGCTAAACATATCCATCGTAATGATTTTCACCTGACAGCGAACGGTTCTATCGTAGCGAAGAAAGTGATTTCGGATGATAGCTTGTGTTCTACCTTCAAGAACAGTGATGATATTGAGCTTTTCAAAATCTTGCGCAATGAAACTCATCTTCATCTCCCGATTGAAATAGTCACTCCTCTGACTGTTTCAACGTCCCAAGACATAATCTCAGGAAGACGGCTAAAGTCAGGCTTAAAGTGAAAGTCATTAAGCTTGCGAATGACAGTTGAAGTTGAAATGGCCAGCTGATGAGCAATATCAGTCATAGACGTCTTTTCAATCAACTTTTGAGCAATCTTTTGGTTGATAATACGAGGGATTTGGTGATTCTTCTTGACAATAGAAGTCTCAGCGACCATCATTTTCGAGCACTGATAGCACTTGAAACGACGCTTTTTAAGGATAATTCTAGTAGGCATACCAGTCGTTTCAAGGTAAGGAATCTTAGAAGGTTTTTGAAAATCATATTTCTTCATTTGACTTCCGCAATCAGGACAAGATGGGGCGTCGTAGTCCAGTTTAGCGATGATTTCCTTGAAGGTATCTCTATTAACAACATCCATAATTTGGATATTAGGGTCTTTAATATCGAGTAGTTTTATGATAAAATGTAATGGTTCCATATGATTCTTTCTAATGATGGTTTGGTCGCTTTTCATTATAAATCTTATGGGACTTTTTTTCTACAACAAAATAGACTCCATAAGATCTATAGGGGATTTACCCACTACAAATATTATAGAGCTTCTTCTTTTAGCGCTTGTATAAAAATTGAAAGTTCTATAATGAAGTTAGCCAGCCAACTTTCCTAAAAATGAGCTGGTTCAACTAGTCTATGTTGTTAAATGAAATCTAGTTATAGGCATAAGAAAACACCTCTGTGTTAGACTTGTTGTTCACCACAAACACAAGAAAGGCACAGAGATGCAAATCAATTATACTACAAAAGCTAAACACTTGACAATCCATAGTCGTCGCTTAATCGAACGATGGAAAAATGAAGAGAAATCAAATAGAGAAATCGCCTCTCTACTTGGAAAAGCTCCTCAGACCATCCACAATGAAATCAAGCGTGGTACAGTCCTACAATGTATTGGAAAGGGACGTTTCAAAGCGAAAAACTACTGTCTACTGGCCTTGACGGATCAAAGGAGCAGACACCAAATCATTCGATCAATTCCAAATAAAATCGCTGAGTCTGTCAATCAGGCTCTAAAACTTATCTTAAGACAACACAAGATTCTTTCCATCACGGCAGATAATGGAGCCGAATTCAACCGCTTATCTGATGTGTTTTCTAAGGAACATATCTACTATGCACACCCCTATGCCTCTTGGGAAAGGGGAACAAATGAGAATCACAACAGGCTCATTCGTAGATGGTTACCTAAAGGAACCAAGAAAACGACTTCCAAAGAAGTCGCCTCCATCGAAAACTGGATCAATAACTATCCTAAAAAATGCTTGGACTACAAGTCGCCCAGAGAAGACTGCTTGCTGGCTAACTTGAACTTGAAATTTAGCACTTGTATAAAAATTTAAGAAAAACGGAAAATTTTTTTATAAAAGCCTTTACAAAAAAAAATAAAGTGGTATAATTAGAGTATAAACAAGTGCAAACGTTTTCGTAAAACGTTTGCCTAAATAAAATAAAGGAGATTTGAATGATGAAAGCTACATTCAAAAATGTCTTGTCTTTCGAGTTTTGGCAGAAATTCGGTAAGGCTTTGATGGTGGTTATTGCTGTTATGCCAGCCGCTGGATTGATGATTTCAATCGGTAAGTCACTTGCAATGATTGACCCAAACCTTGCTCCCCTAGTTATTACTGGTGGCGTACTAGAGCAAATTGGTTGGGGGGTTATCGGTAACCTTCATATTTTGTTTGCCCTCGCTATTGGAGGAAGCTGGGCTAAAGAGCGCGCTGGTGGTGCTTTCGCCGCTGGTCTTGCCTTCATCTTGATTAACCGTATCACTGGTACTATCTTTGGAGTTACAAGTGATATGCTGAAAAACCCTGAGGCTATGGTCACTACTCTCTTTGGAGGCTCAATCAAAGTTGCTGATTACTTCATCAGTGTTCTTGAAGCACCAGCATTGAACATGGGTGTTTTTGTAGGGATTATCTCTGGTTTTGTAGGGGCAACTGCCTTTAACAAATACTACAACTACCGTAAACTTCCAGACGCACTTTCATTCTTCAACGGGAAACGTTTTGTACCGTTTGTTGTTATTCTTCGTTCAGCAATCGCTGCAATTCTACTTGCTGCTTTCTGGCCAGTAGTTCAAACAGGTATCAATAGCTTTGGTATCTGGATTGCCAACTCACAAGAAACTGCGCCAGTTCTCGCACCATTCTTGTATGGTACCTTGGAACGTTTGCTCTTGCCATTTGGTCTTCACCATATGTTGACTATCCCAATGAACTACACAGCTCTTGGTGGTACTTATGACATTTTAACTGGTGCAGCTAAAGGTACTCAAGTATTTGGTCAAGACCCACTATGGCTTGCATGGGTAACAGACCTTGTTAACCTTAAAGGTTCAAATGCTGACCAATACCAACACCTTCTTACAACTATCACTCCAGCTCGTTTCAAAGTTGGTCAAATGATCGGTTCATTCGGTATCTTGATGGGTGTCATCGTTGCTATCTACCGCAATGTTGATGCTGACAAGAAACACCAATACAAGGGTATGATGATTGCGACAGCCCTTGCAACATTCTTGACAGGGGTTACTGAACCTATCGAGTATATGTTTATGTTTATCGCAACGCCTCTTTACCTAGTGTATGCTCTTGTTCAAGGTGCTGCCTTTGCTATGGCGGATATTGTTCACCTTCGTATGCACTCATTCGGTTCAATTGAATTCTTGACTCGTACTCCGCTAGCTATCAACGCTGGTCTTGGTATGGATATTATTAACTTTATCTGGGTAACTGTCCTCTTTGCAGTGATCATGTACTTCATCGCGAACTTCATGATTAAGAAATTCAACTATGCAACTCCAGGACGTAACGGAAACTATGAAACTGCTGAAGGAGCATCAGAAGATGCAGCTCCAGGTGAAACAAAAGTTGCCGCTGCTTCTCAAGCTGTAAATATCATTAACCTTCTTGGTGGTCGTGCAAACATTGTAGATGTAGATGCATGTATGACTCGTCTTCGTGTAACTGTTAAGGATGCAGATCGCGTTGGTACTGAGGAAGAATGGAAAGCAGAAGGAGCTATGGGACTTGTCATGAAAGGACAAGGTGTCCAAGCTATCTATGGACCAAAAGCTGACGTGTTGAAATCTGATATCCAAGATATCCTTGACTCAGGTGAAGTAATTCCTGAAACTCTTCCAAGTCAAATGACAGAAGCTCAACAAAATACTGTACATTTTAAAGGTGTAACTGAGGAAGTCTACTCAGTAGCTGACGGTCAAGTCATTGCCTTGGAACAAGTGAAAGACCCAGTTTTTGCTCAAAAAATGATGGGTGATGGTTTTGCAGTAGAACCAGCCAATGGAAATATCGTATCTCCAGTTTCTGGTACTGTATCAAGTATCTTCCCAACAAAACACGCTCTTGGTCTTGTGACTGAAGCAGGTCTTGAAGTACTTGTTCACATCGGTTTGGATACTGTAAGCCTTGAAGGTAAACCATTCACAGTTCACGTTTCTGAAGGACAAAAGGTTGCTGCTGGTGATCTTCTTGTTACAGCTGACTTGGATGCTATCCGTGCAGCAGGTCGTGAAACTTCAACAGTGGTTGTCTTCACAAATGGAGATGTTCTCAAATCTGTTAAATTAGAACAAACTGGTTCTCTTGTAGCTAAAACAGCAGTTGCTAAAGTAGAATTGTAATATACTTGAGGTTGGAAGCTGTTTTCCAACCTCTTGTTTTAGGAGAAAAGCATGAAATTTTTAACACTCAATACCCACAGTTGGATGGAGAAGGAAGCAGAAGAAAAATTCCAGCTCTTGCTCCAGGATATTCTTGAAAAAGACTATGATTTGATTTGCTTCCAAGAAATCAATCAAGAAATTACTTTGCCTGAGGTAGAGGTTGATCATCTTTATCAAGCTTTACCAGCGGCAGAACCCATTCATCAAGACCACTATGTGAGACTTTTAGTTGAAAAATTGTCTGAGAAAGGGAAGAATTACTACTGGACTTGGGCTTACAATCATATCGGCTATGACCGCTACCATGAAGGTGTGGCAATCTTATCTAAAACGCCTATTAAGGCGCGTGAAATTTTAGTGTCTGATGTAGATGACCCAACGGACTACCATACTCGCCGTGTCGCCTTGGCAGAGACAGAGGTTGAAGGCAAGGAGCTTGCTCTTGCAAGCGTCCATCTCTCTTGGTGGGATAAAGGTTTCCAGGAAGAATGGGCTCGATTTGAGGCTGTGCTGAAAGGTTTGAACAAACCTCTGATTTTAGCAGGTGATTTTAATAATCCAGCTGGTCAGGAAGGCTACCAAGCGATTTTAGCTAGTCCACTGGATTTGCAAGATGCTTTTGAAGTTGCTAAGGAGAGAAGCGGTAGCTATACCGTTCCACCAGAAATTGATGGTTGGAAAGGAAATACCGAACCACTTCGAATTGATTATGTCTTTACGACAAAAGAGCTGGAAGTCGAAAGTTTGCATGTGGTTTTTGATGGTCAGAATAGTCCACAAGTCAGCGACCACTATGGTTTGAACGCGGTATTAAATTGGAAATAAAAGCAAAAAATGAAAGGGAGCGATTCCTTTCATTTTTTTACAAAAATCACAATTTTAGAGAAGAAAGTTTCTTGTATATTTGTATATTATGAGAAAATATCCACAAATAAATTTTTAAAAATTCACGGTCAAAAAAATCGATAATATCAACTATTTATGATAAAATAGTAATTATGAAATAAAAGGAGGACTGGAATGTTTTTTCAGGATAGAAAGATAAAATATTCAATCCGCAAATTGTCAGTTGCTACTGTGTCACTTGCGATTGGATTTTTGTTTGCGCCTGCGGTCATGGGGGCCGCTCAAGTAGCTCAAGCTGATGAGCTTACGGCTACTGAACAAGTGGAGAATAAGGCAGAGAATCAGGTCTCGGTGGGCTCTTCTACAATAGAGCAAGCAGAGCGTCAGAAAGAAAATCAAGTTACTTTGAAATCTTCTGAATCTGCGGTAGCAGAGACAAGTGAAGCGACAGATTCGACTGCTTTTAAAAATGCTCAGCCAGCTACAGGCACAAGCCAGCCAGCTACAGGCACAAGCCAGCCAGCTGCAGGCACTGCCCAAGCAACTCCAGCAAATGCTAGTCTAAACAAGAGCACTTTGGAGAACTACCTCAAAGAGTTGCGCAGCAAGGACTTTTCAAGTAAGACAGACGATAGTCTAGAAATCTTGAATGGCGTGATGACAGCTGCTGATAGTGTGCTTCAAACTGCAACAAAGCAAGAAGAAATTGATAAAGTTTATCGCAATCTCGTGACCTTTGTCAATTCAGGTCTTCGTGATAAAAATCCGAAAGTCATCCCAGACAAGGATAAGACTCCTCGCTCAGCACTTTATTGGTTTGAAAGTGCTACACCAGGAAAAACGGTTCCATTTGGTCTGAACTACTTGAAGCCAGAAGACACAACAATCTACAAAAAGGGCGATAAAGTAAAAGCCATCCAGCCAACTGAAACAACTTATGTAGAGTATGATGGAAGTGGTAGATGGACCTTTAAGGGCTATGACCATGATAGTCAGGTGATTGACAAAGATGATGTTGTCTTCACAGGTAAGTGGGAATTTACGCCGACACCATATAAGGCTACCTATAGAGCGGTTAATGGATCACCTGGAAAAACTTTGCCATCTTATGTTGCAAATTGGAGTCCAGAAGATAAAAGAAGATTTGCTGAGGGTGAAGTAGTAAAAGCACAAGAATTTCACTATGTTTTTTATACTTCAGAAGAATTTCCTAACCGAAAAGGCTATTGGGCTTTGACTGGCTTTGATGCTCCAAGTAAAGTGGCAAACAATGGCGATGTAGAGTTCGTAGGAACTTGGAAATACTTTGAGGATGTCACTGTATCCTACAAACCTATGAACCAGCACGATTTTGAGAATTTTTATCATTTACCAAGTAGTCCTAAGACCTCACGTGACGAATATAAATTACCTCTTCCTAAGGAGATAAAAGATCTAGAAAGTAAGCTATACGATTACAAGCTTTCTCTCAATCAGTTTGATAAACGTGATGAGCATTTACCTCAAGATATACGGGATACGGTAGCAGCTTTGCTTCGCTACGATGAAGTTCAAGGTGTCTACAAACCCTTTTATGATGCGGAAAATGAAGGAAATTGGACCTTTGAGGAAGATATCGTAGATTTAACCTTCAGTCGTGAACTAGAGCGGGCGGCTACATATGGGGAATTGCCAAAAGTTACAATGCCATTGGAGTTTGTATTTAAAGGGGTTCCTCGGAAACCGACTTACGAGTTTCTCAGTGGGACTGCTGGCAAAGCACTACCTGCTGAGATCAATAATCTGAAGCCGGTAGATATGCCTGAATGGGAGTATGCAAAGAGAAAGCAATACCCGAAAGGTGAGATGGTTGAGTCTGTTAGACCGACTCAAGAGTCCTACTATGATGCAGTTAACAAGGGTACCTGGACCTTTACAGGCTACGATTTTACTGAAAAACCAGTAAGTGAGTGGGATCATAAAGGATGGAACCTTAAGTTTACAGGTACTTGGACTTTTGTAGCGGATAAGTACTCAGAAAACTATGAGTTTGTTAGCTCAGATCCTAGTCGATCTCTACCAGCTGCAGTTAAGGCCTTGACGCCAAGTAATACAAATACTTACAAAAATGGCGAAACTGTATTTGCGGAATATCCACGTGAGACGACCTACATGGACTTTGATAACGAGGGAACTTGGAAATTTGATGGCTATGACGCTAATAGCAAGGTAGTTAATCAAGATAAAGTTCTCTTTACAGGTACTTGGTCTTTCACACCACACAGAGATAAGACTGTTTCCTTTGACTTTGTCAGTGATACCCCAGGGAAGGCTATTCCAGATGATCTGAAGGCACAAATTCCAGCTCCTATCACGACATCTCCGAAAGATTATTCTGATAATGTTAGATATGTCATTGAAAGTTTCTATACATACACAGATGATGATAATGATGGTACTTGGAAGTTTATTGCTCCTGAGAAGATAGAAAAACCAACTGATGATGAGGACTCTACTTACACTCTCCACTGGGTCTTTGAACCGACCAAGCATAGTGTCTACTATGACTTCTATACAGATTCAAAAGATTCTTCTGGTAATTTAATCTACCCACCACATACTTTGTATGATCTAATCACTTATGAAAGAGAATTTGTCAAGGGTGAAAAAGCTCGCGTTAAAATGCCATCTAAAACAAGATTTGAGGATCCTGATGGCAGAGGGACTTGGGTATTTGATGACTTCTATGAAGATGATAACACGACTATTTCCTCACGTGTGAAAACAGTAGGGACAGAAGATGTTCGCTTCAGAGGAAGATGGATCTTGGTTCCTACTGATCAGTCTGATACGATCTACAGAGTGGAGTATAAATTCACTAACTCGACTCCTGCGTATCCTCTTCCAAATAAGATTCGTGATATGCTTCCAGCTGGCACTGATTTCGTTGCACGAGCTGATGATTACAAAGATGCAAGCAAACTTGACACAACCACAGTAACTGTTCCGACAGGTACTTGGACCTTCCATGGTTTTGATGCGGATAAATACGGAAAAGCTATTGCAGGTACGAAAGTGAAGACCATCACAGGATCTTGGAGCTTTGCGCCAAATGGTATAGATTATCAGTTCCAATCAACCAATCCTGCTTTTGCACTACCAGATCATATCACCAAGTTGACTCCGAAAAATCCTTATGATTACAAGTTATATCCTAAGGAAATTCTGGCTGAACAACCAAGTGAAACGACTTATGTTGATACAGCGAATAAAGTGACTTGGACATTTGCAGGATACGATAAAGAAAAAATTGTTGTAGGAAAGGGCAGACAGACTTTCCTTGGAAGCTGGGTGCCTACTCCAAATCCAGAATATGTATTCAAATCATCTAAAGCAGGTGTTCCATTGCCACAAAGTGTTTTGGGAATGCTTCCAAATGATGAGGCTTCTTATAAGGTTGGAGACACCATTGTAGCCAAACAACCTGCTAAAGAATCAGTAGTTGAAGAAGAAAAAGACTATGTCTGGACCTTCAAAGGTTACGATCAGAAGAATGCGACCTATAATGGCAAGCGCGTGACATTTACAGGTATCTGGGAAGCAACGCCTAGACCGCATCATGTAAGCTATACTTTTGAAAGCGAAACGGCTGGTGTTGATTTGCCTGAATTTATCCAGAAGAAAGCACCAAAAGACAGCTCAAGCTATTACAACACGCAAAAAGTTGTACCAGAAGAGCCGACAACAAAGACTTACAAAGATGATATGAACGATGGTACCTGGACTTTCCTTGGTTACGATGCCAAAAGTAAGTTTGTGAAAAAAGCTGATTTGACTTTCACAGGTAAGTGGAAGTTTGAAGCTAACAAGTATCAAGCTACTTACCGCTTCGAGAGCGCGACAGTAGGTAAAGCTCTTCCAGCAGCCATCGCCGCATTGACTCCAAGTGACAGTGCAACATATGTGAATGGTGCCTCTGTTTCCGCTCAACAACCATCCCAAACCACTTACACAGATCCTGTGAACGACGGCATCTGGACCTTCAAGGGCTATGACGCAGCTAGCGCTGTAGTCAACAAGGCAAATGTAGAGTTTGTAGGGGAATGGGCCTTTGAAGCTAACAAGTATCAAGCTACTTATCGCTTCGAGAGTGAGACAGCAGGAAAAGCACTTCCAGCAGCCATCGCAGCATTGACCCCAAGCGACAGTGCAACTTATGTGAATGGTGCCTCTGTTTCCGCTCAACAACCATCCCAAACCACTTACACCGACGCAGTGAACGACGGCATCTGGACCTTCAAGGGCTATGACGCAGCTAGCGCTGTAGTCAACAAGGCAAATGTAGAGTTTGTAGGTACATGGGCCTTTGAAGCTAACAAGTATCAAGCAAGTTACCGCTTCGAGAGCGCAACAGCAGGTAAGGTTCTTCCAGCAGCCATCGCAGCCTTGACTCCAAGTGACAGTGCAACTTATGTGAATGGAGACTCTGTTTCCGCTCAACAACCATCCCAAACCACTTACACCGACGCAGTGAACGACGGCACATGGACCTTCAAGGGTTACGACGCAGATAGCGCTGTAGTCAATAAGTCCGATGTTGAGTTTGTAGGAAAATGGGCTTTTGAAGCTAACAAGTACCAAGCAACATACCGCTTCGAGAGCGCAACATCAGGAAAAGCTCTTCCAGCAGCCATCGCAGCATTGACTCCAAGTGACAGTGCAACATATGTGAATGGTAACTCTGTTTCCGCTCAACAACCATCTCAAACCACTTACACAGATACTGTGAACGACGGCACATGGACCTTCAAGGGTTACGACGCAGTTAGCGCCGTTGTCAACAAGGCAAATGTAGAGTTTGTAGGTACATGGGCCTTTGAAGCTAACAAGTATCAAGCAAGTTATCGCTTCGAGAGTGAGACAGCAGGTAAGGTTCTTCCAGCAGCCATCGCAGCATTGACTCCAAGTGACAGTGCAACTTATGTGAATGGTGCCTCTGTTTCCGCTCAGCAACCATCCCAAACTACTTACACCGATGCAGTGAACGATGGCACTTGGACCTTCAAGGGATATGACGCAGTTAGCGCTGTGGTCAACAAGTCAAATGTAGAGTTTGTAGGTACATGGGCCTTTGAAGCTAACAAGTATCAAGCAAGTTATCGCTTCGAGAGCGCAACAGCAGGTAAGGTTCTTCCAGCAGCCATCGCAGCCTTGACTCCAAGTGACAGTGCAACATATGTGAATGGTGCCTCTGTTTCCGCTCAACAACCATCCCAAACCACTTACACCGACGCAGTGAACGACGGCACATGGACCTTTAAGGGTTACGACGCAGCCAATGCAGTCGTGAACAAGGCAAATGTGGAGTTTGTAGGTACATGGGCCTTTGAAGCCAACAAGTACCAAGCAAGTTACCGCTTCGAGAGTGAGACAGCAGGTAAGGTTCTTCCAGCAGCCATCGCAGCATTGACTCCAAGTGACAGTGCAACTTATGTGAATGGTGCCTCTGTTTCCGCTCAGCAACCATCTCAAACCACGTACACCGACGCAGTGAACGACGGCATCTGGACATTCAAGGGTTACGACGCAGCTAGCGCTGTGGTCAACAAGGCAAATGTAGAGTTTGTAGGGAAATGGTCCTTTGAAGCTAAGAAGTACCAAGCTACTTACCGCTTCGAGAGTGAGACAGCAGGTAAGTCTCTTTCAGCAGCCATCGCAGCCTTGACTCCAAGTGACAGTGCAACTTATGTGAATGGTGCCTCTGTTTCCGCTCAACAACCATCCCAAACCACATACACAGATACTGTGAACGACGGCACATGGACCTTCAAGGGTTACGACGCAGCTAGCGCCGTTGTCAACAAGGCAAATGTAGAGTTTGTAGGGAAATGGTCCTTTGAAGCCAACAAGTACCAGGCTACTTACCGCTTTGAGAGCGCCACAGCAGGTCAGTCTCTTCCAGCAGCCATCGCAGCCTTGACTCCAAGCGACAGTGCAACATATGAGAATGGTGACACTGTTTCTGCTCAGCAACCATCCCAAACCACTTACACAGATAGTGTGAATGATGGTACTTGGACCTTCAAGGATTATGACGCAGATAGCGCCGTTGTCAACAAGTCCGATGTTGAGTTTGTAGGCAAATGGGAATTCAAGGCGAATCCGACAAATGCGGAAACTTATACGCCTCAGGTAACGGAAGAAACTATCAAGGTTGGACAAACACCTGACTTGACCGATAATGTGACGAACTTGCCAAGCCTTCCAGCTGGCACTAAGGTAGTTGATATCACACCTGCAGGTCAAATTGACACAACAAAACCAGGAACTTACACAGGTAAGGTACGAGTTGACTATCCAGATGGTTCTTCTACTGAAGTGTCTGTACCAGTTAATGTTTTGCCTGCACCGGTAACTGAAACCTATCAAGTGACTTACCGCTTCGAAAGTGCAACCGCAGACAACAACTTGCCAGCAGAAGTATTGAGTTTACTTCCACAAAGTGGAACATATACTACAAGTTCTTCTGCAGCGATTGCTTTCGTTCCAGAAGCACCGATGCCTGTAGAAGTTGCTGTTGCAAATGGTACATGGACATTCCTAGGTTACCAAGAAGTGGAAGAGGGGGCAAATCTAACCTTCGTCGGTAAGTGGATTTTTGAAGCTAAGCAAGATCCTAGTCCACAACCACAGCCTGCACCAACGCCACAACCACAACCGGTTCCGCAACCAGTACCTCAACCAAATCCAGTTCCACCAGTGAAGCTAGGGGAAGAGCAGGGGGCTGATAATAATCAGGTAAATAGACTTCAACCAAGAAAACCTGAAGAGAATCCACCAGCTCAAAGTCCAGCAGGAGAAAAGGAAAAACAAGCTACATTACCAAACACAGGTAGCACTGCACCGCTTTCACTCACTGGTCTAATGACTAGCTCTCTTCTTGCAGGTCTAGCAGCGTTGCTTCTTGGTCGCAAGCGTGAAGATGATTAAGCACTAATTTTATCTAGAAACTTTCGACTTTTAAAAGATTCTTAAGCACCTCTTGATTGTTTAACAAATCTATCTGAGTCGCAAGCTAAAGGCTGAGAGAAGACCAATTTGGTCTTCTCTTTTTACGTTTCTAGTCTAAGAGAGGTATTGGAGAAGTTGAGAGCTTTATGATCGGTCAGATAAGTGTGGCTACAGAAAAAGAACAAAATATGTTATAATGGTTGGAAGAATAGAATTGAGGATAATATGTCATTTACGAAATTTCAGTTTAAAAACTACATAGAAAAGGCTTTGGAGGAGTTGAAGTTTACAACTCCTACCGAAGTTCAGGAAAAGTTGATTCCTATTGTCTTGGCGGGTCGTGATTTGGTGGGCGAGTCAAAAACAGGTTCAGGAAAGACCCACACTTTCTTGCTACCCATTTTCCAGCAATTAGATGAAACTAGTGATAGTGTGCAAGCGGTCATTACGGCTCCAAGTCGTGAGTTAGCTACTCAGATTTACCAAGCAGCTCGTCAGATTGCGGCCCACTCAGATGTCGAAGTCCGTGTGGTTAACTATGTTGGCGGTACGGATAAGGCGCGTCAGATTGAAAAACTTGCCAGCAACCAACCCCATATTGTCATCGGGACTCCAGGGCGTATCTATGACTTGGTCAAATCTGGTGATTTAGCCATTCACAAGGCCAAGACCTTTGTTGTCGATGAAGCCGATATGACCTTGGATATGGGATTCTTGGAAACCGTTGATAAGATTGCAGGGAGCCTTCCAAAAGACTTGCAATTCATGGTTTTTTCAGCGACGATTCCTCAAAAATTGCAACCGTTCTTGAAAAAATACTTGTCAAATCCTGTCATGGAAAAAATCAAAACAAAAACAGTCATCTCTGATACCATTGAAAACTGGTTGGTTTCGACCAAGGGCCGAGATAAGAATGCTCAGATTTATGAGTTGACTCAAGTCATGCAACCTTATTTGGCAATGATTTTTGTCAACACTAAAACGCGTGCTGATGAATTGCATGCATACTTGACTGCTCAAGGCTTGAAGGTAGCTAAGATTCATGGGGATATTGCTCCTCGCGAGCGAAAGCGAATCATGAATCAGGTGAAAAATCTTGATTTTGAGTACATTGTCGCAACGGATTTAGCAGCGCGTGGAATTGACATTGAAGGTGTTAGCCATGTCATCAATGACGCCATTCCGCAAGACTTGTCCTTCTTTGTTCACCGAGTTGGACGGACTGGGCGTAACGGTCTGCCTGGTACAGCTATTACCCTTTACCAGCCAAGTGATGACTCGGATATCCGTGAGTTGGAAAAATTAGGTATCAAGTTTACTCCTAAGATGGTCAAAGACGGAGAGTTTCAAGATACATATGACCGTGATCGTCGTGCTAATCGTGAAAAGAAGCAGGATAAGCTTGATATTGAAATGATTGGCTTGGTTAAAAAGAAAAAGAAAAAAGTCAAACCAGGCTATAAGAAGAAGATTCAATGGGCGGTGGATGAAAAACGCCGTAAAACCAAGCGTGCTGAAAATCGCGCACGTGGGCGTGCTGAGCGAAAAGCCAAACGCCAAACTTTCTAAGAACAAAATTGGAGCTGAATGGCTCCTTTTTCTAACTTCGTTTTATGAATTTTCAAAAATACTGCAAAAAAAAGTAAAAAGTGGTATAATGATAAGGTTATATAGTCCCGATAAGATGGTAGAAATTTCTATCAGTACTTTGTAACTCGCAAAGAATGATGACTCCAAAGTCGCTCGTCCTTCTACGGTTGCCGCTATTAAGCGGTCACCCTATGCGCCTTACTAGCTTCAGAAATAAAAAAACATCGTTTTTATTTCTTTTGCGTCGTAACTCGCAAAGAATGATGGCTCCAAAGTCGCTCGTCCTTCTACGGTTGCCGCTATAATGCGGTCACCTTATGCGCCTTACTAGCTTCAGAAATAAAAAAGTATCGTTTTATTTCTTTCGCGTCGTAACTCTTAGACTATAGAAATACCTATCAGTACTTTGTAACTCTATAACAATATTTTTTAAGGGGGGACATTTTTATGTCAGAACGTAAATTATTCACGTCTGAATCTGTATCTGAGGGGCATCCAGATAAGATTGCAGACCAAATTTCAGATGCGATTTTGGATGCTATTTTAGCAAAGGATCCAGAGGCGCACGTTGCTGCTGAGACAGCTGTATACACTGGTTCTGTCCATGTTTTTGGTGAAATTTCTACAAATGCCTATGTGGATATCAACCGTGTGGTTCGTGATACCATTGCAGAGATTGGTTATACGAATGCAGAATATGGTTTTTCTGCGGAAACAGTTGGAGTTCATCCATCGCTTGTTGAGCAGTCGCCGGATATCGCCCAAGGTGTTAATGAAGCCTTGGAAGTCCGTGGAAGTGCAGATCAAGATCCGCTTGACTTGATTGGTGCTGGTGACCAAGGTCTCATGTTTGGATTTGCAGTGGATGAGACAGAAGAACTCATGCCTTTACCAATCTCACTTAGCCACAAGTTGGTTCGTCGTTTAGCAGAACTTCGTAAGTCTGGTGAAATCAGCTATCTTCGTCCAGATGCCAAATCACAAGTTACAGTTGAGTACGATGAAAATGATCGTCCAGTACGTGTGGACACAGTCGTTATTTCAACTCAGCACGATCCAGAAGCTACTAATGAACAAATCCATCAAGATGTGATTAACAAGGTTATCAAAGAAGTTATTCCCGCTTCTTACTTGGATGAGCAAACAAAATTCTTCATCAATCCGACTGGCCGCTTTGTAATCGGTGGACCTCAAGGAGACTCAGGTTTGACTGGTCGTAAGATCATCGTGGATACCTATGGTGGCTATTCTCGTCATGGTGGCGGTGCCTTCTCTGGTAAGGATGCGACTAAGGTGGATCGTTCTGCGTCATATGCAGCTCGCTACATTGCCAAGAATATCGTTGCAGCAGGTCTTGCTAAGAAAGTAGAAGTGCAATTGGCCTATGCCATCGGTGTGGCACAGCCTGTTTCTGTTCGTATCGATACTTTCGGTACAGGAACAGTAGCTGAAAGCAAACTTGAAAAAGCAGCGCGTCAAACCTTTGATCTTCGCCCTGCAGGAATTATCCAAATGCTGGATCTTAAACGTCCAATTTACCGTCAAACAGCGGCTTATGGACACATGGGACGTACAGATATTGACCTTCCATGGGAACGTTTGGACAAGGTAGAGGCTTTGAAAGAAGCTGTGAAATAAAACTAAAAGATTGGTAGCTGTGCACTACCAATCTTTTTTGCAAAAGAAAACCAGCTTATGGCTGACTTTCTTATTTTGTAGGAATAGAAATTTCAATCAATTTATCTGAATAAAGCGTCTTGATATTAGCTTCATCGATATTATCTTTATCGATTTTGCGTTTCATGAAGAAATCTTGGATGGTTTCGATTTCCGGTTCACGAATAGCGCGGTGTTTGTTGGAAATGAGGATTTCATAGTGAAGCGGAGCTTGAGTGAAAATCACATCTGTGTTTCCAGCAGAATAGACCTCGACAAGAGTTGCGTCTGTGCTTTCTAATTGGCTTTTAACAAGTTGCGAGTGTGAATTAGTCGTGTTGATAAGCTTCATAATAGTTCCTCCAATTTTCTAACTCTATTATAGCACTTTTTGGATAAAATCGTGTATTTTAGTCAATTCTATGCTGAATTTTCCAAGCTTCTATTCCCCATTTATGGCTACCACGTTTGAGTTTTTCAATTGCTTCATCAATAGGAAACCAAGCAATATGATTAAAATCTTCTAATGGTTTTTGTACTTCTTGGAAAGAAGTGGCTTCATAGAGATAAGCTGGATTGTAGTAGTAGGTATCACGGTGGCGAGAGTAAAAATACTCATCAGCTTGCCCATAATAGGTTCCGATTTCAGCTGTAAAGCCTAGTTCTTCGATTAGTTCTCTCTTCAGTGCTTCTTGATGGTCTTCGCCTGCTTCAATCTCTCCGCCTGGCAAGAACCAAGCCCCATTGGGAGCTTGAACTAGAACGATTTGTTTTTTTTCCGCATCCGGAATAACTGCGTACACACCATAGCGGGGCTGGTAGGTCACATTCTCTTTTTTTTCACCAAAAGTTGGGTTTACCATTGCATTTTCCTCATTCTCTAGTATCTTTATTATTATCATAATGGACGAGGGGCAAGCTGTCAAGAATAAACAGTTATTTTAGTAAAAAAGGTGCAGAAAATGATAGACTTCCTGCACCTGTTAGATCGTTTTATTCTTCTTTTTCAGAAGCATTCTCTTCTGCTTTCTCACTTTTCTTGGCAGATTTGATTTGAATCTTGCCATTGCTTGTCATAATTGCCTTGAGGTCTTTTTCACTTGGGTTTTCAAGGTAGTAGTCTGTGATAGCATCCTCGATATGGTCTTGAATGGTACGGCGGAGTGGCCGTGCTCCCATTTTTGGATCATATCCCAAGTCAACCAACTTTTCCTTGACCTTGTCTGTCACATCAAGGTGGATATTGTTGCTGGAGAGGCGTTTGTTGACATCTGCTAGCATGAGTTCGACGATTTGGAGAAGGTTGTCCTTGCTGAGAGGTTTAAATTCGATGATGCCGTCAAAACGGTTCATAAACTCAGGACTAAAGAAGTTGCCGAGTTCACCGAGAACAGAGTTGGTTCGACCTTCACGAGCAGCTCCAAAACCAACGCTGGCTTCGGCCTTACCAGTACCCGCATTTGAGGTCATGATAATGATGGCATCCTTAAAGCTAACTGTTCGTCCTTGCCCATCAGTCAAACGACCATCGTCCAAGACTTGGAGGAACATGTGCATCACATCTGGGTGGGCTTTTTCAACTTCATCGAGAAGGATGAGAGAGTAAGGATTGCGACGAACTTTTTCCGTTAACTGACCAGCTTCATCGTAGCCGACATAGCCTGGAGGGGCTCCGACTAACTTAGCCACGCTGTGTTTTTCCATGTATTCACTCATATCAAAGCGAATCATGCTGTTAGCAGAACCAAAGAGCTCAATGGCTAGTTGTTTGGAAAGTTCTGTCTTACCGACACCAGTTGGTCCGACAAAGAGGAAACTTCCGATTGGGCGGTTGGGAGTACCAAGTCCAACACGATTACGACGGATGGCTTTGGCAATCTTATCGACAGCCTCGTCTTGTCCGATAACATGGGCCTTGAGGTCTTCTGCTAGATGGATCAATTGAGACTGTTCTTTTTCTTTTAGCTCCCCAACAGGGATATTGGTTTTCTGCTCGATGATATGTTCAATCGTTTTCTCGCTGATGATTGGAGTATCCTGATCGGTCACCTTGTTCTTTTGCATTTCCTTGTACTTGGCAATCTGATCACGGAAGTAGGCAGCTTTTTCAAAGTCTTCCTCTCGTGTAGCTTGTGCCTTGAGATTTTCAGCTTCAATCAAGCGTTGATCAATCACTTTAGGATCAACAAAGTTCAGCGTCAAATTCATCTTTGAACCGGCTTCGTCTAAAAGGTCAATAGCCTTGTCAGGCAAGAAACGATCTTGGATGTAACGATTGGAAAGAGTAGCAGCTGCTTCGATAGCAGCATCGGTATACTTGACGTGATGGTAGTCTTCGTATTTCTTTTGAACCCCTTTGAGGATGGTAATGGTTTCTTCGACAGTTGGTTCATCTACCTTGACAGGCTGCATACGGCGCTCCAAAGCAGCATCTTTTTCAATGATGCGGTATTCATTGAGAGTAGTAGCACCGACCAGTTGCAATTCACCACGGGCAAGGGCAGGTTTGAGGATATTTCCTGCATCCATATTGCCATCGCCAGCAGATCCCGCACCGACAATTTCATGGATTTCGTCGATAAAGAGAATGATATCCTCACGTTTGCGTATCTCTTCCATGAGCTTTTGCATACGCTCTTCAAATTGGCCTCGAATCCCTGTTCCTTGAACTAGACTGACCACATCCAGACGGATGACCTGCTTGCCTTGGAGTTTATGGGGAACATCGCCATCGACAATCTTCTGAGCTAGACCTTCCACAACGGCTGTTTTACCAACACCTGGTTCTCCGATGAGGACAGGATTGTTTTTTGTTCGACGGTTGAGGATTTCGATAACGCGAATAATCTCCTCATCTCGACCGATAACAGGGTCAATATCTCCTCTACGAGCAATCTCAGTAATGTTGATACCATATTCCTCTAGGAGTCCTCTTTCTTGGCTAGGAGGTGTTTGAAGTGGACCGCGGTTTTGAGGCCCATAACCCCCATTTCCACCGTGACCATCACCTGATTGAGTGGGAGGAATGTTATTAGAAGAAGGTCTGAAATTGTTCAAATCATTGAAAAAGTCTCCGAAAGGATCAAAGTCACGATTGTTTAGGTCAGTCATTCCTTTAAAGAGGGTATTGTTTGGGTCTGTTTTGATAATTTTATAGCAATTTTGACAGAGATCAATTTGTTTTTGCTGTCCATTGATATTGGTATACAGATGAATTGTTGAGTCGTTTATTTTACAGTTTTGACAGAGCATACATCTACCTCATTTCATTCTTATTCTTGGCCTAAGAAAAAGGTCAAGAATAGTCAAAGTTTTATACTCTCATTATAGCATGATTAAGGTGTAAAGCAAGTAAAAAGATTGGGAAGTGGTCGTTTTTAAAAGAAGGATTTATGGAGAATCCAGCGACATTGAAGGTAAAAAAAATCCCATTTGTGGTGACAAAAAGGATTCTCATTCATCGGGCCTTACTGCCCGTTGTTTTTATACTAGTAAAGGAGTTCGTAGATCTCCATTGCAATCAAATCAATGCTATCAAAGGTATAAGTTTCACGTGCTTCAACATCGCGAAGGGTGAAGAGTGATCCGTTTTCTTCGTCATAGCTGTATGCAACTTCTGCAACAACAACTCCTTCACGTTCAAAATTACGTTTTAGATTTCCGCCATCTTTTGTCATAGCTTCTAGGCGGTTGATGATTCTAACCAAATGTGATTCCATTATGATTCTCCTCCATTTCTTATCGTTACTATTTTACCATAAACCACGGGGACTTGACTAGAAAAAACTAAGATTTCTCGCTATTTCTCTTTTGCATAAAATTATTGGTGAAAATCAGTGAAAAAATATTGAATTTTAATTCAAGATATGTTATAATCATACAAACTAATGTTTAGAAAGCTGAGTTTATATGAATTTTTCCTTTTTACCAAAGTATTTACCTTATTTTAATTACGGAGCTCTTATCACTGTAGTGATTTCAATTCTGGTAGTCTTTTTCGGTACCATTCTAGGTGTCTTATTGGCCTTTGCTCAACGCTCACGTTTTAAACCTCTTGTCTGGTTTGCGAATATCTATGTATGGATTTTCCGAGGAACACCGATGATGGTTCAGATTATGATTGCCTTTGCTCTTATGCATATCAATGCTCCGACTATTCAAGTGGGAATTTTAGGAGTTGATCTTTCTCGTTTGATTCCTGGTATTCTGATTATCTCGATGAACAGTGGAGCTTACGTTTCAGAAACTGTTCGTGCGGGGATCAATGCGGTTTCTAAAGGTCAGTTAGAGGCCGCATACTCTCTTGGGATTCGTCCGAAAAATGCCATGCGTTATGTCATTTTGCCACAAGCTATCAAGAATATTCTTCCAGCTCTGGGAAATGAATTTATCACCATTATCAAGGATAGTTCGCTTTTGTCAACAATCGGAGTCATGGAACTTTGGAATGGAGCTACAACGGTAGCAACGACGACCTATCTACCTCTAACGCCTCTCTTATTTGCAGCCTTTTATTACTTGATTATGACTTCTGTTTTGACAGTGGCTTTGAAGGCATTTGAAAATTACATTGGACAAGGAGACAAAAAATAATGACAGAAACCTTGATAAAAATTGAAGGCTTGCATAAGTCTTTTGGGAAGAATGAAGTCTTGAAAGGGATTGACCTTGAGATTAAACGAGGAGAAGTTGTGGTCATTATTGGTCCGTCAGGGAGCGGGAAATCAACTCTCCTTCGTTCGATGAATCTCCTTGAAGAAGCAAGTAAAGGTAAGGTTATCTTTGAAGGAGTCGATATCACAGATAAGAAAAATGACCTTTTTGCCATGCGTGAAAAGATGGGTATGGTATTCCAACAATTCAACCTCTTTCCCAATATGACAGTGATGGAAAATATCACTTTGTCACCAATTAAAACCAAAGGTGAAAGCAAGGAAGTTGCGGAGAAAAGAGCACAGGAACTGTTAGAAAAAGTTGGCTTGCCAGATAAGGCAAAGGCCTATCCTCAGAGTTTGTCAGGTGGTCAGCAGCAACGGATTGCCATTGCACGTGGACTTGCTATGGAGCCAGATGTTTTGCTCTTTGATGAGCCGACTTCAGCCCTAGACCCTGAGATGGTTGGAGAAGTTCTAGCTGTTATGCAAGACCTCGCTAAATCAGGGATGACTATGGTGATTGTGACTCATGAAATGGGTTTTGCGCGTGAGGTAGCAGACCGTGTTATCTTTATGGCGGATGGAGTTGTTGTCGAAGATGGAAGGCCAGAGGAGATTTTCAATCAAACAAAAGAACAACGGACCAAGGAATTTTTAAGTAAGGTTTTGTAAGACCTCATTTTTAGAAGAAATGGAGTAGGCATTATGGCTTCCAGTAAAGAATATTTAGATTTTATTCTCGAACAGCTATCAGAGCTAGAGGAGATGAGTTATCGTCCAATGATGGGAGAGTATATTCTTTATCATCGTGGTAAGATTATTGTGGGAATCTATGATAATCGTCTGTTACTGAAGCCTGTGAAGGTAGTTTTGGGTCAACTGGGACAGACTAGGCTTGAACGTCCTTATGAAGGAGCAAAAGAGATGATTCTACTAGAAGACCTTGAAGATAAGTCATTTCTAGCGAGATTAATCAAGGAGATGTATGAAGTCTTACCGGCTCCAAAAGTCAAAAAGAAAGCATGACAAATTTACCTAGTATAAATAGGCATAAAAGCTCGATACGAGCTTTTTCTTATAGTTTCAGACTATAGGGTCCATTAGGCAAGAAGTGTTAGAATGGCGAGTTATTTTTTGATATAATAGAGGATATTTGATAGAAAAGAGAAGAGATATGGCTCAGATTATCGATGGGAAGGCTCTTGCGGCTAAGTTACAAGGACAGTTGGCTGAGAAGACGGCTAAACTAAAAGAAGAAACAGGTCTAGTTCCAGGCTTGGTGGTGATTTTGGTGGGGGACAATCCTGCCAGCCAAGTCTACGTTCGCAACAAGGAACGGTCAGCTCTTGCTGCTGGTTTCCGTAGTGAAGTAGTGCGAGTTCCTGAGACCATTACCCAAGCGGAATTGTTGGACTTGATTGCTAAATACAATCAAGATTCAGCTTGGCATGGGATTTTGGTTCAGTTACCTTTACCCAAACATATCGATGAAGAGGCAGTTTTATTAGCCATTGACCCCGAAAAAGATGTGGATGGTTTCCATCCCCTAAACATGGGTCGCCTCTGGTCTGGTCATCCAGTTATGATTCCTTCGACACCTGCAGGAATTATGGAAATGTTTCATGAATATGGGATTGATCTAGAAGGTAAAAATGCGGTTGTCATCGGTCGTTCAAATATCGTTGGAAAACCGATGGCTCAGCTTCTTTTAGCCAAGAATGCTACTGTTACTCTAACTCATTCCCGTACAGAAGATCTAGCTCAAGTAGCATCGCAAGCAGATATTCTTGTCGTTGCAATCGGTCGCGCTAAGTTTGTGACTGCTGACTTTGTCAAACCAGGAGCGGTTGTCATTGACGTTGGGATGAACCGAGATGAAAATGGCAAGCTTTGTGGAGATGTTGATTATGATGCTGTTGCACCACTGGCTAGTCACATCACACCTGTACCTGGTGGAGTTGGTCCTATGACGATTACCATGCTAATGGAGCAAACCTATCAGTCAGCGCTTCGAACACTAAACAAGGACTAGGAAAATGAAATTCGTATTTGACCTGGATGGAACGCTATCTTTTGACTACATGACCATAGACGAGGAGATTCAGCAGGTTCTTTTAAAGGCTGAAGATTATGGTCATGAGCTTGTGTTTGCATCAGCTCGCTCTTATCGGGATTGTTTGGGTTTATTAGGTTCCGAACTCAGTCAGCGCTTGGTCATAGGGTTGAATGGAGGCGTAGCCTATCATCTGGGGAAGGCTATCTTCGAAAGGAATCTCGATGCTAAAGTTTATCAGGCGCTAGTGGATTATTGCCAGACTTATAATCTCCCTTTCTTTGTAGATGATTGCTTTGACTATAGTGGTCAGATTGTGGAGAAGATTCCATTTTTCTCCAGTGTGGACCCCCTAAAGGTAGCTCGTCATCAGAAACTCGAGGACTTAGGTACTCCGATTAAGATAGTCGTTTATATGGGCGACCACGAGGATTTGCTTGATGATCTGCTTGGTCAGTTAGAAAGACTGGGGCAGGCTCATCTGTCTTATCATGCGCATGAAAAGTGTCTTTATGTCAACCCCTTAGATACTCACAAGGCTACAACAGTTGAAACGTTATGTGGGGAAAACTTCATCGCCTTTGGAAATGATCAAAACGATATTGAACTGTTTAAGACATCTCTTTATTCAGTTCAGATAGGAGACTTTGCTGGCCTTACTCCATATGCAGATGAAACGTTAGAGCTAAAAGGAGCTCCTTCTCCAGCAGTAGCAGCCAAAATCTTACAGACTTTTGCGGAATTTAAGGGAAAATAGTGTAGAAGGAGGTAGAACAAGGTTCGCCTTCTTTTTATGTAGAGTAATGCAGTCTATAAACTATAAATTTGAAGTTTGAAAAAGATATTAATGGAATTCAATTTGTAGTAGAAAGAATCTAGAATCGAAAGCTATTTTCATTGCAACTATTCCTTTTAAATGACCCCTTCTTATATATCATTTTATTGGGTTAAATTAATGGAAAATAATTGCAATTTAAGGTGCGTTTTGATATATTTAATATATAAAATATATTATAAAACTTGGTACTTGTTTGTGTATTCAGAAGGAGGTTATTTTTTAAAATAAAGTAAACGCTTACTTTGTATCAAGAAAAAGAAATGAGGATTTTAATGAACAAAAGACTTTTTGATAAACGTTGTCATTATAGCATTCGTAAATTTGCAATAGGTGCGGCATCTGTAATGATTGGGGCTAGTATATTTGGTATTTCTGCTGTACAAGCTGAGGAGGTGGCTTCATCCAATGCTAAAACAGAAGAAACAACTGTTCATCAAGCTCAACCTTTAGATAAGCTTCCCGATGATGTGGCAGCTGCTATTGCAAAGGCTGATGAGAATGGTGGGCGTGAGTTTGTAAAACCAAAAGCTGAATCGGCAGAAGACAAAGTGACTAAGGATACAGAACCTACTACACCTACTAACGAGAGTAGTCGTGAATTGGTTAGTCCTAAAGGGGAAACTCCAAATAAAGTAGAAGAAGGAAACAAGGCTGATAACAAACAGAAATCTGAAGAGGCAAATCCAAAGCCTGTTGAATCTGCAGTAACAGCTGGAACAGAAGTGAAAGAGGATTCTAAAAAAACTTCTGAAAAGGACCAAGTGAAAGCAGACACAGAGATTAAACCTTCTTCTGAAAAATCGCAAGTGCTGTCTAGAGAGTCAAACAAAGCCGAAGTTGAAAAGGAAAAACAGCTATTATCGGAACGAAAACAAGATTTTAATAAAGATTGGTATTTTAAACTAAATGCCCAAGGAGATTTTTCAAAAAAAGATGTGGATGTTCATGATTGGTCTAAATTGAATCTTCCTCATGATTGGAGTATTTATTTTGACTTTGATCACAAGTCTCCCGCTCGTAATGAAGGTGGGCAGTTAAATGGTGGAACAGCTTGGTATCGTAAGACTTTCACATTAGACGAAGCAGACAAGAATAAGGATGTTCGTATCAATTTTGATGGGGTTTACATGGATTCAAAGGTCTATGTAAATGGTAAATTTGTCGGACATTATCCAAGTGGCTATAATCATTTTTCATATGATATCACAGAATTTTTAAACAAGGATGGTAGTGAAAATTCAATTACTGTTCAAGTGACCAATAAGCAACCAAGTAGTCGTTGGTATTCAGGAAGTGGGATTTATCGTGATGTAACCCTTAGTTATCGTGATAAAGTCCATGTTGCCGAAAATGGTAATCATATCACTACTCCAAAACTTGCTGAGCAAAAAGAAGGGAATGTTGAAACACAGGTTCAAAGTAAGATTAAAAATACGGATAAGAAGGCTGCTAAAGTCTTTGTGGAACAACAAATTTTTACTAAGGAAGGTAAGGTTGTTTCAGAATTAGTCCGCTCTGAAACGAAGAATTTAGCAGAAAATGAAACTGCAGATTTCAGACAAACAATCCTAGTTAATAAACCAACTCTTTGGACGACAAAAAGTTATCATCCTCAACTGTATGTGTTGAAAACAAAGGTTTATAAAGAAGGTCAACTAGTTGATGTAACAGAAGATACATTTGGTTACCGTTATTTCAATTGGACTGCTAAGGAAGGTTTCTCTCTGAATGGTGAACGCATGAAATTCCACGGAGTAAGTATTCACCATGACAATGGAGCCTTGGGGGCAGAAGAGAATTATAAGGCTACCTATCGTAAATTAAAACTCTTGAAAGATATGGGGGTTAACTCTATTCGAACAACCCACAATCCAGCGAGTCCTCAGTTGCTTGATGCTGCAGCTAGTTTAGGTCTTTTGGTTCAAGAGGAAGCTTTTGATACTTGGTATGGTGGCAAGAAGACTTACGACTATGGACGGTTCTTTGATCAAGATGCAACTCATCCGGAGGCTAAGAAGGGTGAGAAGTGGTCTGATTTTGATCTCAGAACAATGGTAGAACGTGATAAGAACAATCCCTCTATCGTCATGTGGTCTCTTGGAAATGAGGTAGAGGAGGCAAATGGTAGTCCTCGTTCTATCGAAACTGCTAAACGCTTGAAGGCAGTTATCAAAGCGATTGATACTGAGCGTTATGTAACCATGGGGGAAAACAAATTTAGTCGTGCGGCGACAGGTGATTTCTTGAAACTCGCAGAAATTATGGATGCTGTCGGTATGAACTATGGTGAACGTAATTATGATGCTGTTCGTAGAGCGCATCCAGACTGGCTCATTTATGGTTCTGAAACTTCTTCAGCTACTAGGACGCGTGATTCTTATTATAACCCTGCTCAAATCCTTGGACATGACAATCGTCCAAATCGTCACTATGAACAATCTGACTATGGTAATGACCGTGTTGGATGGGGAAGAACAGCTACTGAATCATGGACTTTTGACCGTGATCGTGCTGGCTATGCTGGACAATTTATCTGGACAGGAATTGACTATATCGGTGAACCAACTCCATGGCATAACCAAGATAATACACCTGTAAAAAGTTCTTACTTTGGTATCATCGATACGGCTGGTTTACCAAAGAATGATTTCTACCTTTACCGTAGTGAATGGTATAGTGCTAAAGAAAAGCCAACTGTTCGCATTTTACCACATTGGAACTGGACTGAAGAGACCCTTAAGGAACGCAAGATGCTGGTTAATGGAAAGGTTCCGGTTCGTACCTTCTCAAATGCTGCAAGCGTCGAATTGTTCTTAAATGGAGAGTCACTTGGTAAAAAGGAATTTACTAAGAAAACGACAGAAGATGGACGTCCATATCATGAGGGGGCTAAACCAAGTGAATTGTATCTTGAGTGGCTTGTGAAATACCAACCAGGTACACTGACTGCGATTGCTCGAGATGAAAATGGGAATGAAATTGCGCGTGATAGTGTGACAACTGCTGGGGAGCCAGCAAGAGTTCGTCTGACTAAAGAAGAGCATGTTATCACTGCAGATGGAAAGGACCTATCCTACATCCATTATGAAATTGTTGATGGCGATGGTAATGTGGTTCCTACAGCTAACAATCTTGTTCATTTCAATCTTCATGGTCAGGGACAAATCGTTGGTGTGGATAATGGAGAACAAGCTAGTCGTGAACGCTACAAAGCTCAAGCAGATGGAACATGGCAAAGACGTGCTTTCAATGGTAAAGGGGTTGTCATTGTAAAATCAACAGAAAAAGAAGGTAAATTTACTCTTTATGCAGATTCTGCTGGTTTGACATCTGATAGCGCAACGGTCGCAACGGTGTCTGGTAAGAAAGAAAATCGTCACTTTGTAGCCTTTGCTCCTGTAAAAGCAACAACTGATGTGACGACAAATCCTGAATTACCTCAAACAGTAACAGCTATTTATAGTGACGGTAGTGTTGAGGAAAAGACTGTAACTTGGGAAATGCCATCTGACTTGCTTACAAGCGCAGGTGAGAAAAAAGTATCTGGACGTGTAGAAGGTTTGGAAACTAAAGCTGAGGCACTTGTTAAAGTGATTGCTTTAGATAGATGGTTACCAAAAGTTGCTACAGTTCCAGTTGGAACGAATGCGGCTGATTTGGATAAAACGGTCACAGCTGTTCTGACAGATGGTAGCTTGATTGATACTGATGTTGTTTCTTGGACTTTGAAAGACCCTGCTGCTTTGAACAAGGAAGGTGGACGTACGGAGGCTACTGGTAAATTGGTAGATGACGACCGTGAAGTGACTGCAACCTTTATCGCAAGTAGTAAGGAAACAACAAGTAGCATTACAGGACTTACTGTTGGGGATAAAGCTCTTGAGAATTTTGAGTCTGGCAAGACCTATTACCGTGTATCCCTTCCTTACACTGCAACTATTCCAAGTGTTGGAGCTCAGACTACCGGATATCAAGTAACTGTTCAGCAAGCTTCTGCTGATAATGGTTATCAGGCTTCTGTCTTCTTGAGTGACCAAAAGGGTGACTTGGTTCAAACTTACTTAATTCAGTTTGTGAAGGAAGCTCCTGCTTTGAAACGTTTGGAAGTGGTTGTAGAAGGAAAAGAAACTGCCACTGAAGATCAAGTATTAACTTATCACGTCATTGGTCGTTATGAGGATGGTTCACAAACAGAGTTTTCGGCTTCAGATATTCACTTAGAAGCTAAATCATCTGATGGGGGACATCTTGAGGTGAATGGTCAGAATCTATTGCTCTATACTAAGGGAAGAGTGACTTTGACACCTCGAATCGATAATCAAACAGAGAAAACAGAATCTGTAACCACTGAAGTGGTGATTAAAGAAAATAAAGTCAGCAAGAAGATTGTGAAACTTCATCCTGTGTCTGTTTCTACAGATATCAATCAGCAACCGAATCTACCTAAAGAAGTTGGAGCAGAATTTGATAAGGGCTTGCCACGCAAAGTATCTGTAGCTTGGGATAAGGTAGATGAAAAAGAGTTGGGGCACTATCATAGCTTTACGCTTAAAGGACATGTGGAAGGCACAGATATTGAAGCTCAAGCGACTGTAACGGTTGAAGGATTGCAAGTTGCAGAGGAAATCAGTCTCACAGTACCTAAGGGTGAGACGGTTCAATTGCCAGCTAATGTTCGGGCTTACCATTCTAACGGAACAACTATCTATAAAGATGTTGTTTGGGATCAGGTTCCAGCCAACTTTAGTCAAACTGAAGGGGTCTATGAAATCAATGGTCGTTTAGTAGGTAGCAATCTGACAACTAAAGCTCATGTTCGAGTGTCTAGTCAAGTGGTTGCTGGAAATAATATCTCTAAACAATGGACAGGTTCACAATTACCAGCTGCCATTGTATCCAATACAGGAGGAGATGACACAGCCAACACCTTGAACGATTTGACTGTATCAAGAACGCCATCAGATGCTAAAAATAGATGGACTACTTGGAGAACAAATACTGATAATGACTGGGCTTCTATCTTATTTGGTAATTCAGGAGACTTGACGAAGCGTTTTGTCAACAATTTGTCGGTTGATTTCTATACTGATGGAGCAATTGGTCTTCCAAAAGAATATGTAGTTGAATATTATGTAGGTAAAGAAATTCCAGATTTACCAAGTGATGTCAGTCATGCGCAACGAGATAGCAATCATCCATTTAATAATCCAGACAATTGGAAAGCAGTTGAAAACTTACATGCTCCAAGTCAGCTGTCTGCAACTCAAACCAATCACTTCACATTTGACAAGGTCGAAACCTACGCTGTTCGTATTCGTATGAAGAAAGCAGATGGAACATCAGGTGTTGGTCTGACAGAGCTAACTGTGCTTGGAAACAAGGTCTTAAGTGAAACAAGTTCAGAGATTTCTATCAAGGTAGATGGCAAGGATCTTGAACATTTTAATCCATCTAAGACAGATTACTATATTCCTCAATCTAGCAAAGAAATCACAGCAACAGCTAGCAATAATGGTTTGGTAACAGTTGTTCCTGCAACAAGTCCAAAAGGTGCAACACGTCTCATCTTGAAAGCAGAAGATGGTACGGTGTTGAAAGAATATCGAATTTTCCGCAATGATGAGAGAGAAACTAGTCAACCTCTTGCTGCAGAAAACAGTGCTAAAATCTTGAATGTTGGAGACAATCTTCAACTTCCTTCAGAAGTAAGTGTTTATTATCCAACTTCAACTAATTGGACTACAGATAAACTTGCAGTGAAGTGGGATGCTATTCCTGAACATGCGACAGAGCATGAGGGAACATTTGAAGTTACCGGTCATGTCATTGGTACAAATCTAACGACTAAAATGCAGGTGACAGTTGTTTCTAAAGGCAATCAAGTCATTTCAGAAAATCCAAGCAACAATGAAACTGATTCTAAAGCCTTTGCTTCGACAACGAACGATACTCAAGCAGCTTCACATGATCGAATTTTCTATATCAATGATGGAAAATACAATGAAGATGGACGTTGGACAAACTGGTCTCGTACTCCGAAAAATCAAGAAACTTCTGTTGGATTACTCTTTAAGAAGGATGGAAAAATTGCTTCTCAATCTATTGGGAAAGTAGCCATTCAGTTCTTTAAAGATAGTGGCACAGATGCTCCAGAGAAAATGGTTCTAGAAAGATATATTGGTCCTGCTTTTACAGAACCAAGTACGATTTCTCGTTACGAAGA
The DNA here is from genome assembly GCF_016028255.1 of Streptococcus oralis. Lineage (NCBI taxonomy): Bacteria > Bacillati > Bacillota > Bacilli > Lactobacillales > Streptococcaceae > Streptococcus > Streptococcus oralis. The sequence goes on from NZ_CP065707.1 coordinate 1,080,714, forward strand.
AAATGCCGATCATCCATTTAACAAGGCAGAAAATTGGGCACCAATTTCTTACAAAGCTTCTGGAGAATTAGTAGCTGGTAAACCAATCGAGTTTAACTTTGAACCGGTTCAAACGACAGCTATTCGTGCGCGCATGACTCGTAAGGCTACCACCAATGGTCTTGCACTTGTAGAATTTACAGCCTACTCTGCAGGCAAGGGATCAGAAGTGGAAACACCATCAGCGACTATTTCGATCGACGGAAAAGCATTGGAAAACTTTGATCCAAATGTGACAGATTATACTCTAACAACAATGGGTTCAAAACCAAAAGTCACTGCAACAACTAGTGGACATGGAGTTGTTACAGTTGTGGATTCTGGAAATGCCAATCTTCCAACACTAGTTCGTCTTGTTTCCAAAGATGGAAATCTAGTGAAAGAATATCGTTTACACTTTAAGTCTACCTTCCAAACAACACCGACAGAAGGCGTTAAGAACTTAGTAGCAGAAACTCCAAGTTTGGAAATTGAAAAGACTCCGCTTCCGTTTAAAGAAGTTATTCGTGAAAACCCTGAACTTGCTCAAGGTCAACGTCGTATCGTTTCTGAAGGACAAGATGGAGAAAAAGTTGATTATATTCAAGTTTTGGGTACTACTAGAAATCTTGTTCATTCTGAAGAAAGAAAGGCTCAGGATCGCATTGTTGAAGTAGGAGTGAAAGCATCTATTTCAAGTAGTAAAGGCGAGGAGCCAGCTCCAGTCAATGAAGTTCCAGAATTCAAAGGAGGTGCTAACTTTGTAGAAGCAGCAGTCAATGAAGTTCCAGAATTCAAAGGAGGTGCTAACTTTGTAGAAGCAGCAGTAAACGAAGTTCCAGAATACACAGGAACTCTTGCTACTGTAGGAGATCAAGCGGCACCAAGCGTTGAGAAACCTGAATTTAAGGGTGGCGTTAATGCTGTAATGGCTCTAGAACATAAACTTCCAGAGTATCATGGTGTTCTAGCCACGGTAGGAAATGAGGAAGCGCCTGTTCTTGAAAAACCAGATTATCCAGTAGAGCTATTAGCTCATGACCAGACTATAAAACCAAATGTTTCAGTAGTAAAAGAAGAGCAAAATAGATTACCAGAAACAGGTGAGGGAGAATCTGAAACAGCCATTTTCTTGGCAGGTGTTAGCTTGGCCTTGTCAGCAGCCCTGTTAACTGCAAAACGAAAAGAGGATTAGTTTGTGCGTCTAATGCTATCCTATTGGTATAGCTTGGTCGATGATAAAAAATCACATCGATAAATGAGTTGAAGAGATGGAGAGGACCGATTAGGCCTCTCCGTCTTTACTAGTAAAAATGGAATCGTTTACTTTCGTGTTTGGATGAAAGGAGATAAGATAAAGATGGATAAAAATTTTTTCAATAAACGTTGTCATTACAGTATTCGTAAATTCGCTATTGGAGTAGCTTCTATTATGATTGGTGCCAGTATCTTTGGTGTTAATTTAGTAGAGGCAGCAGAAACAGGTAGTGTAGGAGATAAAGAGGGAACTATAACTCAAGCTCAGCCATTGGAAAAGTTACCTGATGAACTTGCAGCAGTTTTGAAGAAAGCAGAAGAAAATGCTGGGAAGGAAGCTAGCTCGACAGTTGGAAATGGAGAAACTACAGGAACGATTGGTTCTACTGATTCGACAAATAATCTTAAACCAGCTGAAGCACCTGGAATTCCAGAGAATGAAACAAAGCCGTCTGAAGCCATGAGTGGAGGACAAAATGATAAAGAAATCGCTAAACCTAGTCAACCAATTACACCTGAAACTCCAAAAGTAGAGCAAACAGGTGATGGAACAGTTGAATTGGCCAATCAATTTACGGCAAGCAAACCAGCTAGCGAAGCCAGTATTGAAGCTGCCAGCAAGAGCTCAGACTATCTCAAAAAAGAGTACAAGGTCTTTCCAACTCCACAAAAAGTGACTTATGGAGAAGGTGTCACAGCCCTTCGTAAGCAAGTCAATCTGGTAATGGGCGATCAACTCGATATCTATACTCGCAATCGCTTGAAGAGCGTTTTGCAGGACAATCAAGTATCTTACAAAACTAGTAAAACGGCCGTTTCTGGCGCAACTAATATCTATCTTGGAGTGCATGGACAAGGTTCACAAGCAGAACAAAACTTGTCCAAGGTTTCCGCGGGTCTCTTTGACAAAATTGATGCTTATGCTCTGACCATCAAGGACAACTCTATCTCCATCGTCGGAAAAGACACAGATGCGGTCTTTTATGGTTTGACAACCTTGAAACATATGCTCAAGGAAAGTCAAGTGCCAGTCCTTCGCAATGTGACAGTGGAAGATTACGCTGAAATCAAGAACCGTGGGTTTATCGAAGGTTACTATGGAAATCCATGGTCTAATGAAAATCGTAAAGAATTGATGCGTTATGGAAGTGAATTGAAGTTAACTCAATACTATTTCGCACCAAAAGATGATCCATACCACAATAAGAAATGGCGTGAACTTTACCCAGAAGAAAAACTGGCTGAAATCCGAGAACTTGCACGTGTCGGTAATCAAACGAAAACACGTTATGTTTGGACCATCCATCCATTTATGAACAATCGTATCCGCTTTGGCAATGAAGCGCATTACCAGGCTGATCTTGCAACCATAAAGGCTAAGTTTACTCAGTTGTTGGACGTGGGAGTGCGTGAATTTGGTGTGCTTGCAGATGATGCACCAAGCCCAGTTGGTGGTTACCATAGTTATGTTCGCTTGATGAAGGATATCACAAATTGGTTGACTGAAAAACAAACAACATACAGTGGTCTCCGTAAAGATATGATTTTTGTTCCTGCCTGGTACATGGGGCAAGGAACTGAAGCTGAACTTCGAACCTTGAATGAACATCTTCCTGAAAATGTCCATTTAACTCTTACTGGTGGAAAGGTCTGGGGGGCTGTTGACCAAACATTCTTAACGAACTTAAAGAAAAATTTAACAGAAGGTGGTAAGACTTACCGTCCAATTCAGTTCTGGATTAACTGGCCATGTAATGATAATACAAAACCCCACCTAATTCTTGGAGGTGGTGAAAAATTCTTACATCCAAATGTTGATTTATCACTTGCACAAGGAATTATGCTAAATCCAATGCAACAATCTGAAGCATCTAAAGTGGCACTTTTTGATATGGCTCAGTATGGATGGAAACAATGGAGAAGTGTAGAAGAAGCAGAACAAATCAACGATATGGCCTTTAACTATGTAGTTAATGATCATTTTGAAGAAAGCAGTGTTTCGAAGGCTTTTCGAGAACTCGGAAAACACATGCGCAATCAAAATAGACCTCCCCATGTCACTAAATTAGAAGAGTCTGTAGAATTGGCTCCAAAATTGACAGAATTCTATAATAAACTCAAATCTGGTCAAAATCTGGATACTGAAAGAAAAGAGTTGAGGGAAATTTTTGCTGGTTTGAAAGCCAATGCTCTATTACTTAAAGAAAAAGGTGATCAGAAATTAATCGAACAAATTCACTATTGGTTAGAGAATACAGTAGATCAAATGAACGCGCTTGAAGCTTTCCTAACAGCTACAGAAGGTCTTACTGAAAAGAATGATGCCAAGGTGTGGGAGTATTATCAGGCCGGAGTCAAACATTATGACCAGTCAGTTAAGTATGCCTTCTTTTACGTTGACCATTATGAATACGCAGAATTTGGTGTCCAACATATTCGACCATTTATCAATAATCTCAAAGAATACTTAGCCTTACATATCCAAGCAATGTTGAATCCAGATAAATTTGTGACAACATTTATTACGAATCGTGCTGGAATAGAAGGCGGATTGAAAGAAGTCACAGATGGTGACTTTGATACACATGTGATTGCCAAAACAACCATTGTGATTGAGAGAGGCGATTATGTAGGCTTGCGCTTTAATAAGGCAATTAAAATACACAAATTAGGTTTCGCTACGGGTACTAATACGGCCGATAATTATACCTTTAGTAATGCTCTTGTTGAATATCAAAATGAACATGGAGAATGGGTAGCCATAACGAGCCCCGCTTATACTGGTAGAGAACGTATTCTGGAATTTAATGACCTCGATATCACAGCTCAAGCTGTTCGTATGATAGCAACAGCTAAGAAGGATAATGCTTGGCTTGCCATGCGTGAAATTGCTGTTAACAGACCCCTAGAATTGGGTAGTAAGAAGGTTAGGGGCACTATTAGTTTAAGTCCAAACCTTGTTTACAAATATGGAACAAGTGTTGTTCAGATGCAAGATGGTCGAGAAAACACAGAATCCATGATGGCACATGTTGATCAGACCAATGTCACACCAGCGCAAGCCTGGGTACAAATGGACTTAGGTGGACTGCACAAAGTAAAACGAGTTCATCTGATGCAAGGGGAACGAGACAAACTAGCATCTGGTGTCATCGAATATTCTGCAGATGGTACAAATTGGACAACGCTTCAAAATTTATCAGGGCAACGAACTTCTGATATTGTGCAAGAATTTACAACTCGTTTTGTTCGCATTCGCAATACACAAACCTTAAATAAGTGGTGGAGAATTGCGGAATTTACAGTAGATGTCGATAGTCCAAATCTTGACTTAACAGACACCAACGTGGAATCCTTGAAGGAAACGCCAGTAGTGGATAGCTTGGGCAGTTACGAGCTTCAAATTCCAGCTGGAACCAAACTCCCTGCTCATAGCTATCTAGGTATGAAGCTTGACCGTATCCATCAGATCAAGAGCATCCAGCTCCAAGGCTCAGCCAACCCTGCTCTTAGCCTAGAGTATTCTGCAAATGCACAAGAATGGACACCAGCCAGCCAGTTGACAGACAGAACTGTGGCAACCCACTTGGTACGTTATGTTCGTCTGGTCAACAAAACGGATCAGGAACAAGCTGTGACAGCCACTTCTCTCCTTGTGACAACCAAAGAAGTACAACCAACCAAACTAGAATCTACAACTATGGGCATTCATCCAACATACGGAAGCAATGATGTTCGTAAACTGAACAACCTAGATCAACTATTTGACGGTGTTTATAACAACTTCGTTGAGTTTTCAGACTATGCCCATAAAGATGGTCATGTGACCTTGAAACTTGGTAGCGAACGCACTATCAAGAAGATTAGAGCCTACATCCAAGACGGAACTCAAAACTACCTTCGTGATGGTAAGATTCAAGTCAGCCAAGACGGTAAAACTTGGACAGATGTTGTGACAGTAGGAGATGGTGTGGCTAATAGCCAACACGATGATTCACTGACAGATGGTTGAACACATGATTCTAAGATGCCAGGAAATCGCTACATCGAAGGTGAATTGACGACACCAGTCAAAGCTAACTATCTCCGTGTCCTCTATACTGCAGACTATGATGCCCGGTTTGTAGGCTTTACAGAATTGGTCATCAATGATGGCGAATTTGTCAAACCAATCAATGATCCAACGGTAGAAGGAAACGGTGGAGAAAGCCAAGGCAATCTTTACAATAATCTTGTAGACGGCAAAGTCTTGACCAGCTACAAGTCTGAAAAAGAGAAGGGCGAATTGGTGTATCACTTATCTGAGCCAACCAATGCCAACCACCTTCGTCTCGTTTCCAGTCTTCCTGAAGGAGCTAAGGCACGTGTTCTTGCTAGAACACTCAAGGATGGTCAAGACAGTTGGACAGACCTCGGTGCAATTACATCTAGTCTCCAAACCTTCGCTATCCGAAATGGTGGCTCTCTTCTAGATGTCAAATTAGTCTGGGAAGGTGGCAAGGCTGAGTTTTATGAATTGGCGAGCTTCTATCAAGAATTGACAGAAGAATCGGTTCAATCAAGCAAGGGTGATGAACCAGCACCCGTGCTTGAAGTTCCTGAGTTCACAGGTGGTGTCAATGCAGTGATGGCTCTAGTGCATGAATTGCCAGAATACACAGGCCTGCTAGCAACAGTAGGTGACCAAGCTGCTCCAATGGTAGAGAAACCTGAGTTCCAAGGTGGTGTCAATGCAGTTGAAGCCTTGGTACATGAGCTTCCAGAGTACACAGGCCCATTATCAACAGTAGGTGACCAATCCGCACCTACAGTAGAAAAACCAGAGTTCCAGGGCGGAGTCAACTCCGTTATGGCCTTGAAACATGAGCTCCCAGCTTACACAGTTCCCTTATCAACAGTAGGCGACCAGGCAGCACCGACAGTAGAGAAACCAGAGTTCAAGCTAAGTTCGTTAGAAAAAACTCAGACTTCAGGAGCACCAGTTCAAATTGCCAAAGAAGACAAGAGATTGCCAGAAACTGGTGAGAAACAGTCAGAAACAGCTATTTTCTTGGCAAGTGTTGGACTAGCTCTATCTGCTATCTTTGTCTCAAAAAGTAAAAAAGAAATTAATTGACTTTGAAAAAAGAGATATTTCGTAGAGGGGCTTTGTCCCCTCTTTTTCTATATGAACGAATAGATTTATGTTCAAGATGCAAGGTGTATAGACTTTATAGTATAATGAATAGAGAGGAAAATAACGATGAAGGTGATTGATCAAACTTTACTAGAAAAAGTCATTGTGGAACGTTCTCATCACAGTCATAAGGGAGATTACGGTCGTCTGCTCTTACTGGGAGGGACCTATCCTTATGGGGGAGCTATTATCATGTCAGCCATTGCAGCTGTTAAAAGTGGGGCTGGTTTGGTGACTGTCGGGACGGATAAGGAGAATATCCCAGCTCTGCACAGCCATTTACCTGAAGCTATGGCCTTTTCTCTTCAAGACCAGCAATTGTTGAAAGAGCAATTGGAGAAGGCAGAAGTTGTCTTAGTGGGGCCTGGTTTACGGGACGATGCTTTTGGAGAATATCTAGTAAAACAAGTCTTTGTTAATTTAAGCCAAAATCAGATTTTGATTGTAGATGGAGGTGCTTTGGGCATCTTAGCAAAAGCTCATTTGTCTATACCTCCTAGTCAGCTCATCCTAACTCCCCACCAAAAGGAATGGGAAAGACTGTCTGGTATTGTGATTGAAAAGCAAAACGAATCTGCAACGGCTAGTGCCCTGACTTCCTTTCCTCAAGGAACAATTTTGGTGGAGAAAGGTCCAGCGACTCGTATCTGGCAGGCTGGCAAACCTGAATACTATCAATTACAGGTTGGAGGCCCCTATCAAGCAACTGGTGGGATGGGAGATACTTTGGCTGGGATGATTGCAGGTTTTGCAGGTCAGTTTTCACATGTCAATCTCTATGAATGCGTAGTAGTAGCGACTCATCTGCACTCAGCTATTGCCCAAGAACTAGCCCAAGAACACTATGTGGTTTTACCAAGTCAGATTAGCTGTGAAATTCCAAAAATAATGAAAAAAATATCCCAAAAAGGCAATTGAAATATTAATTGCCTTTTTTATGTTTTTACAGCTGATTTATTTTTCTGGTAAGATTTTTAAATACCTCAAAACCAGCAACCAACTGCTGAACTTACGAGGAATTCTCACTTTTAAGGTCTTGATTTTTACTCAAACTCAAAAGAAAAGCGAGATTGTTATCAAAGTTGAGGGGTGTCAAATCATGCTTTTTTTGATATAATTTTTAATGATGAATGCGAGAAATGATCGGTATGTGGTCGTTGATTTAGAGGCGACCAGCACCGGAAGCAAGGCAAAAATTATTCAAGTAGGCATTGTGGTGATTGAGAATGGTGAAATCATCGATCAGTATGCGACTGATGTCAATCCCCACGAACCCTTGGATTCTCATATCAAAGAATTAACAGGTCTGACCGATCAGCGTTTGGCTGCAGCGCCAGAGTTTTCTCAGGTGGCTGGAAAAATTTTTGAATTGGTTAAGGACGGTATTTTTGTTGCGCACAATGTACAGTTTGATGCCAACCTTCTTGCAGAATTTCTCTTTTTTGAAGGATATGAATTGCGCACACCGCGGGTGGATACAGTTGAGCTTGCTCAAGTTCTGTATCCTCAGTTTGAAAAGTATAACTTAGGAATCCTTTGTCAAGAGTTGGGCATTGAGCTGGAACATGCCCATACTGCCCTGTCAGATGCTCAGGCAACAGCAGAACTCTTGCTTTACATGCGTCAAAAACTTTTTGAGTTACCAAAAGGGCTCTTAGAAAGCTTATTAAACCTTGCAGACAACCTTCTCTATGAAAGTTATCTGGTGATTGAGGAGGTCTATCAGCAACAATCTCTCTTGTCTTTACCGGACTTGATGGAGCTTCATGGACTTTTCCTCAGAAAGGAAAGCAAAGGCTTAGTCCCACGAAAGTTATCCAAAGATTTTGCTAAAAACATTTCCTTATTGGGACTGGAGGAGCGTCCGCAACAGTTGGAATTTGCTGAGAAGGTTGAGCGATTATTGGAAGAGCACCAGACTTCCTTTATCCAAGCTCAAACGGGACTGGGCAAGACTTACGGCTATCTCCTTCCAGCTTTGAATTTGAAGAGTGATACAAGGATTTTAGTGAGTGTTCCAACCAAAATTCTTCAAAATCAGATTATGCAAGAAGAAGGTCAGCGTTTAAAAGAGGTTTTCCATCTGGAGATTCATAGTCTCAAGGGTCCTCAAAATTATATAAAACTGGATGCCTTTCACCGAGTTCTCCATCGATCTGAGTCCAATCGCCTTTTTACACGCTTTAAAATGCAACTGCTCATCTGGCTTACGGAGACAGAGACTGGTGACTTGGACGAAATCGGGCAACTTTATCGCTATCAGCACTTTCTGCCTGAACTAGTCCACGACGGCAAGCTTTCAAAGAAAAGTTTATTTGCTACAGAGGATTTTTGGAAACGAGGGCAGGACAAGGCCACTACCAGTCGTGTTCTTCTGACCAATCATGCCTATCTGGTCACTCGTTTGGAAGACAATCCCGAGTTTGTCGACAACCGTTTGCTGATCTTGGATGAAGCTCAAAAAATGCTGTTAGCTCTTGAAAATCTAGCCCAACAGGCTTATCGCCTTGAGGATCTTGTTACTCAAATTGAAAAGTCCTTGGAGACAGAGGAAGATTTGATTCAGAAACGTTTGCTTGAGAGTATTGGTTTTGAATGTCGTTACTTGATGGACCAGTATCAGTCAAGTCTTAAGAATGGAAAGTGGTTGGATTCTCTCGAACAGTTGCGCCAACATTTTTCGGAGCTAGTTCTCCCAGAGTATAGAGAGCTTGCAAACTTTTTTACGGCGGATCGTGAATTTTGGCTTGCTCCAGCAGAGAAATCTAGTAAGGATGTCCTGATTTGTTCAAGCAAAAACGGTCGCTTTATACTAGCAGACTTATTGCCAGAAGATTGTAGGCTCCTAGGAGTATCTGCCACTCTTGAAATCAGCAATCGGGTTTCCTTAGCAGATTTACTGGGATTTCCAGATGCTCCACTTGTTAAGCTTGATGTAGCAAAGCAGGAGCAACAAGAAGTCTTTCTAATCGATGACTTTCCTCTTGTGACAGAAGTTTCGTCTTTTGATTACGCTAGTGAAGTGGCTTCTGTCATTCGAAGTTTACAAGCCTTTCAAGAACCCTTATTGGTTTTGTTTACCTCAAAAGAGATGTTACTGGCAGTTTCGGACCTGCTAGACCAACCTCATCTAGCTCAATATAAAAATGGAGAACCAAGCCAACTGAAAAAACGTTTTGAAAAAGGTGAACGTCAGATCTTGCTTGGAACAGGTAGTTTCTGGGAAGGAGTTGATTTTTCAACCCATCCTTGCGTGATTCAAGTGATTCCGAGATTGCCTTTCCAAAATCCGCAAGAACCTTTAACCAAAAAATTAAACCAAGAACTACGTCGAGAAGGAAAAAATCCCTTTTATGATTATCAGTTGCCGATGGCTATTATTCGGCTAAAACAAGCCCTTGGTCGTACGGTTAGACGGCCTGACCAAGGTTCGGTTGCTGTAATCTTAGACAGTCGTGTCGTCAGCAAGCGCTATGGCAAACAAATCGCCCAAACCTTGTCAAAAGAAAGAACGGTTCGGGTTCTGGCTAGAGATCAGCTAGAGTCTGCAGTAGCAGATTTTCTCCAATCCCGTCGCAATAGAATGAAAGAAAAATCCCAGAAAGAGAAAAGGTAAAAAATATGAAACGTTCTTTTGACTCTCGAGTCGACTATAGTCTCCTTCTGCCAGTGTTTTGTTTACTGGTGATTGGAGTAGTAGCCATTTATATAGCAGTTAGTCATGACTATCCAAATAATGTATTACCAATTCTAGGACAGCAAATCGCATGGATTGCCTTGGGGCTTGTCATTGGGTTTGTCGTCATGTTCTTCAATACCGAGTTTTTATGGAAGGTGACTCCCTATCTTTATGGCTTAGGCTTGGCCTTGATGGTTCTCCCTCTTGTTTTTTACAATCCGAGTTTGGTAGCTTCTACAGGTGCCAAGAACTGGGTATCAATCGGGGGAACCACGCTCTTTCAACCTTCTGAGTTCATGAAGATTTCCTACATCTTGATATTGGCTCGAGTCATTGTACAATTCACTCAAAAGCACAAGGAGTGGCGACGGACTATTCCCTTGGATTTCCTATTGATTGGTTGGATGATTGCCTTTACAATCCCAGTCTTGCTCCTCTTAGCCCTACAAAGTGACTTGGGTACTGCCTTGGTCTTCGTAGCTATTTTTTCCGGTATGGTTCTTCTTTCAGGAGTTTCGTGGAAGATTATCATTCCTGTTTTTGCGACAGGAGTGACTGCAGTTGCAGGCTTCATGGCCATCTTTATAAGCAAGGATGGACGTGCCTTCTTGCATCAGATTGGGATGCCAACTTACCAGATCAACCGTATCTTGGCTTGGCTCAATCCCTTTGACTTTGCGCAAACAACGACTTACCAACAGGCTCAGGGGCAAATTGCTATTGGAAGTGGTGGCTTGTTTGGACAAGGGTTCAATGTGTCCAATCTCCTCATTCCAGTACGTGAAAGTGATATGATTTTCACCGTAATTGCTGAAGATTTTGGCTTTATTGGTTCGGTCTTTGTCGTTGCCCTGTACTTACTTCTCATCTATCGAATGTTGAAGATTACGCTCAGGTCAAATAACCAGTTCTACACCTACATTTCGACTGGTTTTATCATGATGTTGCTCTTCCATATCTTTGAAAATATCGGTGCCGTAACAGGCTTACTTCCTTTGACAGGGATTCCTCTGCCTTTCATTTCTCAGGGGGGATCCGCAATTATCAGTAACCTCATCGGTGTCGGTCTCCTCTTGTCTATGAGTTACCAGACCAATCTAGCAGAAGAGAAAAGTGGAAAAGTTCCATTCAAACGAAAAAAAGTCGTCTTAAAACAAATCAAATAAGGAGGCCACTATGGCAAAAGTTGCAGTTATCTTAGCAAATGGCTTTGAAGAAATTGAAGCCTTGACAGTAGTTGATGTTTTGCGTCGAGCAAACATTTCCTGTGATATGGTAGGATTTGAAGAGCAGGTGACAGGATCACATGGCATTCAGGTAAAAGCCGACCGTATCTTTGATGGCGATTTGTCAGACTATGACTTGGTAGTTCTTCCAGGTGGCATGCCTGGATCGGCAAATCTACGAGATAATCAAGCCCTCATTTCACAGATTAAAGCGTTTTGCCAAGCAGGAAAGAAAATTGCTGCCATCTGTGCAGCTCCAATCGCCCTCCATCAAGCAGGTGTTTTGAAAGACAAGTGCTTCACCTGTTATGACGGTGTTCAGGAGAACATTACTGACGGAACTTATCAAAAGCAAACAGTGGTTGTAGATGGTAATCTAACAACTAGCCGAGGACCGTCAACTGCCCTTGCCTTTGCCTATGAATTGGTGGAGCAGTTGGGAGGAGATGCTGAAAGTTTACGAGTCGGCATGCTCTATCGGGATGTCTTTGAAAATCAACAGTAAAACGAGGGTTAAACACTCGTTTTTGCTTGGAAAAATCTAGGAAATCATCGCTTTTTTCATAAAAAAATGGTATAATGAAGGGTATGAAATATCACGACTACATATGGGATTTAGGCGGCACTCTATTGGATAATTACGAGACTTCTACAGCAGCTTTTGTAGAAACCTTGGCCCAATATGGAATTGAGCAAGAACACGACCGTGTTTACGAAGCCTTGAAGGTTTCGACAGCTTTTGCCATTGAGAAGTTTGCCCCAGATATCGAGGATTTTTTAGAGAACTACAAAGAAAATGAAGCGCGTGAGCTAGAGCACCCAGTTTTGTTTGAGGGAATTCCAGAGTTACTCAAAGACATCTCTGATAAGGGTGGACGCCATTTCTTAGTTTCTCATCGAAATGACCAAGTTCTGGAACTTCTTGCCAAGACCCAGATAGCCAACTACTTCACCGAAGTAGTGACTGCCAGTTCAGGTTTTAAACGAAAACCAGATCCTGAGTCCATGATATATTTACGTGATAAATATCATATTACATCTGGTTTGGTCATCGGAGACAGAAACATTGATGTAGAAGCAGGTAAAGCTGCAGGCTTAGATGCCTATCTTTTTGACAATGTTGCAACATTGAGACGATCAATAGACATGTAAGAAAAAGGAAAAAAATGACAGAAGAAATCAAAAACCAACAGGCACAGGATTATGATGCCAGTCAAATTCAAGTTTTAGAAGGTCTGGAAGCCGTTCGTATGCGTCCAGGTATGTATATCGGATCGACCGCTAAAGAGGGGCTTCACCACCTAGTCTGGGAAATTGTTGATAATTCTATTGACGAGGCCTTGGCTGGATTTGCCAGTCATATCCAAGTCTTTATCGAACCAGATGATTCCATTACCGTTGTGGATGACGGTCGTGGAATTCCTGTTGACATTCAGGAAAAGACGGGACGTCCTGCTGTTGAGACAGTCTTTACGGTTCTTCACGCTGGAGGAAAATTCGGCGGTGGCGGGTATAAGGTATCAGGTGGTCTCCACGGAGTGGGTTCATCAGTAGTAAACGCTCTTTCAACGCAACTAGATGTCCACGTTCACAAAAACGGCAAAATTCATTACCAAGAATACCGTCGTGGTCATGTTGTTGCTGATCTTGAGGTCGTTGGAGATACAGATAAAACAGGAACAACAGTTCACTTCACACCAGACCCAGAGATTTTTACAGAAACAACGACTTTTGACTTTGAAAAATTAAACAAACGTGTTCAAGAATTAGCCTTTTTGAACCGAGGACTTCGAATTTCAATTACAGACAAGCGTGAAGGTCTCGAACAAACCAAGCATTATCACTATGAAGGTGGAATTGCTAGCTACGTTGAGTATATCAACGAAAATAAGGATGTTATCTTTGACAAACCAATCTATACAGATGGTGAAATGGATGATATCACAGTTGAAGTAGCCATGCAGTACACAACCGGTTACCACGAAAACGTCATGAGTTTCGCCAATAACATTCACACCCATGAAGGTGGTACGCATGAGCAAGGTTTCCGTACAGCACTGACGCGTGTTATCAACGATTATGCCCGCAAGAATAAACTGCTAAAAGACAATGAAGACAACCTGACAGGGGAAGATGTTCGTGAAGGTTTGACTGCTGTTATCTCAGTCAAGCACCCTAATCCTCAGTTTGAAGGACAAACCAAGACCAAACTGGGAAATAGCGAAGTTGTTAAGATTACCAATCGCCTCTTCAGCGATGCCTTTTCTGATTTTCTCATGGAAAATCCACAGATTGCTAAGCGCATCGTGGAAAAAGGGATTTTGGCTGCCAAGGCTCGTGTAGCTGCCAAGCGTGCGCGTGAAGTCACTCGTAAGAAATCTGGCTTGGAAATTTCTAATCTCCCAGGAAAACTAGCGGATTGTTCTTCAAATAACCCTGCGGAAACAGAACTCTTTATCGTTGAGGGAGACTCAGCTGGTGGGTCAGCTAAATCTGGTCGTAACCGTGAATTCCAAGCTATCCTTCCAATTCGTGGTAAGATCTTGAACGTTGAAAAAGCTAGCATGGATAAAATCCTTGCAAACGAAGAAATTCGGAGTCTCTTCACAGCCATGGGGACAGGATTTGGTGCAGAATTTGATGTCACTAAGGCTCGTTACCAAAAACTCGTTTTGATGACTGATGCCGATGTCGATGGAGCCCACATTCGGACCCTCTTGCTAACTTTGATTTACCGCTACATGAAACCAATTCTAGAAGCTGGTTATGTTTATATTGCCCAGCCACCGATTTATGGGGTTAAAGTCGGAAGTGAGATTAAAGAATACATCCAGCCAGGTGCAGATCAAGAAATTAAACTCCAAGAAGCCTTAGCACGTCATAGTGAAGGGCGTTTAAAACCAACCATCCAACGTTATAAAGGTCTGGGAGAAATGGATGATCACCAATTGTGGGAAACAACCATGGATCCAGAACATCGCTTGATGGCGCGTGTTTCGGTAGATGATGCTGCCGAAGCAGATAAAATCTTTGATATGTTGATGGGAGATCGAGTAGAACCTCGTCGCGAATTTATCGAAGAAAATGCCGTTTACAGTACCCTTGACGTCTAAAAAATGTGGGAAATAGTTCCCATGACCTAAAAAATATGATATAATCAATACGATTGTTTCTAGTATAAAAGGAGTTTGATATGTCTAATGGACAACTAATTTATCTAATGGTTGCGATTGCAGTCATTTTGATTCTGGCTTATGTAGCGGCAATCTTCCTACGTAAGCGTAATGTAAGTAGATTGACGGCCCTCGAAGAAAGAAAAGAAGAACTCTACAACCTTCCTGTAAATGATGAGGTTGAAGCGGTTAAAAACATGCATTTGATTGGTCAAAGTCAGGTAACCTTCCGTGAATGGAATCAAAAATGGGTTGATTTATCGCTCAACTCATTTGCTGATATTGAAAATAACCTGTTTGAGGCTGAAGGCTACAATAATTCTTTTCGCTTTTTCAAAGCGACTCACCAAATCGATCAAATCGAAAGTCAAATTGATTTAATTGAAGAAGACATTGCGGCGATTCGCAATGCGCTTTCAGAGCTTGAAAAACAAGAGTCTAAGAATAGCGGACGTGTTCTGCATGCTTTGGACTTATTTGAAAATCTGCAACATACCGTAGCAGAAAATTCGGAACAGTATGGTAAAGCCCTTCCTGAAATTGAGAAACAATTGGAAAATATCCAGTCAGAGTTTTCTCAATTTGTAACCTTGAACTCTTCAGGTGACCCAGTTGAAGCTGCAGCAATTCTTGATTCAACTGAAAATCATATTCTCGCTTTGACACATATCGTTGATCGTGTTCCATCTCTCGTGAAGACTTTGTCAACAGAACTTCCAGAACAATTGGAAGATTTGGAGGAAGGCTACCGTAAACTCTTGGATGCTAATTATCACTTCACTGAAACGGACATCGAGTCACGCTTCCAACTTTTACATGAATCCTTGAAAAATAATCAAGAAAACATCCGCCAGTTGGAATTGGATAATGCAGAGTATGAAAATACACAAATCCAAGAAGAGATTAATGCGCTCTACGATATCTTCACGCGTGAAATAGCTGCCCAAAAAGTCGTTGAAAGTCTCCTTTCAACGCTTCCAACCTACCTCAATCACTTGAAAGAAAATAATCAGGTTTTGGTACAAGATCTTGAACGCTTGAATAAAACCTATCTTCTCCCAGAAAGTGATGGGAACCATGTCCGCCGTCTTCAAGCTGAATTGTCAGGGCTTGATACAGCGATCACAGAGGCAACTGAAGATCAGACAGAACCTACTCAAGCCTACTCTGTTTTAGAGGAGCAGTTTAGTTCACTTCAAAGTAATCTAAAAGACATTGAAGACGAACAAGTTTCTGTTAGTGAACGCCTAGCTCAAATCGAAAAAGACGACATCAATGCTCGTCAAAAAGCAAATGTCTATGTGAACCGTTTGCATACTATCAAACGTTACATGGAGAAGAGAAACTTGCCGGGTATTCCTCAAAGTTTCTTGAAACTTTTCTTCACTGCAAGCCATAACACAGAAGATCTGATGGCAGAGTTAGAACAAGCACAAGTTAATATTGAATCAGTTAAACGAATTCTTGAAATTACGACTCATGACATGGAGGCTCTTGAAACAGAAACCTACAATATTGTTCAATACGCGACTTTGACGGAGCAACTCTTGCAGTATTCAAACCGTTACCGTTCATTTGATGAGCGTATCCAGCAAGCTTTCAATGAAGCACTTGAAATTTTTGAAAAAGAATTTGACTACAAGGCATCATTTGAGAAGATTTCTCAGGCCTTGGAAGTTGCAGAACCAGGAGTCACAAATCGCTTTGTTTCTTCTTATGAAAAAACACGTGAAGCGATTCGCTTCTAATACCTGAAAAGCTTAGATCATCTAGGCTTTTTATTATTTCTTTCAAAAATAGAAGAATATCGATTTATCATTGAAATTATAGTTCTGATTTGATATGATGGAGGTATGAAGAAAAATAGAGAGAAGCGTGTTTCCCACGATAAAAAGAGAAATGTATTACTGGTTTTAGTAGGTATTTTAAGTCTTGCTATGCTCTGCCTAGGTGGCGTGATTGGTTACAAGATTTTGCAGAAACAGTCCTATGAACAGAAAATTGAAACCTTAAAAAATGAAAAAGATCAACAATTCAACGTAGGCAGTCAGAGAGACCATTTCCGAAAAGGTCAAGCTGAAGTGATTGTCTACTACCCTCTTCAAGGAGAGGAAGTCATTGCGCCTGTTAGAGAAAAGATCAACCAGGATATTAAGGAAAAGCTGGAAGATAAAGAAGATTTGGTTTTTTATTATACGGAGCAGTTGGATCCCGTCCTAAAGGGAGTTGTGGCTCGTAATATTAGTAAGCAAGTTTACGATTTGTCTGCAGCAAAGGTTGAAGAAAAAGAAAAGACTTCTTTAGGAAAAATTTTCTTGACAGAAGACGGTAAAACTTTTACTCTTAGTCAATTTTTCAAAGATGCGACCAAGGCTAAGGAACTCTTGCTGAGTCAAATCAAAGCAACCCTAGAAGATAAGAAACTTAACCAGACAAAAATTGATCAGGTCCTAAAAAACTTTACAGACCAAGATTTGTCGTCATGGAGCTTTGATTATAAAGATAGCCAACTCATTCTTTATCCAGCGAACTCAAGAGAGGCTCTGGAGGAAATTGCTTTACCAATATCCAGTTTCTTTGATGTTATTGAGTCATCCTATTTGCTTGAGAAAGATGCTGAACTTTACCAAGCTTACTTTGCTCAGAAAAATAAAAAAGTTGTAGCCTTGACTTTTGATGATGGTCCAAATCCATCTACAACTACTCAGGCTTTGGATACCTTGGCTAAGTATGGTGTAAAGGCAACCTTTTTTGTACTTGGTAAAAACATCGCGGGTAATGAAGAACTTCTGAAACGAATGAAATCGGAAGGCCATGTTGTAGGAAACCATAGCTGGGATCATCCCGTTCTTTCCAAATTGTCTCTGGAAGATGCTAAAAAACAAATCACGGATACGGAAGATTCCTTGACAAAGGTTTTAGGTTCGAGTTCTAAACTTATGCGACCTCCTTACGGAGCGATTACAGATGATATTCGTAATAGTCTGGATTTGAGTTTTATCATGTGGAATGTAGATAGTTTGGACTGGAAGAGCAAGAATGAATCTGCTATTTTAACAGAGATTCAGCATCAAGTTCGTAATGGATCGATTGTTCTTATGCATGATATTCATGGCGCTACAGTTAATGCTCTTCCAAAGATTATAGAATATCTAAAAGAGCAAGGTTATACGTTTGTAACGATTCCGGAAATGCTTAATTCTCGCTTGAAAGCTCACGAAATGTATTACGACCGTGATCAATGATTTTAAAATCTAAAGGAGCAAATGTGCTGATAATCAGGACTTTGTTTCTTTAGATTTTCTTCACATAGAAAGGAAAAACGATGAAGTCTTACACCCTTAATAATGGAATTTCAATTCCTGTACTAGGATTTGGAACATGGAAAGCTGAAAGTGGAGAGGTGGCCTACCAAGCTGTTTTAGAAGCCTTAAAGGCTGGTTATCGTCATATCGATACTGCGACCATCTATCGAAATGAGGAGAGCGTTGGCCGTGCTATACGAGATAGCGGTATTCCACGTCAAGAAATCTTTGTAACGACCAAACTTTGGAATACCAATCACAGCTATGAAGAAGCTCGCCAAGCTTTTGAGGAATCAATGGAAAAACTGGGATTGGATTATCTAGACTTGTACCTTATCCATTGGCCAAATCCAAAACCACTAAGAGAAAATGACGAATGGAAAACTCGCAATGCTGAAGTCTGGAGAGCGATGGAGGAACTTTACAAAGAAGGCAAGATTCGTGCTATCGGAGTTAGTAATTTTCTCCCTCATCATCTGGATGCTTTGCTTGAGACAGCAAGAGTCATTCCAGCGGTTAATCAGGTGCGCTTAGCGCCAGGTGTTTATCAAGAGGAAGTAGTTGCATACTGTAAAGAGAAAGGAATTCTCCTAGAGGCTTGGGGACCTTTTGGGCAAGGGGAGTTGTTTGAACAGAAGGAAGTCCAAGAAATTGCTGCAAAGCATGGGAAGTCAGTAGCTCAAATCGCCTTGGCTTGGAGTTTATCAGAAGGCTTCTTACCTCTACCTAAGTCAGTAACGTCTTCTCGCATCCAGAGCAATCTTGACTGTTTTGGGATTGAACTCAGTAAAGGAGAGCGAGAGATCTTAAAGACTATCTCAGTGATTTCTGGCGCACCTCGTGTGGATGAGATGGATTTTTAGAAAGTAAGAAAAAGAATTGTAAATTTTCTCTCTTTCTGATATAATAATCAACAAGAAAGAAAGTTTTATGGCGTTCTTCAAGCGAGCTTGGGATAGTGGGAGCCAAGTAGGACAAGGTAAGAAACTGGCGCTTTCTGTCGTATTTAAAAAAACAATGAAGTAATAAATTAGGGTGGAACCGCGTTTCTGACGCCCCTAGTCGCAAGACTTGGGTGTTGAAATTCGGTTCTTTTTGAATTTGATCTAATACCTAAGTAGAAAGGAGCATAATGCTTAAAGGATCTTGTTTATGCAAAGCAGTGACCTACACTTTAGATGAGGAATTGTCGGAATTAGTTTTTTGTCATTGCTCATTCTGTCGGAAAGCAACTGCATCTGCTTATACAGTGAATGCCAAAGTTAGCAGCAAAAATTTAGTATTGTATGGAGAAAAGAGTTTAGTTACTTATAGTTCATCTCCAGGGAAACAACGCTATTACTGCCAGAACTGTCACAGTCAAATTTTCACTATTCAAGAAGATGTAACAGAAGTTTGTGCTTTGAAATTGGGTACAGTAGATGAATGCAATCAGAATTTACAAACTGTTCCTAAACGTCATATTTTTCAGGATCCAGCTTTTTCTTGGTTGCTTGATAAATAAATTTAAAAAGATAATATAAACTAAAGGAGTATTCAATGTCTAAGAAATTAACATTTCACTGCGTCAGTGGCAGAGACCTCCTTACAGTCGGGCTGCCCCACGTTCAGCACTAGGGTGCTGAGCTAGACGCAGTACTAACTCGTCTTGCCTCGTATAATCGACGAGGCAGACTCGTTCGCAAGAAATCATTTTTTATTAAGGAGTATTCAATGTCTAAGAAATTAACATTTCACTGCGTCAGTGGCAGAGACCTCCTTATAGTCGGGCTGCCCCACGCTCAGCACTAGAGTGCCTGAACTAGACGCAGTACTAACTCGTCTTGCCTCGTATGATCGACGAGGCAGACTAGTGTCGCAAGTAATTTATAAAAAAAGGAGTAAATAATGTCTAAAAAATTGACTTTCCACTGCGTCAGTAGCATAGACCTCCTTACAGTCGGACTGCCCCACGCTCAGCACTAGGGTGCTGAGCTAGACGCAGTACTAACTCGTCTTGCCTCGTATAATCGACGAGGCAAACTCGTGTCGCAAGAAAACATTTTTTATTAAGGAGTATTCAATGTCTAAGAAATTAACATTTCAAGAAATTATTTTGACTTTGCAACAATTTTGGAATGACCAAGGTTGTATGCTTATGCAGGCTTATGATAATGAAAAAGGTGCGGGAACGATGAGTCCTTACACCTTCCTTCGTGCTATCGGTCCTGAGCCATGGAATGCAGCGTATGTAGAGCCATCACGTCGTCCTGCTGACGGTCGTTACGGGGAAAACCCTAACCGTCTCTACCAACACCACCAATTCCAAGTGGTCATGAAGCCATCTCCATCAAATATCCAGGAACTTTACCTTGAGTCTTTGGAAAAATTAGGTATCAATCCATTGGAACATGATATCCGCTTCGTTGAAGATAACTGGGAAAATCCATCTACTGGTTCAGCTGGTCTTGGATGGGAAGTTTGGCTTGATGGGATGGAAATCACTCAGTTCACTTATTTCCAACAAGTAGGGGGATTGGCAACTGGCCCTGTGACTGCGGAAGTTACCTATGGTTTAGAACGCTTGGCTTCTTACATTCAAGAAGTTGATTCTGTCTATGATATCGAGTGGGCTGATGGTGTAAAATACGGAGAAATTTTTATCCAGCCTGAGTACGAGCATTCAAAATATTCGTTTGAAATTTCGGATCAAGAGATGTTGCTGGAAAACTTTGATAAGTTTGAAAAAGAAGCTGGTCGTGCCTTGGAAGAAGGTCTGGTTCACCCTGCCTATGACTATGTTCTCAAATGTTCACACACCTTTAATCTGCTTGACGCGCGTGGTGCCGTATCCGTAACGGAGCGCGCAGGCTATATCGCTCGTATCCGTAACCTGGCCCGTGTCGTAGCCAAAACCTTTGTCGCAGAACGCAAACGCCTAGGCTACCCACTTTTGGATGAAGCAACACGAGCTAAACTCTTAGCAGAAGACGCAGAATAAAGAGAGTGACAAATTACGAAAATGGGCGAACAGAGTGAGCCTTGAGCCAGTTGCCGTAGTGATGAAGGTATCCTTAGTGAAGCTAAGGATACTAGGCAAAATTGGAGACTTTCGGCTCCAATTTTAGCAATGAAACAACGAAGTTGGTTGCTTACGTGCCAATCACATAAGGCAAACTGGAAAATAAAAAGATACTTTTCGGAGAAAAAACATGACAAAAAACTTATTAGTAGAACTCGGTCTTGAAGAGTTACCAGCCTACGTAGTAACTCCTAGTGAAAAACAACTAGGTGAAAAAATGGCAGCCTTCCTCAAGGAAAACCGCCTGTCTTTTGAAGCCATTCAAACCTTCTCAACACCACGTCGTTTGGCTGTTCGTGTGACTGGTCTTGCAGACAAACAGTCTGATTTAACAGAAGATTTCAAGGGACCAGCA
The DNA here is from genome assembly GCF_016028255.1 of Streptococcus oralis. Classification (NCBI taxonomy): domain Bacteria; kingdom Bacillati; phylum Bacillota; class Bacilli; order Lactobacillales; family Streptococcaceae; genus Streptococcus; species Streptococcus oralis. Next base: position 1,101,964 of record NZ_CP065707.1, read on the forward strand.
AAGAAAATTGCCTTGGATAGTGATGGAAACTTCACTAAAGCAGCTCAAGGATTTGTCCGTGGAAAAGGCTTGACAGTTGAAGATATTGAATTCCGTGAAATCAAGGGTGAAGAATATGTCTATGTTACTAAGGAAGAAGTGGGCCAACCGGTTGAATCCATTGTTCCAGGTGTAGTAGACGTCTTGAAGTCACTAACTTTCCCTGTCAGCATGCACTGGGCTAACAACACTTTTGAATATATCCGCCCTGTACACACTTTGACAGTTCTCTTGGACGAGCAAGAGTTTGATTTGGATTTCCTTGATATCAAGGGCGGTCGTGTGAGTCGCGGCCATCGTTTCTTGGGACAAGAAACTAAGATTCAGTCAGCATTGAGCTATGAAGAAGACCTTCGTAAACAATTTGTAATTGCGGATCCTCGTGAACGTGAGCAAATGATTGTTGATCAAATCAAAGCAATCGAAGCTGAACAAGGCGTACGCATCGAAATTGATGCTGACTTGTTGAATGAAGTCTTGAACTTGGTTGAATACCCAACTGCCTTTATGGGAAGTTTTGATGCCAAATACCTTGAAGTTCCAGAAGAAGTTTTGGTGACTTCGATGAAGGAACACCAACGTTACTTTGTTGTCCGTGATCAAGATGGTAAACTCTTGCCAAACTTCATTTCAGTCCGTAACGGAAATGCAGAGCATTTGGAAAATGTCATCAAGGGGAATGAAAAAGTCCTAGTTGCCCGCTTGGAAGACGGAGAATTCTTCTGGCGTGAAGACCAAAAATTGGTCATTTCAGATCTTGTTGAAAAATTGAACCATGTGACCTTCCACGAAAAGATTGGTTCTCTTCGTGAACACATGATTCGTACGGGGCAGATTGCCATTCTCTTGGCAGAAAAAGCTGGTTTGTCAGTGGATGAAACAGTTGACCTAGCGCGTGCAGCAGCTATTTACAAATTTGACTTGTTGACGGGTATGGTCGGTGAGTTTGATGAACTCCAAGGTATTATGGGTGAGAAATATGCCCTTCTTGCTGGTGAAACTCCAGCAGTTGCGGCTGCTATTCGTGAACACTATATGCCTACATCAGCCGAAGGAGAACTTCCAGAGAGCAAGGTTGGAGCCATTCTAGCCATTGCAGACAAATTGGATACGATTTTGAGTTTCTTCTCAGTAGGCTTGATCCCATCAGGTTCTAATGATCCTTATGCCCTTCGTCGTGCGACGCAAGGTGTGGTTCGTATCTTGGATGCCTTTGGTTGGCATATTGCTATGGATGAGCTGATCGATAGCCTTTATGATCTAAAATTCGACAGCTTAACTTATGAAAATAAAGCAGAGGTCATGGACTTTATCAAGGCTCGTGTTGATAAGATGATGGGTTCAACTCCAAAAGACATTAAGGAAGCGGTCCTTGCAAGTTTGAACTTTGTTGTGGCAGATATGCTAGAAGCAGCAAGTGCTCTCGTAGAAGCAAGCAAGCAAGAAGATTTCAAACCGTCTGTCGAATCCCTCTCACGTGCTTTCAATTTGGCTGAAAAAGCCGAAGGAACTGATACTGTTGATCCTGCCCTCTTTGAGAATGAAGAAGAGAAAGCCTTGGCAGAAGCAGTGGAATCACTCGTTTTGTCAGGTACTGCAGGTCAGCAATTAGAACAACTCTTTGCACTTAGCCCAATTATTGATGCTTTCTTTGAAAATACCATGGTAATGGCTGAAGATCAGGATGTCCGTCAAAATCGCTTGGCTATCTTGTCGCAATTAACCAAGAAAGCCGCTAAACTTGCACGTTTCAATCAAATTAATACCAAATAAAAAATAAAATCTGTTAAACGGATTAAACCTTATCACAAAGGAGAAGAAATGGATCCGAAAAAAATCGCTCGTATTAACGAGCTTGCCAAAAAGAAAAAAACAGAAGGCTTAACTTCTGCTGAAAAAGTGGAACAAGCTAAACTTCGTGAGGAGTACATCGAAGGCTATCGTCGTTCTGTTCGCCACCATATTGAAGGAATCAAAATTGTGGACGAGGAAGGAAATGACGTCACACCAGAAAAACTACGTCAGGTACAACGTGAAAAAGGTTTGCATGGGCGTAGTTTAGATGATCCCAACTCATAAAATGAAAGGGGTTTGTAGATGATTTACATTCCCCTTTTCTTTTGCAATAAAAAAGAGTCTGGGACAAAAGTCTAACCTACAATATAAAAAGCGAACAAAACGAGTTATCTGACACTCAGAATTCTGTCTTGTTCGCTTTTTTGCTCTAATCTATCGATTTTAAAAATTTATAATAAGGAATTCCTAAAATCAAAATCTTTTTGTCTCAGACTCTTTGTTTTAAACGAAGTAGTAAACCGCCAGCGGTTTGGCAGAAGCTTGCTTGAACAATGTTCAGCTAATCTTAGTTACCTGCCTCAGCGGGACTTCACTGTTGCCCTCTACAAGACCATCAATCAGATTAACAATCCATCTTTCTTGGTCATGATTGAGAAATTGAGAGAAGGAACTTGAGATACAATAAGGATACAGAGAGAAAAGCCAGATAATAGGAGCTTTCAGTACTGTATCCTTATTTTTTAAATCGTGAAAATCGAATAATTAGCTCTAAATGAAGAGAATTGAGGTGTGTGTAAATTTAAAATTTTATATTTTCTTACATAGAAGATATAAGACTTTTGACATTTTTCAATTTATATGATATTCTATGACTATAAAATAAAAAAACGTCACAGAGTTTTTAGGAGGAAGTTATGGCTACTGCTTTTACTACTGAAGAAAAAGAAGTAATTAGAAAGAAATTACATAAAGTTGCAAAGGAATGCCTTCAAAGATATGGGGTTAAGAAAACCACAGTTGACCAGATGGCAGCAATGGTAGATATTTCCAAAGGTTCTTTTTATAATTTTTATTCCTCAAAAGAAATGTTATTTTTTGCGGTCTTAGAAGAATATCAAATAGATGTTATGAATCGCCTGACAGAACAATTAGATATGGAAGCCAAGATAGATACAAGTCGTCTGGTAGAGTTACTTTATGATTTTTATCAAGGTTTTCGCTATTCATTTATGTATACCATATTTAAAAATAATGAAATGGAATTACTCATAAGAAAATTGCCGAAAGAGGCGATAACAAATCATCATCTGATAGACGATAGGATGGTTAAAAAAATTGTGTCTCGAATCAACATTAAAGAAAATGTATCGGTAGAAATCGTCTCTGCTTTATTTAGAACGATTGCTATGACTATATTACACATCGAGGAAATCGGTGAAGAACAATTTGATATCGCATTGAAGTTCGTTATACAAGGAATTGTTGAGCAAATTACTAAGGAGGATAGGTAATGGTGAAAGAAGCAATTAGAACCGCAAAGCTTTCTAAAAGATATGGAACAAAAAATGTTGTCGACAACTTGAATCTTTCAATAAAACCTGGTGAAATAGTAGGTTTTTTAGGACTAAATGGTGCAGGGAAAACAACGACGATGAGAATGATGCTAGGATTGATAAAATCTACATCAGGAGAATGTTATATCCAAGGAAGAAAGTTAGATCTAAGTAATTTAGAACTTCGAAACGAAATAGGTTATATTATTGAGACGCCTTATTCTTATCCAGACTTAACTGTGAGAGAAAATTTAGAAATAGTTAGTAAATTAAGAGGGATTAATAAAGATAATATTGACTGGGTAATTGAGAAATTAAAACTAAAGCAATATGAACATAAACAGGAGAAGCATCTTTCTTTAGGAAATGTTGCGCGTTTAGGAATTGCAAAAGCGATTATTCATAAACCTAAAATTCTAATTCTTGATGAGCCAACAAATGGATTAGATCCTTTTGGAGTTATTGAAGTGAGAGAACTATTAAAGGAATTGGCGAATAATCTAGGCACAACTGTTCTTATTTCAAGTCATAATCTGGAAGAAATATCTAAAATTGCTACTAGGATAGTTATTGTACATGAGGGCAGACTTATAAGAGAAGTTGAAAGCAATGAATTAGAGCAGTACTTAGAAAAGAAGTTACTAGTAAGTGGCTCTAATAATAAGGCCATGAAAGAAGTATTATCTAACCAGGGCTATCATGTAAACATTCAATCAGACACAGAAAATAATATCGATTTCTTAGAATTAACTGATACAAAAGCTGTGGAATATCCGGAAAAAATTGCTACATTGCTAGTTAATGCAGGTTATCCACCTAAATCACTGACTGTTGAGAAAGAAGATTTAGAGCATTATTTCTTAAGAATACTGAATGACTATAATGGAGGTGTTTCGAATTAAAAAGCTTAGTTCCTGTATTTTAATTGAATGGAAAAAGTTAATAAAATCAAAACTTTCCATCGTAACTGCTTGTTCTATCTGTTTAGTTCCTTTTATTGTTGGGTTGTTTGCAACTATGATGAAATATCCAGAGAATTTCAAAAATCTTGGATTGATTTCTGCAAAAATGGAAATGATGAGGATAACAGACTGGTCGTCGTACTTAATGACCGTATCACAAGTCATTTCTGTTGGGGGATTGCTCATTTTTGGATTTACAGCATCTTGGGTTTTTGGTAGAGAATATTCTGATAAAACGATGATAGACCTATTAGCGCTCCCGATGAAAAGAGATACAATCGTATTATCCAAGTTTATCGTTATCGCTCTATGGAGCTATATTCTATCAATTTTTGCACTTTTATTAGGATTATTAGCTGGCAATCTGATTGGGCTTGAGGGTGGGAGCTTAACGGTGATTTTCAAAGGTATACTTACTTTTGGTTATTGTACTACTCTTACGATCATACTCTCTACTCCAGTAGCTTTTTTTGCTTGTTTAGGCAGGGGATATCTGTCACCATTGGCATTTATTATTTTTACAATTATTTTTTCTCAACTTGGTTCTGCTCTTAACTTTGGGAAATACATCCCATGGGCTATTCCTGCACTCGCAAGTGGTATTGCAGGAATAGCACTATTGAATTTTGGGAGCATTGTCAGTTTGTTTGGGGTAAGCATTCTAGGTCTTATCGCAACAATAGCTTGGTGGAGGTATGCTGATTATGATTAAAATGAAGTGATGAAAAAGCTAATAACACAAAACTAAGTCTTATTCATTTCCATTCAAAATCCCTCCTCCTGTTCAGATTGAAAAATAAGAGGAGGTACATTATGACAATCGAAAGTTTTGGACGAGAGGGTATCATATAAGTCCCGTTGGCCTAAATGAAAAGATAGTTTCTAAATATATAGGCGATTGGGAAAAAATGACCTTGTCTTTGATAAGTTAAGTGTCAAACCGTTCTCAGATGGTAGTTTTAGAACAAGGTAAAATCTCGTTACGGGCATCAGTCAAGTGAAGGACAAAATCCAAAAAAGATGCTTGGTCTGAACTTTTTCTAGCAGGGGCCGGATTAAAAAGAGGCTGAGGAGAAAGAGCAAGAGGATAGGATAGGATAGAAATACCAAGGATTACTGACGAATTGGACCCCTTCAGCAATCCTCAAAGGGATGTAAGTGTGGGACAGCAGACTCTGTCCAGATAGGAAAGGCAAGACAATCGCAGTCATGGTCAGAATCAGAAACTAGCCCAGGTTGAAGATAGTGTTAGAAAATTGCTTCATGAGGACCTGTTCTCCATCTTGATGAAATAACGGTCTTCTCCCAGCTCAATCAGCTCGACTGGCTGAGGATAGAAGCGATCCATGACCTCTTTTTGAAGTATGTCTCCTTTAGGACCTTGGGCAATAATTTCAGCTTCTTTTAGGAGTAGGACATGATCCATAGCAGAAGTGATTTCCTCAACATGGTGGGTGACATAGAGGATAGTTGGAGCTTTCTCCGTCTGTGTAATCTTACCAATCTGATCCAGCAGGCGCTCGCGAGCAAAGAGATCCAGACCGCTGGTCGCTTCATCTAAGATAAGCAGTTCTGGCTTTTCCATGAGACTGCGCGCAATCAGCAAGAGCTGCTTTTCCCCTTGAGACAGACTGATGTAGCTCCGGCCAATCAAATCTTGTCCGCCAAGGGAGACCAGCATTTCCCTAGCTTGATCCAGCTCTGCTTGCCCGTAAGGAGCATAGAGAATACTGCTTTTATACTTTCCTGTCAGGACGATTTCTTCAGCAGAGAGATGGCTGGGCAGGCGCTCAGCAATGAAGGAGCCAACTACTCCAATCTTAGTTCGCAGCTGAGGAATGTCTCCAGCACCAAATTCCGTACCGAGAACTGTCACCTTGCCCTGGGTCTTCCAATGTTCAGCCATGAGTAAGCGCAGGAGAGTAGACTTTCCTGAACCGTTGAGACCGAGAATGGCCCAATGCTCCCCCTTTTTCACCTGCCAGTTGAGATCCTTTAAGATGGTTCGGCCTTGTTTAGCCAAGCTTACATTTTCTAGTTTGATAATCTTTTCCATTTTTACTCTCTTTCGTTAAATCTCCTTTATTATAACAAAATTTAGGAAAAAATAACCGATAGGAGGAGGCAGATGTTTTATAAAAGTAAGCTGATGTAGGTCCTTTTGCTAATGATTATCTTCTTTATCTGGTGTTAGATGAGGTCCATCCTATTACCATCAGGGTGCTCTTGCTCTTATCCAGCAATATCCATGGCATGCTGGGGATGATTGTGGCAATCCCGACTCATTTTATCCTCAAAGAAATCGCCAAGTTCTTGGTAGATCGCTATGATAATCACAAGGAAACCCAGCAGAAGAAGAAGGAAGAGCTTGGAATCGATTGATTCCAGAGTCTCGATACCAGAAATAAGACGGAAGAAGGGTCTTCCGTCTTAGATTGAAGACAAACATTCCAAATGGTGTTTGTCTTTTTCTGTTTGTCAGGCTAAAATTCCATCTTTTGATAGAATAATGGTCATTTGAACAAAATAAAAAGGCTTGTCCACCCTCATTTTTACTAGTTTTTTGAGATTCAAACACGCTAAAGTAAGCCCAATCTTATCTTCCATCTTGGACTTGCCTTTCCCTCTTGTATAACGGAGGTTGTGGTATTCTTTGGCAGTCCCAAAGAGTCGCTCAATTATTTCTTTGCGCTTCTTATAAAGCTCCTTCATCCCTCTTTGGTGTCGAATCTCTTCACAATATTCAAGGTCGTCTTTCCATACATGTCTTGTGATGACTTTCTGCTGATTCTGGCTCTGTATACAAACGGATAATAGGGGACAGGCGATACATACTTTTGGATCACTCTTATACTCACGATAGCCTGCTCGGGTCGTCGTGCGATAGGCTAATACTTGGTTCTCTGGACAGAGGTAACAGTCATAGAAGGCATCATAAACAAAATCACCGGGTCTTAAGTTCCCCCTTACTCCCTTGGGGCGGGTATAGGGGAAGACAGGGATAATGTTTCGCTGTAATAAATAATGGGCAATAGCTGGGGTCTTATAGCCTGAGTCCGCAATAATGTAGCGTGGGGAGAAAGCTTCTAACTTTGAAAAAAGGGCAGGGAAAGCCTGACTGTCGTGTACATTTCCTGCTTCAACACTATAAGCCAAGGCCCAACCATGCTTATCACACGCTACTTGGGCAGAATAGGCAAATACTTCCTTGTGTTCCCCCTTGTGGAACCAACCACTCTCAGGATCTGTCCTTGAGATTTTCTTTTCCTTAGCCTCGCTTTCTTTTGCGGGCTTTAAGGACTTTTTTTCGTGTTTTCTCCTATCTACATCAATCTCAACTTCCAATTGCTCACTCATAAATTTAGCTTGTTGGGCAACCATTTCCTTATGATACTTGTGACTGTTAGCTGTAGCTTTGATATGGGTACCATCCACAAATATTTCCGAAGGATCCATTAAACCAGCAAATAAAGCTTGATGGAGTACTTGTAAAAATATCTCGGTAATCAGTTCTTTATCTTGAAAGCGACGACTGTAATTCTTTCCATATATGGTAAAATGAGGCACCTTGTCATCCAAGCTTAGTCCAAGAAACCAACGATAGGCTACGTTTACTTCAATGTTTTTAATGGTTTGGCGCATGGAGCGAATGCCATAAAAGCATTGAATCAAAGGAATTTTGACTAACATGACGGGATCGAGACTAGGACGACCATTATCTGGACTATAGGTATCCTCAACTAAGTCATAGATAAAGTCAAAATCAACCTCTGATTCCACTTGGCGAAGAAAGTGATCTCTTGGGACCAATTCGTCTATCGTATAGAAGCCATATTGGCAGAGATGATAATCTGGTTTTTCTTTGTGAAACATAGTTAGCACCTCACAACTTTTCTTACCTCTATGATACAACTTTACAAAAAGAAAAGCCCTTAGAAAAGTGTCTTCTAAGGACTTTGTCTTCAATCTGAAAGGAGCCAAATGGCTCCTTTTTGGTTTCTTAGTTGCTTGCGCCAGAAGTAGCGTCAGCGTCACCACCGTGGCCTCCAGCATCCCCTGAATCAGAAGCGCCAGAAGTAGCATCGGCGTCTCCATGACCTCCAGCAGCTGGAGCAAATGGTCCGCTACCACCTACCAAACGTTGACCAGTTTCTTTTAGGTACCAGTCAAGCCATGGTTGGAAGTTAAACACGATTTCATTGATACCAGCGTATGATCCGTCAGGATAGTACATCGCTTGGTAGTTGTGGGTGTTGATGACACCTGTAGGAGAACCTGGAACGATAGTACGGACGTATTCTTGGTTTCCGTTGCGAAGTGTTCCGATAACCCACTCCACGTTCTTCATACGTGCTGGTGGAAGAGAATTATGAACAGTCGACATACGGCTACCTGATTGAGGTGGCACACGTTTGGCAAACATGGTGTCTGGATCTTGGTGAGCGTTGTTGTAGTATAGGAATTGGTTGTTGTCGTCAGCGTATGTCAATTCAAATGGCATAGCTTTCAAGAACATATCAATTTGATTAACTGTCAAGATACCGTGGTCCAATTTGACATAGGTATCACCAGAAACAGCGCCAGTGATTGCTGCAACTTTTTCTACCCATTCTGGATCGTCAGGATCAACTTCAGTAATGGTTGTAGCAATTGGTTTTCCACAATCCAAGTCTTCTGGTTCGATTGGTTTTGGTTTTTTCAATTTCGAAACGACTCCTACGTATTTTACAAAGTTATCTAAGCAAGTTTCAAGGAATTTAACAGTTCCTTCGTTGGTGATATTTCCGTTGTTATCAAAAGCTTCCTTAGCTTTACCAAGAAGGAATTCGTTACCTGGAAGCGTGTAGGCATTGACACCTGGAGCATCAAGGATTTTACGAAGGTGAACTTGGGCACGTGATGTTCCTTGGTCATAGTATGATGCACCCACAATCATAACAGGCTTGTTTTCAAATGGATGAACTTCGTATGAAAGCCATTCGAGTACAGATTTAAGTGAAGCTGAGATAGTGTGGTTGTGCTCAGGAGTAGCGATAATAACACCATCAGCACGTGTAATCTTGTTATACAAGAAACGCAATTGGAAGCTTTCGTCCCATTTTTCGTCTTGGTTAAACATTGGAACTTCGTCGATTTCAAGGACTTCTAATTCAAATTTGAATTTGAAATTGCGACGAATAAATTCCAAGAGTTTGCGGTTATATGATTGATCGTAGTTTGATCCAACAAGTCCAACAAATTTCATTCTTTCGGTCTCCTATCTTACAAATTTTCCCAGTCAAATTCTTCTGCATCTTTGCGAAGCAATTCTTGTGCATTGCGCAATTTCTCAGTAATCTTCACGAAGATACGGAAGTCATCAAAGATGGCATCCAATTTCTTGATGACGTCAAGATCAACCAAGTCACCACTTGGGTTAAATGCTTGAAGAGAGTGTGAGAGCAAGAATTCATCTGGTAGAACATTTGCCTTGATTTCAGGAGCGTTCAAGATTTGACGAAGTTGCAATTGGGCACGAGATGAACCAAGTGTACCGTAGGAAGCACCAGTGATCATGATTGGTTTGTTCAAAAGTGGGTAGATACCGTAAGATAGCCAAGCAAGAGCGCTCATCAAAACTGCAGGGATAGAGTGGTCGTACTCAGGAGTACCGATAATCACACCATCAGCCTCTTCAATTTTAGCTGCAATCTCAAGAATTTCAGCTGGAAGTTGCTTATCTGCTGGTTTGTTGAAAACAGGGATATCCTTGATTTCAACGAGTTCAATTTCAGCTTTATCAGCAAAGTGTTTTTGCATGTATTGGAGCAATTGGCGGTTTGTAGAACGTTTAGAGTTCGTTCCAACAATGGCAATAAGTTTTAGCATGAGATTTCCTTTCTCTTTTTACATAATACAATTTTGAAGGCCTGAAGAACATGCAAGGCGTCCTTCTTTGTCGATGAGGATGGCTTCAATACCATCTATACTTTCGACTTGCCAGAGGATAGAAGCGCTTCGCTCTCCGAATAGGCGAGTTGTCCAAATCTCACCATCAACGGATTTATCAGAGATAATCGTTAGGCTAGCGAGATCGGTTTCGACAGGGAATCCTGTCTCACTATCAAAGATATGGTGATAGTCTTTTCCATCTACTGTCAGGTGGCGTTCATAGATACCTGAAGTGACAACGGATTTGTTAGAAGCAGGGATAGTTAGGAGATGATTGCCACGAGGATTTCGCGGATCTTGAATCCCAATCTGCCAGGCTTTCCCGTCTTTGACTTGATTGTTCCCGATGGTGAGGATATTTCCTCCGAGATTGATCAAGGCAGAGGTGACACCGTGTTCTTTCAAATACTGGGCAACCTTATCTGCACTATAGCCCTTAGCTAAACAACCTAAATCAAGCTTCATTCCTTTCTTCTCTAAAAAGACAGTAGAGCTAGTCGGATCCAACTTGATAAAATGCGGGTCAACTAGTGGCAAGACAGCTTCGATTTCTTTGGAGTCTGGAAGCCGTGCATCTGCAAATCCGATTCGCCAGGTTTGAATCAAGGGACCAATACTGATATTTAGATGGCTAGATGGAGCTAGACTATGTTCTAACCCTAGAGCAATCAGTTCAAACAGGTCAGGATGAACCTTAACAGGTTTGATTCCAGCCTGGTAGTTGATTTCCATCAGTTCGGATTCTTGACTGTTGGCGTTAAAGCGGTATTCGAGTTCCTTGAGCAAATCAAAGGCTCCTTGAAGTAGGCAATCAGCCTGTTCATCTACTAATGAAATCGTGATCGTTGTTCCCATTAGCCGTTCAGAACGTGAATGAAGAGGCAAGCTACCAGCTCCTTTCTCTTTATAGGAAATCATTCAATATAAGGTCGTTAAAGAAAAATTAAACCCCTTACATTTTCTTTCCATGTATCTAGCATATCATAAAGTCAGCGTTTTCACAAATAAATTTTGACAAAAAGTCAAGAAATATGCTCAGAATTAATATGAAAACGATAGAAAAATTAGATTTATCAATGTTAAGTGTATTTTTTTCTGAAAAAAAGAGAATTCTGAGCAAATGCCTTGTAAACGCTAACAGTAAATGATATACTAGAAAGGTAAATCAAAAATTAAAGGTAGGAATTTTTCTATGAGTAAAATCGTTGTAGTTGGTGCTAACCACGCTGGTACAGCATGTATCAACACTATGTTGGACAACTTTGGACATGAAAATGAAATCGTTGTATTTGACCAAAACTCAAATATTTCATTCCTTGGTTGTGGAATGGCGCTTTGGATTGGGGAACAAATTGATGGCCCAGAAGGTCTCTTCTACTCTGATAAAGAAAAATTGGAAGCAAAAGGTGCTAAAGTTTACATGAACTCACCAGTTCTTTCAATTGACTACGATAACAAAGTTGTGACAGCAGAAGTTGAAGGTAAAGAACACAAAGAGTCTTATGATAAATTGATCTTTGCAACTGGTTCAACTCCAATCTTGCCTCCAATCGAAGGTGTTGAAATCGTTAAGGGCAACCGCGAATTCAAAGCAACTCTTGAAAATGTACAATTTGTTAAATTGTACCAAAACGCTGAAGAAGTTATTGAAAAACTTGAAGACAAGAGCAAACACCTTGAGCGCATTGCCGTTGTTGGTGGTGGTTACATCGGTGTTGAGCTTGCTGAAGCTTTCGAGCGTCTTGGAAAAGAAGTTGTACTTGTTGACATCGTAGACACTGTTTTGAACGGCTATTACGACAAAGACTTCACTCAAATGATGGCGAAGAACTTGGAAGACCACAACATCCGCTTGGCTCTTGGTCAAACTGTTAAAGCAATCCAAGGTGACGGCAAAGTAGAACGCTTGGTAACAGACAAAGAAACATTTGATGTGGACATGGTTGTTCTTGCAGTTGGTTTCCGTCCTAACACAGCTCTTGCTGATGGTAAGATTGAACTCTTCCGCAACGGTGCCTTCCTTGTAGACAAGAAACAAGAAACTTCAATCCCAGGTGTTTATGCAGTAGGTGACTGTGCGACTGTTTATGATAACGCTCGTAAAGACACTAGCTACATCGCGCTTGCATCTAACGCTGTACGTACTGGTATTGTTGGTGCTTATAACGCTTGTGGTCATGAATTGGAAGGAATCGGAGTTCAAGGATCAAACGGTATCTCTATCTACGGTCTTCACATGGTTTCGACTGGTTTGACTCTTGAAAAAGCTAAAGCTGCTGGTTACAACGCAACTGAAACAGGCTTTAACGATCTTCAAAAACCAGAATTTATCAAACATGACAACCACGAAGTTGCCATCAAGATTGTCTTTGACAAAGACAGCCGTGAAATCCTTGGTGCGCAAATGGTATCTCATGACTCATCAATCGGTATGGGAATCCATATGTTCTCACTTGCTATCCAAGAGCATGTGACAATTGACAAGTTGGCATTGACAGACCTATTCTTCTTGCCACACTTTAACAAACCATACAACTACATCACAATGGCTGCACTTACAGCTGAAAAATAGAAATGGATGAACTATCTGGCCTCAACTGAAGGTCAGGTAGTTTTTTATACTTTTGTACCCAGACAATTGTAGTTTTTCTATCTTGTACTTCATTCTAATCTGACATAAAATAAAATGGTAGCTACCAATACAAATGATGAGGATTAAGAAATGACTGAAAATCGTTATGAACTAAATAAAAACTTGGCACAGATGCTCAAAGGTGGGGTTATCATGGACGTTCAGAACCCTGAACAGGCTCGTATCGCAGAGGCTGCCGGTGCGGCAGCTGTTATGGCCTTGGAGCGGATTCCAGCTGATATTCGTGCAGCTGGTGGAGTTTCCCGTATGAGCGACCCAAAGATGATTAAGGAAATCCAAGAAGCGGTCAGCATTCCAGTGATGGCCAAGGTCAGAATCGGGCATTTTGTTGAAGCTCAGATTTTAGAGGCTATTGAGATTGACTATATCGATGAGAGTGAAGTGCTGTCTCCAGCTGACGACCGTTTCCATGTGGACAAGAAAGAATTCCAAGTTCCTTTTGTCTGTGGAGCTAAGGATTTGGGTGAAGCCTTGCGTCGTATCGCTGAAGGAGCTTCTATGATTCGTACCAAAGGAGAACCGGGGACAGGAGACATTGTTCAAGCCGTTCGCCATATGCGCATGATGAATCAGGAAATTCGTCGTATTCAAAATCTACGTGAAGATGAGCTCTACGTAGCTGCTAAGGACTTGCAAGTCCCTATTGAATTGGTTCAGTATGTCCATGAACATGGAAAATTGCCGGTTGTAAACTTTGCAGCTGGAGGCGTTGCAACGCCAGCAGATGCGGCCTTGATGATGCAACTGGGGGCAGAGGGCGTCTTTGTCGGTTCAGGTATTTTCAAGTCAGGAGATCCTGTTAAACGAGCAAGTGCTATTGTCAAAGCCGTAACCAACTACCAAAATCCTCAAATTCTGGCTCAAATCTCTGAAGACCTAGGGGAAGCCATGGTTGGTATCAATGAGAATGAAATCCAAATTCTCATGGCAGAGCGAGGAAAATAGATGAAAATCGGAATATTAGCCTTGCAAGGTGCCTTTGCAGAACATGCAAAAGTGCTAGAAAAGTTAGGTGTTGTTAGTGTCGAAATCAGAAATTTAGAGGATTTTCAACAATATCAGAGTGACTTGGCGGGTTTGATATTACCTGGTGGTGAGTCTACAACCATGGGCAAGCTCTTGCGTGACCAGGACATGCTGATTCCCATTCGAGAAGCCATTCTTTCTGGCCTTCCCGTTTTTGGAACCTGTGCGGGTTTGATTTTGCTGGCTAAGGAAATCACTTCTCAGGAAGAAAGCCATCTAGCGACTATGGACATAGTAGTAGAGCGCAATGCCTATGGGCGCCAACTGGGAAGTTTCTATACGGAAGCAGAATGTAAGGGAGTCGGTCAGATTCCCATGACCTTTATTCGTGGACCGATTATCAGCAGTTTTGGAGAAGGTGTAGAAATTCTAGCAACAGTAGACGATCAAATCGTTGCTGCGCAAGAACTGAATATGCTGGTAACCTCTTTTCATCCAGAATTGACAGATGATGTGCGCTTGCATCAGTATTTTATCAATATGTGTAAACAAAAAAGTTGAGAAAAGATTCTCAACTTTTTTACATGTAATAAACAATGGCAATGTACTGAAGTGCAGACGCAGCTAGGATAAAGAGATGCCAAATCATATGGAAATAAGGCTTTTTCTTAGCGTAAAATCCAGCTCCAACTGTGTAACAGAGTCCGCCAGTTACCATGAGACCCCAGAAAATTGGCGTTGTTTGACTGATAATGGCAGGAATGATAGCCAGAACCAACCAGCCCATGATCAAATAAAGAGCAAGGCTGAATTTCTCATTGACCTTTTTAGCAAAGATTTTATAGAGGATGCCAAAGATGGTCGTTCCCCACTGAATGGCAATGATCAGATAGCCAAACCAGTTATTCATCAAAGTCAATACGACCGGCGTATAAGAGCCTGCGATAGCCACGTAAATCATAGAATGGTCGATGATTCGCAAGACGTATTTGTGGGTCGAACCATAGGCCATAGAGTGGTAAATGGTTGACGAGAGGAACATGAGAAATAGACTGATAACAAAGATAGAAACACCAAAAGATGATAAAAATCCGTGTGCTTCATAACTATAGGTGGATGAGATGGGGAGTAAGATGAGCATGATAACGGCACCCACAGCATGGGTTACGCTATTAGCAATCTCCTCTCCAAAACTGAGTTTTTTACTGAGTTTTAGACTGGTATTCATTGGATTTCCTCCTCTTCTTTGATAAGGATTAAGTCTAGAGTTTGATGATAGAGTTTAACCGTTTGACAGCTGGTTTGGATAATAGGATTTTCTGGATCAATCCCATGGTTCATATAGTCCACAAAAGCGTCGTAGAGCTGGTCTGAACTTGCCTGACTTTGTAGAGTATTGAGTGTGTGAGCGATTTCTTGGATCGAAAAGACAGACTTGAGAGTAGTGATGGCAATCAAACGGGCAATTTGTTTGCGTTGGTATTTTTTCTTATCTGGCTTTGTTAGGTAACCATGTTTGACATAATTATTGACCATGGATGCTGTTAGACCCTTGTCCTTATCTGGAGAGATAGGGGCGCAGACTTGATTGACATAAAGTAAAACCTGATCCAGATAGAGGTCAATGTTTGGAATGTCTTCCCATTTTGGGTAGGAAAAGTTAGAATTCATTTCGAACTCCTTTTTATCTAGTTTTGATAACTAGATTATAAAATAATAAAAGACAAAAGTCAAGTTTCAACTGCTTGTAGAAAGTTTTAAATTATGCTATGATGAGAGAAAATAGTTAGAAATGAGGGGAAAAGATGAAGATTCGTTTAGCTTTTCCAAACGAAGTGGATGCGATTATGCAGGTGATGGAGGATGCCCAAAAGTGCTTAGCTGAGTCTGGTAGTGACCAGTGGCAAAATGGCTATCCAAATGCAGATATCATTATTGATGATATCATCTCAGGCCAAGCCTATGTGGCCTTGGAAGAAGGAGAACTACTAGCCTATGCTGCTGTGACCAAGAGCCCAGAGAAATCCTATGAAGCCATTTATGAAGGAAGTTGGCAAGGAGGAGAATCAGAATACCTGGTCTTTCATCGTATCGCTGTGGCAGCAGATGTACAAGGACAAGGTGTTGCTCAGACGTTCCTAGAAGGCTTGATTGAAGGTTTTGATTATCTAGATTTTCGTTCAGATACGCATGCTGAAAACAAGCCCATGCAGCATATCTTTGAAAAGCTAGGTTTTCAACAGGTTGGTAAGGTTCCGGTTGATGGGGAACGTTTGGCCTATCAGAAATTAAAAAAATGAAGCAGAATAAGTACGCAAAAATGCTCTACCCGTCGCCAATTGGAACCTTATCCTTAGTTGCTGACAAGCAATATCTGTATGGAATTTGGGTACAGGACCAGAAGCATTTTGAGAGGGGAATCGCTGGAGATAGTATAGAAGTAGTTAAGAAACATCCTGTCCTAGACCAGGTTATTTCCTATTTAGATACTTACTTTGATGGATGTGCTCAAGATTTGTCTTCCTTGCCTCTGGCTCCCATTGGAACGGATTTTGAAAAGCGAGTCTGGGCTTACTTACAGAGCATTCCTTATGGTCAAACAGTAACTTACGGACAAATAGCTCAAGATCTGCAAGTGGCTTCTGCTCAAGCGATTGGCGGAGCAGTGGGGCGTAATCCTTGGTCCATCCTCGTACCCTGTCACCGTGTGCTGGGATCAGGCAATCGCTTGACAGGCTATGCATCGGGAGTCGAAAAGAAAGCCTGGCTCTTGCAACATGAAGGTGTAGCATTTCAAGAAAATAAAAAATAGAAAGAAAAGAAGATGTTAGAATTTATTGAATACCCAAAATGTTCAACTTGTAAGAAAGCAAAAAATGAATTGGATCAACTTGGACTGGAATACCAAGATGTCCACATCGTAGAAGAAACACCAAGTGAAGACGTGATTTTGAACTGGTTAGAAACATCCGGTTTTGAAGTGAAACAATTTTTCAATACTAGCGGGATTAAGTACCGCGAACTGGGCCTAAAAGATAAGGTGGGAAGTTTGTCAAAACAAGAAGCAGCCAAGCTTCTAGCGAGTGATGGCATGTTATTGAAACGTCCAATTTTGGTGGAGAATGGTGCTGTTAAACAAATTGGCTATAGAAAACCCTATGAGGACTTAGGTTTGAGATAGTTTTTATCTATCTCCTTGATAGGTAAAATATATAGCCTCCCTGTTTTAAAGTGTGATAAACTAGAAGATAGACAAAGTCTGATCAGCCCGTAGCAAATAATTTGCTTGCGAGCAGAAGTATGATAGAATGAATCATTATCAGGAGAGGATGTTTTTATGACTGTTACAACATTTTTAGCATCAGATTGGTACCAAAGTTTGATGCAACTCATTCCGGATGGTAAGCTCTTTAGTTTGCGTTCGGTCTTTGATGGAATTCCAAGGATTGTCCAACAACTGCCTACAACCTTGATGTTGACGCTTGGAGGTGCGATTTTTGGCTTGGTGCTGGCCTTGGTTTTCGCCATTGTTAAAATCAATCGTGTTAAGATTCTATATCCCTTGCAGGCCTTTTTCGTTAGCTTTTTAAAAGGGACACCGATTTTGGTTCAGCTCATGTTGACCTACTACGGGATTCCACTTGCTCTGAAAGCACTCAATCAACAATGGGGAACTGGTTTTAATATCAATGCGATTCCAGCAGCGCTTTTTGCGATTGTGGCCTTTGCTTTTAATGAGGCTGCTTATGCAAGTGAAACGATTCGTGCAGCGATTCTCTCAGTTAATCCTGGTGAGATTGAGGCGGCACGCAGTCTGGGCATGACACGAGCACAAGTTTATCGTCGTGTGATTATTCCAAATGCAGCGGTGGTAGCGACACCGACTTTGATTAACTCCCTCATCGGCTTGACCAAGGGAACTTCTCTAGCCTTTAGCGCAGGTGTTGTGGAGGTCTTTGCTCAAGCTCAGATTTTGGGTGGAGCAGATTATCGTTACTTTGAGCGTTTCATCTCCGTAGCCCTTGTTTATTGGGTAGTCAATATCGGAATTGAAAGCCTCGGTCGTTTCATCGAGAAGAAAATGGCTATCTCAGCGCCGGATACAGTGTCTACAGATGTGAAAGGAGACCTTCGTTAATGATTAAGATTTCGAATTTAAGCAAATCCTTTTCAGGTCAGACTGTCTTGGATCATCTGGACTTGGATATCCAAAAAGGAGAGGTAGTGGCCTTGATTGGTTCATCTGGAGCTGGGAAATCAACTTTTCTTCGTAGTTTGAACTACCTTGAAACTCCAGATAGTGGAACGATTCAGATTGACAATTTTAAAGTTGATTTTTCTCAGATTAGCCAAGAAGAAATCCTAACCCTTCGTCGCAAGTTGTCCATGGTTTTTCAACAGTTTAATTTGTTTGAACGTCGAACTGCTCTTGACAATGTCAAGGAAGGTTTGGTTGTCGTTAAAAAATTATCGGACGAGGAAGCAACAAAAATCGCTAAGGAAGAGTTGGCCAAGGTTGGACTTTCTGACCGTGAAAACCATTACCCTCGCCACTTATCAGGTGGACAAAAGCAACGGGTTGCCCTTGCGCGTGCTCTCGCTATGAAGCCAGATGTCTTGCTCTTGGACGAGCCCACTTCAGCCCTTGACCCAGAATTGGTCGGTGAAGTAGAGAAGTCTATTGCAGACGCTGCCAAGTCAGGTCAAACTATGATTTTGGTCAGTCATGACATGTCTTTTGTAGCCCAAGTGGCAGACAAGATTTTGTTCCTAGATAAGGGGAAAATCATCGAGTCAGGTACACCGGATGAAATCATCAATCATCCGAAAGAAGAACGGACAAAAGAATTCTTCGCTAGTTACAAACGGACTTATATTTGATATAATAGAAAAAGGAAAACTCAGTTAGTTGGACTAGCTGAGTTTACTCTTTAAAAAAGATAGAAACGAGAGAGATCATGCTGCTGCAACTGTTTTCTTTATACTTCGAGAGTTTGATCTTAACGACCATCCTAGTTGTGATTTTTCTGGGGATTTGGATTGGATTGAGAGCCATGTCTGGTGTGGATAAGACAGCCAAGGCTCGCCAAGCTCATCTCTATGATATGATTATGATTGGAGTTTTGGTCGTTCCGGTGTTATCCTTTGCCGTCATGAGTTTGCTCTTGGTTTTCAAGGCATAATTCTTGCGTGACTAGCAAGAATGAGTTAGAATAAAGATAGTTACAACAAGAAAGAAGGAATCGAAATGTACGATACGATTATTATCGGTGCTGGACCTGCGGGAATGACCGCTGCCTTATATGCCGCTCGAAGCAATCTGAAAGTGGCTTTGATAGAAGGTGGCCTGCCAGGCGGGCAAATGAATAACACATCTGACATTGAAAACTATCCAGGTTATGCCAACATCAGTGGACCTGAATTGGCTGAGAAGATGTTTGAACCACTTGAAAACCTTGGAGTAGAGCACCTTTATGGATTTGTCGAAAAGATTGAAGACTGTGCTGACTATAAGAAGGTGATCACTGATGATCAAGTTTACGAAACCCGTACTGTCATCGTGGCAACTGGGTCAAAACACCGTCTCTTGGGTGTTCCCGGAGAAGAAGAACTGAACAGTCGTGGTGTTTCTTACTGTGCAGTCTGTGATGGAGCTTTCTTCCGTGACCAAGACTTGCTTGTAGTTGGTGGTGGAGATTCAGCGGTAGAAGAAGCTCTCTTCTTGACTCGCTTTGCCAAGACTGTTACCATTGTTCACCGTCGGGATGAACTTCGTGCTCAAAAGGTTTTGCAAGACCGTGCTTTTGCAAATGAGAAAGTCAACTTTATCTGGGATTCTGTCGTCAAGGAAATCAAAGGTGAAAACCGAGTAGAATCTGTCGTATTTGAAAATGTAAAAACAGGTCAAGTGACAGAGCAAGCCTTCGGTGGTGTCTTTATTTATGTTGGTTTGGATCCTGTTAGCGATTTTGTTAAGGATTTGAATATCCAAGACCAGGCAGGCTGGATCCTAACAGATAACCACATGAAGACTGCAGTTGATGGTATCTTTGCGGTTGGAGATGTTCGTCAGAAAGATCTTCGTCAAGTAACAACAGCAGTTGGAGATGGGGCTATCGCTGGTCAAGAAGCCTATAAATTTATCACAGAACATAGTTAAGCAAAAAAGTTTCCAATCAATTGATTGGAAACTTTTTTATAGTCGGTTTCGGAAAACTTCGTACATGAGAATAGCCGCAGCAACACTGGCATTGAGGCTTTGAACATGTCCATTCATCGGAATGGTAATCATCTCATCGACCTGTTTTTTGATATTGCTAGAGATGCCTTTTCCTTCATTTCCGATGATGAGGGCGATTTTCCCTTTTGTATTCCACTTGTGGTAAGGAGTACCGTTCATATCCGTTCCAAAGGTCCAAAATCCTTCATCCTTGAGTTTATCTAGGGTTTGACTGAGGTTGGTCACTCGCGCAATCGGTACATGCTCAATAGCACCTGTGGCCGTTTTGGCAACGACAGGAGTCACTCCGACAGCACGGTGCTTGGGAATGATGACACCTGAAACATTGGTCGCATCGGCTGTTCGCAAGATAGAACCCAGATTATGGGGGTCAGTTAGCCCGTCTAGAATCAATAGAAGTGGATTTTCTTCTTGTCGTGTTTTTGCAAGGATGTGATCCAGCTCGCTATAGGCAAATTCAGAGACTCGTAGAACAAAACCTTGGTGGACAGCGCCTTCGGTCATTTCAGAGAGGGATTTTTTTGAGGTCCAAGAGATGGAGACTTTTTTCTCAGCAGCCAGTTTCTTGACTTTCTCAACATTCTTTCCCCTTAGATCTTCTTGGAGGTAGAGTTTGTTTCCAGTGTTTGCAAGGAGGGCTTCTGTAACGGCGTGGACGCCATAGACAATATCATTTGTTTTCATGCCTCTATTATAACACAAAACCCCGTTTTGCAACGGGATTTTCTTTATTCAAGGATGAGTAGTCCATCTTTGACAGCAAATGGGTCTTTTTCATTGATACGATCGTAAAACATGATTCCGTTTAGATGATCAATTTCGTGTTGGACAACGATTGAGTTGTAGCCTTTGAGTTTGAGGCGGTGTTTTTCTCCATCCTTATCAAAATAGTCAATCGTTACACGAGCATGACGAACGACATAGCCCGGAACTACACGATCAACAGACAGGCAACCTTCTCCTTCGCCAAGAGCAGCGTCCTGAACAGAGTGGGATACGATTTTGGGATTGTACATAATAGCTTGCAGGTCGTAGGCTTCCTGAGGAGTTTCACCTTCTTCAACAATATTTGGTACTAAAACAGTGATAATGCGTTTTGAGATATCTAACTGAGGAGCAGCCAGTCCAACCCCACCGCGTAGCCCCATCTTTTCAGCCATGACAGGATCTTGGGAATGTTTGAGGAATTGCATCATCTTTTCTCCAAGGATGATTTCCTGGTCAGACAGTGGGAAAGTGACCTCCTCAGCAACTGCACGTAGAGTTGGGTTCCCCTTACGGATAATATCTTTCATATCAATTAAGTGAGCAGCTTTTGTAATACGTTCTATAGCAGACATTTTCTCTCCTTTCATTACCTCTACATGATAACACAAAATAGACGAGAAAGAAAGTCGCAGAAGTTTCTAAAAAATAATATAATAAACGATATTCCCCTTTTGTCTGTGGTATAATAAAAGAAAAGACTTGCAGTAAAAGCAAGGGGGGAATACAGATGGAAAAGCGGCAAGATAGACGGTCTCATGGTCCTATTTTTGGATTGTTGAAGAGTAGTATTGGTTTTTTTAGGAATTATAAATCTTGGACCAATGCTCAGTTTATTATTGTGTTGTTGCTTGCAGTTGCCTTGTCCATGGGATTGAACTTGCTGGTTCGAGCAGTACAAGGTAGTAAGGGAACGAGTCCTAGAAGTCAAACTCTTGATTCTGCTCGGACGTCTAGTCAGTCCAAGGAAAATCAGTCTGACGAAACGACAGCCCGTATCATGGCAAATGGAGACCTTCTCTACCATATTCCCATCTACCGAACAGCTCTAAAAGAAGATGGGACCTATGATTTCTATGAAAATTTTGAGTATGTAAAACCCTGGCTCAAACAAGCGGATTTGGTAATTGGTGACTTTGAAGGAACTGTGAACAAGGACCACTATTTGGCAGGTTATCCATTGTTTAATGCACCCGGAGAAGTCATGGATGCGATCAAAGATGCAGGCTATCAAGTTCTAGACTTGGCTCACAATCACATCTTGGATTCTCAGATAGAGGGAGTGGTTTCAACGGCTCAGGCTATTGAAAAGGCTGGAATGACACCCATCGGAGTCTACTCACATGAATCCCGTGACCAAGCCCCTATAGTCATCAAGGAAGTCAATGGTATCAAGGTAGCTCTCCTGGCCTATTCCTACGGTTTTAATGGCATTGAGCAGTATATCTCTCAAGAGGACTATAATCGCTATCTTTCTGACCTGAATGAAGATAAGATGAAGGCGGAAATCGAGCGTGCAGAGAAGGAAGCGGATATTACTGTCATCATGCCTCAGATGGGAATTGAGTACCAGCTAGAACCGACGGAAGAACAGAAAACACTGTACCACAAGATGATTGACTGGGGAGCCGATATTATCTTTGGAGGGCATCCTCACGTCGTTGAACCTGCTGAAACAGTTGAAAAGGATGGTGACAAAAAATTGATCATCTATTCCATGGGAAATTTCCTTTCAAACCAGCGCATTGAAACCATGCAAGATGAGGAAAATGCCAAGTGGACGGAGCGCGGTGTTCTCATGGATGTGACCATTAAGAAGAAAGATGGCAAGACTAGGATTGAAACTGCCAAAGCGCATCCTACTTGGGTCAATCGAACACCCAAAGGAACTTACTCCCCAGAAGGCTATCCGCTCTTCCTCTATCAGACCTATATCCTAGAGGACTTCATTGAGGGAGGCAGTCACCGTGATAAGTTGGATGAGGCGACCAAGGAACGAATTGACACGGCCTATAAAGAAATGAATGAACATGTGGGATTGAAGTGGTAGGTGCTCACCCTAAAGGAGATAGGATGACGATTAAATTAATTGCAACAGAAATAGAGATTAAATGGATAATACAATAGAAGCAAGAAATTCCTTGGAATAAAGAGAGTTAGAGTTAAGGTGAAATTTGGTGCGAATGAAATAATTTGATTCGCAGAAGATGAAATTTAAAACGTTAAAAGAATTGGTATAAGGCAGTTTATCTTCCACAGGAACAAGCTGCGAATACACCGTCACGTTAGGACGTAGCTTATGATTGAAAAAACAGTAACAGTTAACGACAAAGAAGTGAAGTTCAAATCATCAGCTACCATTCCACGTTTGTATCGTATCAAGTTCAAGCGTGATATTTTTAAAGATTTAGCTAAACTAGAAAAATCATTTAAAGTCAACGAACAAAGTTTTGAGATTGAAGATTTAGAGATTTTTGAGAATGTGGCATGTATTATGGCGTATCACGCAGATAAAACTATTCCTCCAACCATTGATGAATGGTTAGATGAGTTTGATAGGTTTTAGAAATAGGTATTTAGTAGTATAATAAGAGTTACAATACACATGGAGGTAGCTTATATATGAATGTAATATGTTCTGAATTATTTTGGACAGCATTATCTGCTGTAGGGACAATTGGAGCCGTTATTGTAGCTTTATGGCAAATATTAAGACCTAAATCAAGAAAATTATTAGTAAGTAGTACATTCTCTCAGTATCTGGATAAGAAGATGCTGGAGTTTGTAATTACATTGGAAAACATGGGTGATGTTCCCATAATTATAAAAGAATGTGGATTTGGAAAGTTTACAACTAAGGAAGGGAATCAAAAGTTTCTTACAGGTAAAAATGTTAAATTTATAGATAAGAAATTAATCAATGTAATTGATACTTCTATGAATAATTATGTCAATGATGCTAAATTTCCTTTATTAATAAAATCAGGAGAAGCTGTTTTAATTACTTATGAATATATAAGCGAAAAATCTTTTGAATTTGATGATGAATTTATCACTCAACAAACAGAATATAAGTATTTCACTAAAGGAATAGCAGCAGTGAGAGATTCGAGAAATAGGATTTATCTATAAAACAATACATGATCACGGCATTTAATGAAAAACTCTTCAACACATTAGTGGAAAAAATGGTCATACACACAAAAGATAAAGTAGAAGTCCACTTCAAAAACGGTCAGGTCATAGAAATATGATCTGACTGTTTTTATGAATGGAATGAGACATTCATTTTATGATATAATATAAAGGATTAACAGAGATGAGAAATGATGGGGGTTGCCTAAATCGTTAAAAGATGCACACCCTAAATGCCCTTTGCACAGCCCTAATAATAAAAAGGAGCTAATTGTATGATAAAACTCATTGCAACAGATATGGATGGAACCTTGTTGGATCCAAGAGGGCAACTGGACTTGCCACGTTTAGAAAAGATTTTAGACCAATTAGATGAACGAGGTATCCGTTTTGTCATTGCGACGGGAAATGAGGTTCATCGAATGAGGCAATTATTAGAACACTTGGCGAGTCGAGTGATCTTGGTTGTTGCTAACGGCGCTCGTATATTTGAGTATGATACATTACTTCAAGCTCAGACCTGGGATGATGCTATGGTTGACAAGGCTCTCCTTCATTTTAAAGGGAGAGAGTGTCGAGATCAGTTCGTCGTTACCAGTATGAATGGGAGTTTTGTCAAGAAAGGAACTGTTTTTACAGAACTTGATAAATTTATGACTCCTGAGATGATTGAAAAACTCTATCGGCATACAAACTTTGTTGAAGAGCTCAGATCGGATCTCTTTGGTGGAGTGCTTAAAATGAGCATGGTCGTTGGTGAAGAACGATCAAGTTCTGTTTTGCGGGAAATCAATGACCTCTTTAATGGGCATGTAAGAGCTGTTTCCAGTGGTTATGGTTGTATCGATATCCTACAGGCTGGTGTTCACAAGGCTTGGGGATTGGAAGAATTACTCAAGCGCTGGAATTTGCAATCGGAACAAGTCATGGCTTTTGGTGACAGTGAAAATGATGTCGAAATGTTAGAGCTGGCTGGAATTGCCTATGCGATGGAAAATGCAGATGATAATGTCAAGGCAGTTGCGACTGCCCTAGCACCAGCTAACAGCCAGGCGGGCGTTTATCAAGTTCTAGAGAATTGGTTAGAGAAAGAGGGATAGGGTGGCAGTACAGTTATTAGAGAATTGGCTCTTAAAGGAGCAGGAAAAAATTCAAACCAAGTATCGTGAATTGAATCAAGTATCTGTTCTAGAGCCAGATATCATCTTTATTGGTGATTCGATAGTGGAATATTACCCTCTTCAAGAGTTGTTTGGGGTTGCCAAGACGATTGTTAATCGTGGCATCCGAGGTTACCAAACTGGACTTTTAATAGATAACCTTGATGCACATCTGTATGGTGATGCTGTCGATCAGATTGTTCTCTTAATTGGGACAAATGATATTGGAAAAGATATTCCCATGAATGAAGCCTTGGATAATCTCGAGCGTGTAATCCAATCGATTGCCCGAGAATATCCGCTGTCACAAATAAAGCTCCTTTCTATTCTGCCAGTCAATGAGGGAGAGAAATACAAGCAGACTGTTTATATCCGAACCAATGAAAAGATTAGAGAATGGAATCAAGCCTATGAGGCTCTAACATCCGCCTATATGCAGGTAGATTTTGTGCCTGTTTATGATAGTTTGATAGATTCAGAAGTACAACTCAAAAAAGACTATACAACAGATGGCCTTCATCTAAGTGTAGCCGGTTATCAAGTCTTATCGGAAGCCTTAAAAGGGGTTCTTTTCTAAAGAGGTGGCTTGATTTTGCATTTTTCATGAAGATAGGTTATAATGGTTCTATCGTCTTTTGGGGTCGTTACGGATTCGACAGGCATTATGAGGCATATTTTGCAACCCGTGTGGCGACGTAAACGCTCAGTTAAATATAACTGCAAAAAATAACACTTCTTACGCTTTAGCTGCCTAAAAACCAGCAGGCGTGACCCGATTTGGATTGCTCGTGTTCAATGACAGGTCTTATGATTAGCGAGATACGATCAAGCCTTGTCTAGTGGTTTGATAAGAGATTAATAGACTCGCAGTTCCTAGGCTTGAGTTATGTGTCGAGGGACTGTTAAAACAATACATAACCTATGGTTGTAGACAAATATGTTGGCAGGTGTTTGGACGTGGGTTCGACTCCCACCGGCTCCATTATTCTTTCACCCACCTTGGAAAAACGTTGTTAAATCAACGTTTTTTGTTTTTGCCTTTGGTATTCCTTGGTATTCTTTTTTTAAAAAGGGATACAAAAAAAGATACAACATTTGTTGTATCTAAAAAAATAATTTTTCTTTTCTACGGAAGACATGGGATTCGAACCCACGCACGCTGTTACACGCCTACCGCGTTTCCAACACGGCCTCTTAAGCCTCTTGAGTAATCTTCCAATACTTACTCAAATAGTCTACCATAAAGCCACTTATCTTGCAATAAAAATTTTGGAAATAAGAAAAATGATAGAATTTGAAAGAAAATGATAAAAAATGCTTGACTTTGATAGAAATTGTGCTAGAATGAATAGTGTAAACGATAACAGGAGGTGATTTGGTGTTAAAAACTGAGCGGAAGCAACTGATTTTAGAGGAGTTAAATCAACATCATGTAGTTTCCCTAGAAAAATTGGTTAGTCTATTAGAAACATCAGAATCAACGGTACGAAGAGATTTGGATGAGTTGGAGGCGGAAAACAAGCTTCGCCGTGTGCATGGTGGTGCAGAATTGCCCCACTCCTTGCAGGAAGAAGAAACCATCCAAGAAAAATCTGTCAAAAACCTTCAAGAGAAGAAGCTACTGGCTCAGAAAGCAGCCTCTCTTATTAAGGAACAAGATGTTATCTTTGTTGATGCTGGAACGACAACTGCTTTTTTAATCAAGGAATTGGTTAATAAGAATATTACAGTTGTGACTAACTCCATTCATCATGCGGTTCAGTTGGTTGAAAAGCAGATTCCGACGGTCATGGTTGGAGGAAGCGTCAAGACAGCGACGGATGCTAGTATCGGGGGCGTTGCTCTTAACCAGATTAACCAATTGCACTTTGACCGTGCCTTTATCGGGATGAATGGTGTAGACGATGGCTATTATACGACTCCTGATATGGAAGAGGGAGCTGTGAAACGTGCCATTTTGGAGAATGCCAAACAAACCTATGTCTTGGTGGATTCGTCAAAGATTGGTCAAACTTGCTTTGCCAAGGTAGCACCACTTAAACGCGCCATTATCATCACAAGTCAAGGGCATGAGCTCTTGCAGGCCATTAAGAAGAAAACGGAGGTAATAGAAGTATGATTTATACAGTCACACTCAATCCATCCATTGACTATATCGTTCGCTTGGACCAAGTCCAAGTCGGTAGTGTCAATCGTATGGACAGTGATGATAAGTTTGCTGGTGGAAAAGGAATCAATGTCAGTCGTGTTTTGAAACGCTTGGGTATTCCAAATACAGCGACTGGATTTATCGGAGGCTTTACTGGTAAATTTATCACAGATACTTTGGCAGAAGAGGAAATCGAGACACGTTTTGTTCAAGTAGCAGAAGATACTCGTATCAATGTCAAAATTAAAGCAGACCAAGAAACGGAAATCAACGGAACGGGTCCAAATGTGGAACCAGCTCAGCTAGAAGAATTGAAAGCTATTTTATCTAGTCTGACAGCAGATGATACGGTCGTGTTTGCGGGTTCGAGTGCTAAGAACCTAGGCAATGTTATCTATAAGGATTTGATTGCATTGACACGCCAGACTGGTGCGCAAGTCGTTTGTGATTTTGAAGGACAGACCTTGATTGATAGTTTGGCCTACCAGCCCCTTTTGGTTAAACCAAATAATCACGAACTTGGAGCTATCTTTGGAGTGAAACTCGAAAGTTTAGATGAAATCGAGAACTATGCTCGAGAATTGTTGGCTAAAGGTGCTCAAAACGTTATCATCTCTATGGCTGGAGACGGTGCACTTCTTGTCACATCTGAGGGAGCTTACTTCGCTAAACCAATCAAGGGAACAGTGAAAAATTCAGTTGGAGCTGGCGACTCTATGGTTGCTGGATTTACCGGTGAGTTTGTAAAATCTAAAGATGCAGTAGAAGCCTTCAAATGGGGAGTGGCTTGTGGAACAGCAACGACCTTCTCGGATGACTTGGCAACAGCGGAATTTATTAAAGAAACATATGAAAAAGTTGAGGTAGAAAAACGATGAAAATTCAAGACCTATTGAGAAAAGATGTCATGTTGCTGGATTTGCAGGCAACTGAAAAAACAGCTGTCATCGAAGAGATGATTAAAAGCTTGGTAGATCACGGTTATGTGACGGATTTTGAAACATTTAAAGAAGGCATTTTAGCGCGTGAAGCTCTCACTTCCACTGGTTTGGGTGACGGAATCGCTATGCCTCACAGCAAGAACTCTGCTGTCAAAGAAGCAACGGTTCTCTTTGCTAAGTCAAACAAGGGTGTTGACTACGAAAGCTTGGATGGGCAATCAACAGACCTCTTCTTCATGATTGCAGCTCCAGAAGGTGCCAATGATACCCACTTGGCAGCCTTGGCAGAATTGTCTCAATACTTGATGAAAGACGGTTTTGCAGACAAACTTCGTCAAGTAACATCAGCTGACCAAGTCATCGAACTTTTTGACCAAGCTTCAGAAAAAGCTGAGGAACCTGTTCAAGCACCTGCCAATGAATCTGGTGACTTTATCGTAGCTGTTACAGCTTGTACGACAGGTATTGCCCACACTTACATGGCCCAAGAAGCCCTTCAAAAAGTAGCCGCCGAAATGGGTGTTGGGATCAAGGTAGAAACCAACGGTGCCAGCGGTGTTGGGAATCAATTGACTGCAGAGGACATTCGCAAGGCTAAAGCTGTTATCATCGCAGCAGACAAGGCTGTTGAGATGGATCGTTTCGATGGCAAACCATTGATCAATCGTCCAGTTGCAGACGGTATCCGTAAGACAGAAGAGTTGATTAACTTGGCTCTTTCAGGAGATGCTGAAGTTTATCGTGCTGCTAATGGAGCAAAAGCTGCAACAGCATCTAATGAAAAACAAAGCCTTGGTGGTGCCTTCTACAAACACTTGATGAGTGGTGTATCCCAAATGTTACCATTCGTTATCGGTGGTGGTATCATGATTGCCCTTGCTTTCTTGATCGACGGAGCTTTGGGTGTTCCAAATGAAAATCTTGGCAATCTCGGATCCTACCATGAACTAGCTTCTATGTTCATGAAAATTGGTGGCGCTGCCTTTGGCTTGATGCTCCCAGTCTTTGCAGGTTATGTAGCCTACTCTATCGCTGAAAAACCAGGTTTGGTAGCAGGTTTCGTGGCAGGTGCTATTGCCAAAGAAGGTTTTGCCTTTGGTAAAATCCCTTATGCTGCAGGTGGTGAAGCAACTTCAACTCTTGCAGGTGTCTCATCTGGTTTCCTAGGTGCCCTTGTTGGTGGATTTATCGCAGGTGCCTTGGTTCTTGCTATCAAGAAATATGTTAAAGTTCCTCGTTCACTTGAAGGTGCTAAATCAATCCTTCTCTTGCCACTTCTTGGAACAATCTTGACAGGATTTGTTATGTTGGCTGTTAACATTCCAATGGCAGCAATCAACACTGCTATGAATGACTTCCTAGGCGGTCTTGGAGGAGGTTCAGCTGTCCTTCTTGGTATCGTTCTTGGTGGAATGATGGCTGTTGACATGGGTGGACCAGTTAACAAAGCAGCTTATGTCTTTGGTACAGGTACGCTTGCAGCGACTGTTTCTTCAGGTGGTTCTGTAGCCATGGCAGCAGTTATGGCTGGAGGAATGGTGCCACCGCTTGCCATCTTTGTTGCAACTCTTCTCTTTAAAGATAAATTTACCAAAGAAGAACGTAACTCTGGTTTGACAAATATTATCATGGGATTGTCATTTATCACTGAGGGAGCGATCCCATTTGGTGCCGCTGACCCAGCTCGTGCGATCCCAAGCTTCATTCTTGGTTCGGCAATAGCAGGTGGTCTCGTTGGTCTTGCAGGAATCAAACTCATGGCGCCACACGGAGGAATCTTCGTTATCGCTCTAACTTCAAATGCCCTACTTTACCTAGTCTTTGTTTTGATTGGAGCAATTGTAAGCGGTGTGGTTTATGGTTACCTACGCAAACCGCAAGCATAAAAAAGTATCAAAATAGAAAGATTGTACCCTTTGGTGCAATCTTTTTCTCTGTTCGAAATGACTGTGAAATATGTTATAATAGAAGAATGGCAAACAAGAATACTACAAAAACAAGACGGAGACCGTCTAAAGCAGAACTTGAAAGAAAACAGGCTATCCAGAGGATGCTGATTTCCTTAGGAATTGCCTTATTGTTGATTATTGCAGCCCTCAAACTTGGTGCGGCAGGTATTACTCTTTATAATCTCATTCGACTGGTGGTCGGAAGTTTGGCCTACGTGGCTATAGGTGCCCTCCTCATCTATCTTTTTCTTTTTAAATGGATACGCAAGAAAGAGGGACTTCTGTCAGGATTTCTTTGTATCTTTGCTGGCTTGCTCTTGATTTTTGAGGCCTACTTGGTATGGAAATATGGCTTGGAGCAGTCAGTTCTAAAAGGGACCCTGTCTCAAGTTATGACGGATCTGACTGGTATGCGGGTGACTAGCTTCGCTGGTGGAGGCCTGCTTGGTGTTGGACTTTATATCCCCATTGCCTTTCTTTTCTCAAATATCGGGTCGTACTTTATTGGAGTTCTCTTGATTCTAGTTGGGGCACTCTTGGTTAGTCCTTGGTCTATTTATGATGTTGCAACCTTTATTGGAGCTCGGTTCAGATCCTTCATGGAAAAACAGGAACAGAGAAAACAAGAACGCTTTATCAAGAGAGAAGAAGCGAAGGCTCGTCAAGAAGCTGAAGAAGCAACCAGAATTCAGAGAGAACAAGAAGAACAGGATGCCCTACCGCTTCCTCCTGTAGATCCTGAAACTGGAGAAATCTTATCAGAGGTACCAGTCTACGATCTCCCACCAATTCCTGAGGAAGAATGGATTGAACCAGAGATTATCCTCCCTCAAGCTGACTTTGACGTTCCAGATGTGGAAGAAGACTTTGAGGATGAAGAGGTTCAGGTTGATTTTTCTACCAAAGAAGCTCTCGAATACAAACTGCCAAGCTTGCAACTCTTTGCGCCAGATAAACCCAAAGATCAGTCCAAGGAAAAGAAGATTGTTCGAGAAAATATCAAAATCCTAGAAGAAACCTTTGCCAGCTTTGGTATCAAGGTGACGGTTGAACGGGCTGAAATCGGTCCATCTGTTACAAAATATGAAGTCAAGCCAGCCGTTGGTGTACGGGTTAACCGCATTTCCAATCTGGCAGACGACTTAGCGCTTGCTCTGGCGGCCAAGGATGTTCGGATTGAGGCTCCAATACCTGGTAAATCCTTAGTCGGAATTGAGGTTCCTAACTCTGAAATTGCGACCGTTTCCTTCCGTGAACTCTGGGAACAGTCTCAAACTAAACCAGAAAATCTCCTCGAAATTCCTCTAGGGAAGGCGGTCAATGGAACTGCTCGCACCTTTGACCTTTCCAAGATGCCCCACCTACTCGTTGCAGGTTCGACAGGATCAGGGAAGTCGGTTGCCGTTAATGGTATTATCGCTAGCATTCTTATGAAAGCAAGACCCGACCAGGTCAAGTTTATGATGGTGGATCCAAAGATGGTTGAGTTATCTGTTTACAATGACATTCCTCACCTCTTGATTCCAGTTGTGACCAATCCACGCAAGGCCAGCAAGGCTCTCCAAAAGGTCGTGGATGAGATGGAAAACCGTTATGAACTCTTCGCTAAGGTTGGAGTACGAAATATCGCTGGCTACAATGCAAAGGTCGAGGAATTTAATAGCCAATCTGAGTACAAACAAGTACCGCTTCCTTTGATTGTTGTCATTGTAGACGAGTTGGCTGACCTCATGATGGTGGCCAGCAAGGAAGTGGAAGATGCTATCATTCGTCTCGGACAGAAGGCGCGTGCTGCAGGGATTCATATGATTCTCGCAACGCAACGCCCATCAGTCGATGTTATCTCTGGTCTTATCAAGGCCAATGTCCCGTCTCGTGTGGCTTTTGCTGTATCCTCAGGTACAGATTCACGAACTATATTGGATGAAAATGGAGCAGAAAAATTGCTTGGTCGAGGAGACATGCTCTTTAAACCAATTGATGAAAATCATCCAGTCCGTCTGCAAGGATCCTTTATCTCGGATGATGATGTTGAACGCATCGTAAACTTCATCAAGGCTCAGGCTGATGCGGACTACGATGACAGCTTTGACCCAGGAGAAGTTTCTGAAAATGAAGGAGAATTTTCAGACGGTGAAGCTGGTGGCGATCCGCTCTTTGAGGAAGCCAAGGCTCTGGTTATTGAGACGCAGAAAGCCAGTGCTTCCATGATTCAGCGTCGTTTGTCGGTTGGATTTAACCGTGCGACCCGCCTTATGGAAGAACTTGAGATGGCAGGTGTTATCGGTCCAGCTGAAGGAACCAAACCGCGAAAAGTATTGCAACAATAAAAAATAGCTTCTTTCCAAATTTGGAAAGAAGTTATTTTTGCGATTACTGGTTCGTTTTAGTTTCAGAACTCGTCGTATTTGACTGTGTTCCGTTATCGCTTGTTTCTTTGTTTGTAGGAGCTGTAGAAGAGTCCTGAGTTGTTGTTTTCTGTTCTTCTTTTTTCTCCTCTTTCTTGTTGGATTGAGAAGTTTCTTCTTGCGGGTTATTTTCTTTAGTAGAAGTGTTGTCCTTGTTAGGTGTAGTATTTTCCTGAGGCGATTCTTTTTGAATTTCCTTGACAACAGTTGTTTGGGTTGTTGTCGGCTCTTTTTTGTTGTTCTTGTTATTATCCATAGCGTTCATAATGGTGATACTAGCGGTGATCAGACCAAGGATACTACCGATGGTAGCAATCGTTTTTTGAAAGACAGTGAATCCCTTTTTGATGTGTTCTGTTTTTGGTTTTGAAGTTCTACGATAGTTAGACATGATACTCTCCTTTGATTATGATTTATTATACCTCATTTCTTTAAAAAAATCTTAAAAAAAGAGAAACTTCCCTTTCTTGTCGTAAGCTTCGTTTCATGATAAAATAGAAGGAGTGATTTTAGAAAGCGTGAGAAAACATGATCTACTTTGATAATTCGGCAACGACCAAGCCTTATCCTGAAGCTCTAGAGACCTATATGCAGGTCGCTTCAAAAATTGTAGGAAATCCGTCTAGTCTCCATCGTTTGGGAGACCAGGCAACACGAATTTTAGATGCTTCCCGTCAGCAAATTGCAGATTTAATTGGCAAGAAGAGTGATGAAATCTTCTTTACCTCTGGTGGAACAGAAGGGGATAACTGGGTCATCAAGGGTGTGGCCTTTGAAAAAGCCCAGTTTGGCAAGCACATCATCGTATCAGTCATTGAACATCCAGCAGTTAAGGAATCAGCCCTCTGGCTGAAAAGTCAGGGTTTTGAGGTGGATTTTGCTCCAGTTGATAGCAGAGGGTTTGTGGATGTTGAGGCTCTAGGAGCTTTGATACGACCTGATACGACCCTCGTCTCCATTATGGCAGTAAACAACGAAATTGGGTCTATTCAACCTATTGAGACCATCTCAGAACTGTTGGCAGACAAGCCGACCATTTCCTTCCACGTTGATGCGGTTCAGGCACTTGCTAAGATTCCGACTGAAAAGTATCTGACAGATCGAGTGGATTTTGCAACCTTCTCAAGTCATAAGTTTCATGGTGTTCGAGGCGTTGGCTTTGTCTATATCAAGTCTGGTAAGAAAATTACGCCTCTTTTGACAGGTGGTGGTCAAGAGCATGATTATCGCTCAACAACTGAAAATGTGACAGGAATTGCCGCAACAGCCAAGGCTCTCCGTTTGTCTATGGAAAAGTTAGATATCTTTACTAGTAAGACAGAGCAGATGAAGGCAGTCATTCGTCAAGCCCTTCTGGATTATCCAGATATTTTTGTCTTTTCAGATGAGGAAGACTTTGCCCCTCATATCCTGACTTTTGGAATTAAGGGTGTTCGTGGAGAAGTCATCGTTCACGCCTTTGAAGACTATGATATTTTCATCTCCACAACCTCTGCTTGTTCATCCAAGGCTGGAAAACCTGCGGGGACCTTGCTTGCTATGGGAGTGGACAAAGATAAGGCCCAGTCAGCTGTTCGCCTAAGCCTAGACCTGGAAAATGACATGAGTCAGGTCGAGCAATTTTTGACCAAGCTAAAATTAATCTACAATCAAACTAGAAAAGTAAGATAGGAGCATTCATGCAGTATTCAGAAATTATGATTCGCTACGGAGAGTTGTCAACCAAGGGTAAAAACCGTATGCGGTTCATCAATAAACTTCGCAATAATATTTCGGACGTTTTGTCCATCTATCCCCAAGTAAAAGTGACAGCAGATCGCGACCGTGCCCACGCTTACCTCAATGGAGCCGACTACACAGCAGTAGCAGAATCTCTCAAACAAGTCTTCGGAATTCAAAATTTTTCTCCAGTATATAAGGTTGAAAAGTCAGTTGTAAGGCTTAAGGCTGCTGTCCAAGAGATTATGCAGGACATCTACAAGGAAGGCATGACCTTTAAAATCTCTAGTAGACGTAGTGACCACAACTTTGAACTCGACAGTCGTGAACTCAACCAAACGCTTGGTGGAGCTGTATTTGAAGCTATTCCAAATGTTCAAGCTCAAATGAAAAATCCGGATATCAATCTTCAGGTGGAGATTCGTGAGGAAGCTGCTTATCTTTCTTATGAAACTATTCGTGGAGCAGGTGGCTTGCCAGTAGGTACTTCTGGTAAGGGGATGCTCATGTTGTCAGGAGGGATTGACTCACCTGTTGCTGGTTATCTAGCCCTTAAACGTGGGGTGGATATTGAAGCCGTTCACTTTGCCAGCCCACCATACACTAGCCCTGGAGCTCTCAAGAAGGCCCAAGATTTGACCCGTAAATTGACCAAGTTTGGTGGCAATATCCAGTTTATCGAGGTGCCTTTCACAGAGATTCAAGAAGAAATCAAGGCCAAGGCGCCAGAAGCCTATCTCATGACCTTGACGCGTCGCTTTATGATGCGCATTACTGACCGTATCCGTGAGGTGAGAAAGGGTCTGGTCATCATCAATGGGGAAAGTCTAGGTCAAGTAGCGAGCCAGACCTTGGAAAGTATGCAGGCTATCAACGCTGTGACCAATACTCCCATCATCCGCCCTGTGGTTACGATGGACAAGTTGGAAATCATTGACATCGCTCAGGAAATCGATACCTTTGAAATTTCAATCCAGCCTTTTGAAGATTGCTGTACTATTTTTGCGCCTGATCGTCCTAAGACCAATCCTAAGATAGAGAATGCTGAGAAGTATGAAAAATGGATGGATGTTGAAGGTTTGGTTGAGCGAGCAGTGGCTGGAATTATAATCACTAAGATCACGCCTCAGGTTGAAAAAGATGAAGTTGATAACTTGATTGACAATCTCCTCTAATCAGAGAATCCAGAAGAATTCAGAAAAACAAATGAAAAAAGTTAGTTATTTATCCTTAAAATGGACAATTACTGACTTTTTTTCTATTTTTATGGTATAATGAGATAAAATTTTGAATATAGAGAGTTTTCTGACAATGAATCATTCCTACTTTTACTTGAAAATGAAAGAACATAAACTCAAGGTTCCTTATACAGGAAAAGAGCGTCGTGTGCGTGTGCTTCTGCCAAAGGACTACGAGAAGGACACAGACCGTTTTTATCCTGTAGTTTACTTTCATGATGGGCAAAATGTCTTTTACAGCAAGGAGTCCTATATCGGACACTCTTGGAAGATTATTCCAGCCATTAAGCGAAATCCTGATATCAGTCGCATGATTGTCGTTGCCATAGATAATGATGGTATGGGACGGATGAATGAATACGCAGCTTGGAAATTTCAAGAATCTCCTATCCCAGGCCAGCAGTTTGGTGGTAAGGGTGTGGAGTATGCTGAGTTTGTCATGGAGGTGGTCAAGCCTTTTATCGATGAAACCTATCGTACCAAAGCTGATCGCCAGCACACGGCTATGATTGGTTCGTCGCTAGGAGGCAATATCACCCAGTTTATCGGACTAGAGTACCAAGATCGAATTGGTTGTCTAGGTGTCTTTTCATCTGCTAACTGGCTCCACCAAGAAGCCTTTAACCGCTATATCGAGCGTAAGAAACTGTCGCCTG
The DNA here is from genome assembly GCF_016028255.1 of Streptococcus oralis. Lineage (NCBI taxonomy): Bacteria > Bacillati > Bacillota > Bacilli > Lactobacillales > Streptococcaceae > Streptococcus > Streptococcus oralis. The sequence continues at coordinate 1,138,226 of NZ_CP065707.1, forward strand.
AACAGCGCATTTTTATCTATGTTGGAACGGAAGAAGCGGATGATACGGACAAGACCCTGATGGCTGGTAATATCAAGCAAGCCTATATTGACTCATCGCTTCGCTATTACCATGATTTGATTGCAGGTGGAGTACACTTGGATAATCTTGTCTTAAAAGTTCAGTCTGGTGCCATCCATAGTGAAATTCCATGGTCGGAAAATTTACCAGACTGTCTCCGATTTTTTGCGGAGAAATGGTAAGTTAGGAAAGGAGAAAGCCAATGCATATTGAAAACCTTAGCCACTGGAGTGGCCACCTCAACCGTGAAATGTATCTCAACCGTTATGGGCATGCTGGGATTCCAGTTGTGGTTTTTGCTTCATCTGGTGGCAGTCACAATGAATACTATGATTTTGGCATGATAGACGCCTGTGCTTCCTTTATCGAAGAAGGTCGTGTCCAATTTTTTACTCTCTCCAGTGTTGACAGTGAGAGCTGGCTGGCTACTTGGAAAAATAGTCATGACCAGGCAGAGATGCATCGTGCCTACGAACGCTATGTGATTGAGGAGGGCATTCCTTTTATCAAGCATAAGACAGGTTGGTTTGATGGTATGATGACGACAGGTTGCTCGATGGGGGCCTACCATGCACTCAATTTCTTCCTCCAGCATCCAGATGTCTTTACCAAGGTGATTGCTCTCAGCGGTGTTTACGACGCGCGTTTCTTCGTTGGAGATTACTACAATGACGATGCCATTTACCAAAACTCGCCAGTAGATTATATCTGGAATCAGAATGACGGCTGGTTTATCGATCGTTACCGTCAGGCGGAGATTGTCGTTTGTACGGGCCTCGGTGCCTGGGAACAAGATGGTCTACCATCTTTCTACAAGCTTAAAGAAGCCTTTGACCAGAAACAAATTCCAGCCTGGTTTGCTGAATGGGGACACGATGTCGCCCACGACTGGGAATGGTGGCGTAAACAAATGCCCTATTTTCTTGGACACCTGTATCTATAAAAGGAGTTGCCTATGAATTACCTTGTTATTTCTCCCTACTATCCGCAAAACTTTCAACAGTTTACAATCGAGTTAGCTAATAAAGGCATCACAGTCTTGGGAATTGGTCAGGAGCCTTACGAACAACTAGATGAACCTTTGCGCAATAGCCTAACTGAGTATTTTCGTGTAGACAATCTTGAGAATATAGACGAAGTCAAGCGTGCCGTTGCCTTTCTTTTCTACAAGCATGGTCCAATTGACCGCATCGAGTCACACAATGAATACTGGCTTGAGCTAGACGCAGCACTTAGAGAACAATTCAATGTCTTTGGTGCCAAACCCGAGGATCTCAAAAAGACCAAATATAAGTCTGAGATGAAGAAACTTTTCAAAAAAGCAGGTGTCCCTGTGGTACCTGGAGCTGTTATCCAGACGGAAGTAGATGTGGATAAAGCAGTGAAAGAAATCGGTCTACCAATGATTGCCAAACCTGATAACGGAGTGGGAGCGGCAGCAACCTTTAAGCTTGAGACAGAAGAAGATGTAAATCACTTCAAGGCTGAATGGGACCATTCAACCGTTTATTTCTTTGAAAAATTTGTCACTTCTAGCGAAATCTGTACCTTTGACGGGCTTGTAGACAAGGATGGCAACATCGTCTTTTCAACGACTTTCGATTATGCCCATACACCACTTGATCTCATGATTTATAAGATGGACAATTCCTACTATGTGCTCAAGGATATGGATCCCAAACTGCGCAAGTATGGTGAAGCCATTGTCAAAGAATTTGGCATGAAGGAGCGTTTTTTCCATATCGAATTCTTCCGTGAGGGAGATGACTATATCGCCATTGAGTACAACAATCGTCCTGCAGGTGGTTTTACCATTGATGTTTATAACTTCGCTCACTCCTTGGACCTCTATCGTGGCTATGCAGCTATCGTCGCAGGTGAGGGGTTTCCAACATCGGAGTTTGAACCTCAATACTGTCTAGCTACATCACGTCGTGCCAATGCCAACTATGTTTATTCAGAAGAGGACCTTCTTGCCAAATACAGCCAGCAATTCAAGGTCAAAAAAATCATGCCAGCAGCCTTTGCAGAGCTACAAGGGGACTACCTTTATATGCTGACCACTCCGAGTCGCCAAGAGATGGAGCAGATGATTGCAGATTTTGGTCAGCGTCAAGAATAACGATTAGGACAAAAGGAGTTTGACTTCTTTTGTCCTTTTCTTAAAGATAAGTTAAATAAAGCGTTTTCCAGATATTCTTTTAGAAAATCGGTTGCTAAAAGGCCTAAAAATTGATAGAATAAGGATTGTCTAAAAAAATTTAAGGAGAATCTATCAAATGGATTTTACATGGGCTATTAAATATGCCACAGAATTCTTGGGAACTGCTATTTTGATCATTCTTGGTAATGGTGCAGTTGCTAACGTTGAACTTAAAGGTACGAAAGGTCACCAAAGTGGCTGGCTCGTTATCGCGGTTGGTTATGGTATGGGGGTTATGATCCCAGCCTTGATGTTCGGTAATGTATCTGGTAACCACATCAACCCAGCCTTCACACTTGGACTTGCTGTTAGTGGTCTTTTCTCTTGGGAGCAAGTACCATTTTACATCCTAGCACAAGTTTTGGGAGCAATTTTCGGTCAAGCTTTGGTTGTAGCGACTCACCGCCCTTACTACTTGAAAACAGAAAACCCAAACAATATCTTGGGTACCTTCTCAACGATTTCAAGCATCGACCACGGTACAAAAGAATCACGTTTTGCAGCTACTGTTAACGGCTTCCTCAATGAGTTTGTAGGTTCATTCGTTCTTTTCTTTGCAGCACTTGGTTTGACTAAAAACTTCTTTGGTGCTGAATTAGTAGCGAAAGCTCAGGCGACAATTAATGACCAAGTAGCTCAAGCTGCAGCGCAAGGAACAACAATTCCTCAAGAACAAGTAACAGCAGCGCTTGAGCAAGCAAAAAACCAAGCCGCTCCATTTTTGGCACCAGGTCTTGGAATTGCACACTTGGCACTTGGTTTCCTAGTGCTGGCTTTGGTAGCTTCACTTGGTGGACCTACTGGACCTGGTTTAAACCCAGCTCGTGACTTCGGACCACGTCTTCTTCACGAACTCCTTCCAAAATCAGTTCTTGGTCAACACAAGGGTGATTCAAAATGGTGGTATGCATGGGTTCCAGTTGTAGCTCCAATTGCAGCGGGTATTGCAGCAGTAGCAGTCTTCAAACTACTTTACCTATAAGAAACGAAACTGGGGAATCCCAGTTTTTTTATCGGAAATTTTTGTAAAAAATTCTAGAATTTAAGTGGAATAGCTTGTAAAAAATCCTAAAATCCTTTAAAATAAAAGAGTTGGAGGAAGCTATGAATGCAAATCAAATGATACAAATTATTCCGACTTTGAAGGTCAATAACCGAAAATTAAATGAAAAATTTTACATTGAAACTCTTGGGATGAAGCCCTTATTAGAAGAATCTGCCTTCCTTTCACTTGGTGACCAATCAGGTATTGAGAAGTTGATTCTCGAAGAGGCTCCCAGTATGCGAACTCGGAGAGTTGAAGGGCTTAAGAAACTAGCTAGACTCTTGATCAAAGTAGAAAATCCTTCAGAAATAGAGGCTCTTCTCTATCAGATGGAGTCCCTTCCTCGCCTGCTTAAAGGAAGCCGTGGTTATGCTTTTGAGATTGTTTCTCCTGAAGAGGATGTGATTCTTGTTCATGCGGAAAATGATATAAGAGATTTGGTTCCACTGGAAACTGTTCCTGAATTTTCTTCAAATACAGGTATAAAATACTTGAGTCAATTTGAGATTTCTATGGAGTTGCGTTTTCCTGAGGGGACGGAGAGTATACTCGATCCTGAAAAAGTTGGGACAGTTATCACCTTTACGGAAGGGCAAGGTCCAGATTTGACTGTTGAAAACAATGTTACCTGGGACTTATCTATGCTGAAATTTTTAGTGAAGAATTTTGATTTAACCAGTCTTCGTCAGAAATTTGAAAAGACAGGCTATTTTGTTCCCAAGTCTGAAAAATTCTTCCTTGGTAAAGATACCAATAACATTGAATTGTGGTTTGAAGAAGCATGAAGTGGACAAAAATTCTAAGAAAAATAGAAGAACAAATCGAGGCAGGGGTCTATCCCGGGGCCTCTTTTGCGTATTTTAAGGATGATGAATGGAGAGAATCTTACCTAGGCTTGAGTGATCCTGAGAGAGGTTTACAGACAGAGTCAGGGCTAGTCTATGACCTAGCTAGTGTGAGTAAGGTTGTGGGAGTAGGGACAGTCTTCACCTTCTTGTGGCAACAAGGCAAATTAGATATTGATCGACCAGTGACGGATTTTTTAGCTGAATGTGATTATCCAGATATCACTATCCGTCAACTTTTGACCCACGCAACAGACCTGGACCCCTTTATTCCAAATCGGGACCAGTTAAGTGCTGAGGAGTTAAGAGAGGCCATGTTTCATCTGAATAGACGTAGTCAGCCTACTTTTCTATATTCGGATGTTCACTTTTTACTCTTGGGCTTTCTTTTGGAGAAAATCTTTGAACAAGACTTGGATCAGATTATAGAAGAACAAGTTTTGGAACCATGGGGAATGAAGGAAACAGTGTTTGGCCCCGTTGAGTTTGCTGTACCAACAGTCAGGGGAGTAGAGGCAGGCAGTATTCACGATCCCAAAGCTCGTCTTTTGGGCAAACATGCTGGAAGTGCTGGTTTATTTTCAACTGTTAAGGATTTGCAAAACTTTTTGGAGCATTACTTGAAAGATGATTTTGCTGCAGATTTGAGCCGCAATTTTTCTCCCTTAGATGATAAGGAGCGTTCGTTAGCCTGGAATCTGGAGGGGGCCTGGCTCGACCATACGGGCTATACAGGTACCTTCATCATGTGGAATAGAGAGAAACAGGAAGCCGCTATCTTTTTATCCAATCGAACGTATGAGAAGGATGAGCGTGCCCAGTGGATAATCGATCGAAACCAAGTCATGGATATGATTCGTAGGGAAGAGTAGGGAGAAAGCATGTCAAAAACCGTAAAAGGAACGCTATTTACAGTAGTTGCAGGCATTGCTTGGGGCTTGTCTGGAACCAGTGGCCAATACCTGATGGCACACGGGATTTCCGCTTTAGTCTTGACCAATCTGCGGCTTATCATTGCAGGATTGGCGCTGGTATTCATATCCTATGCAACTGCAAGGGATAAACTCCTAGCTTTTTTAAAAGACAGAAAAAGCTTACTCTCTCTACTGCTATTTGCCTTGTTTGGACTTTTCTTAAACCAGTTTGCCTATCTTTCTGCCATTCAGGAAACCAATGCTGGAACGGCTACGGTTCTCCAGTATGTATGTCCTGTTGGAATCTTGATTTATACTTGTATCAAGGACAAGGTGGCACCGACTCTGGCTGAGATTGTTTCGATTGTTTTAGCAATCGGAGGGACTTTTCTTATCGCGACTCATGGGGAACTTGACCAGTTGTCTGTCACACCTGCTGGTCTTTTCTGGGGACTCTTTTCTGCCTTGACCTATGCCCTTTATATCATTCTTCCTATCACTTTGATTAAGAAATGGGGAAGCATGTTGGTGATTGGTGTGGGCATGGTTATTTCTGGAGTGGTGGCTATTCCCTTCACAGGGGTTTTGCAGGCCAGTATACCGACCAGCTTGGATTTTCTTTTTGCATTTGCTGGCATTATCATCATTGGCACGGTCTTTGCCTATACAGCTTTCCTAAAAGGAGCTAGTATGATAGGCCCTGTTAAGTCCAGTTTATTGGCTTCCATAGAGCCCATCTCTGCTGTTTTCTTTGCTTTTCTGATTATGAAGGAACAATTCTACGCGATTGACTTTGTTGGTATGGCCATGATTTTACTTGCAGTAACCATCATTTCTTTGAAAGATTTGTTGATAGAAAATAAACGGAAGGTTGAATGAGAAACTAGTTACTCGTAAAAAGTGGTTGTTTTGAATATCCTATCGAAATACTGATCAAGGATAAGGAATGGGAGTGGAATTTTATAAAATTTTAAGTTTCTTTTCTTACAATAAACCAATCTTTAACTGCTAGAAGGAGGAGATATGAAAATTTTACAAAGCATTCACCCAACTAAGCCCCTGCGCTACTTGAGATGGTTTGACATTTTGATTATCACAGTTCTAATGTTTGGCCTGTTTATCATTCGGTCAACGGAGCTCTTTTTAGCAAGTATGTTTCCGACAGGTTTGTCAACTACAATGGATACGGCAAGTAATACTGTCGGCGAAGGAGCAGCCTATTCCAGCAACTTCACCTTGCAAGTGATACTTCTGACCTTGGCCTTGCTTTACCTTTTGATTCGGAATTATGATTTCAAACAACTTCCTATTCGTTGGACCTGGTCCCTTCTCTTTTGGGTTCCTTTTATATTTGCCATTATGGGATTGTTTGGAGACTTGGTGACGACACTAACTGGTGAATACAATTACTTTAATCCAGCCCTTTTTGCCCACATAGATCCCATGGAAGTTATACGGAAGTTCCTAGCGCTTAGTCCGATGGCAATTGCCTATGCCTTGCTAAATGGCTTCTATGAAGAGTTTTTCTTTCTAGGGTTGTTGATCTCAGTGAAAGAAAAGCACAAGTGGCGGGTTTTGTTTTATTCTACCCTCATTCGGATTTCTTTTCACACTTATCAAGGATTGGTGTGGGCACTGGTTATTGGTGTAGTTTATGGTTTATTCTATTATTTTTTATACAAGTATAAGGTTAAAAATCTTTTGCCATTTTTCCTCATGCATGCTCTGGCAGACATGTTTGGTTCTAGCCTCATGTATCTCTTGATTGCCTGGGGAAGGTAAGAAATCAGAAAAATCCACTCAACTGAGTGGATTTTGTGTATATAGATGACTAGTCTTTATTTTCGTATGGTAAGATCAAGTTTAAGATGATACCTGTCATAGCTGATAAGGCAGTACCTGAAAGGGTAACTGGTCCTACTTTGAGGATGGCTCCACCAAGCCCAAGAACCAACATAGCACTAGCAATGATGAGGTTACGCATTTGACTGAAATCAACGCGCTCCTTGATCAAGACTTTCAAACCGTTGCTGGCGATAACTCCGTAGAGAAGGATGGACATCCCACCAAGTACAGCACTTGGGATTGTTGAGATCAAGGCAGTGAATTTACCAAGGAAGCTAAGTGCAATTGCGATAAAGGCTGCGTTACGGATAACAGAGACAGAAGCGATACGAGTCATCCCGATAACCCCTGTATTTTCACCGTAAGTCGTATTAGCTGGTCCACCGAGGAAGGCAGATACAGATGTTGCGATACCGTCACCGAGAAGTGTACGGTGAAGACCTGGTTCTTTCAAGAATTGACGGCCACAGATTTGACCCAAAACAGTATGGTCTCCGATATGTTCAGAAATTGTTACGATAGCGATTGGCAAGATGGCAATGGTTTCTGGACCAAAGTAAAGATTGTATTCTTTAAAGGCACCACCAGTGCTAAACGGCAAGTAGAAACCAGGAATTTCAAACCAGTTAGCTTTAAGAACTGGTGTAAAATCAACCAAGCCAAGAGTTAGTGCGAAGAGGTAACCACCGATAATGGCAAAGAGGAAAGGAATGATTCGTAGGAAGCCTTTTCCTTTAGTATTGATAAAGGCAGCAATCAAGAAAGTAACAACTGCTACAAGAGCATTTTTCCAATTTCCGTCCGCTACAAGTCCAGCGTTAGTAACTGCTGAACCTGCAAGTCCGAGACCGATAACGATGATCATAGGACCGATAATGATTGGTGGCAAGAGTTTATCAATCCATTTTGTACCTGCAAAACGAACACCAGCAGCAACAAGGACGTAGACCAAACCAGTCAAGATCACCCCTGTTTGGGCAGCAGATACATCCCCACCCATTTCTTTCATAGCCAGTGACATAGCTGTGATAAAGGCAAATGAAGAACCTAGATAAACTGGAACTTTAAACCCAGTTGAAATCATGTAGATAAGTGTACCAACACCTGAAGCAAAAAGGGCAACAGATACAGGCATTCCCAAAATTAAGGGAACGAGAATGGTTGCACCAAACATGGCAAAAACGTGCTGGAAGCTTAGAAGAATGCCTTTACCAGCTGAAGGACGTTGATCAATGTCTAGTAACAAATCAACAGTTGATTCTTGTTTCATATAAACCTCACTTTTGGGCATCAAAAAAGAGCCCATTATTTTACAGCAACAGGCTCTCAGAGTAAGACTTCTTTAAAATAGATTATTCCATTCTTAAAGAACTTCATATATATCCGCGTCTTCGTCACCTCACAGGATGACATTAAAAACCTTTGCTTAGGATAGTATAGCAGAAAAAATTCGTTTTGTAAACGAATTTTTCCCGAGTTTAGAAATAAAAGAGCGAGGCAGATTTTGTAAATCATTTTTTCCCGAGCCTAGAAATGTAAGAGCGAGGTTGATTTTGTAAATCATTTTTCCCGAGCCTAGAAATGTAAGAGCGAGAAATGATTTTGTAAATCATTTTTACTCAACTTTAAACAAGTGTGCGCTATTGATAGGATTAAAGCGGGCGTTTGTTGGGCATGCCAGCCTTACGTGGATATTTATTTGGTGTTTCCTTTTTCTTTTCTACCACAGTGATATAGCGTGGATCTCCATTTGGCAGGGCATAGCTGAGGTTGTCCTCTACCTTACTAAAGAGGAGGTTGAGGGCATTCTTGGCTTCTAGCAATTCCTCAGGAGCATTGCTGGCCTTGAGTGCCAATAGTTTGCCACCAACTTTAAGGTAAGGGATAGTCAATTCAGATAAGACCTGCATGCGAGCAACCGCACGAGCTGTCACTATATCAAAATGGGTGCGGAAGTTCTTGTCTTGGGCAAAGTCTTCTGCACGACCATGGTAGAAGTGAACTCCGTCCAAATCCAGCTCCTGAGCCAAAAGCTGAAGGAAGTTGATGCGCTTATTGAGCGAATCAATGATGGTCACATCTAACTGAGGATAGAGGATTTTCATGGGGAGACTAGGAAATCCTGCCCCAGCCCCGATATCAAGAAGTTTAATAGTTTCATTTGAAATCAAACCTTGCAGAATAGGTGCAATCGAATCGTAAAAGTGTTTAAGATAAACTTCTTCTTTATCTGTAATAGCGGTCAGGTTAATCTTTTCATTCCACTCGACCAAGAGCTCAAAATAACGTTTAAATTGCCCTTTTTGCTGGTCCGAAAGTGGAAGATTTTGCTCAGCTAGTAGGCTGTAAAATGTTTCTGGTTTCATAGTAGTTTCCTTCTCTAGTATCATCTTATTTTACCATATTCATTAAAATTTTGATATACTGGTATTAATCTAAAAGCAGAAAGGAATAAGATTATGATTTGGATTATTCTTGGAGTTTTGGCTCTGATTATTATTTTTGTGATTGTTAGCTATAACGGTTTGGTTAAAAATCGTATGCAAACCAAGGAGGCTTGGAGCCAGATCGATGTTCAGTTGAAGCGTCGTAATGATCTCCTCCCAAACTTGATTGAAACAGTCAAAGGCTATGCCAAATATGAAGGTTCTACCTTGGAAAAAGTGACAGAACTTCGTAGACAAGTAGCTGCAGCAACTTCACCAGCTGAAGCGATGAAGGCCAGTGATGCCCTTACCCGCCAGATTTCTGGTATCTTTGCAGTAGCAGAGAATTACCCAGACTTGAAAGCTAGCGCTAACTTTATTAAATTGCAAGAAGAGTTGACCAATACAGAAAATAAAATTTCTTACTCACGCCAACTCTACAACAGTGTTGTCAGCAACTACAATGTAAAACTTGAAAGCTTCCCAAGTAACATCATCGCAGGACTATTTGGCTTTAAAGCTGCAGACTTCCTTCAAACACCTGAAGAGGAAAAGGCAGTTCCTAAAGTTGACTTTAGCGGTTTAGGTGACTAAGATGTTGTTTGATCAAATTGCGAGCAATAAACGAAGAACTTGGATTTTGTTGCTGGTTTTCTTCCTACTCTTGACCTTGGTTGGTTATGCGGTTGGCTATCTCTTCATGCGCTCAGGTCTTGGTGGCATGATTATTGCCTTGATTATTGGTCTTATCTACGCTCTGACCATGATCTTTCAATCGACAGAGATTGTCATGTCTATGAATGGGGCGCGTGAGGTTGATGAGCAAACGGCGCCAGACCTCTACCATGTAGTAGAAGATATGGCCATGGTCGCTCAGATTCCCATGCCGCGTGTTTTCATCATTGAGGATTCTTCTTTAAATGCCTTTGCGACAGGTTCGAATCCGCAGAATGCAGCTGTCGCAGCCACTTCGGGCCTTCTGGCTATCATGAATCGTGAGGAGCTAGAAGCTGTTATGGGGCATGAAGTCAGTCACATTCGGAACTACGATATCCGCATTTCGACCATTGCTGTCGCCCTTGCCAGTGCCATTACCCTTCTGTCTAGTATGGCAGGACGGATGATGTGGTGGGGTGGCGCAGGTCGCAGACGGAGTGATAATGATCGCGATGGAAATGGTTTGGAGATTATCATGCTTATTATCTCTCTCTTAGCCATTGTTCTAGCACCTCTCGCAGCAACTTTGGTGCAACTTGCCATTTCCCGTCAGAGGGAATTTCTAGCGGATGCATCCAGTGTGGAGCTGACTCGCAATCCTCAAGGGATGATCAATGCACTGCGCAAGTTGGAGAATAGCGAGCCAATGCATCACCATGTTGATGATGCCAGCAGCGCTCTTTATATCAATGATCCCAAGAAAGGTGGGGGACTTCAAAAACTCTTTTATACCCACCCACCTATCTCAGAACGAATCGAACGCTTGAAACACATGTAAAAAAATCCAGAGATCGTCTCTGGATTTTTGCTATGTTCAACATTTATAAATCTTGTAAATCAACAACTTCCAAACCATTTTCTGTTAAACGATAGATACTCGTACAGACCTCTTTTAAGAAGCGTCTGTCATGCGAAACAGTGATCAGACCGCCGGGATAGGAGGCAAAGAGTTTTCTGATTTCGGGTTGAGAAGTAGGAGAAAAGTTTCGTGTGGGTTCATCGAGAAGGAGAAAGTTTGGTCTTCGTAGAACTAAATCCAAAAGAAGCAGTTTTCCCTGTTGACCACCAGATAAGGAACGAATCTGGTGTTGCATCTCTGAATAACTGAAATTGAGACTGGCTAAGTGGGATTGGATTTTCTGTAGTTCCTCTTTTTGTCCAGTTGGGCTGAGGTAGGCTACTGGAGATAAATCTAATTGTAGTTTTTTGTGGTAATCTTGTGGCATAAAACCAAGCGAAATTTCTCTTTTGTCGCTTAGCAGTTGCTGTAACTTGTCTAACAGGGTCGATTTCCCAATACCATTAGGCCCGATGATACCGATTTTATCTTGACCACGGACAGTTAGTTGTAACTCCTGAGCTAAAATTCGCTCGCCAATGGACAAATGTTCTTTTTCAAGTTGGATTAAGACTTTAGAAGCCGGTAATGGTTGGATATCTGAAAAGAAAAGTTGGATTTGTTCCTCTTCAAGTGGCTTTTGGGTCATGGACTGAGCTTCCTTTTCAAATCGTTTTTCTTGAGAGAGAACAGTTTTCATCTTTTTAGCCAGTAGGCGCCCAGCAACATCATTTTTAGTATTTCGCAAAGCATTTTCTACATTTTGCTTGACGCGGCGATGCTTTTCCATTGTTTTGTCATAGGCTCTCTGGTCGTTAGCAGCTTGCTGGCTTTGTCTGGCAAAACTAGCCTTTCTCTGCTCACTGTAGCGATCATAGTCTAAATGCTCTACTAGCGTTTCCGCTTCTTTTCGGTGCTTGACCAGTCGCAAGTGGACAATAGTATCTGCCGTTTGAGAAAGAAAGTCTTCATCATGGGAAATGAAAATAACGGTTTGCCTCATCTTCTGTATTTGCCTTTTTAGCCAATCAACAGTCTCAAGGTCCAGGTCATTTGAAGGTTCATCTAAAAAAAGAATCTCAAAGGGTTTGGCTAACTCATGGATGAGCTGAATTTTTAAAGCTTCACCCCCTGAAAGGCTCCCAATCTTTTGGTCACTAGCGAATCGATCACTATCAAAATGCAACTCCTCAGCCAAACGATAGAGGATACTGTAGTCTAAATCAGTAGACTCTAAAAAGAAGTAATCGTGTAGAGTTCTATTTTTTAGCTCCTCAGGTAACTTTTGAGGAATGTAGGCCAGTGACTGAAGGTCAGACTGGATGTCTCCTTTGATAGTGAAATCAGGCAAAGCTTCCCCCATTAAAGCTCGTAGCAAGGTCGATTTGCCATTTCCTTCTTCGCCAATAATAGCAACCTTTTCCCCGTCTTGGATAGTCATGCTTAAGTCAGATACAAGGTCTCGTAAATCTTTGTTTTGTGTGATGGTCAGATGATTGATTTTTATCATATTCTTGCCCTTTCTAGAATGTCCATTGTGCATAACAAAAAGCTCTACTTTACCTAGTAGAGCTAGTATTTTATGTCAAAAAACTCTATTCTCCTCACTGAAAATCCCATCAAACTAGTTCAGTCTAACCCTATCCAACCCAAGAGGAGCATAGCTTTCTAGTTTTTTGATTTTCAAAGTGGATAAAGCACTAGATGATCTAGTACAAAAAGAGCATGCAAAAAGAGACAAAAACACGATCTACTAAATAAAGTTTCTTTATTTGATAGACTTAGTTGTTCATGTCTCCCTTACCTCCGAGTATTAGTACCTCTATCCTATACCTTTAAGGAAATTTTGTCAATAGTAAATCCAAAATTTTAATTTCTAAAATCCAAAAACAGGTCCATAGAGATTCAGTACGTGCTTGACATGCTCGTAATGGAACTTGTCATAGTTGCGCCAAGCGGTGCGTGCTTGGTCGTTTAGTTTTAGGCTCCCCAGTCCAATCAGAAGACTGGTGCGTTGGTAAAATTTCTCAAGGTCGATTAAGATGCTGTTGTCAAGCTTTTCCGCTTTTTTAAGTTCCTTGAGAGTGCTGTTCAGCAGTTCTTGTAGACGGAAATCATCGGCTGTACCTTGTTTGCAGCTTTGGTAGCTTTTATTTAACTCGGATAGGAGTTGGTAAGCTTCAGTGATGAGTGCTTTGTCTTCCATATGAGCATCCTCCTTGCTCTGATGCATTCTTGCCTATAGTATAGCACTAATCAGAAAATATGTCATAGTAAATATGTTAAAAAATGAGATTTTAATATCAAAGTTTGGAAAGCTGACTTATAGCCTTTTCATGGTATAATCAAGTGAGTAAATCTTTATGGAGGAAATATGAAGTTAAACATTCAAGAAATTCGTAAGCAACCTGAAGGTCTACACTTTGAACAAGCTTTAGACCTGGCAGCAGACTTACGTAAACGAAATCAAGAAATTTTAGATGTCAAAGATATCGTAGCAGTGGGAAAGGTCCAGTACGAAGACCGTATGTATTTCCTAGATTATCAGTTATCTTATACCATCGTTCTTGCTTCCAGCCGCAGTATGGAGCCAGTTGAGTTGGCAGAGTCTTATCCAGTCACAGAGGTCTTCATGGAAGGAGCGACCAACCAACTGGACCAAGAAGTTTTAGATGATGACTTGGTCTTGCCTATCGAAAATGGGGAAATTGATTTGGCTGAAAGTGTGTCAGATAATATCTTGCTAAACATTCCAATCAAAGTCTTAACAGCAGAAGAAGAAGCTGGTCAAGGTTTTGTGTCTGGAAATGACTGGCAAATCATGACTGAGGAAGAATACCAAGCCCAACAAGCAGTCAAGAAAGAAGAAAACAGTCCATTTGCAGGCTTGCAAGGACTATTTGACGGAGACGAGTAGATGGTTTTATCCAAGAAACGTGCCCGTCATGTCATAGAGGAAATTATCGCCCTTTTTCCAGATGCTAAGCCTAGTCTTGATTTTACCAATCATTTTGAACTACTGGTTGCAGTGATGCTGTCAGCCCAGACGACAGATGCAGCGGTTAATAAGGCCACACCAGGTCTCTTTGCAGCCTTTCCAACGCCACAAGCCATGTCTGTAGCGACAGAGAGTGAAATTGCTTCACACATTTCCCGTCTGGGACTGTATCGAAATAAGGCTAAATTCCTTAAAAAATGTGCCCAGCAGTTACTAGACGATTTTAATGGTCAAGTGCCTCAGACTCGAGAGGAATTAGAAAGCCTAGCAGGTGTTGGACGCAAAACAGCCAACGTAGTCATGAGTGTGGGCTTTGGAATTCCAGCCTTTGCAGTTGATACTCATGTTGAGCGTATCTGTAAGCATCACGATATCGTTAAAAAATCAGCTACGCCCCTCGAAGTAGAAAAACGTGTCATGGATGTTCTGCCTCCAGAGAAATGGTTGGCAGCCCATCAGGCTATGATTTACTTTGGACGGGCTATCTGTCACCCAAAGAACCCAGAATGCGATCACTATCCACAATTATATGATTTTAGTTCGTTATAAGATGAAAATTTTATGTTTTTTTCTTGCATCGATCCTTTCTTTGTGATATAGTAATAACAATAAAATATTCCTTTAAACCTGTCCCGTGAGGCAGGCAAGGAGTCGGATCAATAGATAGCAGAAGTCTATACTCTTTACAGTAGAGCTGGCTTGGCTATACATTCTGAAGTCTCCTTGTTAAGGAGACTTTTCTTTTTGGAGGTTTGTCATGAGGACAAAAGAAGTTGTAGACGAATTGACCGTCAAACGAGCGATTACTCGGATTACCTACGAGATTATTGAGCGAAACAAAGATTTGAATAAAATCGTTTTGGCTGGTATTAAAACGCGAGGTGTTTTTATCGCTCGTCGTATCCAAGAACGCTTGGAACAGTTAGAAAATATCGCTGTTCCAGTGGTAGAACTGGATACCAAGCCTTTCCGTGACGATGTAAAAAGTGGTGAAGATACTTCTCTAATTTCTGTTGATGTGACAGATCGGGAAGTCATCCTGGTGGACGATGTACTCTACACTGGTCGGACTATCCGAGCTGCTATTGACAATATTGTTAGCCATGGTCGCCCTGCTCGTGTGAGTTTGGCAGTCTTGGTTGATCGTGGCCACAGAGAACTTCCAATCCGTCCGGACTATGTTGGAAAAAACATCCCAACCAGTCGTTCTGAAGAAATTATCGTAGAGATGACAGAACTAGATGGACAAGACAGAGTACTAATCACAGAACAAGCCTAAAACACTAAAAGGAGTAAAAAAATGTCAGAAAATCAACAAGCTTTGCAACATGTCGTTTCTATGGAAGATCTTACTGTAGAACAAGTAATGAAATTGATTAAACGAGGAATCGAATTTAAAAACGGAGCGAGTGCTTCTTATGAGGAACAACATATCGTTTCCAACCTTTTCTTTGAAAGTTCAACTCGTACCCACAAATCCTTTGAGGTAGCAGAACTGAAACTTGGACTTGATCTTTTGGATTTCGATGTGAAGACCAGTTCAGTGAATAAGGGTGAAACACTCTATGACACGATCTTGACGCTTTCTGCACTAGGAGTGGATGCCTGTGTCATTCGTCACCCAGAGGTGGACTACTACAGAGAATTGATTGCTAGCCCGACCATCACAACTTCGATTATCAATGGTGGGGACGGTTCAGGGCAACACCCTAGCCAAAGTTTGCTTGATTTGATGACAATTTATGAAGAATTTGGACATTTTGAAGGTCTTAAGGTGGCCATCGCTGGCGACCTAAACCACTCTCGAGTAGCTAAGTCTAATATGCAAATTCTTAAACGCTTAGGAGCGGAGCTTTACTTTGCGGGTCCTGAGGAATGGAGAAGTGAGGAGTTTGAGCATTACGGTCGCTTTGTATCAATTGATGAGGTAATTGATCAAGTAGATGTTATGATGTTTCTTCGTGTGCAACATGAACGTCATGAAATTGTGACAGGATTTTCAAAAGAAGACTATCATAACCAGCATGGATTGACACAAGAACGCTATGACCGCTTGAAAGAAAAAGCAATCCTTATGCACCCAGCTCCAGTCAATCGTGATGTGGAAATCGCTGATCACTTGGTAGAAGCACCGAAATCACGTATTGTTCAGCAAATGACCAACGGTGTCTTTGTCAGAATGGCAATTTTAGAATCTGTGCTGGCCTATAGAAAAGCAAAATAAGGCACAAAGCGTTAAAAGATGTCTGAGAGCATCAACGAGAGGTGAGTAGATGAAAAAACGACTTCTAGTATTAGAAGATGGTACAGTATTTGAAGGCAAGGCCTTCGGAGCAGATATTGATGTAACAGGGGAAATCGTCTTTAACACAGGGATGACTGGTTACCAAGAATCCATTACTGACCAGTCTTACAATGGACAAATCTTAACCTTTACCTATCCTTTGGTGGGAAATTATGGAATTAACCGTGACGACTACGAGTCAATCACTCCTACCTGCAAGGGAGTAGTAGTTTTTGAAGAAGCGCGTAGAGCCAGCAACTGGCGCAATCAAATGACCTTGGATGAATTCTTGAAAGCCAAGAAAATTCCTGGTATCTCAGGGATTGATACCCGTGCTCTTACAAAAATTATCCGTAAGCATGGTACCATGCGTGCAACCTTGACACATGTTGGAGACAGTATGGACCATATCATAGACCAGCTCCAAGCGACAGTTCTACCGACAGATAATATCAAGCAAGTCTCTACTAAGACAGCTTATCCTGCTCCTGGAGTTGGATTGAGTGTCGTATTGGTAGACTTTGGACTTAAACACTCCATCTTACGCGAACTATCTAAGCGTAACTGTAACGTGACCGTTGTTCCATACACAACAACAGCAGAAGAGATTCTCCATCTCCATCCTGACGGGGTCATGTTGTCAAACGGTCCAGGAAATCCAGAAGATGTTCCTCAGGCACTTGATATGATTCGTGGTGTGCAAGGGAAAATTCCAATCTTTGGTATCTGTATGGGGCACCAACTTTTTGCTATGGCAAATGGTGCTAAGACCTACAAGATGAAGTTTGGTCACCGTGGATTTAACCACGCGGTGCGTGAAATTGCAACAGGCCGAGTAGACTTTACTAGCCAGAACCATGGTTATGCGGTTAGCCGTGAGGATTTGCCAGAGCATTTGATTATTACCCACGAAGAAATCAATGACAAGTCAGTTGAGGGTGTGCGTCACAGATACCAACCAGGTTTCTCTGTGCAATTCCACCCAGATGCAGCTCCAGGACCGCACGATGCAAGCTATCTCTTTGATGAATTTATCGAAATGATGGAGTCGTTTAAATCTGCTAATCGCTGATATAGGAAACTCTGTCAGAGGCTTGTCGAATAAAAAGGCAAGTCCTTTCTTTTAGTTGAGCAATGAGATGCTGAAAATTTTTACACTCGATTTATTATTGAAAAATCATCGGAGAATTTATTTAATGTCGCCCTGTGAGGCGACGAATAGAAAGGCAGGTCGTTTCTTTTAGTCGCTATCAGGCGAACTAAAAACTCCCTGCACTAGATTTTTTATCGAAAAGTATCGTTTCGCTAAAAAATCGTCGGAGAATTTATTTAATGGCAACCCGAGAGTTGCCGAATAGAAAGGAGAAGGGTGGTCCGTATTTTCTGAACTGAATACGGGCTACGGACGGTGCTAAAAAGATAGTTATTCCTAGAACTGATAGTTCTTCGTCATAACTCCTATTTTAGCTTTGTCCGCTTGACGCCCTTAATATCTTATAAATGCCTAAACGTACTGATATTCAAAAAATTATGGTGATTGGTTCTGGTCCGATTATTATTGGTCAGGCTGCTGAGTTTGACTACGCGGGGACCCAGGCCTGCTTGTCTTTGAAAGAGGAAGGCTATGAGGTTATCTTGGTGAACTCAAACCCTGCCACCATCATGACGGATAAGGAGATTGCTGACAAGGTTTACATCGAACCGATTACACTTGAGTTTGTGACGCGTATTCTCCGTAAGGAACGTCCAGATGCTTTGCTTCCAACTCTTGGAGGTCAGACAGGGCTCAATATGGCTATGGAATTGTCTAAAAATGGTATCTTAGATGAGCTTGGGGTAGAGCTTTTAGGTACTAAATTATCTGCCATCGACCAAGCGGAGGACCGTGACCTCTTTAAACAATTGATGGAAGAGCTTGAGCAACCGATCCCTGAATCTGAAATTGTCAACACAGTGGAAGAAGCTGTTTCCTTTGCGGCATCAATCGGCTACCCAGTTATCGTTCGTCCAGCTTTCACACTTGGTGGTACTGGTGGTGGTATGTGTGCCAATGAGGAAGAATTGCGTGAAATCGCTGAAAATGGGTTGAAACTGTCACCTGTTACCCAATGTTTGATTGAACGTTCGATTGCAGGTTTCAAGGAAATCGAATACGAAGTCATGCGTGACTCAGCTGATAATGCCCTCGTTGTTTGTAACATGGAAAACTTTGACCCAGTTGGGATTCATACAGGGGATTCTATTGTATTTGCTCCTGCGCAAACCATGTCAGACTATGAAAACCAAATGCTACGTGACGCGAGCTTGAGCATCATTCGTGCCCTCAAAATTGAAGGTGGATGTAACGTTCAGTTGGCTCTTGATCCGCATAGCTTTAAATACTATGTTATCGAAGTAAACCCTCGTGTATCGCGTTCGTCAGCTCTTGCTTCTAAGGCAACAGGTTATCCGATTGCCAAATTGGCTGCCAAGATTGCCGTCGGTTTGACCCTAGATGAGGTTATCAACCCAGTTACAGGTTCAACCTATGCCATGTTTGAACCAGCCCTTGACTACGTCGTTGCTAAGATTCCACGTTTCCCATTTGATAAGTTTGAAAAAGGGGAGCGTCGTCTTGGTACCCAGATGAAGGCGACTGGAGAAGTCATGGCGATTGGTCGTAATATCGAGGAATCTCTTCTTAAAGCTTGTCGCTCCCTTGAAATTGGGGTTCACCACAATGAAATGCCTGAACTTACAACAGTTTCGGATGATGCCTTGATTGAAAAAGTTGTGAAAGCCCAAGATGACCGTCTCTTCTACGTATCAGAAGCCATTCGCCGTGGTTACACACCAGAAGAAATTGCTGAATTGACCAAGATTGATATCTTCTATCTAGATAAACTCTTGCACATCTTTGAAATTGAGCAGGAATTGGGTGCCCATCCACAAGATTTAGAAGTCTTGAAAACTGCTAAACTTAATGGTTTCTCAGACCGCAAGATTGCTGAACTCTGGGAAACGACAGCTGATCAAGTTCGTCAACTTCGTCTGGGAAATAAGATTGTCCCAGTATACAAGATGGTCGATACCTGTGCGGCAGAGTTTGACTCTGAAACACCATACTTCTATTCAACCTATGGATGGGAAAATGAGTCTATCAAGTCGGATAAGGAATCTGTCCTTGTCCTAGGTTCAGGTCCAATCCGTATCGGTCAAGGGGTTGAGTTTGACTACGCAACCGTTCACTCGGTTAAGGCTATCCAGGCAGCTGGTTATGAAGCTATCATCATGAACTCAAACCCAGAGACTGTTTCAACAGACTTCTCTGTGTCTGACAAGCTCTACTTTGAGCCATTAACTTTTGAAGATGTCATGAATGTCATTGACCTTGAGCAACCAAAAGGGGTTATCGTTCAGTTCGGTGGTCAAACAGCCATCAACCTTGCAGAGCCCTTGGCAAAAGCAGGTGTGACCATTCTTGGTACACAAGTTGCTGACCTAGACCGTGCCGAAGACCGTGATCTCTTTGAACAAGCACTCAAAGATTTAGATATTCCACAGCCACCAGGACAAACAGCGACTAATGAAGAAGAAGCTGTGCTTGCAGCTCGCAAAATTGGTTTCCCAGTCCTGGTTCGTCCATCTTATGTCTTGGGTGGACGTGCCATGGAAATCGTTGAAAACGAAGAAGATCTTCGTTCTTACATGCGTACCGCTGTTAAGGCCAGTCCAGACCACCCAGTCCTTGTTGACTCATACATCGTTGGTCAGGAGTGTGAAGTCGATGCCATTTCAGATGGAGAAAATGTTCTCATCCCTGGTATCATGGAACATATCGAACGTGCCGGTGTCCACTCAGGTGACTCAATGGCCGTTTACCCACCACAAACCTTGTCTCAAAAAGTCCAAGAAACAATCGCAGACTACACCAAACGCCTAGCAATCGGTCTTAACTGTCTTGGGATGATGAACATCCAGTTTGTCATCAAGGATGAGAAAGTTTATGTTATTGAGGTCAATCCACGTGCCAGCCGTACGGTGCCATTCCTTTCTAAGGTAACCAATATTCCTATGGCTCAGGTAGCGACTAAGCTCATTCTTGGTCAAAACCTTGAAGAACTTGGCTACCAAGATGGCCTTTACCAAGAAAGCACTCGCGTTCATATCAAGGCGCCAGTCTTCTCCTTTACGAAACTAGCTAAGGTAGATAGCTTGCTCGGTCCTGAAATGAAGTCAACAGGGGAAGTTATGGGTTCTGATACAACTCTTGAAAAAGCTCTCTATAAGGCCTTTGAAGCTTCTTACCTACACTTGCCAACTTTTGGAAATGTAGTCTTTACTATCGCAGATGATGCCAAAGAAGAAGCCTTGGACTTGGCTCGTCGTTTCCAAAATATCGGTTATGGTATCCTTGCGACAGAAGGGACAGCAGCCTTCTTTGCTAGTCATGGACTTCAAGCACAACCTGTTGGTAAGATTGGTGATGACGATCAGGATATCCCAAGCTTTGTTCGCAAAGGGAAAATCCAAGCAATCATCAATACTGTCGGAACCAAACGAACTGCTGACGAAGATGGTGAGCAAATCCGCCGTTCAGCCATTGAACACGGTGTGCCACTCTTTACAGCCCTAGATACAGCTAATGCCATGCTCAAGGTGTTAGAAAGCCGCAGTTTTGTCACAGAAGCAATCTAGTTGAGAAAGAATTTTCACAGTTTTAAAGCCAGCGTCAGAAAACGCTGGCTTTTGCAATACAGATATTGCTTATTTTAACTATCATTCTTTCCTTAAGAATCATTCTAAATTGTGATATAATAAGGAAGAATTGGAAATAGGAAACTATTTTCATGATATTTTCAAAAATCCCATTGAGAAAATAGGTAAAGACAGATTAGAAAGTGTAAAATTCCGATGTCTTCTTACAAAAAAGTCTCTCTTTCTGAGATCAACCAATCTATTGAAACTCCGAATAACAATCATTTTTGGCAAAATCTAAAAGCATTTTTAGGACCTGGAGCCCTTGTAGCAGTGGGTTATATGGATCCTGGAAACTGGATTACCAGTGTGGTTGGTGGTGCTTCCTACAAATATAGTCTCTTATTTGTTATTTTGATTTCCTCCATCATTGCTATGCAGTTACAACAGATGGCTGGAAAGCTCGGTATCGTGACTAGGATGGACCTAGCACAGGCAACAGCTCATCATGCTCCCAAATGGCTTCGCTATAGTTTATGGGTGATTTTAGAATTGGCTTTAATGGCGACAGACTTAGCTGAGGTTCTAGGCTCAGCGATTGCCTTAAATCTTTTGTTTAAAATACCAATTATGGTCGCTATCCTCTTAACCGTTTTAGATGTATTTCTTTTGTTGTTGTTAATGAAATTTGGTTTCAAAAAAATTGAAGCTATTGTTACAACCCTTATTTTAACCATATTGGCCATTTTTACCTATCTTGTGGCCTTATCTAATCCAAGTATCCAGGGGATTATTGGTGGTTATTTACCAACTTCAACTTTATTTGAAACACCGTTACCAGGCCATGAAAGTCAATTGACCTTGGCTTTAGGGATTGTAGGTGCGACAGTCATGCCCCATAATCTCTATCTCCATTCCTCTCTATCCCAAACAAGGAAAATCAATCACAAAGATAAGAAGGATGTTCGAAAAGCCGTGCGTTTTATGACCTGGGATTCAAATATTCAGCTGTCCCTAGCCTTTATTGTCAATTCCTTACTGCTCATTTTAGGGGCATCTCTCTTTTTTGGTCATGCATCTGAGATTTCAGCTTTCTCTCAAATGTACAATGCTTTACAGGATTCGAAGATAGCAGGAGCAATAGCCAGCTCAACCTTGTCAACTTTATTTGCTCTAGCTCTCTTAGCAAGTGGTCAAAATTCTACTATTACAGGTACCTTGACAGGACAGATTGTCATGGAAGGTTTCTTGCATCTAAGATTGCCTCAGTGGATTATCCGTATCGGTACACGTATTTTTGCCTTGCTCCCTGTGATTATTGTTGCCGTTTTGTTTGGACATCAAGAAAAAACCTTGGATCAGTTATTGGTCTATTCACAGGTCTTTCTGTCAATCGCTCTTCCGTTTTCAATTTTCCCCTTGATTTATCTAACATCTAAAAAGTCACTGATGGGAGAATTCACCAATGCCAAGTGGAACACCATCCTAGGTTACGCAGTTTCAATCATCTTAACCATTCTCAATATCAAGCTTCTTTTTGATATTTTTTAAACTTGTTCAAATTAGTTCTCGGCACTAGCTTGAAGCTTGATATTGAGATAATAGTAGTGGTTGGTTCATAAAAACAAGTGCAAAAAAAGAACAGTTGAAACTGTTCTTTTTCTTGTTATTTGAGACCGTATTTTACAAAGATATACTCTATAGTGTTTAAATCCTTATTAAATCAACGTTTCTAAAAGGGATATAGCTGTAAAATATTATATATATACCGTATTGTTAAACCAAGACGGTACCAAAAAGGTACCAAAAATTAAGGTTTCGGAGCTTATAAAATAAAGAAAGATGTCTCAGGTGTTTGAGATTTTTTTTTGGCAAGAAAAAACTCTTGAATATAATCCAAGAGTGAAACAAATAGGACCAGTGGTGGCACGGGTTCTTTACAGCCTAAAGCTGAAGGCAGTACCTCACCTGTACTTGAAACAAGTACCTTTGAGCAAACTGTTACCAGTCACCCGACAAACATCCTATCCTTAGTTATAGTTTAGGATAAATAAGAGAGAATGTCAATAATAATTTTTATTAACTTATATAATTTATCTTAAAAATCGCCGTAGCGCTTTAGTTGACTGACGTACTGAGCGATCAAGAAAGCGTAATGCAGAAAATGCAAGCATCCAACCAAATAGTGTTTTTCTCATAGCGTTACCTCCTCACTAAATAGTATACCACAGCTTATTTTTTAGCTGCGATTCCCTCGACGGTCTTCTTTTTGAAAAAATCGATTTTTTCAATCGGAGTCATATTGCGATATGTTTTGATAAAATCACGATAAATCAGATACTTTTTATCAGGATCAAGTAAGTCATTAAAGAGTTTAATGACTCCAGTTTTAAAGCTATCAATATCCTCAATAACAAGAAGAATATAAGGTGATTTTTGTATTAGATGGATGTTATAGTTATCCTTGAGGCGAATTTCTAAAACATTGATGGCCAGGGGATTTGACCAAAACGATTCTCCTTGTTCATCTGAAGTAAAATAAGGCTCAATAATGCTGAGTGGATAGGCTGATGTTAGATAGTTACCAGTGATTTCTTTGAAAACTGACTGTAGGAAACCCAGTAATATTTTTCCGGAAAATGTACCAGGTTGTTTAATTTTGTGTACTAAAGGTTTGTTAATATTGTTCATCTTTTTCTCCTTGTTCATTTATTCCATGGTTCTCTTGACAACAAGTAACCTAGTCTTTTTTAGCCTTTGGCAATCGGTCGTCAGCTTTTCAGCCTGACGACTCGACTGTCTTTAGTCTAAAGTCGACTAGCTTGTTATCAAGAGACTTTCACGGCATAAAGTGCTTAAAATATATTTTTTTCAATCATGTTTTTAAAACTTCGAGCGACTGACATAATGGTTATTCTTGGTGGACGTATTTGATTTATGACATGTAGCATTTTGCTAAATTCTTTAGGGTGCATGTAATTTCTTGCTGTTTTGCGCCAAAGCGCAAGTTTTTTATTTACGGCATTTAATTGCTCACTTAATCGTTTCATATTTTCATTGAGTTTTTTATTTGCGTGTTCTAGTTTATCGACTTCTGATTTTAGCGTACGATTTTCAGATAATATATGATCACTCTTCATCAGTTCTTTAGCTAAGTTATTCTGTTTAGAAAGTGATTGCTGTAATTGCTGTTCAAGGTTGCTGTTCTCATGACTTAGCCTATTATTATCCAGGGCATGTTGAGATGCTGTATTAAAGAGTCTGTCATACGTCGCCTTATCCATTTTTAGCTTACCGTCAAATGTACGTCTGACTAATTTTTCTTTTTTCATTTCTTCAAGCTGTAGAGGTTGAATAGACTCCAAAACAGCGATATCATCTAGTAAAGCATCTTTCTCTTTTTCTAGTTGCTTTAGTTTTTCGGTTTTATCAACTATCTTTTTATCAGTATCATCCAGTAAGCGTTGCTTTTCTTTAAATTCTGCTGTTTCAAGGTGTTTCTTCTTGCTATCAGACTCCCCACGTTGCAAATTATAGCCATGTTCATTCAGGTATTTAGGAAATGCCTCCTGGATCTCTTTCAGTTGGTCACGGCTACCAAATAATGACTTAGAGCTTAACTTGCCATTTTGCATAGGTACAAGTCCTAAATGCATATGTGGCGTACTCTCGTCAAGATGTACCATAGCATAAGCGATATTACTATTACCGTATCTTTCAGCAAAGAAATTTTTTGCTGTTTCAAAAAAGTCCTTAATCTGATCCGAACTCATATTTTCAAAAAATGCCTTATCTGATGTAATAATCCATTCATTACACAAAACAGCATCTTTACGTAGAGCACGTTTGGAAATTTTATTATCGTTGATGTATTGTTTAATCTGCCTATCGTAAGGGATAGAGCGATCACGGTCGGTTAATTCATAATTTAGGTGAGTCTTTTCTGGGTCAATATCCTTGTTCGAGTGATTTTCAAAAATTCGTTCATTGTGACGATAGGCACCACCAAGATTTCCAGATTTCATTTTTTGCATCCTAGCTACTGCATAACTCATAGTTTGTTCTCCTTTCTCGGCTCAAAGGGTCGCCGAGCTGGTGGCGGAAGATTGCCACCAGGACTAAGTGCCCCATAGGGTAGTTTCTTTCCTGAAGGATCGGCACGACTTCCATGTAAAGTGTAACGCACTACACTTTACTCCGTAAATGTGCGTTCTCCGAAGGGTCTTGCAGACGGCACATCGCTCCGAATACAGGAGCGACATCGAACCACCTCTCGAGCCACAAGAGGAGTTTCGATTATACTCGCCGAAGCGAGTAGGGCACTCTATCAGTGCCCCAGGGTCGGACGCTTCGCATTGTCCGACAAATGCCGTCAGAAGACGGCAAAGGCTAAAGCTACAAGGAAAGCTATAGATACAGTAGTGAGTGCAATCATTAAGTAAAATCGATGTTGTTCCAATCGTTCAGCATAATCTGCCCAAGCTTTTAAATTTTGTTGCTCACTCTTCCTATAGCCTTTCAATAGTTGCAAATCTTGTTCTAGTTGTTTGCCTTGTTCTTTAGCCTCCTCTAATTCTTTCTCAAGTTTAATCACATCATTTTCAAAATGATAATCTTCAAGTATTCTAATGCCTATTAAATCAAGGTTTTCAACCTTTTGGTTGTCTAGGTATAAATGACCTTTCAACCTCTCTTTATATTTTGGAGATCGTATCCGTTTATAGATGGATTGACTACTAACTCCCAGGCTATCAGCGTAGTCTTTTATTCTCATTTTAGGCCTCGTAACTCCTTGTTAATACTGGATTTTCAACCAAATGGTTGAAAGCTATTTTTTGTTTCTCTTCCCCCATAATAAGCAAGCTGTTTTTCTAATATTGGTCGTTCATGTTTTAATAAATCTTTCATCAATTTCAGATAGTCAATATCAGATGTTTTATAGATCTGTAAAAGTTTCTTGTATTTTGTACGTGTGTTTTTACTGACTTTGTTCCAGATTCCTTTATCACGAGTAAGGGCAAGTAAGTAAAGTTGAGCCTCTATGCCTAAACCTTCAAAGTTAAACGGTTTAAAGATAACAGAGTCAATGACTTCAAATATTTCTTCAACCGAGCGACTGCGGAGCTGAAATTCTAAGCGCCACCAATGCTGGAACTGCTGGGCAAATTTCTTGTCTTCATCAGAGCCATTTTCTAATTGTTCAACTTTTTTGTTATAGAGTCTGATTTGCTTTTCTGACCTGGAGGCGCCTAGATATTTAGTTTCTAGTTTTCCATTCTGGTCTCTCCATTCTTTGGTAGCAGTAGGGCGGCCTTTCTTTTCAAGAATAAACTCACTACAATCAACTTCAAATATATCAAAAGCTAAATCGACTCGAGAGATTGCAATATCTTCAAGATATGGTATAATTGTATCTAAGATATTAATATCAATCTGTCGGAGTTTATTGGGGTTAAACTCTATCCTGAAAGGGCGAGCATTAAAGGCTTGTCCTTTTAATTTGTCGTAGTCTAGGAGGAGTCTAACGTGACTTCCGTCCCGAGTGATTGCTCTAAACATATCAGTCATTGCAGTCTGGACGATAATGGCTGTATGACTTTCTATCAAACTTTTGAGATCAAGGAGTTTGATAGGTTTGATATAAGCTGTAATAGTGATGTTGTCCAAGCTAACTTTTAATTCCAAATCAACCTCCTTTCTTGTAGAGGTCGCCTATCGGCGCCTCTTTTTTGTCTGCGCAAAGACCTCCGTAAAATGACATTCTTGGGGGAGCAACCCCAAGCCGACTTCGTCGGACCATTTTCATTTTGCTACGGTCAAACTTGCCAAAAAATGGGTGCAGTAAAATCCCACGAAATGGGAACATAGCGGGCTGTTAGAGGAGCCCGCGTTATAAATTTTGAGGAAGCTCAAAAATTTAGTCTCAAAATCTCATTTTCAAAATATTTTCATAGCTGTTTTCATAACTGTTTTAGGACTAGAAATTTTGTAAATCTGAAACAGATTTTTGAAAAAGGTCAACTCTTTCAATCAAAAATATTTCTAGTATTTTTTCGATGATATCTTCAGGGGGAATCTGCTTGTTTTTCTTGTATTTAAAGAATCGGTCCTTAGCTTTTTTCATTTCTCCTAAATCATCAGACACATCAGCAAATAGCAACTTATGTAATTCAAACCAAGGTAGTTCAGATTGTTTACGGACAACCTCGAAGTTTCTCCAAAAACGTCTACCCTCATCTAGCTTTTCAAATTTTCTAAATAAATTCTCTCGTTCTGCTTTACGGTATTCTTTTGGCAAGAGTGTCCCAACATATTCTGGAGTCATGTTCGAATAGATGGCTTCTTTTGTTACAACAATGGGGAGTTTTAAGGAACTATCAACGTCTTTCAAAATCTTTCTAACAAATTGACTAAGTGTAATTTGTGTATTTAATTTATACTTCAACATCTTAGTACTTAACAGTTCAAATATATCAGTTGACCTAAAAAGCCATTCCATCAGCGTTTTAGTATCTATATCTTTACTTGAGAATACTTGATATTCAAGCTGATAGCTATCCAATCGTGACTGGATGGCCTGATTAAGTGCTGTATCTTTTCCAAAGTAAACCTTTATCATATTTACACCTCGTTAATATAAGTCATGTATGGTAAGTTATGGTTATAATAGCTTGTATTCCATTGCCGTTCACGTTCAATTAAGTTGACAGATTCCAAGCGTTGTAAAACGGCTACCATAGTCGTTCTAGCGCAAGAAAATTTTTTGGCTAGATCCTCAATTCTATATGCTAGGTAAATATTTCCTTCATCATCTACCCAACCTTTCTCTATTGCCTCTTCTTGTTTGTTTCTTAGCACAGAATAGACAATAACATCAAGGGGTATCAAATCCTTATAGAAATCGTCTTGAAATAATACTTTAGGTATTAAGTAATAATCATCACAGTAATCCATATTTCTCATCTTTCATATTGTTGTAGCCATTGAGCGACTTTGTGTTTATCGTACAGGGTCACTCCATCAATGACCATGTGAGGCATGCCTTCACGTTGCCATTTGATAACGGTAGTAGTTGATACATCAAGCCATCGACATAGACCTGACATTCGTAGCATAGGCTTATATAGTTCCTGATCTTCAAAAGCTTTTTCGATAGCTTTCTGAAGCATGGTATCGTAGCGAGCAAGCAACTTCTTTTCGGTTGCTTTTGGGAGGTGGATGGTAAAATTTTCTGTCATATTCTGACCCCTTTCTTAATTTTATAAGCTCCGAATAATTCATTTTGAATTATTTACATAGATTATAAATTCTTTTTGAATTGTTGTCAAGTTTTTTTATTCATTTTGTATTATTTGTGTTACAATATATAAAAAACAAGGAATTAAGATATGACTAACAATATTGGAAAACTTATTAAAGACAGTAAAAAAAAATTAACTGAAATTAGCGATAGTACAGGTATAGCTTATCCTACGTTGTCGGGGTATAATCAAGGAATTAGAACACCTAAGAAGAAAAATGCAAAAATCCTTGCAGAATACTTCGGGGTGTCTATCCCTTACTTGCTGGGGATTGATGATAACCCTGTATTAGTCAATCCAGGTTCAACCAAAGAAATTTTTAAAGGCTTCGCCAAAGTGCTTCAGGGAAAAAGTACGATTGAAAATAAAATCACTCAATGGACTCCTTTTGGAGAAGATCTTGCTATTATACTTAAAGAGCTCAATCAGTCAGAGGCATTGTCTGACTACATTGATTTTCTAGCAAGCAAAAAAGACTTTAACCCTATTTTGGTTAAAGCTATTAAGGAATTTATAGCTGATGAGAAACAAGGTCTTATTCCTTTCCTGATTAACAAATCAGGAGCAGAAGACTCCCCTTATCACTACGTATGGCAAGCATGGGAAAAAACTCCTGAATACCAGGAAAGAATGGCAGAAAAACGTAATAAATAACTGACAATCATGATTTCTTTATTTTATAAGCTCCGAAACCTTAAAAAATAAAGGAGAAATTAGAATGTCTATTATTAAATATAAGGCTAAAAAGTCTAAATCAGGGTATCTTTATAAGGTCAGAATCTACAGGGTGATTGATGGCAAACGTCAGGACTTCTTTAAAAGCGGTTTTAAGAGCCTTAGAGAGGCTAGACAGTATGAAGCTATGATTTACCACAAAAAAGCGTCAGGAGACCTCTCAGGGCTTCTGAGAGTCTCTGAGAGACGTTTTGATGAAGTTTTTGAAGAATGGTTCAAAACTTATCAAAACACAGTAGAGAGGACGACAAGCGTCCGTACAGATGATTTGTTTAGAATCCATATCTTGCCAGTTCTTGGAAAGATGAAAATTTCCAAAATTACTCCTTGGCAATGTCAGAACTTTATTACCGAAAAAGGTCAGACTTTTAGAAATATCAAACAGGTAAAATCTTACACTAGTCAAGTGTTTGATTTTGCTTTGAAGATGAAATTGATTACAGAAAACCCAATGAAGCAAACGATACTCCCAAAAAGAGAGCGGAAGAAGTCAGATAACTTCTTTAGCGTTGAGGAGTTGCATGAGTTTTTAGATATTATTAAGGCAGAAGAGCCTTATAAAAACTATGCCTTATTTCGTTTGTTGGCCTATAGTGGCTTAAGGAAAGGGGAGCTGTATTCTTTGAGGTGGTCTGATATTGATTTTGACAATCAATTACTTTCTATCAGCAAAAATCTAGGTAGAATCAAGGGGAAAGCAGTTGAGAAAAGCACCAAAAACAGGTTTTCCATACGGCAAATCCCTTTAGATACTGAGACAATCTCGATTTTGAAAGAGTGGAAACAAAAGAGCAGAAGAGAAAAGGGGCAACTGTCAGTTACCCCATTGATTGATAGCGATTATATGTTTACGTTTGTTGATCGAGACGGAAAGATAGAACCTTTATATCAGGATTATATCAATAGTGTTCTAAAGCGGATCATCAGGAAACATGGCTTGAAGAAGATAACTCCTCATGGCTTCAGACATACTCATGCAACCTTGATGATTGAAGTAGGGGTTGACCCTGTCAATGCGGCCAAAAGATTAGGTCATGCAAGTAGTCAAATGACCCTGGATACTTATAGCCATTCTACAGTAGCAGGAGAGAAGAAAGCTATCACAAAATTTGTAGATTATCTGGATAGTGCAAAAGGTTAGTTTTCCAAGACGGTACCAAAAACGGTACTAAAAACAAAAAAAGCCAATTCCAATTTCTTGGAAAAGGCTTTGTATCAACGTTTTTAAGCAATAAATGCGGTTGATTATTTGAGACCGTATTTTTTGTTGAAACGATCCACACGTCCATCTGCTTGAGTGAACTTTTGACGTCCAGTGTAGAATGGGTGTGAGTCTGATGAAATTTCCACACGGATCAATGGGTAAGTTTCGCCTTCGAACTCAACAGTTTCGTTAGAGCATTTTGTTGAACCGCTAAGGAATTTGTAACCAGTAGTTGTGTCCATGAAGACAACTGGGCGATATTCTGGATGGATATCTTTTTTCATTTTGCAATATTTCCTTTCTGCCATGGTCTCTTTGCGAGCCATAGATTGTTACCATACTAGTTTATCAGATTCTGAAAAGTTTGGCAAGTATTTTATTAGTTTTTAAGCAAGTTTTTTAACTTTTGATAGATGATTTCGTTTTCCTCTAAGTTATAGGAATTGGCACCACTGGCTAATGGATGCCCTCCCCCGTCGTGTTGTTTGGCTATTTCATTGATAGGGGTGATTTTACTGCGCATTCGCACACGGAAGTGACCATCAGCTTGCTCAACAAAGATAGCCCAAGCCTTAACAGTATCGATTCGACCAGGTGCTCCAACAATCGCTGCTGTTTCAGCATCCGTAACCTTATATTCTTTCAGGATTTCCTGAGTAAGCAGAACGCGTGCGGCTCCATTCTCATCAACTTCTAAGTGATCATAAACATACCCTTGCAATTTTGCAATCTTGAAGCTCATGGTATCCATTTGACGAGATAATCCAGCAAAGTCAAAATCAATTTCTCGGAGCTGGCCAGCTATTCTAAAGGTACGGGCACTAGTTGATGGGTAGAGAAAACGCCCTGTGTCCCCGACAATTCCTGCATAGAGAAGTCGTGCAGCTTCACTAGACAAAGCTAGCTGATTTTCTTGAGCAAATAGGGCAATCATCTCACTGGCACTGCTTGAACTTGTATCCACCCAAGATAGGTCACCATAAATATCATCATTTGGATGGTGATCGATTTTGATGGTGAAAGCAGCTTGTTCGTATCGTTTATCATCGATACGAGGACGATTCGCTGTATCACAAATAATAGCAAGAGCTCCTTGGTAGTCACTGTCTTGGACAGTATCCATTTCCGCTATCCAAGTTAGAGTTGGTTCGTTAAAACCGACTGCTTTGATAGTCTTTTCTGGAAAATGGTGTGTAAGAAGAGTTTTCAAGCCCACCTGACTTCCCAAGGCATCAGGGTCTGGTTTCATATGACGATGAATGATAATAGTATCGTATTCTTTGATTTTTTCTAATATTTGCTGGCAAATTTCCATAAATAACCTCAATTCTTTCTCATTTCATTGTAGCACAAGAATTTTTATTTTTAAAATGAAAAAGATATGATATAATGGAGAAAGATAAATTGAGGAGGACGATATGGCATTAGCAAAAATTGTATTTGCCAGTATGACCGGTAATACCGAAGAAATTGCAGATATTGTAGCAGACAAATTACGTGACTTGGGCTTGGATGTCGATGTTGATGAATGTACAACTGTTGACGCTTCAGACTTCTTGGAAGCGGACATCGCGATCGTTGCGACTTATACTTATGGAGACGGAGAATTGCCAGATGAGATGATGGACTTCTACGAAGACCTAGCAGATCTCAACTTGAATGGCAAAATCTACGGAGTGGTCGGTTCAGGAGATACCTTCTACGACGAATTCTGTAAGGCTGTCGATGACTTTGATCGTGTATTTGTAGCGACAGGAGCAGAAAAAGGTTCAGAGTGTGTTAAAGTGGACCTCTCTGCCGAGGAAGAAGATATTGAACGCTTGGAACAATTCGCAGAAGAATTGGCTGCAAAAGTAGGATAAGAATCAAACTGCGCTGACTGGAAGAAGTCAGTGCGTTTTTTATTAGTTTTTTTGGGATTTTACTAGCCTATTTAGAGGCTTTTTGATACAATAATTCAAATAAAGGAGGAGACTGTATGAACTTAGATATTATTCGGCAAGAAATTGATCAAATCGATGACCAAATCGTCAAGCTCCTAGAAGAACGGATGCTCTTAGTTGAAGGGGTTGTTGCTTATAAGAAAGCATCTGGTAAGCCAATCTTAGATTCTAAGAGAGAAGAAGTTATTTTTGAGAAAGTCAAAAATCGAGTGGAAGATAAGCGCTATCAGGAAACCATTGTTGCGACTTTTTCAGACATTCTCAAACGTTCGCGTGATTATCAGGATCAAAATATCAAATGAAAAAAGAACAATTCTATCCACTAGGGATTTTTCTAGCTGCCATGTTGGGCGGGCTTGTCCGCTATCTAGTTTCCACTTGGTTACCAGCTAGTCCAGAATTTCCTTGGGGGACCCTCCTTGTCAACTATCTGGGCATTTTCTGCTTGGTCTATCTGGTGAAAGGCTATCTGGTCTATAAGGGAACTAGTAAAGGCTTGGTTTTAGCACTGGGGACGGGTTTTTGCGGAGGTTTAACAACCTTTTCTAGTCTAATGCTTGATGCCGTGAAACTGCTTGATACCGGGCGTTATCTTAGCTTAATCATCTATCTGCTTTTGAGTATTGGAGGAGGTCTGCTCTTGGCTTATGTTCTAGGGAGGAAGAAATGGTAATCGTTTATCTTGCAATCGCCTGCGGGTTCGGAGCCCTTGTGCGTTATTTCTTTTCCCGCTACAATCAAGCTTCTAAATTGCCATTGGGAACTCTCATTGCCAATCTTATAGGATGTTTTTTAATTGGCCTACTCTACAATCATGTGGAGTCTAAGGAAGTCTATGCTATCCTAGCGACAGGTTTTTGTGGAGGGCTGACGACCTTTTCGACCCTGAATGATGAGCTGCAAAGACTATTAAGTGACAAGAAGGTATTTTATTGCTATTTTCTCTTAACTTACATAGGCGGTTTTCTAGCGATTTTTTTAGGAATTTTGCTATAAATTTCTTTACTTTTAGGTGGAAATTTGGTAAACTGTATCTTGTGTGTAATGGACGCACAAAAATACAGTTTATCCGCTGAGGAAGGTTCCTCAAGATTGACAAAGATAGGAGAATAAAATGAATCCATTAATCCAAAGCTTGACTGAAGGTCAACTTCGTACAGATATCCCATCATTCCGTCCTGGTGACACTGTTCGTGTACACGCGAAAGTTGTCGAAGGTAACCGTGAACGTATCCAGATTTTTGAAGGTGTTGTTATTGCACGTAAAGGTGCTGGCATCTCAGAAAACTACACAGTTCGTAAAATCTCTAACGGTGTAGGTGTTGAGCGTATCTTCCCAATCCACACTCCACGTGTTGAAAAGATCGAAGTTGTTCGTTACGGTAAAGTACGTCGTGCGAAATTGTACTACTTGCGTGCACTTCAAGGTAAGGCAGCTCGTATCAAAGAAATCCGTCGTTAATTCGACTAAAAAACTCTGCTCACCCAGCAGGGTTTTTCTCTAGCTCCCTTAGTTCAATGGATATAACAACTCCCTCCTAAGGAGTAGTTGCAGGTTCGATTCCTGCAGGGGGCATATAAACTATTGATTTTTATTCAGAAATCACTCAAGTTAAAATAGAACTTAAAAAGCGTTAGATTACGCTTTTTTGTTTTTATCAATGATGAAAACGGGAGAATTTGCATATAATTATAAAAAGACAGGATATTTTAGTTAATTGCATATAATGATTTGATTTTTTAGGAAGTAAAGAGTAAAATTTAATTAATATGATAATTAGTTAGGAGTTTGACTATGAACGGTTTAGTTTTAGGTTTGGATATTGGTATTGCCTCCGTAGGAGTGGGAATTCTAGAAAAAAATTCTGGTAAGATTATCCATACGAATTCTCGTATTTTCCCAGCTGCAACTGCTGATAGTAATGTTGTAAGAAGAAGTAGTAGACAAGCTAGACGATTAAATCGTCGAAAAAAACACCGTAGAGTTCGCTTTCAGGATCTATTTGAAGACTATGGTTTGTTAACTGATTTTTCTAAGGTATCCATTAAT
This sequence comes from Streptococcus oralis, assembly GCF_016028255.1. NCBI lineage: Bacteria > Bacillati > Bacillota > Bacilli > Lactobacillales > Streptococcaceae > Streptococcus > Streptococcus oralis. The sequence continues at coordinate 1,172,311 of NZ_CP065707.1, forward strand.
CTTAATCCATATCGACTTCGTGTAGATGGCTTGAATCAGCAACTAACGAATGAAGAGCTGTTCATAGCTTTAAAGAACATTGTTAAGAGACGTGGTATTAGCTATTTAGATGATGCTTCTGAGGATGGGGGTACAGTATCGTCTGATTATGGCAAGGCAGTTGAGGAAAATAGAAAATTACTTGCTGAACAAACACCTGGTCAAATCCAACTTGATCGTTTTGAAAGATATGGTCAAATAAGGGGAGATTTCACTGTTTTAGAAAATGGTGAGAAATGCCGATTGATCAATGTTTTTTCAACATCTGCGTATAAAAAGGAAGCTGAAAGAATTCTTAGAAAACAGCAGGAATTCAATAGTAAAATTACGGATGAGTTTATCGAGGATTATCTAAAAATCCTTACAGGGAAAAGAAAATATTATCATGGACCAGGAAATGAAAAATCTCGGACGGATTATGGACGTTTCCGAAAAGATGGTACTACCTTAGATAATATTTTTGGTATTTTAATCGGTAAATGTACATTTTATCCTAATGAATACAGAGCTTCTAAAGCTTCCTATACCGCTCAAGAGTTTAATTTGCTAAATGATCTAAATAATTTATCAGTTCCTACAGAGACCAAGAAACTGAGTGAGGAACAAAAGAAAACAATCATTGAATATGCGAAGTCGGCGAAAACCTTAGGAGCCTCAACCTTATTGAAGTACATTGCTAAAATGATTGATGCTTCAGTAGATCAGATACATGGTTATCGAGTTGATGTAAACAATAAACCTGAAATGCATACTTTTGAAGTATATCGAAAAATGCAATCGCTAGAAACAATTTCAGTTGGGGAATTATCTAGAAATGTTCTAGATGAACTTGCCCATATTTTAACTCTAAATACTGAACGAGAAGGTATAGAAGAAGCGATTAATACGAAGTTAATGGGTGTATTTAGTCAAGACCAAGTACTTGAATTGGTTCAATTTAGAAAAAATAATAGCAGTCTATTTAGTAAGGGATGGCATAATTTTTCTCTTAAACTCATGATGGAATTGATACCAGAACTCTATGAAACTTCAGAAGAGCAAATGACAATTCTAACACGATTGGGGAAACAAAAAAACAAAGAGACATCAAAACGAACTAAGTATATTGATGAAAAAGAAGTAACAGAAGAAATCTATAACCCTGTAGTAGCGAAATCTGTCAGACAGGCCATAAAGATAATCAACGAAGCAACTAAAAAATATGGTATCTTTGATAATATCGTTATCGAAATGGCGCGTGAAAATAACGAAGAAGACGCTAAGAAAGATTATATAAAACGTCAAAAGGCAAACCAAGATGAGAAAAATGCAGCTATGGAAAAAGCGGCGTTTCAATACAATGGGAAAAAAGAGTTGCCGGATAACATTTTTCATGGGCATAAGGAATTAGCTACTAAGATTCGTTTATGGCATCAACAGGGAGAAAAGTGTCTCTATACTGGGAAGAATATTCCAATTTCAGATTTAATCCACAATCAGTACAAGTACGAAATTGACCATATTTTACCTCTATCTTTATCATTTGATGATAGTTTATCTAATAAAGTATTGGTTTTAGCTACAGCAAACCAAGAAAAGGGACAGCGAACACCGTTTCAGGCTTTAGATAGTATGGATGATGCCTGGTTCTACCGTGAGTTTAAATCTTATGTAAAAGACTCTAAATTATTAAGTAATAAAAAGAAAGATTATCTTTTAACAGAAGAAGACATTAGTAAAATTGAAGTGAAACAGAAGTTCATTGAAAGAAATTTAGTTGATACTCGATATTCATCGCGAGTAGTTCTAAACGCTCTACAAGATTTTTATAAGAGCCATCAATTTGATACAACTATTTCTGTGGTACGTGGACAATTTACTTCTCAACTAAGAAGAAAGTGGGGGCTTGAAAAGTCTCGTGAAACTTACCACCATCATGCTGTGGATGCCTTAATTATTGCTGCTTCGAGTCAATTAAGATTATGGAAAAAACAGAATAATCCTTTGATTTCTTATAAAGAAGGACAATTTGTAGATTCAGAGACTGGAGAAATTATTTCATTAAGTGATGATGAATACAAAGAGTTAGTGTTTAAAGCTCCTTATGACCATTTTGTTGATACATTGCGTAGCAAGACATTTGAGGATAGTATACTGTTTTCTTATCAAGTAGATTCAAAATACAATCGAAAAATTTCAGATGCAACCATTTATGCAACAAGAAAAGCAAAATTGGATAAAGATAAGTCTGAAGAAACTTATGTTTTAGGTAAGATTAAAGATATTTATAGTCAAGCAGGATATGATGCTTTCATTAAAATTTACAATAAAGATAAGAGTAAATTCTTGATGTATCACAAAGATCCACAAACATTTGAAAAAGTGATTGAAGAAATTTTAAGAACCTATCCTTCTAAAGAATTGAACGATAAAAATAAAGAGATCCCTTGCAATCCTTTTGAGAAATATAGACAAGAAAATGGGCCTATTCGTAAGTACAGTAAAAAAGGTAATGGACCAGAAATTAAAAGTCTGAAATACTACGATAAAAATATTCCAGAATCATTTATTAACATAACTCCCTCTAATAGTAATAATAAAGTGCTTCTTCGTCAATTATATCCTTGGAGAACAGATGTTTATTTTAATCCACAAACTGATAAATATGAGTTGCTAGGATTAAAATATGCAGATCTACAATTTGAGAAAGCAACTGGGAAATATTCTATAACTATTGATAAATATAATGAAATTAAAGAAAAAGAAGGAGTTAGCAAGGAGTCAGAATTCAAATTTACCTTATATAAAAATGACTTACTTTTGATTAAGGATACCAAAAATAATGAAGAACAGATTTTTAGGTTTTTATCTAGAACAATGCCTAATCAAAATCACTATGTCGAATTAAAGCCTTACGATAAAGGTAATTTTGAAGGTAAAGAAAAAATCAAAGTGTTAAAAATGACCTCTAATGGTCGTTGTATAAAAGGATTAGGAAAGAAATATCTCTCTATCTACAAAGTTAAAACTGATGTTTTAGGTAATAAACATTTCATCAAAAAAGAGGGTGACGAACCAAAACTCTTTTTTTAAAATATTTTAAAAAAAGAGTTGCAAACGCTTGTACAATGTATTATAATAGTAACTGTAAGGGACGCCTTGCACAGTTACTTAAATCTTGCAGAAGCTACAAAGATAAGGCTTCATGCCGAATTCAACACCCTGTCAATTATGGCTGGGTGTTTTCGTTTTGTGAAAGAGGAAAATACGATGACTTGGAGAATTGTGCATGTCTGTCAGAGTGAAAAAATGCAATTGAAGTTGGATAACCTTTTAATTAAGAAAATGGGTCAAGACTATGTTATCCCACTGAGTGATATTTCGATAATTGTGGCAGAAGGAGGGGAGACTGTTGTAACTTTAAGATTATTAAGTGCTTTAAGTAAGTATAATATTGCCTTAATTGTCTGTGATAATGAGCACTTGCCTACAGGAATTTACCATTCACAGAATGGCCATTTCAGAGCCTATAAAAAATTACAGGAGCAATTATTGTGGACACAGGAACAAAAAGACAAATTATGGCAAATAGTGACCTATTTTAAAATAAATAATCAACAAGATGTTCTTGCAATGTTTGAGAAAAATATAGATTGTATCCAATTATTAGCAGACTACAAAGATCATATTGAATATGGAGATAAAACCAATCGTGAAGGCCATGCTGCCAAAGTTTATTTCAATGAATTATTTGGAAAGAAATTCGTACGTCTTACACAACAGGAAACGGACGTCATCAATGCTGGTCTAAATTATGGTTATGCCATCATGAGAGCGCAGATGGCACGTATTATTGCTGGTTACGGTTTGAATCCCTTGATTGGCATTTTCCATAAGAATGAATATAATCAATTTAACTTGGTTGATGACCTAATGGAACCTTTTCGGCAGATTATAGATGTCTGGGTTTATCAAAATTTACGAGATGAAGAGTATTTGAAATACGAATTTCGACTGGCATTAACGGATACACTAAATGCAAAGATACGTTATGGGAAAGAAACGTGTTCAGTAACAGTAGCAATGGATAAGTATGTTAAAGGTTTTTTGAAATGTATCTCTGATAAGAATACCAGTAAATTTTACTGTCCGGTGGTTTCGAGTATAGAATGGAGCTAAAGAAATGAGGTATGAAGCATTGAGATTATTGTGTTTTTTTGATCTACCAATGGAAACAAATCAGGAAAAAAGAGTCTATCGTAATTTTCGGAAAGACTTAATCGCAAACGGTTTTGAAATGTTGCAGTTTTCTGTTTATTATAGAACCTGTCCGAATCGAAGTTTTGCTAGTAAATTCTATAAAAAATTAAGTCAGAGTAATTTACCAAGTGGGAATGTCCGTTTGCTAGCAGTGACTGAGAAACAATTTTCTGAAATGGTTTTGATTATAGGTGGGAAAACAAAGCAAGAAGAAGTAGTCAGTGATAATAAGTTGGTAGTTATATGAAAATGAACATTAGTCATCCGTATAAGGATAATATTTCATTAAGTTTTGGCCAATTTACTCAAATTGTAGGTCAAGATCAGCAATTAAAATACTATATTTGGCAGATACTATTATGGTATTTTGGAGGAAAAAAATATAGTGAGGAAGATTTAGTTCTATTTGAACAAAATGAGCCTAAAATACTAATAGACGATACAATGGTTTCCCGGTCAGAATTCAGTGTTATTCAAGTGTCCAATATCAATGATTTAATTGAACAAATGGAATATAAAAAAGGAACAGTAGCCTATGATTATATAAAGAAAAAGATTAATTCTATAGAGATAATGGAGCAAATTGAAAATATCAATGACAATCTAGATAGGATTTCACTTCTATTGAATCAGAAGTTGAATCTTCAAATAGATGATATTATCTATCATACCGAAGCAAAATATTTTAATACAGATCAATTGGTTCAAAAGAATTTTTTACCATACTTTGGGAAAAATAATAAAAATATTTCATTTGAATTTGTAGACAATAAGACAAAGTTTTTATTATTTCTTTCCATGTTAGAAGTTATGGCGACGAACAGTTCTGAAAAGTTTTTGCTTGTCTTACGAAATTTGGATGATTTTCTATCCTATAATGATTTTGTTGAATGTTGCGAGAAAATGGAGTTTTTGATTAATCATAGCGATTCATTATATATTGTTTCATTTCCTTCCAATGAAGGTTATCTTCATGTATCGAAAGAAGTTTTAGAGGAAATCAATATTGTTTCCGATTATGTTGATCATTTTTATTCTCTAGAATTTATGTATGATCGCTTTACCAATCAGTATCCAATAAATCAAATACCTGATGAACAAGAATTTTTAACCTCTTTAAGAAAAATTGGATCCTATTTATTTAGCTCGGACATTCTCCACATGAGTTTATCTGTAGAAGATCAAGTAGCATTAAAAATTTTGAATAATTTGTATCAGTACAAAATAAAAACAAAATTCCGTATTGAATCAGTCAATCCAATGTTATTGAAATATTTGGAAGAATAGTATTGACGAGTGAGATTTAAGGCTTTATAATGTTCTTGAGGGCACAAAAATCAAAATTGACGAATTTGAGGTTTTTGTACTCTCAAGATTTAAGTAACTGTACAACAGACAAGACAATCAGTGTTTCAACTGCAGAGTTTTTGTACTCTCAAGATTTAAGTAACTGTACAACTCGCTCGCTTGAATGGGCAGGTCGAAAGTAGTTTTTGTACTCTCAAGATTTAAGTAACTGTACAACAAACAATCTATAGTTTAGAATTTAATCATAGTTTTTGTACTCTCAAGATTTAAGTAACTGTACAACCGCTAGCTCTGAATATAGCTCAGTACATCGGTTTTTGTACTCTCAAGATTTAAGTAACTGTACAACATGTTTCAAGCTAGTTCAGAAAAGTTTTTCGTTTTTGTACTCTCAAGATTTAAGTAACTGTACAACCGCCATCCTTACCAGCGACACCATCTCTACGTTTTTGTACTCTCAAGATTTAAGTAACTGTACAACGTGCTGATTGCGTTTATGTTTGCGATGCAGGTTTTTGTACTCTCAAGATTTAAGTAACTGTACAACTGTTGCTTGCAAATGCCTTTAACATGGACAGTTTTTGTACTCTCAAGATTTAAGTAACTGTACAACAATTGACGTCATTATTAAAGCCGAACAGTTGTTTTTGTACTCTCAAGATTTAAGTAACTGTACAACTTTGGAGTGGTTCTGGTGCTGTTATGGCAAGTTTTTGTACTCTCAAGATTTAAGTAACTGTACAACTAAAACAATTTTAATACCTGATTTGAATTTGTTTTTGTACTCTCAAGATTTAAGTAACTGTACAACGTATACCAACCTCAGTACCTACCTAGGACAGTTTTTGTACTCTCAAGATTTAAGTAACTGTACAACCTTGATATCGATATTGTTTCGTTTCAGTGTGTTTTTGTACTCTCAAGATTTAAGTAACTGTACAACCTTGACTATGAAGACCATGCAAGCGACGACGTTTTTGTACTCTCAAGATTTAAGTAACTGTACAACACCAGCGTAAGCCAGTTGCCTTCCTCATTTGTTTTTGTACTCTCAAGATTTAAGTAACTGTACAACTATTCCCGTAAATGTCATATAATTCAATTTGTTTTTGTACTCTCAAGATTTAAGTAACTGTACAACTTTCACCAGCACCAACATCTCTAAACCACGTTTTTGTACTCTCAAGATTTAAGTAACTGTACAACTAGCAGGGCCATTACCAAGTTTGTTGTTTAGTTTTTGTACTCTCAAGATTTAAGTAACTGTACAACCTTTTTTAGTTGTTTCACGGAATTCGATTTGTTTTTGTACTCTCAAGATTTAAGTAACTGTACAACTTATCGCGTCCAGAAATAACTGTATCTTCAGTTTTTGTACTCTCAAGATTTAAGTAACTGTACAACCTGAACTTATCCAACAGCAACAAGAAATTCGTTTTTGTACTCTCAAGATTTAAGTAACTGTACAACAAATCCACAACCAATCATTTTAAATATTGAGTTTTTGTACTCTCAAGATTTAAGTAACTGTACAACAGAGGACTTCAAAAAGGGCGCCGAACTTTGGTTTTTGTACTCTCAAGATTTAAGTAACTGTACAACTTGATTGCGATTTCAAAGCGTTGTTTTCGTGTTTTTGTACTCTCAAGATTTAAGTAACTGTACAACACTCTTCAAGAAATCTATGTGCACCCAGCTGTTTTTGTACTCTCAAGATTTAAGTAACTGTACAACTATTTCCCTAGCATGGACGGAATACGTTGGGTTTTTGTACTCTCAAGATTTAAGTAACTGTACAACTTTGCCAGTTATTGTGATACCATTCAATGAGTTTTTGTACTCTCAAGATTTAAGTAACTGTACAACCCACATCAACGGTGACGGACTTGACCACCAGTTTTTGTACTCTCAAGATTTAAGTAACTGTACAACTAGGTCCTCGCATACCAAATATTCTGAATCGTTTTTGTACTCTCAAGATTTAAGTAACTGTACAACCTAAGGTCAAAGGCTTTGTAGATAAACGCAGTTTTTGTACTCTCAAGATTTAAGTAACTGTACAACCTGTCCGTGCTATGCTAAAGCTAAGAGCAGGTTTTTGTACTCTCAAGATTTAAGTAACTGTACAACTTTTTATTTTGATTTAAAAATTAGTAGGAGTTTTTGTACTCTCAAGATTTAAGTAACTGTACAACTACACTGATAGGCGGATGGGCTAGAGTGCAGTTTTTGTACTCTCAAGATTTAAGTAACTGTACAACAGATAAAATATAACAAAGTGGACATCTCCAGTTTTTGTACTCTCAAGATTTAAGTAACTGTACAACTTGCTCTGTGCGACCAAACTGAGGATATTTGTTTTTGTACTCTCAAGATTTAAGTAACTGTACAACTTCTTAAAACGTAGTATACTCTTATCATCTGTTTTTGTACTCTCAAGATTTAAGTAACTGTACAACAATCTTCACAGTAGAGTCATACTTGTCTTGGTTTTTGTACTCTCAAGATTTAAGTAACTGTACAACAGCCTCACCTTCATTGTATATTAGACCTTGGTTTTTGTACTCTCAAGATTTAAGTAACTGTACAACAAATTCCAAGCTTTTGAGCTAATTCTTTCTGTTTTTGTACTCTCAAGATTTAAGTAACTGTACAACCGTTTGCAACATCCAAAATATCTCTAGAACGTTTTTGTACTCTCAAGATTTAAGTAACTGTACAACTGCAATTCAATTTATTGATTTACTCTCATTGTGATATATTCATACAAAAACCGCTCTGCTGAGCGGTTTTCGTCTATTCTTACCTTTTGCTACAATACCCACGTACGGATGGCATGGGCGACGCCAGATTCGTCATTTGTTTTAGTGATGTATTTGGCAATTTTTTTGAGTTTTGGATTTCCATTTTCCATAACAACTGGGTTACCAACGACTTCGAGCATGGTGCGGTCATTTTCTTCGTCACCGATCGCCATGGTTTCATCTTTGGTTAATCCGAGTTTTTCAGCTAGGTGAGTGATGGCTGAACCCTTGTCTACATTCTTTTTAAGGAGCTCAAGGTAGAAAGGAGCAGATTTGTTGATGGAGTAGCGTTCGTAAAATTCTGCTGGGATTTTTTCAATCGCAGCATCGAGAATCGCTGGTTCATCGATAAACATACACTTGACGATTTCCTTGCCATCCATTTCTTCAGGAGTGCGGTAAAAGATAGGCATGTTGACGAGGGTTGATTCATGCACCGTGTATTTTCCGATATTGCGATTGGCAGTATAGATACCGTCCTTGGTAATGGCGTGCATGTGGACACCAAGCTTGCGACTGAGAAATTCCATATCTAGATAATCCTCATAGGTCAAGGATTCGCTGATAATCTCATGGCCAGTAGCAGTTTCTTGGACAAGGGCACCGTTGAAGGTTACTACATAGTCACCCTCGTCTCTCAACTGCAAGTCGTCCAGAAGTTTGGCAACACCTGCAATGGGACGACCCGTTGCAATCACGATTTTGACACCGGCTTGTTTGGCATCTTGGATAGCAGAAAAGACTTGAGGAGTGATTTCCTTTTTACTGTTAACCAGAGTACCATCGATATCGACGGCGATTAGTTTAATACTCATATATTTCCTCTATTCGTTCTTATTTGGGGTAAAATGATCGTTCTCAATCAAGTGTAAAAATTGCTGGGTGATACTTGCGAAGATGCTATTTTGGTCCAACATTTCTTTCGGGAAATAGAAACGATTATCTCCATGGCGACTGCCAGCAAGGGATTGGACGATAGGAGACAGGCTAGAGAGTTCTACCAGGTCTCCATTCTTTTGTAAAATTTCAATCTGTGTCCGCGGATTTTCAGATTCGGGGCGATAGATATCATAAGGAAGGTCAAAGTTCTTATGAATGGCAGTGTAGTAGTCGGGATCAAAGCCGATGTCTTCAACCAGTTGTCTCATGGTTATGAGTTGGTCTTGGTCCTCTTGAGAAAAGGTGATGGATTTAAAGACCTTGCGGTTGACAAAGCGTTGCGACAAGTCTGCGAGAATTTTGTCAGGACTGGTCATCCAAAGCTGGAAGTAGGTATTCATCACACCATCATCCAGAGCCAGATAATCAGATAGAGTAACTTTCTTTTCAAAAAAAGGTAGCAAATGAGGAGAAGTGCGTGCAAAGAAGTCCTTGTCTTCAGGATAGAGTTCCTTGGCACGTTTGAGGAGATTTTGTAGGAGAACTTCCATTGCCCGTGTTGCTGGGTGGAAATAAACCTGCATATACATCTGGTAACGGCTGAGGACGTAGTCTTCAATGGCGTGCATGCCATTGCGCTGAAAGGCGATGCCATTTTCGACTGGACGAATGACTCGGAGAATGCGAGTCAGATCAAATTCCCCATATGATGCTCCTGTAAAATAGGAGTCGCGCAAGAGATAGTCCATGCGGTCCGCATCGATCTGACTGGAAATGAGCTGTACGACCTGCTTGTTAGGATAGGTATGGTCAATGATGCTGGCAACCTTTTTGGGGAAATCAGGCGCTACTTGTAGCAGGACTTGGTGAATCTCTGTCTCAGGACTTTGGATGATTTCCTGGGTAATGGCCTCATGATCTGTATCAAAGAGATGTTCAAAAGTATGCGAGTAGGCACCATGCCCGAGGTCATGAAGGAGCGCAGCGGTCATGGTCAAGAGAGACTCAGCAGGATCCCATTCTTCAGGATACTTTTCTTCAAAAATCTCTGTGATACGTCTAGCAATCTCATAGACCCCCAAACAGTGGGAAAAGCGACTGTGCTCGCCACCATGGAAGGTATAGCTGGAAGTCCCTAGCTGTCTGATACGACGCAGACGTTGAAATTCTTTGGTATTGATCAAGTCATAGATGACCTGATTGTTTACATGGATATAGTTGTGAACTGGGTCACGGAATACTTTTTCGTTCATATGACCATTATAGCAAAATCCTGCTCTTTTTGGTAAAATAGTAGGACAAGAGAGAAGAAAGAGGACCTGATGTGAAGATTCGGATGCGAAATAGGATTCAGTTTGATGAACAGTTGGAAGTCATAGACCAACTCTATGACGTGGAAGTGCGTGAAAAGGGAGATTATAGCTATCTGCTTTTCTACAATGAGGAAAAGGAGAAAGTGGTTCTCAAGTTTCATAGTCAAGAACTGGTGATGACCCGTTTTTCCAATCCGAAAACAATTATGCGTTTTCTAAAGGATAGTGATAGTTTAGCCTATATTCCGACTCCAATGGGGATGCAGGAATTTATCATTCAAACGAGTCACTATAAACTGGATGGGCAAAAGATTGAACTAGCCTATCAACTGCAAAACCAAGAGGGGCACCCCTTTGCCAGCTATCAATTAGAAATTACCTGGGGATAAGAAAAAGGTTGGCGAATGCCAACCTTATTTGATATAGAGTTCTTGGTTTTTTAGGACAATTTCACGCACACTAGCGAACTTCTTGAGTTTTTTAAGTTCTTCAGGATGGGTTACGAGAGTGATAACATAGCCCTCTTTGCCCATGCGACCTGTACGGCCAGCGCGGTGAGTGTAGGTTTCGATATCTCTAGGAACATCAAAGTTTACGACACATTCTAGGCTATCGATATCAATCCCACGAGCCAGAAGGTCAGTTGCAAGGAGTAGGGTTAGTTGCTTGTCTTTAAACTTTTCTAAGATGACTTTTCGAAATTTAACATTGACATCGCTGGCGAGGGAAACAGCCAAGATATCGCGATACTGTAGTTTTTCCTCCGCACTTCCAAGGTCTGACAAGCTGTTAAAGAAGACCAGGCCACGGAAATCCTCTACATGAGCTAGTTTTCGTAGCATATCCACTCGGTGACGTTGGTCTACCTGCATGTAGAAATGTTGGATGTTATCCAGTTTTTGATCAGATAGATCAATAGTGCGCGTGTTTGGTGCAATCTTTTCTTGGTCAAACTTGGTCGTCGCACTCATGTAGATGAGTTGGTGGTCACGAGGTGCATAGTGAGTGATTTTTTCGACAAAGTGAATCTGAGAATCATCGAGCAATTGGTCAAATTCATCCAGGATGATGGTTTCCACATTCATCATCTTGATTTTTTTCAATTTAATCAACTCAAATATACGGCCAGGGGTTCCAATCAGAATTTCTGGTCCTTTTTTAAGGCGTTCAATCTGGCGTTTCTGACTTGAGCCTGATAGGAAGAGCTGAGCAGTCAAGCCGATAGTCTCTGCCCACGTTTTACATACGTCAAAAATCTGTCCAGCTAGTTCTGTATTTGGTGCTAGAATCAAGAGTTGCTGGGCTTTTTTCTTTTGTAGTCTGAGAAGACTAGGTAAGAGATAAGCTAGCGTCTTACCAGTTCCTGTTGGGCTCACTCCTAGGAGGTTTTCTCCAGTAAGAATGGGCTCAAATAGTTGAGTTTGAATGGGGGTAAATTCTTGGAAACCGAATTGATCGCTCAGTTCTTGCCAATCAGTGGGTAGTTTGGTTTTCATTTTTCTGCCTCAAATCTAATGCCAGCAGTCTGGCGCATGGTATATAATAGCTCATGAACAGAGCTTGCATCATCCAGCCAGTTCTGGTAGAGCGTCTGGTCTGGTTGCTGGATCATCTGTGCGAATGCAGCAACTTCCTCAGTCATCGTATGGGGAGCTTGTTGGATAGGGAGTTGAACTTGATTTCCTTGGTGGTTAGTAAAAATAGCTGAGCGGACATGTTCAATCGTGCTGAGGGTCAAGGTTCCATCTGCTGTGCAAATCTCACAAGGAAGATTGGAAGTGATGTTTTTCCCAGCCTTGATGTGAACTTGAAATTCTGGGTAGAAGAGGATACCATCTCCATTTAAGTCAATGCTATTGTCAAGTTGTTGCGCCTGATAAGTCGCGTCCTGAGCTTTTCCAAAGAGGCGAATGGCAGCGTAGAGGGGATAAATCCCCAAATCCATAAGGGCTCCACCAGCAAAACGGTCTGAAAAGACATTTGGCGTCTGCCCAGCCAACAAGTTCGGCATCTTGGATGAATACTTGGCATAGTTGAAATCTGCTCCCAACACTTGCTTGTCTGCTAAAAAGTTTTTGATAGTAGTAAAAGCTTCCTCGTGGTAGTTTCGTGCTGCTTCAAAGATAAAACAATTATTTTTCTCAGCTGTCTGTCTCAAATCCAGCCACTCTTGTGGCTGAGTGACAGCTGGTTTTTCAAGAATGACATGCTTGCCAGCAGACAAGGCAGCCTTTGCTTGAACAAAATGCAAGGAGTTTGGACTGGCGATATAGACCACATCAAAGGAAGACTTAAAGAAGTCTCCTAATTGATCAAAGAGTTGGATATCCTGATAGCGGGAAGCAAAGGTTGCCGCAGTTTCTAACTTTCTAGAGTAGACAGCAACCAGCTGGTATTCTCCACTGGCATGGGATGCTTCTATGAAATGATGGCTGATAGCGCCTGTTCCGATAACACCTAATTTAAGCATAAATACTCCTTTTCCGACTTCAAATCCTTCCTTCATTATAACATAGAAAAGAAGGACTATCCAACAGATGGTAAAAATTTTCAAATGGGCTACGAATTTCTTGGAGAAAGTGGTACAATATTTAGATAAGTAGATGAAATGAGAAGGGGGAGAAGATGAGATTATTACCAATAAGAAAAATATCACGTCAGTCTAAGAGGCTAGCGCTTTTTTTGACTTTTTGTGCAGGGTATGTCGATGCCTATACCTTTATCGTGCGAGGGAACACCCTTGTGGCTGGACAAACAGGGAATGTGGTTTTTCTCTCTGTAGGACTCATTCAACAAAATGTATCGGATGCTAGTGCTAAAGTAATGACCTTGCTTTTCTTTATGATGGGTGTCTTTTTTCTGACATTGTATAAGGAAAAACTACGAATTGTTAAAAAGCCGATTTTGTCCTTGATTCCACTTGCAGTCTTATCCCTAATTATAGGCTTTGTGCCGCAAACGGTTGACAATATCTATCTCGTACCGCCCTTGGCCTTTTGTATGGGTCTGGTGACAACTGCTTTTGGAGAAGTGTCAGGTATTGCCTATAATAATGCTTTTATGACAGGGAATATCAAACGAACCATGTTGGCTTTTGGAGATTATTTCCGGACCAAGCATACGCCTTTCCTACGAGAGGGCTTGATTTTTGTTAGCTTGCTTAGCAGTTTTGTCTTCGGAGTTGTTTTTTCAGCTTATTTGACGATTTATTATCAGGAGAAGACAATTCTAGGTGTTCCTCTTATGATGAGTATCTTTTACTTCAGTATGCTTTTTGCTTCTTGGAGAAAAAAAGGAAAGAAAAAGCTTAAATTTGATTGATTTCGCTTGTAAGAAAAAAGAAGATATGCTATACTTGAAGAGTTGACTATGCACAGTCCTGTGCAACCGCACGAACATCGTTTGCTCACATAGTGAGTATAAAGTGGTTCGTCCCACGATGCTAGGCGAGTCTTCACAAAAATACGGGGAAACCCTAAAAATCATAGGAGGTGCATAATGAGCACATACGCAATTATCAAAACTGGCGGAAAACAAGTTAAAGTTGAAGTTGGTCAAGCAATCTACGTTGAAAAATTGAACGTTGAAGCTGGTCAAGAAGTTACTTTTAACGAAGTTGTTCTTGTTGGTGGTGAAAACACTGTTGTCGGAACTCCACTTGTTGCTGGAGCTACTGTAGTTGGAACTGTTGAAAAACAAGGAAAACAAAAGAAAGTTGTTACTTACAAGTACAAACCTAAAAAAGGTAGCCACCGTAAACAAGGTCACCGTCAACCATATACAAAAGTTGTCATCAACGCAATCAACGCTTAATTTTAAGGAGAACACATGATACAAGCAGTCTTTGAGAGAGCCGAAGATGGCGAGCTGAGGAGTGCGGAAATTACTGGACACGCCGAAAGTGGCGAATACGGCTTAGATGTCGTGTGTGCATCGGTTTCTACGCTTGCCATTAACTTTGTCAATTCCATTGAGAAATTTGCAGGCTACGAACCAATCTTAGAATTAAACGAAGATGAAGGTGGCTATCTAAAGGTTGATATACCAGCGGATCTTCCTTCACACCAGAGAGAAATGACGCAGTTATTCTTCGAATCATTTTTCTTAGGTATGGCAAACTTATCGGAGAACTCTTCTGAGTTCGTCCAAACCAGAGTTATCACAGAAAACTAACACGGAGGAAAACATTATGTTAAAAATGACTCTTAACAACTTGCAACTTTTCGCCCACAAAAAAGGTGGAGGTTCTACATCAAACGGACGCGATTCACAAGCAAAACGTCTTGGAGCTAAAGCAGCTGACGGACAAACTGTAACAGGTGGATCAATCCTTTACCGTCAACGTGGTACACACATCTATCCAGGTGTAAACGTTGGACGTGGTGGAGACGATACTTTGTTCGCTAAAGTTGAAGGCGTAGTACGCTTTGAACGTAAAGGTCGCGATAAAAAACAAGTTTCTGTTTACCCAATCGCTAAATAAAAAGGTCCAGTGAACCTTTTTATCCCGAGCCTTGAAATGAAAAGGCGAGGAAGCTAGAAGTAGCATAAAATAAGGCTTTCCGAGTTTTCGGAGAGCCTATTTTTTTGTTTTGATACACATTTTGAATTTGATAGAGAATAGTTAGATTTAAACTTGCGATGGACACTTTTTTCTTTTTTGGAAAAGTTCTGAAATATGGTATAATGAACAGATAGAGAAGTTGGGGGTAAAAGATGAACATTCAACAATTACGCTATGTTGTGGCCATTGCCAATAGTGGTACTTTCCGTGAAGCTGCTGAAAAGATGTATGTTAGTCAGCCAAGTCTGTCTATTTCTGTGCGCGATTTGGAAAAAGAGCTGGGTTTTAAGATTTTCCGTCGGACGAGTTCGGGGACTTTTTTGACCCGTCGTGGTATGGAATTTTATGAGAAAGCGCAGGAATTGGTCAAAGGATTTGATGTTTTTCAAAATCAATATGCCAATCCTGAGGAAGAAAAGGATGAATTTTCCATTGCCAGCCAGCACTATGACTTCTTGCCACCAACGATTACGGCCTTTTCGGAACGTTATCCTGACTACAAGAACTTTCGTATTTTTGAGTCTACCACAGTTCAAATTTTAGACGAAGTGGCTCAAGGACATAGTGAGATTGGGATTATCTACCTCAACAATCAAAATAAAAAGGGCATCATGCAACGGGTTGAAAAGCTTGGTTTAGAAGTTATTGAACTAATTCCTTTCCAGACTCACATTTATCTTCGTGAAGGGCATCCTTTAGCACAGAAAGAGGAATTGGTCATGGAGGACCTAGCGGATTTACCAACGGTTCGGTTTACTCAGGAAAAGGATGAGTATCTATACTATTCAGAGAACTTTGTCGACACCAGCGCGAGCTCGCAGATGTTCAATGTGACCGACCGTGCTACTTTGAATGGTATTTTGGAGCGGACAGATGCCTATGCGACTGGATCTGGATTTTTAGATAGTGACAGTGTTAATGGCATCACAGTCATTCGTCTCAAGGATAATCTAGATAATCGCATGGTCTACGTCAAACGGGAAGAGGTGGAGCTTAGCCAAGCTGGGACTCTTTTCGTTGAGGTTATGCAAGAATATTTTGATCAAAAGAGGAAATCATGAAAAAAAGAGGAATAGTAGCAGTCATTGTACTGCTTTTGATTGGGCTGGATCAGTTGGTCAAAAATTATGTTGTCCAGCAGATTCCACTGGGTGAAGTGCGTTCGTGGATCCCCAATCTTGTTAGCTTGACCTACCTGCAAAATCGTGGGGCAGCCTTCTCCATGCTGCAAGATCAGCAGTGGTTATTTGCTGTCATTACACTGGTCGTCATGGTAGGTGCCATTTGGTATCTACATAAACACATGGAGGATTCTCTCTGGTTGGTTTTTGGACTGACCTTGATAATCGCGGGAGGTCTGGGCAACTTTATCGACAGAATGAGTCAAGGTTTTGTGGTGGATATGTTTCACCTAGACTTTATCAACTTTGCGATTTTCAATGTTGCTGACAGCTATTTGACAGTTGGTGTGATTGTTTTATTGATTGCAATGCTTAAAGAGGAAGTAAATGGAAATAAAAATTGAAACTGGTGGGCAACGTCTAGACAAGGCTCTGTCGGACTTGACAGAATTGTCACGCAGTCTCGCGAATGAACAAATCAAGGCTGGACAAGTTTTGGTTAATGGGCAAGCCAAGAAAGCCAAATACACTGTCCAAGAGGGGGATATCGTCACCTACCATGTGCCAGAACCAGAGGTTTTAGAGTATGTGGCTGAGGATCTTCCTCTCGAAATCATCTACCAAGATGAGGACGTTGCCGTCGTCAACAAACCTCAAGGGATGGTGGTTCATCCCAGCGCCGGTCATACCAGTGGAACCTTGGTCAATGCCCTCATGTACCATATCAAGGACTTGTCAGGTATCAATGGTGTTCTTCGACCGGGTATCGTTCACCGCATTGATAAGGACACGTCTGGTCTCCTTATGATTGCTAAAAATGATGAGGCCCACTTGGCGCTTGCCCAAGAACTCAAGGACAAAAAGTCTCTGCGCAAATACTGGGCGATTGTTCACGGCAATCTACCAAATGATCGTGGTGTGATTGAAGCGCCAATTGGTCGGAGTGAAAAAGACCGTAAGAAACAGGCTGTGACTGCCAAGGGCAAGCCAGCAGTGACGCGCTTTCACGTCTTGGAACGCTTTGGTGATTATAGTTTGTTAGAGTTGCAACTGGAGACAGGGCGTACCCACCAAATTCGTGTGCACATGGCTTATATTGGCCATCCAGTCGCTGGGGATGAGGTCTATGGTCCTCGAAAGACCTTGAAAGGACATGGACAATTTCTCCATGCTAAAACTCTAGGATTTACCCATCCGAAAACAGGTGAAACCATGGAATTCACGGCAGATATTCCAGATATTTTTAAAGAAACGCTGGAAAGATTGCGTAAAACTGAGAATAGATAAAAGAGTTGAGATGCCTGTCTCAACCTTTTTTATTTCAAGTCTTTTCTATTTTAAAGCATTCATGTTATAATGGATAAATATGAAGAATCGGAGTGAGAATATGAAGTACAAACGAATCGTCTTTAAGGTGGGGACCTCGTCCTTAACAAATGAAGACGGAAGTTTATCAAGAAGTAAAGTAAAGGCAATTACCCAACAATTAGCTATGTTGCATGAAGCTGGGCATGAGTTGATTTTGGTTTCTTCTGGGGCAGTAGCGGCAGGGTTTGGAGCTTTGGGTTTTAAAAAACGTCCAACTAAGATTGCAGATAAGCAGGCTTCGGCTGCAGTAGGACAAGGTTTGCTCCTAGAAGAATACACAACCAACCTCCTCATGCGCCAAATCGTCTCCGCGCAAATTTTGCTGACACAGGATGATTTTGTAGATAAACGTCGTTATAAGAACGCCCATCAGGCTTTGTCTGTATTGCTTCATCGTGGTGCCATTCCTATCATCAACGAGAATGACAGTGTCGTTATTGATGAGCTCAAGGTTGGGGACAATGATACTCTGAGTGCTCAGGTAGCGGCTATGGTGCAGGCAGACCTTTTGGTTCTCTTGACAGATGTAGATGGTCTCTATACTGGCAATCCCAACTCAGATCCAAGAGCTAAACGTCTTGAGAAAATCGAGACCATCAATCGTGAGATTATTGATATGGCTGGTGGAGCAGGTTCATCTAATGGGACCGGTGGGATGTTGACTAAGATCAAGGCGGCTACGATCGCGACGGAGTCGGGGGTGCCAGTCTATATCTGCTCGTCCATGAAATCAGATGCCTTGATTGAGGCAGCGGAAGAGACCAAGGATGGATCCTTCTTTGTTGCGCAAGAGAAGGGCCTCCGTACTCAGAAACAATGGCTGGCTTTCTATGCTCAAAGTCAGGGAACGATTTGGGTAGATGGTGGAGCTGCAGAAGCCCTTTCAAAAAACGGAAAAAGTCTCCTTTTATCGGGTGTGGTAGAAGTGGAAGGAAATTTCTCTTACCACGATATTGTTACAGTAGCAGATAAAGAAACAGGTCAATCTCTTGGAAAGGGACGTGTCCAATTTGGCGTCTCAGCCTTGGAAGATATGCTCCGTTCTCAAAAAGCTAAGGGAGTCTTGATTCACCGAGATGACTGGATTTCAATCACTCCTGAAATCCAGTTGCTCTTTACAGAATTTTAGAGGTGAACGATGGTAAGTACACAAGAACAATTTGAACAGGTACAGGCTGTTAAGAAATCAATCAATACTGCCAGTGAAGCAGTGAAAAACCAAGCCTTGCTAGCCATGGCTGATCATTTATTGGCAGCTACTAAGGAGATTTTAGCAGCCAATGCCCTCGATATGGAAGCGGCCAAAGGGAAAATCACAGATGTTATGCTAGACCGTCTTTATTTGGATGCGGGACGTATAGAAGCGATGGCAAGAGGGATTCGTGAAGTGGTTGCTTTACCAGATCCTATTGGTGAAGTCCTAGAAACAAGTCATCTTGATAATGGCTTGGTTATTACTAAGAAGCGTGTGGCCATGGGGGTTATTGGTATTATCTACGAAAGCCGTCCAAATGTGACGTCTGATGCAGCTGCTTTGGCTCTTAAGAGTGGCAATGCGGTCGTTCTTCGTAGTGGTAAGGACGCCTACCAAACAGCTCATGCTATTGTCACAGCCTTGAAGAAGGGCTTGGAGACGACTACCATTCATCCAGACGTGATTCAACTAGTGGAAGATACTAGCCGTGAAAGTAGCTATGCCATGATGAAGGCCAAGGGCTATCTAGATCTTCTCATTCCTCGTGGAGGAGCTGGCTTGATTAATGCTGTGGTTGAAAATGCTATCGTACCTGTTATCGAGACAGGAACTGGGATTGTCCATGTCTATGTGGATAAGGATGCAGATGAAGACAAGGCTCTGTCTATCATCAACAATGCTAAAACTAGCCGTCCTTCTGTCTGCAATGCTATGGAGGTCTTGCTGGTTCATGAAGACAAGGCAGCAAGCTTCTTTCCTCGCTTGGAACAAGTTCTGGTTTCAGAGCGTAAGGAAGCTGGACTGGAACCAATTCAATTTCGTTTGGATAGCACAGCAAGTCAGTTTGTTTCAGGTCGAGCAGCTGAGGCCCAAGACTTTGACACTGAGTTTTTAGATTATATCCTAGCGGTTAAGGTTGTGAGCAGTTTAGAAGAAGCGGTTGCGCATATTGAAGCCCACAGTACCCATCATTCGGATGCCATTGTGACGGAAAATGCTGAAGCTGCGGCTTTCTTTACAGAGCAAGTGGACTCTGCCGCGATTTATGTCAATGCCTCAACGCGTTTCACTGATGGTGGCCAATTTGGTCTTGGATGTGAGATGGGAATTTCTACTCAGAAACTGCATGCGCGTGGGCCTATGGGCTTGAAAGAGTTGACCAGCTACAAGTATGTGGTTACTGGTGACGGACAGATAAGGGAGTAAGAGATGAAGATTGGATTTATCGGTTTGGGAAATATGGGTTCTAGCTTGGCTAAGGCTGTTTTGCAGGCCAAGACGGGTGCTCAGATTCTCCTTGCCAATCGTAGTCAAGCAAAAGTAGATGCTTTCATCACTAATTTCGGTGGCCAGGCTTCCAGTAATGAAGAAATTTTTGCAGAAGCAGATGTGATTTTTCTAGGAGTTAAGCCTGCTCAGTTTTCTGAACTGCTTTCTCAATATCAGACCATTCTTGAAAAACGAGAGAGTCTTCTTTTGATTTCCATGGCGGCTGGATTGACTTTGGAAAAACTAGCCAAATTTTTACCGAGTCACCACCGAATCATTCGCATCATGCCCAATACTCCAGTGGCTATCGGCCAAGGAGTGATTAGTTATGCTTTATCAGCAAACTGTCGTGCCGAGGACGGTGAACTCTTTTGTCAATTATTAGCCAAGGCTGGTCTCTTGGTTGAGCTGGGAGATGGCTTAATCGATGCAGCAACAGGTCTCGCAGGTTGTGGACCAGCTTTTGTCTATCTCTTTATCGAGGCTTTGGCAGATGCAGGTGTTCAGACAGGATTGTCAAGAGAAACGGCCTTGAAAATGGCAGCCCAAACAGTTGTTGGCGCTGGACAAATGGTTCTCGAAAGCCAGCAACATCCTGGAGTTTTGAAAGATCAAGTTTGTAGCCCAGGAGGTTCGACTATCGCTGGTGTAGCAAGTCTGGAGGAACATGCCTTTAGAGGAACAGTCATGGACGCAGTTCATCAATCTTACAAACGAACACAAGAACTAGGTAAATAAGAGGTTGGATGACTCCCAGCCTCTTTTATGGTCGATTGAATGGAGAAGACACAAAAAGATTGTCACAAAAACCTATTTTTTTGATAGAATAGAAGGTAGAAAAAAAGAAATGAGTTAGACATGTCAAAAGGATTTTTAGTCTCTCTTGAGGGACCAGAGGGAGCAGGGAAGACCAGTGTTTTAGAGGCTCTACTCCCAATTTTAGAGGAAAAAGGAGTAGAAGTGTTGACGACCCGTGAGCCAGGTGGAGTCTTGATTGGGGAGAAGATTCGTCAAGTGATTTTGGATCCAAGTCATACTCAGATGGATCCTAAAACGGAACTCCTTCTCTATATCGCAAGTCGCAGACAGCACTTAGTGGAAAAAGTTCTCCCAGCCCTTGAAGCTGGTAAGTTGGTCATTATGGACCGCTTCATCGATAGTTCCGTTGCTTATCAGGGATTTGGCCGTGGCTTGGACATTGATGCCATTGATTGGCTCAATCACTTTGCGACAGATGGACTTAAACCCGATTTGACACTCTATTTTGACATCGAGGTGGAAGAAGGATTGGCTCGTATTGCTGCTAATAGTGATCGGGAGGTCAATCGTTTGGACTTGGAAGGTTTGGACTTGCATCAAAAAGTTCGTCAAGGCTATCTTTCTCTTCTGGACAAAGAAGGAAATCGCATTGTCAAGATTGATGCGAGTCTTCCTTTGGAGCAAGTTGTGGAAACGACCAAGGCTGTCTTATTTGACAGAATGGGCTTGGATAAATGAAACAAGATCAACTAAAGGCTTGGCAGCCAGACCAGTTTGATCGTTTTGTACGTATCCTAGAACAAGACCAGCTCAATCATGCTTATCTCTTTTCAGGTTTCTTTGGAAGCTTGGAAATGGCGCAGTTTTTGGCTAAGAGCCTCTTTTGTACGGATAAGGTAGGCGTTTTACCATGCGAGAAATGCCGAAACTGCAAGCTGATTGAACAGGAAGAATTTCCCGATGTTACTTTAATCAAGCCAGTCAATCAGGTCATTAAGACAGAACGGATTCGAGAATTGGTGGGTCAGTTTTCCCAAGCAGGGATTGAAAGTCAACAACAGGTTTTTGTTATCGAGCAGGCGGAGAAAATGCATCCCAACGCAGCCAATTCTCTGCTCAAGGTCATCGAAGAACCCCAGAGTGAGGTTTATATTTTCTTCTTGACCAGCGATGAGGAAAAGATATTACCGACTATCCGAAGTCGTACCCAGATTTTCCACTTTAAAAAGCAGGAAGAAAAACTCATCTTGCTCCTAGAACAAATGGGACTGGTCAAGAAAAAAGCGACTCTTTTAGCCCAGTTTTGTCAATCGCGAGCTGAAGCAGAAAAGTTGGCAAATCAAGCTAGTTTTTGGACCTTGGTGGATGAAAGTGAACGCCTGCTGACATGGTTATTAGCCAAGAAAAAAGAGAGTTATCTTCAGGTTGCTAAATTAGCCAACTTGGCTGATGATAAGGAAAAACAAGATCAGGTTTTACGAATCCTCGAAGTGCTCTGTGGACAGAACCTCTTGCAAGCAAGAGTAAGAGTGATTTTACAAGATTTGCTAGAAGCTAGAAAAATGTGGCAGGCTAATGTCAGCTTTCAAAATGCCATGGAATATCTGGTCTTGAAAGAAATATAAACTCAATGAAGGATAAAGAAAGGAAAGGGCTGGTTTATGGACAAAAAAGAATTATTTGATGCACTAGACGATTTTTCCCAACAGTTACTGGTGACCTTGGCTGATGTAGAAGCCATCAAGAAAAATCTCAAGAGCCTAGTAGAGGAAAATACAGCTCTTCGCTTGGAAAATAGTAAATTGCGCGAACGCTTGGGCGAGGTGGAAGCAGATACACCCGTCAAAGCCAAGCATGTTCGTGAAAGCGTCCGTCGGATCTATAAAGACGGGTTTCACGTATGTAATGATTTTTATGGACAACGTCGAGAGCAGGACGAGGAATGTATGTTCTGTGATGAGTTGTTATACAGGGAGTGAGCATGCAGATTCAAAAAAGTTTTAAGGGGCAATCTTCCTATGGCAAGCTTTATCTAGTGGCAACGCCGATTGGCAATCTAGACGATATGACCTTTCGTGCTATCCAGACTTTGAAAGAGGTGGACTGGATTGCGGCTGAGGACACGCGCAATACAGGCCTTTTGCTCAAGCATTTTGACATTTCCACCAAGCAGATTAGTTTTCATGAGCACAATGCCAAGGAAAAAATTCCTGATTTGATTGAGTTCTTGAAAGCGGGGCAAAGTATTGCTCAGGTTTCTGATGCGGGTCTGCCTAGCATCTCGGATCCTGGTCATGATTTGGTCAAGGCAGCTATTGAGGAAGATATTGCAGTAGTGACAGTTCCAGGTGCTTCTGCAGGGATTTCTGCCTTAATTGCTAGTGGCCTAGCACCACAACCACATATCTTTTACGGTTTCTTACCTAGAAAATCAGGACAGCAAAAGCAATTTTTCGACTTAAAAAAAGATTACCCAGAAACTCAGATTTTCTATGAATCCCCCCACCGTGTGGCAGATACATTGGAAAATATGCTAGAAGTCTACGGTGACCGCTCGGTAGTCTTGGTCAGGGAATTGACTAAAATCTATGAAGAATATCAACGAGGAAAGATCTCTGAATTGCTAGAAAGCCTCGCTGAAACGCCACTCAAAGGCGAATGCCTTCTCATAGTTGAAGGTGCCAGTCAGGATGTGGAGGAAAAGGACGAGGAAGACTTGTTTTTAGAAATTCAAGCCCGTATCCAAGAAGGCATGAAGAAAAATCAAGCCATTAAGGAAGTTGCGAAACTCTACCAGTGGAATAAAAGCCAGCTCTACGCTGCCTACCACGACTGGGAAGAAAATCAATAAAATGACTAAACAGGGAAGTTTGCCTTCCTCCCGAAGTGAATATAGCAATCATAAGTATTTTACTACGAATGCTTATTTGGAGGGGAAATGAAAAGCAAAATGATTAAGAAGGTAATTGGTTTACTGTTTCCTATTCTCACATTATTTATGTTATCTGCATGTAACAACAGAGTCGATCGTGATTTAGCTAAAATAGCTATTTCAAACATTCGTTCCGTAGTAGAAGCTGCAGGACTAGAAGCAGAAGGATACTCGACAGCTGATGCATTTGGATATTATGGATCTCCGTTTTACGTTGAAGGAAATACGAAATTTGTTGATGTCTATGTGGATTTTGAAAAAGATTATGTTGAGAGCACTCCAGTCCTTAAATACAATTCGAGGCTTAAAGAAGTTGAAAAGAAAAAATTCTTTGGTTTTTCTAAGAAAACAGTCTACCGTTTAGAAATGGAGTATGTTTCTGGTGATGACAACTATGACCGACTTAAGGAAGCTTATAATATATTACTTCAAAGTGGTAGCTTGACTTCAACATATTTAAGCGATGATGTGATTAGGAATCTTTATATTAAAAATTCAATTGAATTGGACTCATTTGACTCCTATTATTCTTTGGTTCCAAAAGAAGAATATAGTGGCAACCCCAAAACCCGTCTTGAAGAGAGAGATAAAAGAGAGGCCATTTTGAAGACGGATGTAGAAGAACTCACTCCCTTAATTGAGGACCTAGACTCAAGTAGAGTCAACAATCTTGATGAAGAGACGCTTGTTCGTAATCGAGATCTACTTTTAAAAAGAGTTGCTGATAATCGTTCAACCTTTAGTATTGAGATAGACATTGATATAGAACAGGTACGAAGACAAAATCTTCAATTGACTAATGAAGATATTGACAATTGGACAGAATCTGATTTTCAATACTTACTTGAACAAATACTTCAAAGCGATAAACTACCTAAGAATACAGAAGTACGTTTTACTATAAAATATGGAAGCAAACTAAACTGGTATGATTTTAAATAATTCAGCTTCAATAAACATTAGTTTATGAAAGACATTCAGGAATTCTCCTGTCTGTCTTTTTACTTAGCTTTTTGGTATAATGGACCAAGTATAAATTTAGAAAGATTTGTGGGTGTCAAACAGTCTAGTAGCTTGTTTTGATATGAACTTAGGTTCCACCCAAAGAGGTATTAGTGTCGTGTCTCAATCTTATATCAATGTTATCGGTGCTGGCTTGGCAGGTTCTGAAGCAGCTTACCAAATCGCAGAACGTGGTATTCCAGTTAAACTCTATGAAATGCGTGGTGTCAAGTCAACTCCTCAGCACAAAACAGACAATTTTGCTGAATTGGTTTGTTCCAATTCCTTACGTGGGGATGCTTTGACAAATGCCGTTGGACTCCTCAAGGAAGAAATGCGTCGCTTGGGTTCTGTCATATTGGAATCTGCTGAAGCTACCCGTGTTCCTGCAGGCGGAGCCCTGGCGGTGGACCGCGATGGTTTCTCTCAAATGGTGACCGAAAAAGTAGCCAATCATCCCCTGATTGAAGTGGTTCGTGATGAAATTACAGAATTGCCAACTGACGTTATTACTGTGGTCGCTACAGGTCCTTTGACTAGCGATGCCTTGGCTGAGAAGATTCATGCCCTTAATGACGGTGATGGTTTCTATTTCTACGACGCGGCGGCGCCAATTATCGATGTTAACACTATTGATATGAGTAAGGTCTATCTCAAGTCTCGTTATGATAAGGGAGAAGCAGCCTATCTCAACGCTCCCATGACCAAACAAGAATTTATGGATTTCCATGAAGCCTTGGTCAATGCGGAAGAAGCACCGCTGAATTCTTTTGAAAAAGAAAAATACTTTGAAGGATGTATGCCTATCGAAGTCATGGCCAAACGTGGTATTAAAACCATGCTTTATGGTCCGATGAAGCCAGTCGGTTTGGAGTATCCAGACGACTACACAGGACCTCGC
This sequence comes from Streptococcus oralis, assembly GCF_016028255.1. NCBI lineage: Bacteria > Bacillati > Bacillota > Bacilli > Lactobacillales > Streptococcaceae > Streptococcus > Streptococcus oralis. The sequence continues at coordinate 1,198,004 of NZ_CP065707.1, forward strand.
GATGGGGAGTTCAAAACACCGTATGCTGTTGTCCAGCTTCGTCAGGATAATGCGGCTGGTAGCCTCTACAATATCGTCGGTTTCCAAACCCACCTCAAATGGGGAGAACAAAAGCGTGTCTTCCAAATGATTCCGGGTCTTGAAAATGCTGAGTTTGTTCGTTATGGTGTCATGCACCGCAATTCTTACATGGATTCACCAAATCTTCTTGAGCAAACCTATCGTTCTAAGAAACAGCCCAACCTCTTCTTTGCTGGTCAAATGACGGGTGTGGAAGGCTATGTTGAGTCAGCAGCTTCAGGCTTGGTTGCAGGTATTAACGCGGCTCGTCTTTTTAAGGGAGAAGGAGAAGCTATCTTCCCAGAGACAACAGCGATTGGAAGTCTGGCTCATTACATCGCCCATGCTGACAGCAAGCATTTCCAACCGATGAACGTCAATTTCGGGATTATCAAGGAGTTAGAAGGCGAGCGTATCCGTGATAAGAAGGCTCGTTATGAAAAAATTGCAGAGCGTGCCCTTACCGACTTAGAGGAATTTTTAACGGTCTAATTTTTTTGAAAGAATTGCTCATGATACTATAAAAATCTTAGAAATTGTGATAAAATAGGTAGGATAAAAAAAGGAGAGTAAAAATGGCTAACCCCAAGTATAAACGTATTTTAATCAAGTTATCAGGTGAAGCCCTTGCCGGTGAACGTGGCGTAGGGATTGATATCCAGACAGTTCAAAAAATCGCAAAAGAGATTCAAGAAGTTCATAGCTTAGGTATCGAAATTGCCCTTGTTATTGGTGGAGGAAATCTCTGGCGTGGAGAACCTGCAGCAGAAGCAGGAATGGACCGCGTTCAGGCAGATTACACTGGAATGCTTGGGACCGTGATGAATGCTCTTGTGATGGCAGATTCATTGCAGCAAGTTGGCGTCGATACACGTGTGCAAACGGCTATCTCTATGCAACAAGTGGCAGAACCTTACGTACGTGGACGTGCCCTTCGTCATCTAGAAAAAGGCCGCATCGTTATCTTTGGTGCTGGAATTGGTTCACCTTACTTCTCAACAGATACAACAGCAGCCCTTCGTGCAGCTGAAATCGAAGCGGATGCCATTCTTATGGCTAAAAATGGCGTAGATGGTGTTTACAATGCCGATCCTAAGAAAGACAAGACTGCCGTTAAGTTTGAAGAATTGACCCACCGTGACGTTATCAACAAAGGTCTTCGTATCATGGACTCAACAGCTTCAACCCTCTCTATGGATAACGACATTGACTTGGTTGTCTTTAACATGAACCAACCAGGCAACATCAAACGTGTCGTATTTGGTGAAAATATCGGAACAACAGTTTCAAACAATATCGAAGAAAAGGAATAAGAAAATTATGGCTAATGCAATTGTAGAAAAAGCTAAAGAGAGAATGACCCAGTCTCACCAATCACTTGCTCGTGAATTTGGTGGAATCCGTGCCGGTCGTGCCAACGCAAGCTTGCTAGACCGTATCCACGTAGAATACTATGGAGTCGAAACTCCTCTTAACCAAATCGCTTCAATTACCATTCCAGAAGCGCGTGTCTTGTTGGTAACACCATTTGACAAGTCTTCATTGAAAGACATCGAACGTGCCTTGAACGCTTCTGACCTTGGTATCACACCAGCTAATGACGGTTCTGTGATCCGCTTGGTTATCCCTGCTCTTACTGAAGAGACTCGTCGTGACCTTGCCAAAGAAGTGAAGAAGGTCGGTGAAAATGCTAAAGTGGCTATCCGCAATATCCGTCGCGATGCTATGGACGAAGCCAAGAAACAAGAAAAAGCAAAAGAAATCACTGAAGACGAATTGAAGACTCTTGAAAAAGATATTCAAAAAGTAACAGACGACGCTGTGAAACACATCGACGACATGACTGCCAATAAAGAAAAAGAAATCTTGGAAGTCTAAAAATAAACAGAAAAACTCAGTTGGCATTGCTGGCTGAGTTTTATTCGAAAGAAGGAAATATGAATACAAATCTTGCTAGTTTTATCGTTGGACTTATCATCGATGAAAATGACCGTTTTTACTTTGTGCAAAAGGATGGTCAAACTTATGCTCTTGCTAAGGAAGAAGGTCAACATTCGGTAGGTGATACGGTCAAAGGTTTTGCCTATACCGATATGAAGCAAAAACTCCGCTTGACCACTCTAGAAGTGACTGCCACTCAGGACCAATTTGGTTGGGGAACCGTAACGGAAGTTCGTAAGGACTTGGGTGTCTTTGTGGATACAGGTCTACCTGATAAGGAAATCGTTGTGTCACTCGATATCCTCCCTGAGCTCAAGGAACTCTGGCCAAAGAAAGGTGATCAACTTTACATCCGCCTTGAAGTAGATAAGAAAGACCGCATCTGGGGACTCTTGGCTTATCAAGAAGACTTTCAACGTTTGGCTTGTCCTGCCTACAACAATATGCAGAACCAAAACTGGCCAGCCATTGTATATCGTCTCAAGCTGTCAGGAACCTTTGTTTACTTGCCAGAGAATAACATGCTTGGTTTTATCCACCCAAGTGAGCGCTACGCAGAGCCACGTTTGGGACAAGTGCTAGATGCGCGTGTTATCGGTTTCCGTGAAGTGGACCGTACCTTGAACCTATCCCTCAAACCACGTTCCTTTGAAATGTTGGAAAATGATGCTCAGATGATTTTGACCTACTTGGAAAGCAATGGCGGTTTCATGACCTTAAATGATAAGTCATCTCCTGATGACATCAAGGCAACCTTTGGCATCTCAAAAGGCCAGTTCAAGAAAGCACTCGGCGGCTTGATGAAGGCTGGTAAAATCAAGCAAGACCAGTTTGGGACAGAGTTGATTTAGGCCTTATAGAAATGATAAAGAAACTTGAAGAAATGAGTTTAGAGGAACTCTGGCAACTTTTTCCTATTTTTCTAGTAGAGCACAAATCAGAGTGGGGAGACTGGTATGAATTGGAAAAAACAAATTTGAAAAAAATATTGGGTGCAAATGTTATTAAAAGAATAGAACATATCGGTAGCACTGCTATCCCTAATATTTGGGCCAAAAATATCGTTGATATTCTGCTAGAAGTAGGTAGAATAGAGGATTTAGCAAGAGTTAGGGATTTATTGGTGAAGAATGGTTGGCTAGTGATGTCGGAAAGTCCCAACAGGATTTCGCTAAATAAAGGATATACAGAGCAGGGATTTGCTGAGAAAGTTTTTCATTTACATTTGCGAATGGCGGGAGATCATGACGAGATTTATTTTAGAGATTATCTCTGCCAGCATCCAGATATTGCCCAAGCGTATCAGGAATTAAAACTAAGTTTGTGGAAAAAATTTGAACACAATCGAGACGCCTATACAGATGCAAAAACAGATTTTATAAACCACTACGTTTCAGAGGCTAAGTCCAGTAATTTTCAAGAATCAGAAAAGTGTCATCAAAAAACTCTTGATAGGAGAAAGAATTGAGAAAATCATTTTACACTTGGCTCATGACCGAGCGCAATCCTAAAAGTAATAGCCCCAAAGCCACCTTGGCAGACCTCGCTTTTGAAGAGTCAGCCTTCCCAAAACACACGGATGATTTTGATGAGGTGAGTCGCTTTTTGGAGGAGCATGCCAGCTTCTCTTTTAACCTAGGAGACTTTGACGCCATCTGGCAAGAATACTTAGAACACTAGAGACAATGAGATGAGGCTAGTATTTTATTGTTCTCTTTGCTATAATAAAAAGAAATAAACGGATTAGAGAGGTTCTTTATTTGAAGGAACATTCAATAGACATTCAACTAAGTCATCCAGATGACTTGTTCCATCTTTTTGGTTCCAATGAGCGCCATCTTCGTTTGATGGAAGAAGAACTCGATGTGGTGATTCATGCTCGTACGGAGATTGTCCAGGTTTTGGGGGAAGAGACTGCCTGTGAGGAAGCCCGTCAGGTTATCCAGGCTTTGATGGTCTTGGTAAATCGTGGAATGACCATTGGCACGCCAGATGTGGTGACTGCGATTAGTATGGTCAAAAACGATGAAATTGACAAGTTTGTCGCCCTTTACGAAGAAGAAATTATCAAAGACAATACTGGGAAACCGATTCGTGTCAAAACCTTGGGTCAAAAACTTTATGTGGACAGTGTCAAACAGCATGATGTGACCTTTGGAATCGGACCTGCAGGGACAGGGAAGACCTTTCTTGCAGTGACCCTGGCAGTAACTGCCCTTAAACGTGGGCAGGTCAAGCGGATTATCCTTACTCGTCCAGCAGTGGAAGCAGGTGAGAGTCTAGGATTTCTTCCGGGTGATCTCAAGGAGAAGGTGGATCCTTATCTTCGACCAGTTTATGATGCCTTGTACCAGATTCTCGGGAAAGACCAGACGACTCGTCTCATGGAGCGTGAAATTATCGAAATCGCGCCCCTTGCCTACATGCGTGGACGGACCTTGGATGATGCCTTTGTCATTCTTGATGAGGCGCAAAACACGACCATCATGCAGATGAAGATGTTCCTGACTCGTTTAGGATTTAATTCTAAGATGATTGTCAATGGAGATATCAGTCAGATTGACCTGCCACGAAATGTCAAGTCCGGTTTGATTGATGCCCAAGAAAAACTCAAGAACATTCACCAAATCGACTTTGTTCATTTTTCAGCCAAGGATGTGGTTCGCCATCCAGTTGTCGCTCAGATTATCCGAGCTTATGAACCAGCTCCAGTTAAGGTTGAAGAAAGTAACCAAGAAACAGAATAGCAAAAAAGCAGTTCAGATGTGAACTGCTTTTTTTAATGAGTGTCTAGCTTTAAATAAGTTCGTCGATAGACGTGTGCTCTTTATCGAGGCCTTGAGCAACTGGGAGGCTGGTCAAGTAACCTTGATAAGTGGTCACACCTTGACGCAAGCCCTCATCTTCAGCAATTGCTTGTGCGAAACCTTTGCCAGCCAGAGCTTCGATATAAGGAAGAGTGACATTGGTTAGGGCGATGGTTGAAGTACGGGCGACCGCACCAGGGATATTGGCAACGGCATAGTGGAGAACACCGTGTTTCTCATAGACAGGCTCATCGTGCGTTGTCACACGGTCAGCTGTCTCGATAACACCACCTTGGTCAACGGCAACATCAACGATGACAGAGCCTGGACGCATTTGTTTGACCATCTCATCTGTCACCAGTTTTGGTGCCTTGGCACCAGGGATGAGAACCGCTCCAATCACCACATCAGCATCTTTCACACTTGCTTCGATGTTGAATGAATTAGACATAAGAGTTTGAATTTGGTTTCCAAAGACTTCTTCTAGAACCGAGAGACGTTTAGCACTGATATCTAAAATAGTCACTTGAGCACCGAGTCCCAAGGCGATGCGGGCAGCATGTGTACCAACGACACCGCCACCGATGATGGTTACTTTTCCTTTTGGAACACCCGGTACACCACCAAGTAAGACACCAGAGCCACCAGCTTGTTTGGTAAGGAAGTGAGCACCGATTTGAACTGCCATACGACCGGCAACCTCACTCATAGGAACGAGGAGTGGTAGGTGACCTAGGGAGTCACGGACAGTCTCATAGGCAATTCCTGTTGTTTTGGCTGCTAACATGGCATCTGCTAACTCTGGAGCAGCAGCCATGTGCAAGTAGGTGAAGAGGAGCAAATCGTCGCGCAAATAAGCATATTCAGAAGCTAGTGGTTCTTTTACTTTTACGACTAACTCAGCTGCCCATGCTTCAGCAGCAGTAGCGACAATCTCAGCTCCTTGCTTTTGATAGTCTGCATCAGTAAATCCTGAACCGAGACCAGCATTTGATTCGATGAGGACGCGGTGACCACGGATAACTAAGCTATAAACACCAGCAGGTGTGAGGGCAACACGGTTTTCATTGTTCTTAATTTCTTTTGGAATTCCGATTAACATAGAGATAACCTACCTTTCAATTGACGGTATTGTTTTAGTTGTCACATTCCAGTTCATAAATCAAAAATGTGATGGTTTTATTGTATATGAAACCGCTTCAAAAATCAAGAAAAACTTGTCATCCAAATTTATTTATGCTAGACTAGTGAGAATCAAGCTCTAATGGAGGAAAAAGTATGGAATCAATATTTGTGAAATTTGCCCAGTATCCAACTATAGAAACGAAGCGTTTATTGCTCCGACCTGTAACCTTGGATGATGCAGAAGCTATGTTTGAGTATGCTTCAGACAGAGAAAATACACGCTACACTTTTCCAACAAATCAAAGCTTAGAAGAAACTAAGAACAACATTGCTCAGTTTTACTTGGCTAATCCCTTGGGACGGTGGGGAATCGAACTAAAAAGCAATGGCAAGTTTATCGGTACTATTGACTTGCACAAGATCGACACCGTCCTTAAAAAGGCAGCTATCGGTTACATTATCAACCAAAAGTATTGGAACCAAGGATTGACGACAGAAGCCAATCGTGCCGTGATTGAGCTGGCTTTTGAGAAGATTGGAATGAATAAGTTGACCGCCCTTCACGATAAGGATAATCCCGCATCTGGAAGAGTCATGGAGAAATCAGGTATGCGTTTTTCACATGAAGAACCCTATGCTAGAATGGATAATAAAGAACCAGGGAGAATTGTTACAAGAGTTCATTATGCCTTGACCAAGGAAGAGTATTTTGCCAATAAATAAGCAGTTGAAAAGAAATTTTTGACTGTTTTTTCTTTCTCTTACGAATAAGTTAAGAGAGGAGAAAAAATGGAAGTCATTATCGAGAAAATCAAAGAATATAAAATCATTGTCATCTGTGCTGGCTTGGGTTTAGCCTTAGGCGGATTTTTCCTGCTAAAGCCAACTTCACAAACACCTGTGAAAGAAACAAATTTGCAGGCTGAAGTTGCGGCCGTTTCAAAGGATTCATCGTCTGAAAAGGAAGTCAAGAAGGAAGAAAAGGAAGAGTCTCCTGAACAAGATCTAATCACAGTAGATGTCAAAGGTGCTGTCAAATCGCCAGGGATTTATGACTTGCCTCTTGGCAGTCGAGTTCACGATGCCGTTCAGAAGGCGGGTGGCTTGACAGAAGAAGCAGACAGCAAGTCGCTTAATCTAGCACAGAAAATCAGTGACGAGGCTCTTGTCTATGTTCCAACTAAGGGAGAAGAAGCAGCTAGTCAGCAGGCTGCCTCTGGAACGTCTCCTTCGACAAGTAAAGAAAAGAAGGTCAACCTCAATAAAGCCAGTCTGGAAGAACTCAAGCAGGTCAAAGGCTTGGGAGGAAAACGAGCACAGGATATTATCGACCATCGTGAGGCGAATGGCAAATTCAAGTCGGTAGATGAATTAAAGAAAGTCTCTGGCATTGGCGCTAAGACCATAGAAAAGCTAAAAGATTATGTCACAGTGGATTAAGAATTTCCCTATTCCTCTAATCTATCTGAGCTTTCTGTTGCTCTGGCTTTACTATGCCATTTTTGGAGCGTCCTATCTCGCACTGCTAGGTTTTGTTTTTTTGCTCGTCTGTCTCTTTTTTCAATTTCCTTGGAAATCTGCTGGAAAAGTTCTAGCGATTTGTGGAGTTTTTGGATTTTGGTTTCTGTTTCAAACTTGGCAACAGACACAAGCTAGTCAAAACCTAGTGGATTCTGTTGAAAAGGTGAAGATCTTGCCTGATACCATCAAAGTCAATGGAGACAGTCTGTCCTTTCGGGGCAAGGCTGACGGCCATACCTTCCAAGTTTACTATAAACTCCAGTCTGAGGAGGAGAAAGAGCAATTTCAAACCTTAACAGATCTTCATGAGATTGAACTAGAAGGGAAAGTTTCAGAGCCTGAAGGTCAGAGGAATTTTGGTGGATTTAACTACCAAGCCTACCTGAAGACTCAAGGGATTTACCAGACACTGACTATCAAGAGAATCCAGTCAGTTAAACAGATTAGCAGTTGGGATATAGGTGAAAATTTATCAAGTTTACGTCGAAAGGCTGTAGTTTGGATCAAGACGCACTTTCCAGACCCTATGCGCAACTATATGACAGGTCTTCTGTTAGGACATCTGGATACGGACTTTGAGGAGATGAATGAACTTTATTCCAGTCTAGGAATTATCCACCTCTTTGCCTTGTCGGGTATGCAGGTGGGATTCTTTATGGATGCCTTTAAGAAACTCCTCTTGCGATTGGGCTTGACTCAAGAAAAGTTGAAGTGGCTGACCTATCCCTTTTCCCTTATCTATGCAGGTCTGACAGGATTTTCAGCTTCAGTCATTCGCAGTCTCTTGCAAAAGTTACTAGCACAACATGGTATTAAGGGCTTGGATAATTTTGCCTTGACAGTCCTTGTCCTCTTTATCATCATGCCCAACTTTTTCTTGACAGCTGGAGGGGTCTTGTCCTGCGCTTATGCTTTTATCTTGACTATGACAAGCAAAGAAGGGGAGGGGCTCAAGGCTGTTGCCAGAGAAAGTTTGGTCATTTCCTTGGGAATATTGCCTATTTTGTCCTTTTATTTTGCAGAATTTCAGCCTTGGTCAATTCTTTTAACCTTTGTCTTTTCCTTTCTGTTTGATGTTGTCTTCTTGCCGCTTTTGTCCATCTTATTTATTCTGTCTTTTGTTTACCCAATCACCCAGCTTAACCTTGTCTTTGAGTGGTTGGAGGACATCATTCGCTTGGTATCGCAGCTGGCAAGCAGGCCCCTGGTCTTTGGTCAACCCAACGCATGGCTGTTGATTCTACTATTAATTTCCTTGGCAATACTGTATGATTTTAGGAAAAACATCAAAAGAGTAGCTGGAGTCAGCTTATTGATTATAGGTCTCTTTTTCCTAACCAAACATCCGCTGGAAAATGAAATCACCATGCTGGATGTCGGGCAAGGAGAAAGTATTTTCCTACGGGATGTAACTGGTAAAGCCATTCTCATAGATGTGGGAGGCAAGGCAGAGTCTGATAAGAAAATCGAAAAATGGCAAGAAAAGGCGACGACCAGCAATGCCCAGAGAACCTTGATTCCCTATCTTAAAAGTCGTGGGGTAGCCAAGATTGACCAGCTGATTTTGACCAACACAGATAAAGAACATGTTGGAGATTTGCTGGAGGTGACCAAGGCTTTCCATGTTGGGGAGATTTTAGTATCAAAAGGAATTCTGACACAGAAGGAATTTGTAGCAGAACTAGAAGCAAGCCAAACCAAGGTGCGCAGTGTGACAGCAGGGGAGAACTTGCCAATTTTTGGAAGTCAGTTAGAAGTCCTATCTCCAAGGCAGATTGGAGATGGAGATCGTGATGGTTCCCTGGTTCTTTATGGAAAACTTTTGGATAAGCACTTTCTCTTTACAGGAAACTTGAAAGAGAAGGGAGAGAAGGATATTCTAAAGCAATACCCTAACTTAGAGGTGGATGTCTTGAAAGTCGGTCAACATGGTTCTAAAACATCATCAAATCCAGCTTTTCTAGAAAAACTTAAACCAGAGATTTCTCTCATCTCAGTTGGAAAGAACAATCGTGCGAAACTCCCCCATCAGGAAACCTTGACTCGACTAGAGACCATCAAGAGTAAGATTTACCGAACTGACCAGCAAGGAGCTATTCGCTTTAAAGGATGGAATAGTTGGCGAATTGAAACGGTTCGATAAAATAGACAAACTTTTCGAAAAATTGACTTTTTATCTTGACAAGGGATAGAAAACTTGGTATCATATAAAAGTTGAGAAAAGCAGAAGTGAGAGCTTCTCGCCTTGTGACATCAAGTTGCCTGGCCCTACGGATGAAAAGTTTCTAAGAAACGCTATCATAACGTGCGGGCTTGTATTATTACGAGTCCGCTCTTGTTTTTCTCTAATAATAAAAAAGAGGTGAAAACCATAGCAAAGCAAGACTTATTCATCAATGATGAAATTCGTGTACGTGAAGTTCGCTTGATCGGTCTTGAGGGAGAGCAGCTAGGCATCAAGCCACTCAGCGAAGCGCAAGCATTGGCTGATAGTGCAAATGTTGACTTAGTATTGATTCAACCCCAAGCAAAACCGCCTGTTGCTAAAATTATGGACTACGGTAAGTTCAAATTTGAGTATCAGAAAAAGCAAAAAGAACAACGTAAAAAACAAAGTGTTGTTACTGTGAAAGAGGTTCGTCTGAGTCCAACTATTGACAAGGGTGACTTTGACACAAAACTTCGCAATGCACGTAAATTCCTTGAAAAAGGGAACAAAGTTAAGGTATCTATCCGCTTTAAGGGTCGTATGATTACCCATAAAGAGATTGGTGCAAAAGTTTTAGCCGAGTTTGCTGAAGCAACACAAGATATTGCGATCATCGAACAACGAGCTAAGATGGATGGACGCCAAATGTTCATGCAGTTGGCGCCAGCAACTGACAAAAAATAATTGTCAGAAAGTTAAATAAAGGAGAAAAAATCATGCCAAAACAAAAAACACACCGCGCATCAGCTAAACGTTTCAAACGTACAGGTTCTGGTGGACTTAAACGTTTCCGTGCTTACACTTCTCACCGTTTCCACGGAAAAACTAAGAAACAACGTCGTCATCTTCGTAAAGCATCTATGGTGCATTCAGGAGATTTCAAACGTATCAAAGCAATGCTTACTCGCTTGAAATAATAGCCTAACAGTAAGTAAACAATTCTAGGAAATATTTGGAGGAAATAAAACATGGCACGTGTTAAAGGTGGCGTTGTATCACGCAAACGTCGTAAACGTATTCTTAAATTAGCAAAAGGTTACTATGGAGCTAAACACATCTTGTTCCGTACTGCAAAAGAACAAGTAATGAACTCTTACTACTATGCATACCGTGACCGTCGTCAGAAAAAACGTGACTTCCGTAAATTGTGGATCACTCGTATCAATGCGGCAGCTCGTTTGAACGGACTTTCATACTCACAATTGATGCATGGTTTGAAATTGGCTGAAATCGAAGTTAACCGTAAAATGCTTGCTGACTTGGCTGTTAACGATGCAGCAGCTTTCACAGCTCTTGCAGATGCAGCTAAAGCAAAGCTTGGTAAATAATTACTTTTAAGACTGGAACAGGATTGTCCCAGTCTTTTTAGAAATAAAGGAGAAAGCTATGGCTTCAAAAATGCTACACACTTGCTTGCGAGTAGAAAACCTTGAAAAATCAATCGCATTTTATCAAGATGCTTTTGGTTTTAAAGAATTACGTCGCAAGGATTTTCCAGATTATACCTTCACCATTGTCTATCTAGGACTTGAGGGTGATGACTACGAGTTGGAATTGACCTATAACTATGACCACGGTCCTTATGTGGTAGGTGATGGCTTTGCCCATATCGCCCTCAGTACACCTGATCTTGAAGCTCTTCATCAAGAACATAGTGCTAAAGGCTATGAGGTTACAGAGCCAAAAGGCCTACCAGGAACCCCACCAAACTATTACTTTGTCAAGGATCCTGATGGCTACAAGGTCGAAGTGATTCGCGAAAAATAATCCAGTAAGGTCAAGTAGAATGTTCGTTTTCTACTTGACTTTTTTACTTTGAAAGAGTATACTAATATAAATTTAACCTTTAAGGGGAGTCCAGAGAGACTCACAAGGTGTCAGATAAAAGGGATAGGGGGTTCTCTGTGAGGACTTTTTAAGTGTGCGCATGAGTTCTAGCCTAACCCAACTGAGGCCTTGCATTAGCAAGGTCTTTTCTTTATCTGATCCCCTTAAATTTAAGGAGGAAAAGTCATGAATCCCACATGTAAGAAGCGTTTGGGTGCCATTCGTTTGGAAACCATGAAGGTGGTCGCACAAGAGGAAATCGCGCCAGCAATCTTTGAATTAGTCCTAGAAGGAGAAATGGTTAAAGCCATGCGAGCAGGCCAATTTCTTCACTTGCGTGTGCCTGATGATGCCCATCTCTTGCGTCGCCCTATTTCAATTTCGTCTATTGACAAGGCAAACAAGCAGTGTCATCTCATTTATCGGGTTGAGGGGGCTGGGACAGCTATTTTCTCAACCTTAAGGCAGGGAGATACTCTTGATGTGATGGGGCCTCAGGGGAATGGTTTTGACTTGTCTGATTTAGACAATCAGAGTCAAGTCCTCCTCGTTGGTGGTGGGATTGGTGTTCCACCCTTGCTAGAAGTAGCCAAGGAATTGCATGCGCGTGGGGTGACAGTAGTGACAGTCCTCGGTTTTGCGACTAAGGATGCTGTTATTCTCGAAAAGGAATTGGCCCAATATGGGCAGGTTTTTGTAACGACAGATGATGGTTCTTATGGCATCAAGGGAAATGTGTCAGTCGTCATCAATGATTTAGACAGTCAATTTGATGCTGTATACTCATGTGGTGCTCCTGGGATGATGAAGTACATCAATCAAACCTTTTATGATCATCCAAGAGCCTATCTATCTCTGGAATCTCGTATGGCTTGTGGAATGGGGGCTTGCTATGCCTGCGTTCTAAAAGTGCCAGATAGTGAGACGGTCAGTCAACGCGTCTGTGAAGATGGCCCTGTTTTCCGCACAGGAACAGTTGTATTATAAGGAGAAAGTCATGACTAACAAACGTTTACAAGTTTCTCTACCGGGGTTAGATTTGAAAAATCCTATTATCCCCGCATCAGGCTGTTTTGGTTTTGGTCAAGAGTATGCCAAGTACTATGATTTAGACCTTTTGGGCTCTATTATGATCAAGGCGACGACACTTGAACCCCGTTTTGGGAATCCAACTCCCAGGGTTGCAGAGACACCTGCTGGTATGCTCAATGCAATCGGCCTGCAAAATCCAGGTTTGAAGGCTGTTTTGGCTGAAAAACTGCCTTGGCTGGAAAGAGAGTATCCTACGCTTCCTATCATCGCAAATGTTGCAGGCTTTTCAAAACAAGAGTACGCTGCTGTTTCTCGAGGAATTTCCAAGGCAGCCAATGTAAAAGCTATTGAGCTCAATATCTCTTGTCCGAATGTGGATCACGGCAATCATGGACTTTTGATTGGGCAAGATCCTGACTTGGCTTATGAAGTGGTAAAGGCAGCTGTGGAAGCCTCTGATGTGCCAGTTTATGTTAAATTAACCCCTAGTGTAACGGATGTTGTTACCATCGCCAAAGCCGCAGAAGATGCAGGGGCAAGTGGCTTAACCATGATCAATACCCTTGTCGGTATGCGCTTTGACCTCAAAACTCGCAAACCAATTCTAGCCAATGGAACGGGTGGGATGTCTGGTCCTGCAGTTTTTCCAGTCGCCCTCAAACTCATCCGACAAGTAGCTCAAACAACAGACCTGCCCATTATTGGAATGGGAGGAGTAGATTCAGCTGAAGCAGCCCTAGAAATGTATCTGGCTGGTGCCTCTGCCATCGGAGTTGGAACAGCCAACTTTACCAATCCTTACGCTTGTCCTGATATCATCGAAAATCTACCAAAAGTCATGGACAAATATGGCATTAGCAGTTTAGAAAATCTTCGCAAGGAAGTCAAAGTCAGTCTAAGATAAGCTAGTCTTTCCTTATCGTCAACAAGAAATAGAATCTTCATCAATTTGTAATATTTCCGTTAGTCAACTATGTTACAATAGGTTTTATAAAATAGTAATAGTGTAGATAGTTTTCTACTGAGGAGAATAAAATGAAGAAGATACTACTTGCAAGTACTGTCGTTCTTTCTATGGCAGGATTTGCAAAGACATCTGTATATGCTGAAGAATCTCAGGTTACGAAAAAAACTCAGACTACAGATGTAGTCGAGAAAAAAGAGGAAGCTACTCCCAAGAAAGAAGTTCCTAAAGTCGAGGCGAAGAAAGAGCCAGCTGTAAAAGAGGAAAATTCTTCTAAAGATGACTCATCCAAAAAGAAAAAAAATGAGGACGTTATCAAGGAAGGTTGGAGAAAAGAGCAAGGAAACTGGCGTTTTTATGAAAATAACCAGCCCGTCGTAAACTGGAAAAAAATTAGTGGCACTTGGCATTACTTTGACAAAAACGGTATTATGCTCAGTAATACTATAATTGATGGTTACCTTATCCAAGGTAATGGCGCAATGGTAGAAAATGCTTGGGTAAAAATATCTGACAAGTGGTACTATGCCACAGCTTCAGGCAAGATTTCTCGCGACAAATGGGAAAAGATTGAAGGTGTCTGGTATTACTTTGATCAAGATGGTGTTATGCTTAGCCGTACTGTCTACAATGACTACCTCTTTCAAGGCAGTGGTGCCATGGCAGAAAATGATTGGGTGAAAATATCTGACAAGTGGTACTATGCAACAGCTTCAGGCAAGATTTCTCGCAACAAATGGGAAAAGATTGAAGGCAGCTGGTATTACTTTGATCAAGATGGTGTCATGCTTAGCCGTACCATCTATAATGACTATCTTTTCCAAGGTAGTGGTGCCATGGCAGAAAATGATTGGGTGAAAATATCTGACAAGTGGTACTATGCCACAACTTCAGGCAAGATTTCTCGCAACAAATGGGAAAAAATCAAAGGAACATGGTACTATTTTAATAGCGATGGTGTGATGGCAAGTAGCCAGTGGAAAAGTGACTACTATCTGAAAGATAGTGGCGCAATGGCGGAAAAAGAGTGGATTTTTGATAAATCCTACAATAGCTGGTTCTACTTGAAGTCAGGTGGTGCCTACGCTTCCCGCGAATGGGTTGGTTCATACTACCTTAAATCTGGTGGCTATATGGCCAAAAATGAATGGATTTTTGACAAAGATTACGATGCTTGGTACTATCTAAAAGATGATGGTCGATATGTAACAGGTACTTTTACGATCAAAGGTAAAGAGTATTCCTTCCAGAATAATGGGAAGTGGATCTCAGAGGCAAAATATTACAAAGTAAAACCGATTACTGCTTATGTTTATAGCGCTTCTGGTGAAAGATTGAGTTATGTATCACAGGGAACCATAGTCTCGCTTGGAGATGCACAATCTAAAAAAGATAGTCAAATACCAGTCAATATTTCTGGTTTATCCGGCTTCATGAATAAAAGTGATTTAGTAGCTATTGATAAAGATAGTGAATTTGTCCCTCATTATACAAGTGATGGCAAGTATTTTTACCATGAGTTATCACCTTATGTGAGTCTCCGTGTTGCGCCACATAGCTCAGCTATGACTATTGGTAAGAAATATTATTCAACTGATGGAATTCATTTTGATGGCTTTACCATTGAAAATCCCTTCCTCTTTAGAAATTTGACTAAGCCAAGTAATTACAGCGCAGCTGAATTGGATAAAATTTATTCTTTGATGAATATTCGGGATAGTCGCCTCGCTGGTAAGGGAGCTGTTTTTAAGGAAGCTGAGAAACGCTATGGTGTGAATGCTCTTTACTTAATGGCTCATAGTGCACTTGAGAGTGCTTGGGGACGGAGCCAGATTGCCAAGGATAAGAATAACTTCTTTGGAATTGCAGCTTATGATTCGAGCCCATATACCTCGGCCAAAAAATTTGATGATGTGGATAAGGGGATCCTCGGCGCGGCTAAGTGGATTCGTGAGAACTACATTGACTATGGACGAGACCATCTTGGAAACAAGGCTTCTGGTATGAATGTACGCTATGCTTCTGACCCATACTGGGGAGAGAAAATTGCCAGTATCATGATGACTATCAATAGCAAACTTGGTGGGAAAGACTAGGGAAGAACAAAATCGGGAACCATGATAGATTGGTTGTCGATTTTTTGTTATAATAAAAAAAGTAGACAACAAAGGAGACACTCATGACATTTGAAGAAATCCTGCCTGGATTAAAGGCTAAGAAAAAATATGTACGAACTGGTTGGGGAGGGGCTGAAAACTATGTCCAACTTTTTGACACCATCGAACAAAACGGAGTTGCACTTGAAGTGACGCCCTATTTTCTAATCAACGTGTCCGGAGAAGGGGAAGGTTTTTCCATGTGGAGTCCGACACCTTGTGATGTTTTGGCGACAGATTGGGTAGAAGTGCATGACTAAACGTGTATTGATCACGGGAGTGAGTTTAGGGATCGGTCTGGCTCAAGCTCGACTCTTTTTAGAGAATGGCTATCAAGTTTACGGTGTGGATCAAGTCGAAAAGCCAATCTTAGACGGTGATTTCCACTTTTTACAGAGAGATTTAACTCTTGATTTAGAGCCTGTTTTTGACTGGTGCCCTCAGGTGGATGTCTTGTGTAATACTGCAGGAGTTTTGGATGCTTATAAGCCCCTATTGGAACAATCAGCGCGGGAAATTCAAGAGATTTTTGAAATCAACTACATAACTCCTGTTGAGCTAACTCGACATTATTTGACAAAAATGCTAGAAAATAAAAAAGGAATTATTATCAATATGTGTTCGATTGCCTCAAGCCTAGCTGGCGGAGGTGGTCATGCCTATACCTCGTCTAAGCACGCCTTGGCTGGCTTTACCAAGCAGTTGGCTCTAGACTATGCAGAGGCAGGTATTCAGGTCTTTGGTATCGCTCCAGGAGCTGTTAAGACAGCTATGACCGCCGCGGATTTTGAGCCAGGTGGGTTGGCAGACTGGGTGGCTAGTGAAACGCCCATCAAGCGCTGGATTGATCCAGAGGAAGTAGCAGAGCTTAGCTTTTTCTTAGCAAGTGGAAAAGCAAGCGCCATGCAAGGACAAATCATTACGATTGATGGTGGTTGGTCTTTGAAGTAGGAGAAGTTGGATGGAAATCAAAAATCACTTTGGAGTCTATGGCATTTGCTTTGAAAATGAGAAGCTTCTCTGCATTGAAAAAACGAGAGGCCCTTATCAACATCGTTATGATCTACCGGGTGGTAGTCAGCAACTTGGTGAAGGACTGACGAAAACTCTGATTAGAGAAGTTTTGGAAGAGACAGGATATAAGCTTAAGGGTTACGCTAATCCTAGGATTTATGATGTGCTGGTTCAAGAAGATGGGCAAGACTTTGCAGTACATCATATCATGGCCTTTTATGATATAGTACTCGATTTTGAACACTCTCAAAATTCAATTCCTCAGGAGGTTCTTGATGGAAGTAATGATTCAGCAAATGTACTTTGGTTGAATTTGGAAGAACTTACTACAGAAAATGCATCGCCATTAGTTTTGAAGGTTAAGTCTGAATTACTAGGATTTCCAGAATTAGATATGACAAGCTATAGAAATTGGAAGGTGAGAGATGAAAAATTATTTAATGAATGAAAGTATATTTCAGTATCCTGAATCATTTAAAAAAATGGTAGAACTCAATTTAGTTGATTTTGATATTTGGTATTTTTTAGATTCAGAATGGGCGCTATCTCTGTACAAGGGGTTGCAGGAAAGGTATCCAACAAGAAAGTTGATTCCATTCGCTAAAAGAGGAGATTGTGATGATACTGCTTGTTTTGAAATAGGAAAGAGCAATAGGGTTCAACTCATTCATGACTTTGCTGCAGAAGGCTGGGAGCAACGGGAAGAGTTTAATGACTTTTGGGAATGGGGAGAATATGCAGTCAACTGCATGATAGAATATAATAAAGATGATGGGATAGAGTAAAGGCTTATTGTAAGTATTAAAAGGAGTAGATACATGAATGTTAAAGAACTAATCGAAGAGGTTGAAAACGATGCTGAGTTAGTATCGTATTTAAACCTGGTCCCCAAAAAGAATAAAAAAACTCAGATGGATGCTATGCATGTTCTCAATCGCTTAAGTTATATCTTGTATCTGTCCGATAATACTGCTTTAGCTCAGTCAATGATTGATAAAATGGTTCAAGTTAACTTTGACGGTGATTATCGCTATTGGGAACCTGTGCAAAATTCTGCTTTACTGGCTATTCTGATAGATGAAGAAAAATATCTAACACAAGTAAGAGATAGGATTCTCTATGCATTAAATTATAGTGATGAAGTGAGTGTATTTGGGAAAAGAAAGGTACACAAACGTTTTTTGACAGGTTTTAGATTAAACTCTCTTCAAACAGAGTTAGAGAAAGCCAAGGATGAAGTTTCGCAAATGAATAAAAGAATGGGAATCTTATTTCATTTATTGTATTTAAAAACTTTTTCCAATGAATTGGAAATCGATCGGGATTTAGTTAATAATGAGATTCAAAGCATGATTTTAATTCTTCGTGACTATATTTTAATAAATGGATTTAAGCAACTCTATCCCTTTAAATAAAAAAGTAAATGAAAAGGAGTACCCATGACACCTCAAGAAATGTGGAAAGCATACAAGCAAATCAACCCCTCTATCGGCGATGAGATAGATGCCTGGGCTTTTGGAGTGGAAGCCGATCTCTTGGCAGATTTGGTTTTAAAAGGCGAAAAGACAGCAACCGCCTCAGCCTACGATCTCTACGCATTAGAAGGCGAATCTCTACCGCAAGAAGGGACATTTGACGTCATTTTAGATAGTCAAAATCAGGCTGTCTGCATTGTCGAAATTACAAAGGTTTCCGTTCAGCCCTTTCATCAAGTTTCTGCTGACCATGCCTTTAAGGAAGGGGAAGGTGACAAATCCCTAGCCTATTGGCGTCAGGTTCATGAGGACTGTTTCGCTGACTGGCTGAGAGAGGCAGGACTAACTTTTACGCCTGACAGCAAGGTCGTTTTGGAAGAGTTTCGCAAGGTCTACCCTCTGTAGACAGATAGAAGGAAGAAAGTTTTGGAAATCGCCGCCCAATCCTTTTTTCTTAAGCAAAACATGATATAATAAGTTTGTTTGAAGAAGAGCAACAGCTCTTAAACTTAGAATAGGAGAAAACTATGCAAGCAGTTGAACATTTTATTACGCAATTTGTTCCTGAACACTATGATTTATTTTTAGACTTGAGTCGTGAGACCAAGACGTTTTCTGGGAAGGTGACCATTACTGGTCAAGCACAGGGTGACCGTATTTCCCTTCACCAAAAAGACTTGGAAATCGCTTCTGTAGAAGTTGCGGGTCAAGCTCGTCCGTTTACAGTTGACCATGACAATGAAGCCCTTCATATCGAATTGGCTGAGGCTGGTCAAGTTGAATTGATTATTGTTTTTTCAGGAAAAATTACAGACAACATGACAGGGATTTACCCTTCTTACTACACAGTTGATGGAGTGAAGAAGGAAGTCTTGTCTACTCAGTTCGAGAGCCATTTTGCGCGTGAAGCCTTCCCATGTGTGGACGAGCCTGAAGCCAAAGCAACTTTTGATCTTTCTCTACGTTTTGACCAAGCAGAAGGTGAATTGGCCTTGTCAAACATGCCAGAAATTGATGTTGAAAACCGTAAGGAAACGGGTATCTGGAAGTTTGAGACAACACCTCGCATGTCTTCTTACTTGTTAGCCTTTGGTGCTGGTGATTTACAGGGGGTAACAGCTAAAACTAAAAACGGTACCCTCGTAGGTGTCTACTCAACCAAAGCCCACCCACTATCTAACCTTGATTTCTCACTAGACATCGCCGTTCGCTCAATCGAGTTTTACGAAGATTACTACGGAGTTAAGTATCCAATTCCTCAATCTCTCCATATTGCCCTTCCTGATTTCTCAGCAGGTGCTATGGAAAACTGGGGTCTTGTCACTTACCGTGAAGTTTACTTGGTTGTGGATGAGAACTCAACCTTTGCTAGCCGCCAACAAGTTGCCCTTGTTATCGCTCACGAACTTGCCCATCAATGGTTTGGAAACCTTGTGACTATGAAATGGTGGGATGACCTTTGGCTCAATGAAAGCTTCGCTAACATGATGGAATACGTCTGTGTCGATGCCATCGAGCCAACTTGGAATATCTTTGAAGACTTCCAAACAGGTGGTGTGCCGGGAGCACTTAAACGTGATGCGACTGATGGCGTTCAGTCTGTCCACGTCGAAGTTAAACACCCAGATGAAATCAATACGCTCTTTGACGGAGCTATCGTCTATGCCAAAGGAAGTCGCCTCATGCACATGCTTCGTCGTTGGCTCGGCGATGCTGATTTTGCTAAAGGTTTGCATGCCTACTTTGAAAAACACCAATATGGAAATACCATTGGTCGTGACCTATGGAATGCCCTTGGACAAGCGTCTGGTCGTGATGTGGCAGCCTTCATGGATTCTTGGTTGGAGCAACCTGGTTATCCAGTTCTTACTGTTAAAGTTGAGAATGATGTCTTGAAGATTTCGCAAAAACAATTCTTTATCGGTGAGCACGAAGACAAGAATCGTCTCTGGGTTGTGCCACTCAACAGCAACTGGAAAGGATTACCAGATACACTCGAAACTGAAAGTATTGAAATTCCTGGCTATGCAGCTCTTCTTGCTGAAAATGAAGGAGCTCTTCGTCTCAACACTGAAAATACTGCCCACTACATTACCGACTATCAAGGAGACTTGTTAGAAGCTGTTCTTGCTGAGCTAGAGACACTTGATAATACAAGCAAACTGCAAATCGTGCAAGAACGTCGTTTGCTTGCTGAGGCAGGTCACATTTCTTATGCTGACTTGCTACCTGTGCTTGATAAACTTGCTAAGGAAGAGTCTTACCTTGTGGTTTCAGCTGTTTCTCAAGTGATTTCTGCCCTTGAGCGCTTTATTGATGAAGGAACAGAAACTGAGAAATCCTTTAACCGTCTCGTTGCTAAATTGGCTCGTCATAACTATGACCGTCTTGGTTTTGAAGCTAAAGATGGTGAATCAGATGAAGATGAATTGGTTCGTCAGTTGACCATTTCCATGATGATTCGCTCCAATGATGCAGAAGCTAGTCAAGTCGCTAGCCAAATCTTTGCGACTCACAAGGAAAATCTTGCAGGACTTCCAGCAGCAATTCGCGCTCAAGTTCTCATCAATGAAATGAAACACCATGAGACCAAGGATTTGGTGGCAACTTATCTGGACCTCTACACTCATGCGACGGATGCAGTCTTCAAACGTCAGTTGGCAGGGGCTCTTGCCTATAGTAAAGATACGGATAATATCCAAACCTTGATTAGTTCATGGAAAGATAAATTTGTGGTGAAACCACAAGACCTTTCTTCATGGTATCTCCAATTCCTAGGACACCAAGCTACCCAAGAAACTGTTTGGGTTTGGGCGCGTGAAAACTGGGACTGGATTAAGGCAGCCCTTGGTGGTGATATGAGCTTTGATAGCTTTGTCATCTTCCCATCGCATATCTTTAAAACAGATCAACGCTTGGCAGAGTACAAGGAATTCTTTGAACCACAACTCTCTGACCTTGCTCTTAGCCGTAATATCAAGATGGGAATCAAGGATATTGCAGCGCGTGTTGACTTGATTAAGCGTGAGAAAGCGGCAGTAGAAGCTGTTGTAGCCCAATATGCTAAAGCTTAATTCGTTCGAAATGTAAATAAAAACTCAACTTTCTATCTGAAAACAAGAGAGAGTTGAGTTTTTTTTAAGGCAATTTTGGTATAATAATCATAACAAGGAGGAGTTTCTGATGATAAAAATCTTATTAGTAGAAGATGACCTAGGTCTGTCAAACTCAGTATTTGACTTTTTAGATGATTTTGCTGATGTCATGCAGGTCTTTGATGGTGAAGAAGGACTTTACGAAGCTGAGAGTGGCGTTTATGACTTGATTCTGCTTGACCTCATGTTGCCTGAAAAAAATGGCTTCCAAGTTTTGAAAGAATTGCGTGAAAAAGGAATTACAACCCCTGTCCTTATCATGACTGCTAAGGAAAGTTTGGATGACAAGGGACATGGTTTTGAGTTGGGAGCAGATGATTATCTGACCAAGCCTTTCTACCTTGAAGAACTCAAAATGCGGATCCAAGCCCTTCTCAAACGTTCAGGTAAGTTTAACGAAAATACCTTGACCTATGGGGATATTGTCGTCAACCTTTCAACGAATGAAGTAAAAGTGGAAGATACTCCTGTGGAACTGCTTGGAAAAGAGTTTGAGTTATTGGTTTACTTCCTTCAAAATCAAAATGTCATTCTTCCCAAGACACAAATTTTTGACCGTCTATGGGGATTTGATAGCGATACGACTATTTCCGTTGTAGAAGTCTATGTCTCAAAAGTTCGTAAGAAATTGAAGGGGACAGCCTTTGCTGAGAATCTTCAAACCTTGCGTAGTGTCGGGTATATTTTAAAAGATGTTCAATAAACTAAAAAAAACATGGTATGCGGATGATTTCAGTTATTTCATTCGAAACTTTGGAGTGTTCACCCTGATCTTCTCTGCTATGACCTTGATTATCCTTCAGGTCATGCACTCGAGTCTCTACACTTCTGTAGATGAAAAACTACAAGCCCTTAGCACTAGCCCTCAAGCTGTCATCCAATTAGCCCTTAATCGGGCAACTGAAGAAGTCAAAGATATTCAACCAGCAACAGCGGATGCCAGCAAGGCTGAAATCAAGCCCAATGTCAGCTCCAATACGGAAGTCTTGCTCTTTGACAAGGATTTTAACCAACTCTTACTGGGTAACCGCTTTTTAGGCTTGGACAAGATCAAACTGGACAAGAAAGAGTTGAATCATATTCGGCAAATCCAAGTTGTCAATAGCTACGGTCAGGAAGAAACCTACCGAATGATCTTGATGGAAACAAATTCGTCCACTGTTTCAAGCAATGTTAAATATGCGGCGGTTCTAATCAATACCAGCCAGCTTGAGCAAATCAGCCAAAATCACGAGCATTTAATTGTTGTAGTCATGGCTAGTTTCTGGCTCCTGTCTTTAATTGCCAGTGTTTACTTGGCACGTGTCAGTGTCAAACCCTTGCTGGAAAGTATGCAAAAGCAGAAGTCCTTTGTTGAAAATGCAAGCCACGAACTGAGAACACCTTTGGCTGTTTTACAAAATCGTTTAGAGACTCTCTTTCGAAAACCAGAAGCGACGATCATGGAATCCAGCGAAAGTATTGCTTCTAGCCTCGAAGAAGTTCGGAATATGCGTTTCCTTACAACCAACCTTCTCAATTTAGCACGTCGAGATGATGGACTTAAGCCAGAAATAGCAGAAGTTTCTCCACAATTCTTTAAAACCACCTTTACCAACTATGAGTTAATTGCTTCTGAAAATGATCGAGTTTTTGACTATGAAAATCGGATTTATCGTCCCTTCATGACCGATCAGTTGCTCTTAAAACAACTCATGACCATCTTGTTTGATAATGCCATCAAGTATACCGAAGAAGATGGAAAAATTGAGTTTGTGGTTTATGCTACAGATCGCCACCTCTATCTAACAGTAGCGGATAATGGGATTGGAATCTCAGCTGCTGACAAGAAGAAAATCTTTGACCGTTTTTACCGTGTAGACAAGGCGAGAACCCGTCAGAAAGGTGGCTTTGGCCTTGGATTATCTTTGGCCAAGCAGATTGTTGATGCCTTACGAGGAACGATTAGCGTAAAAGATAACAAACCTAGAGGAACGATTTTTGAAGTTAAAGTCGCTATCCAATCTCCTCCAAAACGAAAGAATAAATAAAAAAGACAGTTTTATAACTGTCTTTTCAGATAACTAGAAAATAGGTTGGTAGTAGTACCAACCTTTATTTTAGAATCTTTTGTTTAATAATCTTTCGTTGAAGTTGTAAAAGTGCGAAGCTTGTTCCCATAGCAACAATAAATGATAAAGCTGTATTTAGTTTTAAGGCCAAAAAGATAAAACTAAAAAGTGCCATAAAAATACAAAAACAAGCAATATTTACAAAAAATAAAATCTCTTTTAAGCCAGGGCCGACTGGGGCTTCCGGTGTATAATCTTGATAAAGCGGAGTTTGTTTTGATTCGGGAATTTGTTCAAACTCATAAGCTTCTAATTTTCTTGCGGGCATGATTCTCTCCTTAACAGTACCTAACTATTTTATCATTTTTTATGCAGAGAATTGTTACAGAATGGTTACAAAACTACTAAAGTCTCTTATCATCTTCTAAGTCACTCTTCTTGACACCCACTAGAGAAAGTGATAACATGGATGCTACACTTAAAACAGATGACCTGACTTTCTCTATTATAAATATACTGAGAAAGGAAAGGATAACTTATATAAATTGATAGCAAGCTGAGGCTTTTTCCTAAGATGATTTGTTAAGTTGCTACCTGGATACTTTTGAAGAGTATTGGTAGGAGTTGTTTTGAATGGATGGAAGGACAGAGATTCTGTCTATTGGACTGGGTGGCCTTCTTGCTACCTCTCGGGAAAGTAAAAGGAGATAAGCATGTATCTTGCTATCAAAGAGATATTACGAAACAAACTTCGATATAGTTTGATTCTAACGACCATTTTTCTTATCGCTTTTATGGTCTTTTTTATGACCAGTCTAGCTCTTGGTCTTGTGCGAAACAACCGAGCAGCTATTGATAATTGGCAAGCAACAGGTGTCGTTTTATCCGACTACGCAAATGATAATTTGACGGCATCCTTTATTCCTGAAAAGGACTACAAGGATAAGAATTCTGAAGAGGCTGCTCCATTGGGCTATATGTTCGCTGTAACCAATCTAGTCGATGGTAGTGAAAAGATCAACGTTTCCATCTTTGCTCAAAACTGGGATTCTTTTATCTCTCCTAGTTTGACGGAGGGTCGTTATCCTGAAGGAGATGATGAGGTTGTCGTGGATCAGTCTTTTGAGAACTATGGGATGAAGCTAGGTGATGCCATTCAGCTCAATGGAAGCGAGGCAAGTTACAAGATTGTAGGCCTGACTCAAGGAAATAAATTTTTCACTGAGCCTGTTGTCTTTACGAGTCTGACAACTTATTGGACCTTACAAGGAACCTTGAAAGCCAATCGTTCCATCTCTGCCTTGGTATTGAAAAATGACATAGAAGTGGTCGGCGATGGACTGAAACAGATTTCCATCCCAAAAATGATATCAAAAATTCCTGGTTACACCCCTCAGGTTAATGTATTTTCAGGGATGATTCTCGCTATGATTGTCATCTCAGGCTTGATTGTAGGTATTTTTGTTTATATCATTACCATCCAAAAACTAGGACTATATGGAATAATGCGGGCTCAGGGTATACAGATCAAAACCATTGTTTGGTCTCTTTTCTGTCAAATCTTCCTCTTAGCTGGTATGGGGATTGCTTTAGCCTTGCTTTCTATTGGTGGAGTGATTTTAGTTTTACCAGCTACCTTCTTTTTCTACCCAAGTTGGATAGCCTACTCTGTCCTAAGCTTGGTGATTTGCTTGATGGCCCTTCTAGGTGGTGTCATTTCACTTCCACGCTTGCTAAAGGTGGACCCGATTACTGCGATTGCAGAATGATAAGGAGAATAGTATGACAGCATTGATTGAAATGACTCAAGTGACAAAAACGTATGGGGAAGGAAAGATGAAAGTCGTGGCCCTGCATGAAACGAATTTTCAGCTAAATGCGGGAGAGTTCGTTGCTATCGTTGGGCCTTCTGGCTCTGGAAAGACGACCTTTTTAACAACTCTTGGACAACTTCAGGAAGCATCGAGTGGAAAGATTTTGGTAAAGGGGAAAGAAACAGGCAATTTGACGGAGAAGGAGAAAACAGACCTCCGTTTTAGAGAGTTTGGCTTTATTCTACAAGCTTCAAACTTAATTCCTTTTCTAACGGTCAAGGAACAGCTGGATTTGATTGACAGACTGGATAAGGGGAAAAATAGTAAAAGTGATCGAAAAGAGTTACTTGACTTGTTGGATTTGGAAAAGGTACAAGATCAGTATCCCAAGGCTCTATCAGGTGGTGAACGTCAACGTGCGGCGATTGCCAGAGCGCTCTATAACAATCCGAGCATCGTTCTTGCAGATGAGCCGACAGCCAGTCTAGACACCGAGCGTGCTTACCAAGTAACGGAGATGTTGGCCGCCATTGCCCATGAACAAGGTAGAGGAGTTGTTATGATTACGCATGATACTCGTCTTCTTGATAAGGTTGATCGTATTTATGTTATGAACGATGGCCACCTAGTTGAAGAAACACATGTATAAAATAGAGTGAATAGTACAAGTTACTGTTCACTTTTTTGATTGGGAAAGATAGAGATATGTTTAACATTTTGTGAAACTCCCAGTAACCATAGCTGATTTTTGAGAAATATGGTATAATTTTTCTTATGGAAAAGATTATCATTACAGCAACTGCTGAAAGTATTGAACAAGTTGAACAGTTACTCGAAGTTGGCGTAGACCGTATCTATGTCGGTGAGAAAGATTTTGGACTTCGTCTGCCAACGACCTTTAGTCATGAAGACTTACGCACCATCGCTAAGTTGGTTCATGAAGCAGGCAAGGAATTGATTGTCGCGGTTAATGCCCTCATGCACCAAGATATGATGGACCGTATCAAGCCATTCCTAGACTTCTTGGAAGAAATCAAGACAGACTATATTACTGTTGGGGACGCAGGTGTCTTTTACGTGGTCAACCGTGATGGCTATTCCTTCAAGACTATCTACGATGCTTCAACTATGGTAACTAGTAGTCGTCAGATTAATTTCTGGGGTCAAAAGGCAGGAGCTTCTGAGGCGGTTTTAGCGCGTGAAATTCCATCTGCTGAACTCTTTAAAATGCCAGAGATTTTGGAAATTCCTGCTGAAGTCTTGGTTTATGGTGCCAGTGTCATTCACCATTCTAAGCGTCCGCTCTTACAAAACTACTATAACTTTACGCATATTGATGATGAAAAGACACGTAAGCGTGACCTTTTCTTGGCAGAACCAAGTGATCCAGAGAGCCATTATTCTATCTTTGAAGATAATCATGGTACCCATATCTTTGCCAACAATGACCTTGATTTGATGACCAAATTGACAGAATTGGTGGAGCATGGTTTCACCCATTGGAAGCTAGAAGGACTATACACTCCAGGTCAGAACTTTGTTGAGATTGCTAAACTCTTTATCCAGGCGCGTAGCTTGATCCAAGAGGGTAACTTTAGCCATGATCAAGCCTTCTTGCTGGATGAAGAAGTCCGTAAACTTCACCCTAAAAATCGTTTCCTTGATACAGGATTCTATGATTACGATCCTGATATGGTTAAATAGGACACCAAAACCCGAAATAAAAATGTTCGGGTTTTCCAGTGTATCCATGAAATAAAAACGGATACATGTTATAATGAAAGTAGCTATTTGATGGAGGTGTTTGAGTGGAGAATCTGAAAAAGATGGCAGGTATCAAGGCTGCTGAGTTTGTCAAGGATGGCATGGTTGTCGGACTGGGAACGGGTTCTACTGCCTACTATTTCGTAGAAGAAATCGGTCGTCGGATTAAGGAAGAAGGATTGCAGATCACAGCTGTAACGACTTCTAGTGTGACCAGTAAACAGGCAGAAGGACTCAAAATTCCACTCAAGTCGATTGACCAAGTAGACTTTGTCGATCTGACAGTCGATGGAGCAGATGAAGTGGATAGCCAGTTTAATGGAATCAAAGGTGGTGGGGGCGCCCTTCTCATGGAGAAGGTTGTAGCAACGCCATCTAAAGAATACATCTGGGTTGTTGATGAAAGCAAGCTTGTAAACAAACTAGGTGCTTTTAAATTGCCTGTGGAAGTGGTTCAGTATGGCGCAGAACAGGTCTTTCGTCGTTTTGAGCGAGCTGGCTACAAACCAAGTTTCCGTGAAAAAGACGGCCAACGTTTTGTGACAGATATGCAGAATTTTATCATTGATCTAGCCTTGGAAGTCATCGAAGACCCAATTGCTTTCGGACAAGAATTGGACCATGTCGTTGGTGTCGTAGAGCATGGCTTATTCAACCAAATGGTGGATGAGGTCATCGTAGCGGGACGGGATGGCGTTCAGATTTTAACTTCAACAAAAGCAAGATAACTAAAATAATAAGGAGACAGATTATGTCAAAATTTAATCGAATTCACTTGGTGGTACTGGATTCTGTAGGAATTGGTGCTGCACCAGATGCCAATAACTTTGTCAATGCAGGGGTTCCAGATGGAGCTTCTGACACACTAGGACACATTTCCAAAACAGTTGGTTTGAATGTGCCAAACATGGCTAAAATCGGTCTAGGAAATATTCCTCGCGAAACGCCTCTTAAGACTGTACCAGCTGAAAGCAATCCAACAGGTTATGCAACAAAATTGGAAGAAGTATCTCTAGGCAAGGATACCATGACTGGTCACTGGGAAATCATGGGACTCAATATTACTGAGCCATTCGATACTTTCTGGAACGGATTCCCAGAAGAAATCCTGACAAAAATCGAAGAATTTTCAGGACGCAAGGTCATTCGTGAAGCCAACAAACCTTACTCAGGAACAGCTGTTATCGATGATTTTGGACCACGTCAGATGGAAACTGGGGAGTTGATTATCTACACTTCAGCTGACCCTGTTTTGCAGATTGCTGCCCATGAAGATATCATTCCTTTAGATGAATTGTACCGTATCTGTGAATATGCTCGTTCGATTACCCTTGAGCGTCCAGCTCTTCTAGGTCGTATCATTGCCCGTCCATATGTTGGTGAACCAGGTAACTTCACTCGTACAGCAAACCGTCGTGACTTGGCAGTATCTCCATTTGCACCAACTGTTTTGGATAAATTGAACGAAGCTGGCATCGATACTTATGCTGTTGGTAAAATCAACGATATCTTTAACGGTGCTGGTATCAACCATGACATGGGCCACAACAAGTCAAATAGTCATGGAATTGATACACTTTTGAAAACGATGGGACTTGCTGAGTTTGAAAAAGGATTCTCATTTACAAACTTGGTAGACTTTGATGCCCTTTACGGTCACCGCCGTAACGCTCATGGTTACCGTGATTGCTTGCATGAGTTTGATGAGCGCTTGCCTGAAATTATCGCAGCCATGAGAGAGAACGACCTTCTCTTGATTACTGCGGACCATGGAAATGACCCGACTTATGCGGGAACTGACCACACTCGTGAATATATTCCACTTTTAGCTTACAGTCCTGCCTTTAAAGGAAACGGTTTGATTCCAGTTGGACATTTTGCAGATATCTCAGCGACAGTTGCGGATAACTTTGGTGTTGAAACTGCCATGATTGGGGAAAGTTTCTTAGATAAATTGGTATAAGATGACGAGATATGCTTTACTTGTTCGGGGCATTAATGTCGGAGGGAAAAATAGGGTTGTCATGGCGCAACTTCGTCAAGAATTGACAGAGTTGGGACTGGAAAAGATTGAAACCTACATCAACAGTGGCAACATTTTCTTTACTTCGACTGTTCCCAAAGCCCAATTGGTTGAAAAGTTAGAGGCTTTCTTTGAAGTCCATTATCCATTTATTCAGAGCTTTTCTTTACTGGGTCTAGAGGACTTTGAGGCGGAGCTTGACAATCTACCAGATTGGTGGACAAAAGACATGGCACGAAAAGATGTCCTCTTCTACACGGAGGGCTTGGATGTGGATCAAGTCATCGAGAAAGTGGACAGTTTGGAACTGGAAGATGAAGTGGTTCATTTTGGAAGACTTGGGATTTTCTGGGGGAAATTTTCTGAAGAATCTTACTATGCAACTGCCTATCACAAGTACTTGCTAAAGATGCCTTTCTACCGCCAAATCACCATTCGCAATGCTAAAACTTTTGACAAAATCGGTCAAATGCTAAAAAATAATAAAGGAGACACACAATGACATTTTTAGACAAAATCAAGGAAACAGCTGCCTTCCTGAAAGACAAGGGTATTCAAGCACCTGAGTTCGGTCTAATCCTTGGATCGGGTCTTGGAGAATTGGCGGAAGAAATCGAGAATCCAGTTGTAGTAGACTATGCAGACATTCCAAACTGGGGTCGTTCGACAGTAGTCGGTCACGCTGGTAAATTGGTATATGGTGACCTTGCAGGTCGCAAGGTCTTGGCTCTTCAAGGTCGTTTTCATTTCTACGAAGGCAATCCTCTGGAAGTCGTGACTTTCCCAGTACGTGTGATGAAAGTTCTCGGATGTGAAGGTGTCATTGTAACCAATGCAGCTGGCGGTATTGGTTATGGTCCTGGTACCTTGATGGCTATCTCAGACCATATCAATATGACGGGGCAGAACCCATTGATGGGTGAAAATTTGGATGATTTTGGTCCACGTTTCCCAGATATGTCTAAAGCCTACACTCCAGAGTATCGTGCTACTGCCCATGAAGTGGCTAAGAAACTTGGTATCAAGCTTGATGAAGGTGTCTATATTGGTGTAA
Organism: Streptococcus oralis; assembly: GCF_016028255.1. NCBI lineage: Bacteria > Bacillati > Bacillota > Bacilli > Lactobacillales > Streptococcaceae > Streptococcus > Streptococcus oralis. Next base: position 1,227,996 of record NZ_CP065707.1, read on the forward strand.
CAGGTCCGACATATGAAACACCTGCAGAGATTCGTGCCTATAAGACACTTGGAGCAGATGCAGTTGGTATGTCCACTGTTCCTGAAGTTATTGTGGCAGCCCACTCAGGCTTGAAAGTTCTCGGTATTTCATGTATCACTAACCATGCTGCTGGTTTCCAAGAAGAACTCAACCACGAAGAAGTTGTAGAAGTGACTGAGCGTGTCAAAGGTGACTTCAAAGGTTTGCTTAAAGCGATTCTTGCTGAATTGTAATCATGTTAATAGAATTGAGGAGTATTTTTCGAAAAATCCCTTATAATTTTAGATTATTCGTAGCAGTGATTCTGCAAGGAATAGTTTCGGGTTTATCTGGTATATTTCTCCATTATCTTTTAGAGATGGTGGAGGGGCTAGCTTTTGGTCAGTCAGAGCACCATAGTGGATTTTTGACAGATGGAGTTTCCTCCTCACGGATAGGACTAAGTTTAATAATCGTGGGTCTTAGCTCGTCCTTAGTCTGGTACTTCTTGCAAAAAGGGTCGAAGATTTATTCCATCAAAGCTCAGATGAAGGATGAGACTTCACAATACAAGCTTCATTTTTTAAGACAGCTATTTCATTCAATTTGGCAGATTATTGCAGTTGGAGGGGGAGCGCCTATTGGCAAAGAAGCTGCGCCACGAGAGATTGGAACTCTATTTGCAGGGCCAATTGGAAAAATATGTATACTGTCTATGAAGGATCGCATCTTTCTCCTTGCTTGTGGTGCTGGTGCTGGTTTAGCGGCTGTCTATCAGGTTCCATTAACAAGTGTTTTCTTCGTTTTTGAGACTCTAGGAATTACTTTATCTATCAAGCGATTTGTCTTAGTCGGTTTGACTACCTATGTGTCAACCTATATAGCAGGCTGGGTTATTTCAGATCATGCTCTCTACCAGATTCCAGCTATTGCATGGTCATTAAAGGAAGTGTGGTTTGCCCCTTTATTACTTCTCTTCTTAACCCCCCTAGCTTGGCTTTTTGGTCGTTTAAGTAAAGAAGTGTCTTCAAACAGGATAAAAGATAAACGAATACTTCTCACATTGCCTTCAGCTTTTCTTTTTCTTGTTGGTCTGGCAATTTACTTTCCGCATCTACTTGGCAATGGACGCATGATGGCTCAGGAAATTTTAAATGGTAGCGATGGTAAAACAGTGCTTCTCATGTTTTTCCTAAAAGCAGTGGTCGTTCTTATTATCCTTTGGGCAGGGGCCTATGGTGGTACTCTTACGCCATCTTTTGCCTTGGGGATGGCTGGAGCTGCTCTCTTAGGCATGATTCTAGGTTTGGACAGCCAGCCAAGCATTTTGCTTTTGGGATCGGTTTGCTTTTTATCTGTGACCTTGAGGGCACCCATTTCTGCAACCGGATTAGTTATAGGTTTCACTGGGCTAGGTATAGATTCTCTTCCGTATCTCTTAGTAACTGCTTTCCTGGCTTATGGTTTTGCAAAAGTGTTAGATCGCTTTCCTTGGGCTAGCATACTGTGTAAGATGTCAAAGAACAAAGTAATTAGGTAGGAAATGCCCGTTTCTTCTAATCAAGGATTTATCTTAAAAGATTAAAAACTATTGTCAGTTTATCAATAACTGTTTTAAATAAAAATGTAGTAGGCTTATCGGAGTCATGATTGAATACGATTTTTCCTAGCTATGAAATATAAAAATAAAAAAAAGAAAGGTAGAGCGAGATGTTCAGATTTGAACACGAGCGGAAAACTTTTCTAAAAAAATTGAAAGGTAGGTAGTTTGGGTTTGAATTGAACCCGTGCTGTTCTCCTATTTGTCATCAAAATTAAGAAAGAAAGGAATTGAACCCACCCTAAAAGCAGTGGGAAAAAGATAGTTGGTCTAGCGAGCATCGCTCACTGCACCCAACTCCTATTTTCCCTTTGCTTTTTGACGGGTTTGGTATCTTATATTATGTCTATCCATATTGCTGCTAAGCAGGGTGAAATTGCTGATAAAATTCTTCTTCCGGGGGATCCTCTTCGTGCGAAATTTATTGCGGAGAATTTCCTTGAAGATGCTGTTTGTTTTAACGAAGTGCGTAACATGTTTGGTTACACTGGTACTTATAAGGGTCACCGTGTATCTGTCATGGGAACTGGGATGGGGATGCCATCGATTTCGATTTATGCACGCGAGTTGATTGTGGACTACGGGGTGAAAAAATTGATCCGCGTGGGAACTGCGGGTTCGTTAAATGAGGATGTCCATGTCCGTGAATTGGTCTTGGCACAGGCTGCTGCAACTAACTCAAACATCATTCGCAACGACTGGCCACAGTATGATTTCCCACAAATCGCTAGCTTTGATTTGCTAGATAAGGCCTACCATATCGCCAAAGAACTCGGTATGACAACCCACGTTGGGAACGTCTTGTCTTCAGATGTCTTTTACTCAAACTATTTTGAAAAGAACATCGAGCTTGGTAAATGGGGAGTCAAGGCTGTGGAGATGGAAGCAGCAGCTCTTTACTATCTTGCTGCCCAACACCACGTTGATGCACTTGCTATTATGACCATCTCCGATAGTTTGGTCAATCCAGATGAAGACACTACTGCAGAAGAACGCCAAAACACCTTCACCGATATGATGAAGGTTGGTTTGGAAACCTTGATTGCAGAGTAAAATGTAAACGAAAATCCTGATTTCAAGTGGAATCAGGATTTTTTCATAGATGCGATTTTTTCGGGGTCTGGTGTGACACGGAGGGTCTTTTGTCCTGTGTAGGTTACAAAACCGGGTTTTCCTCCAGTTGGTTTGTTGAGTTTTTTGACTTCTATCATATCCACTTGCACGAGATTTGACAAGCGCCCTTTGGAGAAGTAGGCAGCTAGTTCGGCCGCATCTGTTTTAACTTCATCAGATGGATCAAGATTCCCTGAGATGACGACATGGCTTCCAGGGATGTCCTTGGCATGGAACCAAAGTTCCTCCTTGCGAGCCATTTTAAAGGTTAGTTCCTCGTTTTGCAGGTTATTGCGTCCGACATAGATGATGGTCTTGCCATCGCTCGCCAGATATTGTTCTGGTTTTTTGCGTTTGTGGATTTTCTCCCGCTGTCTTCTTCGGATGAAACCTGTTTGGATCAATTCTTCACGGATTTCAGCGATTTCCTCCAGCCCAGCTTGGTTGAGAACCGTTTCAACGCTTTCCAGATAAAGAATGGTGGCCTTGGTTTCTTCAATCAGTTCAGTCAGATATTTGACAGCTTCTTTGAGCTTCTGGTAACGTTTAAAATAGCGTTGGGCATTCTGGCTGGGAGTTAGTGCCTTATCAAGAGCAATTGTGATAGGCTGATTGGTGTAGTAGTTGTCCAAGGTAACCTGATCTTGGTCATTAGGTACTTGGTGGAGGAAGGTTGTCAGCAATTCTCCTTTTTGACGAAACTCCTCAGCATTGTCTGTCGCCAGTAACTCTTTTTCTTGTTTTTTCAGCTTATGTCGATTTTTCTGAAGTTCATTTTCAACACGACGAATCAGTTCACTGGCTTGCTGCTTAACGCGGTCTCGTTCAGCCTTGTCCTTATAGTAGGTGTCCAGCAAGTCAGAAAGACTGGTAAAAGGCTCTCCTACACGATTGGCAAAAGGAACTGGACTGAAAGAAGTCTCTGTTAGGTAAGGTTTGGTTTCTTGTCCAAAAAAGTGACGGAAAGTAGACAGTTTGTCATGAACCAATAGACTTTCCAGTTCGTTTGCCGTATCTCGCCCCAAACCTTGAAAGAGACTTTGAAGATTTTTTGCAGTTAGTTCTTGGGTTTGCAGGATTTCAAAGAGCTTTTCATCCTTGACAGTAAAAGGATTGAGAGACTCGGTACTTGGTGGAGCGATATAGGTCGATCCAGGAAGCAAGGTGCGGTAGCTATTTTGTGAAAAGCCGACGTGTTTGATGACTTCGAGGATTTTATGGCTACTTTTATCTACGAGGAGAATATTGCTGTGTTTGCCCATGATTTCGATAATCAGAGTCGCCTGAATATGATCCCCAATTTCGTTTTTATTGGAAACGGTGATCTCCACGATACGGTCGTTTTCCACTTGCTCAATTGATTCAATCAGGGCACCTTGCAAATACTTTCTCAAAACCATGATAAAAGTAGAAGGTTGGGCTGGATTTTCAAAAGTCGTTTGCGTCAGCTGGACGCGACCAAAAACGGGATGAGCAGAGAGGAGCAGGCGATGGCTTTGGCGATTGCTGCGGATTTGCAAGACCAACTCTTGTTCAAAAGGCTGATTGATTTTTTGGATGCGACCATTGACCAACTCTCTTCGCAATTCCTCAACCATGTGGTGTAAAAAAAATCCGTCAAATGACATCGTTCTCTCCTTGTGATTGTATTCCATAGTATTATATCAAAAAGGTAGAATAAAATCATGGAAATATGGTATAATAAAGCCAAGTAAAGAGAATCGAGAAGTACATGTATATTGAAATGGTAGATGAAACTGGTCAAGTTTCACAAGAAATCTTGCAACAAACCCAAGAAATTTTGGAATTTGCAGCCCAAAAAATAGGAAAAGAAGACAAGGAGATGGCAGTCACTTTTGTGACCAACGATCGTAGCCACGAACTCAACCTCGAGTACCGTGATACGGATCGTCCGACAGATGTCATCAGCCTTGAGTATAAACCAGAGTTGGATATTGCCTTTGATGAAGAGGATTTGCTTGAAAATCCTGAATTAGTAGAGATGATGTCTGAGTTTGATGCCTATATTGGGGAACTTTTCATCTCTATCGATAAAGCACATGAGCAGGCTGAGGAATATGGTCACAGCTTTGAGCGTGAGATGGGCTTCTTGGCAGTACACGGCTTTTTACACATTAACGGCTACGATCACTACACTCCGGAAGAAGAAGCGGAGATGTTCGGTTTACAAGAAGAAATTTTGACAGCCTATGGACTCACAAGACAATAAACGAAAATGGAAAAATCGTGACCTGGTATCCAGTTTAGAATTTGCCATCACAGGGATTCTGACTGCGATCAAGGAAGAACGCAATATGCGAAAACATGCAGTGACGGCTCTAGTAGTTATCCTTGCAGGTTTTGTTTTTCAGGTGTCACGAATCGAATGGCTCTTTCTCCTAATGAGCATTTTCTTAGTAGTAGCCTTTGAGATTATAAACTCTGCTATTGAAAATGTGGTGGATCTAGCCAGTCACTATCACTTTTCTATGTTGGCAAAGAAAGCCAAGGACATGGCAGCAGGTGCCGTGCTTGTGGTTTCCCTTCTTGCCGCAGTGACAGGTGCACTTATCTTTCTCCCACGCATTTGGGATTTACTATTTTAAACAATAAGAGGAAATTATGACATTTAAATCAGGCTTTGTAGCCATTTTAGGACGTCCCAATGTTGGGAAGTCAACCTTTTTGAATCACGTCATGGGGCAAAAGATTGCCATCATGAGTGACAAGGCGCAGACAACGCGCAATAAAATCATGGGTATTTACACCACGGATAAGGAGCAAATCGTCTTTATCGACACACCTGGAATTCATAAGCCTAAGACGGCTCTTGGAGATTTCATGGTGGAATCTGCCTACAGTACTCTGCGTGAAGTGGATACTGTTCTATTCATGGTGCCAGCTGATGAGCCACGTGGTAAGGGCGACGATATGATTATTGAGCGTCTGAAAGCTGCTAAGGTTCCTGTGATTCTAGTGGTGAATAAGATTGACAAGGTCCATCCAGACCAGCTTTTGGCTCAGATTGATGACTTCTGTAACCAGATGGACTTTAAGGAAATTGTTCCTATCTCAGCCCTTCAGGGAAATAACGTTTCTCATCTAATCGATATTTTGAGTGAGAATCTGGAGGAAGGTTTCCAGTACTTCCCATCTGATCAGATCACAGACCATCCTGAGCGTTTCTTGGTTTCAGAAATGATTCGTGAGAAGGTTCTCCATTTGACTCGTGAAGAGATTCCTCACTCAGTCGCAGTAGTAGTTGACTCTATGAAGCGTGACGAAGAGACAGACAAGGTTCATATCCGGGCAACCATCATGGTTGAGCGCGATAGCCAAAAGGGCATCATCATCGGAAAAGGTGGCGCAATGCTCAAGAAAATTGGGACCATGGCCCGTCGTGATATCGAACTCATGCTAGGGGACAAGGTTTTCCTAGAAACTTGGGTCAAGGTCAAGAAAAACTGGCGTGATAAAAAGCTAGATTTGGCTGACTTTGGCTATAATGAGAAAGAATATTAAGTAGAGGTGGGCTCATGCCTGCTTCTTGTTTTTACGGAAGGAGGACTTATGCCTGAATTACCAGAGGTTGAAACGGTTCGTCGTGGCTTAGAGAAATTAATTTTGGGAAAGAAGATTTCTAGTATAGAGATTGCTTATCCCAAGATGATTAAGACGGATTTGGACGAGTTTCAAAAGGAAGTGCCTGGCCAAGTAATTGAGTCCATGGGGCGCCGTGGCAAGTATCTGCTTTTCTACCTGACAGATAAGGTATTGATTTCCCATCTGCGGATGGAGGGCAAGTATTTTTACTATCCGGACCAGGTTCCTGAACGCAAGCATGCCCATGTTTTCTTCCAGTTTGAGGATGGTGGGACGCTTGTTTATGAGGATGTGCGCAAGTTTGGTACTATGGAACTGCTGGCGCCAGATCTTTTGGGCGCCTACTTTGTTTCTAAAAAATTAGGACCTGAGCCAAGAGAGCAGGACTTTGATTTGCAGGTCTTTCAAACTGCTCTAGCCAAGTCTAAAAAGCCTATCAAATCCCATCTCCTAGACCAGACCTTGGTAGCTGGTCTTGGCAATATCTATGTGGATGAGGTCCTCTGGCGAGCTCAGGTTCATCCAGCTAGACCTTCCCAGACTTTGACGGTAGAAGAAGCGTCGGCTATTCATGACCAAACCATTGCTGTTTTGGGACAGGCAGTTGAAAAGGGCGGTTCCACCATTCGAACCTATACCAATGCCTTTGGGGAAGACGGAACCATGCAGGATTTCCATCAGGTCTATGATAAGACTGGTCAAGAATGTGCACGCTGTGGAACTCTAATTGAGAAAATCCAATTAGGCGGACGTGGAACCCACTTTTGTCCAACTTGTCAAAGGAGAGACTGATGGGAAAAATTATCGGAATCACAGGAGGAATTGCTTCTGGTAAGTCAACTGTGACAAATTTCCTAAGAGAGCAAGGCTTTCAAGTGGTGGATGCTGATGCAGTCGTCCATCAGCTACAAAGACCTGGTGGGCGTCTTTATCAGCTCTTAGTTCAGCACTTTGGACAGGAAATTCTCTTAGAAAATGGAGAACTCAATCGCCCTCTCCTGGCTAGCCTCATCTTTTCAAATCCTGAGGAGCGGGAATGGTCTAAACAAACCCAAGGAGAGATTATTCGTGAGGAATTGACTGCACTGAGAGAACAGTTGGCTCAGACAGAAGCGATTTTTTTCATGGATATTCCCCTGCTTTTTGAACAGGACTACAGTGCTTGGTTTGATGAAACATGGCTGGTCTATGTGGACTGTGATATACAACTAGAACGTTTCATGAAACGGGATCATCTTTCTAAAGAAGTAGCAGAGTCCCGTCTGGCCGCCCAGTGGTCTTTAGAAGAAAAGAAAAAATTGGCGAGTCATGTCCTGGACAACAATGGAAATCGAGATCAACTTCTAGATCAGGTATCTTTTCTGCTTGATGGAGGTGAACATGATGACAGAGATTAGTTGGAAAGAGAATCTTCGTGTCGCCTGGTTCGGTAGTTTTCTAACGGGAGCTAGTATTTCCCTGGTCGTTCCTTTCATGCCTATCTTTGTAGAGCAGTTGGGAATCGAGAGTAACCAAGTTGCTTTCTATGCTGGATTAGCTATCTCAGTTTCGGCAGTTTCAGCAGCTTTGATTTCTCCTATCTGGGGTATTCTTGCTGACAAATATGGTCGAAAGCCCATGATGATTCGAGCTGGGCTTGCTATGACCATCACCATGGGAGGCTTGGCCTTTGTGCCGAACATCTATTGGCTAATCTTTCTTAGATTACTAAATGGCGTATTTACAGGTTTCGTACCGAATGCGACAGCTTTAATAGCCAGTCAAGTTCCCAAGGATAAGTCTGGCTATGCTTTGGGGACTTTATCAACTGGAGTAGTAGCTGGAACCCTAACCGGGCCCTTTGTGGGTGGCTTGATTGCTGAAATTTTTGGTATTCGCAATGTCTTTTTATTGGTGGGTGCTTTCCTATTTTTAGCTGCAATCCTAACCATTTTCTTCATCAAGGAAGATTTTCAACCAGTAGCTAAGGAGAAGGCTATCCCAACAAAAGAGTTGTTTAGTTCTATTAAACACTCTCATCTTTTGATTAACTTGTTTTTAACCAGCTTTGTCATTCAATTTTCAGCTCAATCAATTGGTCCCATTCTAGCTCTCTATGTTCGGGACTTAGGGCAGACTGAAAATCTCCTCTTTGTATCTGGTTTGATAGTATCCAGTATGGGATTTTCTAGCATGATGAGTGCTGGAGTGATGGGAAAACTAGGAGATAAGGTGGGAAATCATAGACTTTTAGTTGCAGCGCAGATTTATTCAGTCATCATTTACCTTCTTTGTGCCCATGCAACCAGCCCCCTTCAACTTGGCTTGTATCGTTTTCTCTTTGGTTTGGGAACGGGTGCTCTGATACCAGGTGTTAATGCATTGCTTAGTAAGATGACTCCCAAAGTAGGCATTTCAAGGATTTTTGCCTTTAACCAAGTCTTTTTCTACCTTGGGGGTGTTGTTGGTCCCATGACTGGTTCAGCAGTAGCAGGGCAATTCGGCTACCACTCTGTTTTTTATGCGACAGCAGCCTGTGTAGCTTTCAGTTGTTTATTTAACTTAGTTCAATTTAGATCATTATTAAAAGTAAAGGAAATCTCGTGCGAGTAAAAATTAATCTCAAATGCTCCTCTTGTGGCAGTATTAATTACCTAACCAGTAAAAACTCCAAAACCCATCCAGACAAGATTGAGGTTTTAAAGTATTGTCCCAAGGAAAGAAAAGTAACCCTACATCTTGAATCTAAGTAGAATTTATGGTAAAATAATAGGGATTTTAAGGAGTTTGATATGTACAACCTATTATTAACCATTTTATTAGTATTATCTGTTGTGATTGTGATTGCGATTTTCATGCAACCAACTAAAAACCAATCCAGCAATGTATTTGATGCCAGCTCAGGTGATTTGTTTGAACGTAGTAAAGCACGTGGTTTTGAAGCCGTGATGCAACGTTTGACAGGTATTTTAGTCTTTTTCTGGCTAGCCATTGCCTTAGCATTGACGGTATTATCAAGTAGATAAGAAATGGGCAGGACTAGGTCTTTGCCTATTTTTATTTTTATACTCTTCAAAAATCAAATTCAAACCACGTCAGCGTCGGCTTGTCGTACTCAAGTACTGCCTGCGCCTAGCTTTCTAGTTTGCTCTTTGATTTTTATTGAGTATTAAATGATGTTTGAGAAGGTCTTACAGTAAAAGAAAATTAAAAATCTAGAAAGAAAACATGAAAGATAAAATTAAAGAATATTTGCAAGAGAAGGGGCGAGTGACGGTAAATGACCTGGCTCAGGTTCTCGGAAAGGATGGATCCAAGGATTTCCGTGAGTTGATTAAAACCCTGTCTCTGATGGAAAGAAAGCACCAGATTCGTTTTGAAGATGATGGTAGCCTTGCCTTGGATCAGAAGAAGAAACATGAAATCACCCTCAAAGGGATTTTTCATGCCCATAAAAATGGCTTTGGTTTTGTCAGTCTAGAAGGGGAAGAGGACGATCTTTTTGTAGGAAAAAACGATGTCAACTATGCCATTGATGGCGATACCGTTGAGGTGGTCATCAAGAAAGTCGCTGACCGTAACAAGGGAACTGCTGCCGAAGCCAAAATTATTGATATTCTAGAACACAGTCTGACAACTGTTGTCGGGCAAATCGTTCTGGATCAGGAAAAGCCCAAGTATGCGGGCTACATTCGTTCAAAAAATCAGAAAATCAGCCAACCCATCTATGTTAAGAAACCAGCTATCAAGTTGGAAGGTACTGAGGTTCTCAAGGTCTTTATCGATAAATACCCAAGTAAGAAACATGATTTCTTTGTTGCTAGTGTCCTTGATGTGGTGGGGCACTCGACTGATGCTGGGATTGACGTTCTTGAAGTCTTGGAATCCATGGATATTGTCTCAGAATTCCCAGAAGCTGCTCTCAAGGAGGTTGAAAGTGTGCCGAATGCTCCATCAGAGAAGGATATGGAAGGTCGTCTTGATTTGAGAGATGAGCTTACCTTCACCATTGACGGCGCAGATGCCAAGGACTTGGACGACGCAGTTCACATTAAGCCTTTGAAAAATGGCAATATGGAACTCGGAGTTCACATCGCGGATGTTTCCTACTATGTGACAGAGGGTTCTGCACTTGACAAGGAAGCCCTTAACCGCGCGACTTCTGTTTATGTGACAGACCGTGTAGTTCCAATGCTTCCAGAACGACTGTCAAATGGTATCTGCTCTCTCAATCCTCAAGTAGATCGCTTGACCCAGTCTGCTATTATGGAAATTGATAAACATGGTCGTGTGGTTCATTACACCATTACCCAAACGGTTATCAAGACTAGTTTCCGTATGACCTATAGCGCTGTCAATGACATCCTGGCTGGCGACGAGGAAAAAAGACAAGAGTTTAAGAAAATTGTTCCTGGTATCGAACTCATGGCCAAGCTTCATGAAAGGCTAGAAAACATGCGTGAGAAACGTGGAGCTCTCAATTTTGATACTAATGAAGCTAAGATTCTAGTGGATAAAAAAGGCAAGCCTGTGGATATCGTTCTTCGCCAACGTGGCATTGCAGAGCGGATGATTGAGTCCTTCATGTTGATTGCTAACGAAACGGTTGCCGAGCACTTCAGTAAACTGGACCTACCTTTCATTTATCGGATTCACGAGGAGCCCAAGGCTGAAAAAGTTCAGAAGTTTATTGATTATGCTTCGAGCTTTGGTTTGCGGATTTATGGGACTGCCAGTGAGATTAGCCAGGAGGCGCTTCAAGACATCATGCGTGCTGTTGAGGGAGAACCCTATGCGGATGTATTGTCCATGATGCTTTTGCGTTCTATGCAGCAGGCTCGTTATTCTGAGCATAATCATGGTCACTATGGACTAGCTGCGGACTATTACACTCACTTTACCAGCCCAATTCGTCGTTATCCTGACCTTCTTGTTCATCGGATGATTCGTGACTATGGACGTTCCAAGGACGTAGCCGAGCATTTTGAACAGGTTATTCCTGAGATTGCTACCCAGTCTTCTAATCGTGAGCGTCGTGCCATCGAGGCAGAGCGTGAAGTCGAAGCAATGAAAAAGGCTGAGTACATGGAAGAATACGTGGGCGAAGAGTACGATGCGGTTGTGTCTAGCATCGTTAAATTCGGTCTCTTTGTCGAATTGCCAAATACAGTCGAAGGATTGATTCACATTACCAATTTGCCTGAATTTTATCATTTTAATGAACGGGATTTGACTCTTCGTGGGGAAAAATCAGGAACAACTTTCCGTGTAGGACAGCAAATTCGAATTCGAGTTGAAAGAGCGGATAAGATGACAGGTGAGATTGACTTCTCTTATATCCCAAGTGAGTTTGATGTCATCGAAAAAGGTTTGAAACAAGCTGGGCGCAAAGACAGAGGTCGTGGTTCAAGTCGTCGTTCAGACAAGAAGGAAGACAAGAGAAAATCAGGGCGCTCAAATGATAAGCACAAGCATTCACAAAAGGATAAAAAGAAAAAAGGCAAGAAACCTTTTTACAAGGAAGTAGCTAAGAAAGGAGCCAAGTATGGCAAAGGGCGAGGGAAAGGTCGTCGCACAAAATAAAAAGGCGCACCACGACTATACAATCGTAGATACGCTAGAGGCAGGAATGGTCCTGACAGGAACGGAAATCAAGAGCGTTCGAGCTGCTCGAATCAATCTCAAGGACGGCTTTGCCCAAGTAAAAAATGGGGAAGTCTGGCTGAGCAATGTTCATATTGCCCCTTACGAAGAGGGCAATATCTGGAACCAGGAACCAGAACGCCGTCGTAAACTCCTGCTCCATAAGAAGCAAATTCAAAAATTGGAACAAGAGACCAAAGGGACAGGAATGACCCTTGTTCCCCTTAAAGTCTATATCAAAGATGGCTACGCCAAGCTTCTTTTAGGACTTGCTAAAGGGAAACATGACTATGATAAACGGGAGTCTATCAAGCGTCGTGAACAAAACCGCGACATCGCGCGTGTGATGAAAGCTGTCAACCAGCGTTAAGAAGAGGAAGTAAAATGGAAAAATTAATTGCCTATAAACGGATGCCCTTGTGGAATAAACAGACCATGCCTGAAGCAGTTCAGCAAAAGCACAATACTAAAGTCGGCACCTGGGGAAAAATTACTGTCTTGAAGGGGGCACTCAAGTTTATTGAGTTGACAGAAGATGGTGAGGTTCTAGCTGAGCACCTCTTTGAGGCAGGGGCTGACAATCCCATGGCGCAACCGCAAGCCTGGCACCGAGTAGAGGCTGCAACAGACGATGTAGAATGGTACTTGGAATTTTATTGTAAACCTGAGGATTATTTCCCTAAGAAATACCAGACCAATCCAGTCCATTCAGAGGTCCTAGAGGCTGTGCAAACGGTGAAACCAGGAAGAGCCTTGGATTTGGGTTGTGGTCAAGGCCGTAACTCTCTCTTTCTCGCACAGAATGGTTTTGATGTGACAGCTGTGGATCAAAATGAATTGTCCCTTGAAATCTTGCAAAGCATTGTGGAACAAGAGGATCTAGACATGCCTGTCGGACTTTATGATATCAATTCAGCCAGCATTAGCCAAGACTATGATTTCATCGTATCGACAGTTGTTCTGATGTTCCTACAAGCGGACCGCATTCCAGCTATTATCCAAAATATGCAGGAGCACACCACGGTCGGTGGCTACAATCTTATCGTCTGTGCCATGGATACAGAGGATTATCCTTGCTCAGTGAATTTCCCATTCACCTTTAAAGAAGGGGAGCTAGCCGACTACTACAAGGATTGGGAATTGGTCAAGTATAATGAAAACCCAGGACATCTGCACCGTCGTGATGAAAATGGCAATCGCATTCAATTACGCTTTGCGACTATGCTAGCTAAAAAAATCAAGTAAATCAAACCTATACCAGCGAATAGAAACCACTTTGCAAGGTCTCTATTCGTTTTTGTTTGCGTTGGTTGATTGGGGCGAGCAGGATTTTATGCTATACTAGAAGTAGGAAATCTGAGCAGTAGGGCTGTATTGCTGATACACTCAGCGCAAGAAAGTCTTTATGATGGAGGTGGTCGAATGACGAGTCTTTTGGTGGAATTGTATGATCGGCATGTATTGGAAAAGAATGTCTACCAAGCCTTTATCAGTGATTGTGACGAGATTCTTTTTCTATCTTTGATAAAAATAAGCAATGAAGAGAAAGTTTCTCTCCGTCAGTTTATCCTTGAAGAAGTCCCCCATATCCAGCGTGTGACCTTTCGTCAGCTATCTTTAGAACAATTAACAGACCAGTTAGATTATTGCCTTGCAGGCTATGACCAAGTCCTTCTCGATGTTTTTGGCGGAGATTCACTACTAGCCTTATCTCTCTATCAATATGGCTTGGATCGCCACCTCCCCATCGTAGCCATGGATGTCGAGCGGGGAAAACAATACAAGTGGGTAGCTGGTCAGTTGGAAAAAGAAGACTTGGACATCCCTACCCTAAGCATCCAACAGTTGATAGCCTTGCGTGGTGGAAAAATGCTCAAATCAAAACGCCCTATCCACTCAGTTGAGCAAATTGCTGCCATCAAAAAATTAGCCAGCTCTGCCATTTCCAATCCTGCTCACTGGTATCAAGTGACCCAATTTTTCTCTCTAGCTAAGACCAATGACCTTCATGCTGAAACCGAAAAGATACTGGAAAACAATGGCAAGTATTATCACTACCCAGAATCTCTCATCCCTTTACTTGTGGAGGCTGGGATGATTCGTATTGAAAGTGAAGACAAGAAACGAGTAGCATACAGCTTTCCAAGTCAAGAAGCTCAAGTTTTTTGTCGCAACAAGGGGCATATTTTAGAGGTGTATCTCTATCTCTTGGCGCTTGAATCTCAGCTGTTTGATGAGTGCATGATAGGCGGTGAAATTGATTGGAACGGCATCTTTCCAGAGGCAGACAATGTTCAAAATGAGATTGATGTCATTCTGAGAAAGGGGCGCTCGATTACCTTTATCTCCTGCAAGATGACAGATTTATCAGTTGAAGCCATCAACGAACTAGAAGTCTACGCCAATCATTTTGCTGGGGAGAGTTGCCTCAAGTTAATTGTCTGTACGGGGAAAATCAATCCCGTTTATGCCAATCGTTGTCAGGAATATGGCGTGCTCGTCATTAGAAGCGAGCAGATCCCCAATCTCATTCCTATACTAAAAAATACTCTAAGAGATTTAAAAGATAAAAAAGCAATATGAAAGGCTGGAATTCCAGCCTTTTTTACTTCTTTTTCGAATAAATGAGAAAAGGAGGTAGACCATGTTTGTAGCCAGAGATGCCAAGGGAAATTTGGTGAATGCCCTCGAAAAAGATGTGACCAAGCAGCCTTACACCTGCCCAGTTTGTGGGGGCGGACTACGCTTACGCCAAGGACAGAGTGTTCGAACGCACTTTGCCCATGAAAGGTTAAGGGATTGTATCGCTATTTTCGAGAATGAAAGTCCAGAACACTTAGGCAACAAAGAGGCCCTTTATCACTGGGCCAAGAAGGACAGTCAGGTCGCCTTAGAATATAGTTTGCCCGAGATTCAGCAGATAGCGGATGTTCTCGTCAATGAGAAACTAGCTCTGGAGGTTCAGTGTAGTCCCTTGTCTCAAAAGATTTTAGGCGATAGAAGCCAAGGATACCGTAGCCAGGGCTATCAGGTTATCTGGCTACTGGGAGAAAAACTCTGGTTAAAAGAGCGATTAACACAACTGCAAAGGGGATTTCTCTATTTTAGTCAAAATATGGGTTTCTATGTTTGGGAACTGGATCTCAAAAGGAAAATTTTGAGACTCAAATATCTTCTGCATCAGGATCTACGTGGCAAGCTTCATTTTCAGGTCAAGGAATTTCCCTATGGCCAAGGAAATCTCTTGGAAATTCTACGATTTCCTTATCAAAAACAAAAACTGCCTCATTTTGCAGTTGTACAAGATTCATCTATCTGTCACTACATTCGTCAGCAGTTGTACTACCAAACGCCTTACTGGATGAAGAAGCAGGAGGAGGCCTATCAGCAAGGAGACAATCTATTAAACCGTCAACTGGACGACTGGTATCCCCAGGTCAGACCGATAGCATCAGGTGATTTTTTGCAGATTGAAACGGATCTGACTAGCTATTATAGAAATTTTCAGGCATACTATCAAAAAAATCCGAAAAATAATCGCCAAAAGCTCTATCCACCAGCCTTTTATCACTTATATTTCTCAAGAAATATGGTAAAATAGAAAGGATGGAGGAATCTTATGGTATTACAACGACATGAAATAAATGAAAAAGATACATGGGATCTTTCAACAATCTACCCAACAGATCATGCTTGGGAAGAAGCCTTGAAAGACTTAACTGAAAAAGTACAAACAGCAGCCCAGTATGAGGGGCATCTCTTGGATAGCGCAGACAGTTTGCTTGAGATTACAGAATTCTCACTTGACTTGGAACGCCAAGTTGAAAAGCTTTATGTCTATGCGCATATGAAAAATGACCAGGACACGCGTGAGGCCAAGTATCAAGAGTACTATGCTAAGGCAATGACCCTATACAGTCAGTTAGAACAAGCCTTTTCATTCTATGAACCTGAGTTTATGGAGATTAGTGAAGAGCAGTATGCGGCCTTCCTAGAAGCTCAACCAAAACTCCAAGTTTACAAGCACTTTTTTGACAAGCTCTTGCAAAAGAAAGACCATGTTCTTTCGCAACGTGAGGAAGAATTGCTTGCTGGAGCAGGAGAAATCTTTGGCGCTGCTAGTGAAACCTTCGCTATTTTGGACAACGCGGATATTAGCTTCCCATATGTCCTTGATGACGAAGGCAAGGAAGTGCAACTCTCACACAGTACTTACATTCGCTTGATGGAGTCTAAAAACCGTGAGGTGCGCCGTGGTGCCTATGAAGCCCTTTATGCGACTTATGAGCAATTCCAGCATACTTACGCTAAGACTTTGCAGACAAATGTTAAGGTGCAAAACTACCGCGCAAAAGTTCGTAACTATAAGAGTGCTCGCCATGCAGCCCTCGCAGCAAATTTTGTTCCAGAAAGTGTCTATGACAATCTAGTAGCAGCAGTTCGCAAGCATTTGCCACTCTTACATCGTTACCTTAAACTTCGTTCTAAAATCTTGGGGATTTCAGATCTCAAGATGTATGATGTCTACACTCCGCTCTCGTCAGTAGATTATAGCTTTACTTACGAAGAAGCCTTGAAAAAGGCAGAAGAGGCCTTGGCGGTCTTGGGTGACGACTACTTGAGCCGTGTTAAACGGGCCTTCAGTGAGCGTTGGATTGATGTCTATGAAAATCAAGGCAAGCGTTCTGGTGCCTACTCTGGTGGTTCATACGATACCAATGCCTTTATGCTCCTCAACTGGCAGGACAATCTAGACAATCTCTTTACCCTTGTCCATGAAACAGGTCATAGTATGCACTCAAGCTATACTCGTGAAACCCAACCATATGTTTACGGGGATTATTCTATCTTCTTGGCAGAGATTGCCTCAACGACCAATGAAAATATCTTGACGGAGAAATTATTGGAGGAAGTGGAAGACGATGCAACTCGCTTTGCTATTCTCAATAACTTCCTAGACGGTTTCCGTGGAACAGTCTTCCGTCAAACTCAATTCGCTGAGTTTGAACACGCCATCCACCAAGCAGACCAAAATGGAGAAGTCTTGACAAGTGATTTCCTCAATAAACTCTACGCTGACTTGAACCAAGAGTACTATGGACTCAGCAAGGAAGACAATCCTCAAATCCAATACGAGTGGGCGCGCATTCCACACTTCTACTATAACTACTACGTATACCAGTATTCGACTGGTTTTGCAGCGGCTTCAGCCTTGGCTGAGAAGATTGTCCATGGTAGTCAGGAAGACCGTGACCGTTATATCGACTACCTCAAGGCAGGTAAGTCAGACTATCCACTCAATGTCATGAGAAAAGCGGGAGTAGATATGGAGAAGGAAGACTATCTCAACGACGCCTTTGCAGTCTTTGAACGCCGCTTGAATGAGTTTGAAGCCTTAGTTGAAAAATTGGGACTAGCTTAAGATGGTAGAGTCTTATAGTAAAAACGCCAATCATAACATGCGTCGTCCCGTTGTCAAGGAAGAAATCGTAGAGTTCATGCGCCAGCGTCAAAAGCAGGTGACAGGTTCCTTGAAAGAATTGGAAACCTTCGCTCGTAAGGAAAATATTCCCATTATTCCTCATGAAACAGTCGCATATTTCCGTTTTCTCATGGAAAGTCTGCAGCCCAAGAACATTTTGGAGATTGGAACGGCAATTGGCTTTTCTGCCCTCCTGATGGCGGAACATGCACCAAATGCTAAGATTACAACCATTGACCGCAATCCTGAGATGATAGGCTTTGCCAAGGAAAACTTTGCCCAGTTTGACAGTCGCAAACAAATCACCCTCCTAGAGGGAGACGCAGTCGATGTCTTGTTAACCTTGACTGAAACATATGACTTTGTCTTTATGGATTCAGCCAAGTCCAAGTACATCGTCTTTCTACCAGAAATCCTTAAACACTTGGAAGTTGGTGGAGTAGTGGTTTTGGATGATATTTTCCAAGGAGGCGATGTTGCCAAGGACATCATGGAAGTCCGTCGGGGTCAACGCACCATTTACCGTGGTTTGCAAAGACTGTTCGACGCAACGTTAGACAATCCAGATTTAACAGCGACTTTAGTTCCACTTGGAGACGGTATTCTTATGCTACGAAAGAATGTGGAAAATGTAACTTTACCAGAAATGGAATAATATTAAAAATCGTATAATCCTTCTGTATCAAAAACAGGAGGATTTTTATGTCTCAAAACATCATCAATATTGGCTATGCACGCGTTTCAACCCACAAGCAAGATTTGGGCTTAGAGGTGCAAATCGATGCTCTCAAGCATTGTGACCAGCTTTTTATCGAGCGTGAATCTGGCTCAAATAATGCACGCTCAGAACTCGAAAAGGCTCTAAAATTGGCTCAAACGCTTTCGAAAAAAGGAACGCAAGTCACTTTCACCATCTACAAGCTTGATAGGCTTACGCGCTCTATGTTTAAATTGCTAGAACTGATTGAACAATTTAATGATTCGGATATTCAGCTAGTCAGTTTGCATGAAAAGCTGGAAACCGATTCGCTCATTGGTAGGTTACTTTGTGTCATTTTAGGATTTGTGGCAGAAAGTGAGCTGGAAAACTTGCGATTTCGTACTCGTGAAGGGCTTCGTAAAGCTAAGGAAAAAGGTGTCAAACTGGGTGCTAAGCGAATTTCGAAAAAGAAGGAGGAGAGAATTATTGAGCAGTATTTGGCAGGTGGATTAAGCATAAGAAAAATTGCAAAAACAGAACAAATTTCGACCTCAACCATCTATAAAGTGTTGGAACGCAACGATGTGGCCAACAATCGAAAAAAAGTTTCGCAAAATTCTTGCTAAAAACAAGACAAAATGGTAGAATAAAGGCGTAAATTTGTGTCGATTAACGACCGTTTGGCGAAACATTCAAAATAACAATGTGAATATTTCAGAAAATACGAATTTAACAAGGTTTTGAGCCTGTGTTGGATTGGTATTTTTTGTTTTTTTAAGTGTATCGTTTAACGGTCTTTACGCGATACACCAAAACCCTTGTCGCTCAAGTGGTTGAGGTGAATTTTACGAAATACTAAAATCAAAAAATTAGGCTTTTTATAGTATTTGCGCACATTAAAAAGTAATTCTACATTCCTAAGGAGGAAATTATGAAAACGAATAAAGTGACCAAACTTGGTATTTCTTTGCTTTCTGTTGCAGCTCTTGGTGTTGTTGCGCCAGCTTTGACTGATGTGCCTGTTTTAGGGGCTACTGTCGTAAAAGCTGAAGAACAACAGAGGTCAATTAATTTCCGTATCTCTTTTTATGACGCGGAGACAGGAGAAGAAATTGCTCCTGAAATGACGGGCACTATAAGACCTGGTGAATCCATTAATATACATAAAGAGATTAGCGGATATCAAATTGTCTCAAAGATCAGCTGGATGCCTAATTATGTCATAACCTATGATATGGTGAGTCTTTATTTCCACGGTGATCCAGATGGATACCACGGAATGTATCTGGATTATAGAAAATTAAATACAGATGTCAAACCTTCAGAGACTTCAAAACCAGAAGTAAAACCGGAAACTAAACCTTCTGATACGTCAAAACCAGAAGTAAAACCGGAAACTAAACCTTCTGATACGCCAAAACCAGAAGTAAAACCGGGACCAGCACCAAAAGATGAAGAAAAGCAGGAGCCCCTCAAATACCGCATCACTTATTATGATATTGAAACAAGAGAGATGCTTGGTCAAATGACGGGCGTGATAAATCCCGGGCAGACTATCAATATCTATAAAAAATTTAATGGACATGAGATAATCTCAAAGGATAGCTGGATGCCAAACTATGACATGACGTATGACATAGTTAATGAATACTTCTATGGCTCGGCAGACGGATACAATGATCTGCGCCTAGAATACAAGAAAGTAGAGGAGCCAACTCCGGAACCAGCGCCAACGCCAACTCCGATTCCGACTCCGAAACCAGCGCCAACGCCAACTCCGACTCCGGAACCAACGCCAACTCCGACTCCAGAACCAGAAGTAAAACCGGCACCTAAACCTTCTGATACTTCAAAACCAGAAGTTAAGCCAGAGCTTAAACCACAAACTAATTCGAATACTGCTCCAACAGCTCCTGTCAAACCTGTTGGGCAAACTTCAAACTCTAAAGCTGACAAACCTACGTCGAAAAAAGAAACTCCAGCTCTTCCAAACACGGGTGAACAAAGTTCTTCACTTTCTCTAGTAGGTCTTCTCCTAGCAAGTCTTGGCTTAGCAGGTCTAACTTACAAAGGACGTCACTAAAAAATTAACATACGATAAACAAGAACTTGAACTGTTGTTCAGGTTCTTTTTGGAATAAGAAAAAATGGAATCATTTAAAATTTAAAAGCTAGTATTTTTAGTCTTATTTAAGTTATCTGCTATAAAATATGGTATAATGATTGAGTTGGTCTAGAGAAATTTTTGACCGTTTTTAGAAAAAGGAGTAAACATGAAGAAAAAACTATTGGCAGGAGCCATTACCTTATTATCTGTAGCGACTTTGGCTGCTTGTTCAAAAAGTTCTGAAGGGGCTGACCTCATCAGCATGAAGGGTGATGTCGTCACTGAACACCAATTTTATGAACAAGTCAAAAACAATCCAACTGCGCAACAAGTCTTGCTTAATATGACCATCCAAAAAGTATTTGAAAAACAATATGGTTCAGAAGTGACTGACAAAGAGGTGGATGATGCCGTTGCTGAGGAACAAAAGAAATACGGCGATAGCTACAACAGCGTACTTCAACGTGCGGGTATGACTCCTGAGACTCGTAAAGCTCAAATTCGCACAAGTAAGTTGGTCGAATTGGCAGTTAAAAAAGCCGCAGAGAGTGAATTGACTGACGAAGCTTACCAAAAAGCTTTTGAGTCTTATACACCAGATGTAACAGCTCAGATCATCCGTATGGATAATGAAGACAAGGCAAAAGAAGTTCTTGAAAAAGCAAAAGCTGAAGGAGCGGATTTTGCCCAGTTGGCAAAAGACAACTCAAACGATGACAAGACAAAAGAAAATGGTGGCGAAATCACTTTTGACTCTGCATCAACAGAACTTCCAGAACAAGTCAAGAAGGCGGCCTTTGCCTTGGATGTGAATGGTGTCTCTGATGTCATCACAGCGACTGGAACACAAGCCTACAGTACCCAATACTACATTATTAAGCTAACCAAGAAAACAGAAAAATCATCAAACCTAGATGATTACAAAGAAAAATTGAAAACGGTCATCCTGGCTCAGAAACAAAACGATTCATCTTTCGTTCAGAGCGTTATCGGAAAAGAATTCCAAGCTGCAAATATTAAAGTGAAAGATCCTGTTTTCCAAAATATCTTTGCCCAATACGTTGGTGGTGCAGACTCAAACTCAAGCAGTAGCTCATCAGCAGAATAAAAAAGAAAATACAAACTTCGTCTTGAAGTTTGTATTTTTTAGTAATCAATTTTGTCCAAATAGCAAAATTCGAAGGATTGGAGGATAAGAGTTTTTTTCTTTCTGAAAAAATGGTATAATAGCAATCAAAACTAGAAAATAAAACGGAATTAGGAACAGTTTTCTCTGTTTCTATTAGAGTGGTGACATATGAAAATTAGTAAAAGGCACCTATTGAACTATTCCATTTTGATTCCTTACCTCCTTTTATCGATTTTGGGTCTAATTGTTGTTTACTCAACGACGAGTGCTACCTTGATCCAAGAAGGGAAAAGTGCTCTTCAGTTAGCTCGGAACCAAGGAATGTTTTGGGTAGTTAGTTTGGTTTTGATTGCCTTAATTTATAAACTGAAACTTGGTTTTTTAAGAAATGAACGCTTGATTTTTATCGTTATGTTTGTAGAGATGATTCTCCTAGCTTTGGCTCGGCTAATTGGAACACCAGTAAATGGTGCCTACGGTTGGATTTCTGTAGGACCTGTAACGATTCAGCCTGCAGAGTATCTTAAGATTATCATTATTTGGTACCTAGCCCATCGATTCTCAAAACAGCAAGATGAGATAGCTGTTTACGACTTCCAAGTCTTGACTCAGAATCAGTGGTTACCTCGAGCTTTTAACGACTGGCGTTTCGTTTTACTGGTTCTGATTGGTAGTTTGGGGATTTTCCCCGACTTGGGAAATGCGACCATCTTGGTTTTGGTGGCTCTCATCATGTATACGGTTAGTGGAATCGCCTATCGTTGGTTTTCGACTATTCTGACTCTCTTGGCGGGCAGTTCGATTTTGGTCTTGTCTGTCATTCGCTTTGTCGGGGTTGAAAAGTTTTCTCAAATTCCGGTATTTGGTTACGTTGCCAAACGTTTTAGTGCCTTCTTTAATCCCTTTAATGACTTGGCGGGTGCAGGACACCAGCTCGCAAATTCCTACTATGCAATGGTAAATGGTGGCTGGTTTGGACTTGGATTAGGAAATTCCATTGAGAAACGTGGTTATTTGCCAGAAGCGCATACGGATTTCGTCTTTTCAATCGTCATCGAGGAATTTGGATTTGTAGGAGCGGGTATGATTTTGGCACTTCTCTTCTTCTTGATTTTGAGAATCATTCTAGTCGGTATTCGAGCTAAGGATCCCTTTAACTCCATGGTTGCTATCGGTGTCGGAGGGATGATCCTTGTTCAGGTCTTTGTCAATATCGGTGGAATTTCCGGTTTGATTCCTTCTACAGGGGTAACCTTCCCCTTCCTTTCACAAGGGGGGAATAGTCTTCTGGTCTTATCTGTAGCCATTGCCTTTGTACTAAATATCGATGCCAGCGAAAAACGTGCCAAACTTATCAGAGAATATGAAGGTCAAACTTCTGTTACTCTATAAGGATTGAATGGAAAGGAAAGTTTATGTCACTTCAAAAATTAGAAAACTATAGCAATAAAGCAGTCGTCCAAGAAGAAGTCTTGATTTTGACTGAGCTGTTAGAAGACATCACTAAAAATATGCTTGCGCCAGAGACTTTTGATAAAATCATGCAGTTGAAGGACTTGTCTACAAGCGAAAACTATCAAGGACTCAATAAATTGGTGACCAGCCTTTCAAACGAGGAAATGATCTATATTTCTCGCTATTTCTCAATCCTTCCACTCTTGATCAATATCTCTGAAGATGTGGATTTGGCTTATGAAATCAATCACCAAAATAATGTAGACCAAGACTATCTAGGAAAACTGTCAACAACCATTAAGATGGTGGCTGAAAAAGAAAATGCGGCTGCAATTTTGGAGCAGCTGAATGTAGTTCCAGTTTTGACTGCCCACCCGACTCAAGTACAACGCAAGAGTATGCTGGACTTAACCAATCATATCCATACACTCTTACGGAAGTACCGTGATGTCAAACTCGGCTTGATCAACAAAGAAAAATGGCACACAGATCTCCGTCGTTACATTGAAATTATCATGCAAACGGATATGATTCGCGAGAAGAAATTGAAGGTAACCAACGAAATCACCAACGTGATGGAGTACTATCAGAGTTCTTTCTTGAATGCTGTTCCACGTTTGACGGCTGAGTATAAGAAACTAGCTAAGGAACAAGGTATCGAGCTCCAACATCCAAAACCGATTACCATGGGGATGTGGATCGGAGGAGACCGTGATGGAAATCCTTTCGTAACAGCGGAAACCCTCAACAAATCAGCCTTGACTCAGTGCGAAGTCATCATGAACTACTACGATGAGAAGATTTATAACCTTTATCGTGAATTTTCACTTTCAACCAGCATCGTGAATGTCAGTGACAAGGTTCGTGAGATGGCGCTGAAGTCTCAGGACAACTCGATTTATCGTGAAAAAGAACTCTATCGTCGTGCTCTCTTTGACATCCAAGCTAAGATGCAGGCAACCAAGGCTTATCTTATTGAAGACAAGGATCTTCAACCTAGATATGCCACTGCAGATGAATTCTACCAAGACTTGTTAGCCATCCGAGATTCTCTATTAGAGAACAAAGGTGAGTACCTGATTTCAGGAGAATTTGTCGAGTTGATGCAGGCGGTTGAAATCTTTGGCTTCTATCTTGCCTCTATCGACATGCGCCAAGATTCTAGTGTTCACGAAGCCTGTGTGGCAGAATTGCTAGCATCCGCAGGGATCAACGACCACTATAGCGATTTGTCTGAAGATGAAAAATGCGCCCTCCTCTTAAAAGAGTTGGAAGAAGATCCTCGTATCCTCTCAGCCACTCATGCTGAAAAGTCAGAACTACTTGAGAAAGAACTATCTATCTTTAAAGCCGCTCGCAAGTTGAAGGATAAATTAGGTGAAAACGTCATTCGTCAAACCATCATTTCTCACGCAACAAGTGTATCCGATATGCTCGAATTAGCCATTATGCTTAAGGAAGTCGGCTTGGTGGATGCTCAAAAAGCCCGCGTTCAGATTGTTCCCCTATTTGAAACGATTGAGGACTTGGATCACTCAGAAGAAACCATGAGAAGATATTTCTCTCTTCCTTTGGCTAAAAAATGGATTGCTTCAAAAGACAACTACCAAGAAATCATGCTTGGCTATTCTGATAGTAACAAGGACGGTGGTTACCTGTCATCATGTTGGACCCTCTACAAGGCGCAACAACAACTAACTGCTATCGGTGATGAATTTGGCGTTAAAGTTACCTTCTTCCACGGTCGTGGTGGTACCGTGGGTCGTGGTGGTGGCCCAACTTATGAAGCTATCACATCCCAACCACTCAAGTCTATCAAAGACCGCATCCGTCTGACTGAGCAGGGAGAAGTGATTGGAAACAAATACGGTAACAAAGACGCTGCTTATTATAACCTTGAAATGTTGGTTTCTGCAGCCATTAACCGTATGATTACAAAGAAGAAGAGTGATACTAATACGTCAAATCGTTACGAAGCTATCATGGATCAAGTAGTGGACCGCAGCTACGATATCTACCGTGATTTGGTCTTTGGAAATGAACATTTCTATGATTATTTCTTTGAATCAAGTCCAATCAAGGCTATTTCAAGCTTCAATATCGGTTCGCGTCCAGCAGCTCGTAAGACCATCACTGAAATCGGCGGTTTGCGTGCTATTCCTTGGGTCTTCTCATGGTCACAAAGCCGTGTCATGTTCCCTGGCTGGTATGGCGTAGGTTCAAGCTTCAAAGAATTTATTGATCAAGATCCTGATAATATTGAGATCCTCCGTGACATGTACCAAAACTGGCCTTTCTTTCAATCTCTGCTCTCTAATGTGGACATGGTCTTATCTAAGTCTAACATGAACATTGCCTTCGAATATGCCAAGCTCTGTGAAGATGAAGAAGTGCAGGCTATCTACTACACTATTTTAGATGAATGGCAGTTGACTAAGGACGTTATTTTAGCTATCGAAGGTTATGACGAACTCTTGGCAGAAAACTCTTACCTAAAAGACAGTCTAAACTATCGTATGCCTTACTTTAATATCCTTAACTACATCCAGTTGGAGTTGATCAAACGTCAACGTCGCGGCGAATTGTCGGCAGACGAAGAAAGATTGATTCATACAACCATTAACGGAATTGCAACAGGTTTGCGTAATTCAGGCTGATATTCTACAAACTTCCTCTTTTATAAAGGGGAAGTTTTTGAATTGTTTAAAAAATTCTAAAAATAAGCTTGACAAGTAGTTGAAAAATGATATAATTTAAACATTCAGAAAGTAATCATGCTCATTTTTTAGAGAGTCTGTGGTTGGTGAAAGCAGATAGATGAAATTGATGAAATTGGGCTGAATGTACTTAAGAATTTGAAATCATAAAAATTCGGTGAGCACACCTTACAGTGCAACTCGTTATTGCGAGAAAGAGCGATAGGGATATTCCCTATAATTGAGGTGGCACCGCGCATCGACGTCCTCACACAAGTTTTTTGTGTGAGGACTTTTTCTATGGGGAGGAAAGACTATGAAATTTAAACGATGGCGTCGCTTGATGATGTGATTTAAAAAGTTAAGGTAAAAGAATTAAGGAGAAAGAAAAATGAAAAATAAACGTTTGATTGGAATTGTCGCTGGATTAGCAGTATTGGTAGTGGCTAGCTTGATTTATTCATCAATGAACAAGCCAGCAGCTAAGGAAGAGCAAAAGGTTGCTAAGGTTGGTGTCCTTCAATTTGTTAGTCACCCATCCTTGGACTTGATTTACCAAGGGATTCAAGATGGACTAGCTGAAGAAGGCTATAAGGACGATCAAGTAAAAATCGACTTTATGAACTCTGAAGGTGATCAGAGCAAGGTTGCAACCATGAGTAAACAATTGGTGGCAAATGGAAATGACGTCGTTGTTGGGATTGCGACTCCAGCGGCTCAAGGACTCGCAAGTGCTACAAAAGACCTACCAGTTATCATGGCTGCTATTACAGACCCAATCGGTGCTAACTTGGTCAAAGATTTGAAAAAACCAGGTGGCAACATCACAGGGGTATCAGACCACAACCCTGCTGAACAACAAGTAGAGTTGATAAAAACTCTCACACCAAATGTCAAAACAATCGGAGCTCTTTACTCAAGTAGCGAAGATAACTCAAAAACACAGGTAGAAGAATTCAAGGCTTATGCTGAAAAAGCTGGTTTAACAGTCGAGACCTTTGCAGTTCCATCAACAAATGAAATTGCTTCAACAGTCAATGTCATGACAAGCAAGGTCGATGCAATCTGGGTTCCAATTGACAACACCATTGCATCCGCATTCTCAACAGTTGTTTCAAGCAACCAAACAGCTAAAAAGCCAATCTACCCAAGTGCCACTGCCATGGTAGAAGCAGGTGGATTAGCATCTGTAGTAGTTGACCAACACGATCTTGGAGTGGCTACTGGTAAGATGATTGCCAAAGTTTTGAAAGGTGAAAAACCAGCTGATACGCCAGTTAATGTCTTTTCAACTGGTAAGTCAGTGATTAATAAAAAACTAGCGCAGGAACTTGGTATCACCATTCCTGAGTCCGTTCTAAAAGAAGCAGGACAAGTGATTGAATAAAGATAAAGGAGGAGCTGGGCACATCTCCTCCCATTTTTACTAAAGAAAGAAATGAGTGAAAGATTATGATAGTATCCATTATTTCTCAGGGGATGGTCTGGGCGATTCTAGGTTTGGGAATCTTTATGACTTTTCGAATTTTGAATTTTCCAGATATGACTACTGAAGGTTCTTTTCCTCTAGGGGGAGCAGTAGCTGTAACCTTGATAACACAGGGAGTCAATCCATTCTTAGCGACCTTAGCTGCAGTAGGAGCGGGCTGTCTAGCTGGAATGGCGACGGGACTCTTATATACCAAAGGAAAAATCCCAACCCTCTTATCAGGGATTCTGGTCATGACTTCCTGCCATTCCATCATGCTCATGATTATGGGGCGTGCCAATCTGGGGCTTCTTGGAACTAAACAAATACAGGATGTCTTGCCTTTCGATTCAGATCTTAACCAACTCCTGACTGGATTAATCTTTGTAGCTCTTGTTATTGGCCTTATGCTCTTTTTCCTTGATACCAAACTAGGTCAGGCCTACATCGCTACAGGTGACAATCCCGATATGGCTCGTAGCTTTGGTATCAATACGGGTCGTATGGAACTTATGGGTTTGGTTCTCTCAAATGGGATTATCGCGCTTGCAGGAGCCTTAATTGCTCAACAAGAAGGATACGCGGATGTTTCTCGAGGAATTGGCGTGATTGTCGTAGGGCTTGCTAGCTTGATTATTGGTGAGGTTTTGTTCAAGAGTTTGACTTTGGCAGAGCGACTCATGACCATCGTTGTAGGGTCTATTGCTTATCAGTTCCTCGTTTGGGGAGTGATTGCTCTTGGGTTTAATACAAGTTATCTTCGTTTGTACAGCGCCTTGATTTTGGCAGTTTGCCTCATGATTCCAACCTTCAAAAGCAAATACCTGAAAGGAGTCAAGTTTAGCAGATGACAGCAATTGTAGAATTAAAAAATGCCACCAAAGTCATCACGAATGGCTTTGACGAGGAAAAAATCATTCTGAATGATGTTTCTCTTGAAATTTTTGAACATGATTTCATTACTATCCTAGGTGGAAATGGAGCAGGGAAGTCAACGCTTTTTAACACTATTGCAGGTACCTTGCCCTTAACAAGTGGAAGTATCCGTATCATGGGCGAGGATGTGACGCATTTTTCACCTGAAAAGCGGGCTAAGTACTTGTCTCGTGTTTTTCAGGATCCTAAGATGGGTACGGCTCCCCGTATGACGGTGGCGGAAAATCTCTTAATTGCCAAGTTTCGTGGTGAGAAGAGAGGACTCCTGCCTAGAAGGCTATCAAGTCATCGGGAAGAGTTTCAGGCTACCATTGAAAAAGTGGGAAATGGGCTTGAGAAACATCTAGATACTCCGATTGAGTTTCTATCAGGTGGTCAACGCCAGGCCTTGAGTCTCTTGATGGCAACCTTGAAGCGACCAGAGTTGCTCTTGTTGGATGAACACACAGCAGCTCTTGACCCAAAAACAAGTGTTGCCTTGATGGAGTTAACAGATGACTTTGTCAGCAAGGATCATCTAACAGCCTTGATGATTACCCACCATATGGAGGATGCACTGAAGTATGGAAATCGTCTGATAGTCATGAAGGAAGGTCGTATTATCCAAGACCTCAATAAAGAAGAAAAAGCTAAGATGAAAATCTCAGACTACTATCAATTATTTGAATAGGTGAGTTAAATAATCATCAAAAAATAGTGAAAATTAACTTAGAAACATGAAAGTGTTTCTGAGTTTTTTATCTCCTCTTTCTATCTGGAAAAATAAGGCAAAGAGAATTACGGAAAGCGTATGAAATGGTTTACTTTTTTTCAGAAATAAGCTATACTAGTTTACGTGAAACTATGATAAGATGGAGGTATTGTGTATGGTTGACAAGCAAGTCATTGAAGAAATCAAAAACAATGCCAACATTGTGGAAGTCATAGGTGATGTGATTTCTTTACAGAAGGCTGGACGGAACTATTTAGGGCTCTGTCCTTTTCATGGTGAAAAGACCCCCTCTTTCAACGTTGTGGAAGACAAGCAGTTTTATCACTGTTTTGGATGTGGGCGTTCAGGAGATGTCTTTAAGTTTATCGAAGAATACCAAGGCGTGTCCTTTATGGAAGCCGTTCAGCTCTTAGGAGAGCGCGTCGGTATTCAACTGGCTATGCCTGTCCAGTCTCGTCCTCAACAAGCTTCCCCCCATCAAGCTCTATATGATATGCATGAAGAAGCTGCACGCTTTTACCATGCCATCCTCATGACGACAAAGATGGGAGAAGAAGCAAGGGCTTATCTCTACAAACGCGGATTGACAGACGATGTTCTGAAGCACTTCCAGATTGGACTAGCTCCAGCAGAGAGAACCTATCTCTATCAACGTTTGGCTGACAAGTTTGAGGAAAAGGATTTATTGGATTCTGGCCTGTTTTACCTGTCAGATGGCAATCAGTTTTATGATACTTTTTTTGGACGGATCATCTTTCCTTTGACCAATGACAAGGGACAGGTCATTGCATTTTCAGGTCGTATCTGGCAAGAAACTGACAGTCAGACTGCCAAATATAAAAATAGTCGCTCGACTGCAATTTTTAACAAGAGTTACGAATTGTACCATTTGGACAAGGCAAAAAAGGGAACAGGTAAGATTACAGAGCTCTATCTGATGGAAGGCTTCATGGATGTGATCGCAGCCTACCGTGCTGGTATAGAAAATGCTGTAGCTTCCATGGGAACAGCCTTAAGCAAGGAGCATGTTGACCACCTCAAACGCTTTACCAAAAAAATTGTTCTCAGCTATGATGGCGACAAGGCAGGGCAGGCAGCAACAGCCAAGGCTCTAGAGGAGTTAAAAGACTTCTCAGTTGAGGTTGTTCGAGTACCTGATGCCATGGACCCAGATGAGTATTTGCAAAAGAATTCTGCTGAAGACCTGGCTTACCTTTTAACCAAGACTCGGATTAGTCCCATAGAGTTCTATATTCACCAACTCAAACCTGAGAATAGTGATAACTTGCAAGCGCAAATCGAATTCATTGAAAAGATTGCGCCCTTAATCGCCAAAGAAAAGTCTATCACTGCCCAGAATTCTTATATCCACATTCTGGCGGATAACCTACCTTCCTTTGATTATCAGCAAGTAGAACAGATTGTAAATGAAAGTCGGATTGTTCAAAGGCAGGAGAGAGTCAAGGAGCATCCTACGCCAGTAGTGATTAGTTTGCCTGTGACGCGGCAACTGACAGCAGTTATGAGAGCAGAGGCTCATCTCCTTTATAGGATGGCTGAGAATCCAGTTGTTTTAAATGACTACCGATTAAGAGAAGATTTTTTCTTTGATACCCCAGAATTTCAAATTCTTTACGAATTATTAAGTGTAGAGGGAGAAATCGGATCAGAGGAACTGTCTCATCAGACTCCTGAGGTTGAAAATGCCTGGTACCATGTTCTTGGTCTAGATTTGCCAGCTGAGATGTCGCCTCAAGAACTTTCTGAAGTCGAAGAAACTCGTAACCGTGCCCTCCTCAGCAAGGACAATTTAAGGATTAAAAAGAAAGTGCAGGAGGCTAGTCATGTAGGAGATACAGACACAGCCTTGGAAGAATTGCAACGATTGATTTCCCAAAAGAGAAGAATGGAGTAATAATGGCAACAAAACAAAAAGAAGTAACCACATTTGATGTGCAAGTAGCGGACTTTATCCGTAACCACAAAAAAACAGGAACAGCAACAGATGATGAAATCAATTCAAGTCTGGTTATTCCTTTCACCCTCGATGCAGACGGCATTGAAGACCTTTTGCAACGGATTCAGGATGCTGGAATTTCTATCACAGACAACGAAGGAAATCCAAGCGCGCGTGTGCTTAGTGCAGAAGAAGAACCAGAACTCAGTGATGAGGACTTGATTGGCTCAACTTCTGCCAAGGTTAATGACCCAGTCCGTATGTATTTGAAGGAAATCGGGGTCGTTCCTCTCTTGACCAACGAAGAGGAAAAAGAATTGGCTCTAGCAGTTGAGGCTGGTGATATTGAAGCCAAACAACGTCTTGCAGAAGCCAACCTTCGTTTGGTGGTTTCGATTGCTAAGCGCTACGTAGGGCGTGGCATGCAGTTTCTGGATTTGATCCAAGAAGGAAACATGGGCTTGATGAAGGCTGTTGACAAGTTTGACTATTCAAAAGGATTTAAGTTTTCTACGTATGCAACTTGGTGGATTCGTCAGGCAATCACTCGTGCCATCGCTGACCAGGCCCGTACTATTCGTATCCCTGTCCACATGGTAGAAACCATTAACAAGCTTGTCCGTGAACAGCGTAATCTCCTTCAAGAATTGGGACAAGATCCAACTCCTGAACAAATCGCTGAGCGTATGGATATGACACCTGACAAGGTCCGTGAAATCCTAAAAATCGCTCAAGAACCAGTATCACTTGAAACACCGATCGGTGAAGAGGACGA
This sequence comes from Streptococcus oralis, assembly GCF_016028255.1. Classification (NCBI taxonomy): domain Bacteria; kingdom Bacillati; phylum Bacillota; class Bacilli; order Lactobacillales; family Streptococcaceae; genus Streptococcus; species Streptococcus oralis. The sequence continues at coordinate 1,259,351 of NZ_CP065707.1, forward strand.
TAGCCATCTTGGGGACTTTATCGAAGACGAAGTGATTGAAAATCCAGTAGACTACACAACTCGTATCGTCTTGCGTGAGCAGTTGGATGAAGTCTTGGATACTCTTACAGACCGTGAAGAAAACGTCTTGCGCTTGCGTTTCGGACTAGATGATGGAAAAATGCGTACTCTTGAAGATGTTGGTAAAGTCTTTAACGTGACTCGTGAGCGTATCCGTCAGATTGAGGCCAAGGCTTTGAGAAAATTGCGCCAACCAAGTCGCAGCAAACCCCTTCGTGATTTTATTGAAGACTAAGAGTGAGGAATAACATGGCTTATACAGAAGAGCAAATTGAAACGATCAAAACACGCATTTTAAATGCTTTGGAAGAAGTCATCGACCCTGAGTTGGGGATTGATATTGTCAACCTAGGTTTGATTTATGAAATTCGTTTTGATGGTGAAACAGGTCACACTGAAATTGATATGACCTTGACAACTATGGGCTGCCCACTGGCTGACCTTTTGACAGACCAGATACATGATGCGATGACAGATGTGCCTGAGGTAACCAATACCGAAGTTAAATTGGTCTGGTATCCAGCTTGGACGGTTGAAAAAATGAGCCGATACGCGCGTATCGCCCTAGGAATTAAATAAAGACTAAGAAAAATGTGAGAGACGATTGGAAAATAGGATAATTTTATCCTTTTTCCAATCGTCTCTTCTTTCTTTTGCTGATTTTCTGGAAATAAAATGGTATAATGAAAGGTATGGAAAACGAAAAATTGCGTATTAATATGCTAAGTTCAAGTGAAAAAGTAGCTGGTCAAGGAGTGTCAGGAGCTTATCGAGAATTGGTTAGTCTCCTTCACCGCGATGCCAAAGACCAGTTGATTGTTACGGAGAATCTTCCTGTAGAGGCAGATGTAACTCATTTTCACACTATTGATTTCCCTTATTATTTATCTACTTTCCAAAAGAAACGCTCTGGGAGAAAAATTGGCTATGTGCATTTTTTGCCTGATACGCTTGAGGGGAGTTTGAAGATTCCATTTTTCCTAAAAGGAATTGTCAAACGCTATGTTTTTTCCTTTTACAACCGAATGGAACACTTGGTGGTGGTCAATCCCATGTTTATCGAGAATTTGGTGGCTGCTGGTATTCCGCGTGAAAAAGTAACTTATATTCCAAACTTTGTAAACAAAGAAAAATGGCATCCATTACCAGCTGAACAGGTTGCACAACTCCGAAAGGAAATGGATCTTGCGGAAGATCAGTTTGTCGTAATCGGTGCGGGTCAGGTTCAGAAACGTAAAGGGATTGATGACTTTATCCGTCTTGCTGAGGAATTGCCAGAAATTACCTTTATCTGGGCAGGTGGTTTTTCATTTGGTGGGATGACAGATGGTTATGAACGCTACAAGAAGATAATGGACAATCCACCCAAAAATCTTATTTTCCCTGGAATTGTGTCACCGGAACGGATGCGGGAGCTTTACGCTATGGCGGATCTATTCTTGCTACCAAGTTACAATGAATTATTCCCTATGACTATCTTAGAGGCCGCTAGTTGCGAGGCTCCTATTATGTTAAGAGATTTGGATTTGTATAAGGTTATTCTTGATGGGAATTATCGTGCTACAAGTGATGTTTCCGAGATGAGAGAAGCAATCCTAGAATACAAGAATGACCCTGAAGCCTTAAAGGACTTGAAAGAAAAAGCTCGCGAGATCTCCAAAGAGTACTCTGAGGAGCATTTGTTGGAAATCTGGTTAAAATTTTATCGAGAACAGGCTGCTTTGGGCAAAAAGTGAGGTAATTTATGCGAATTGGTTTATTTACAGATACCTATTTCCCTCAGGTTTCCGGGGTCGCGACTAGTATACGGACCTTGAAAACTGAGCTTGAAAAGCAGGGGCATGCAGTTTTTATCTTTACAACGACTGATAAAGACGTGAACCGATACGAGGATTGGCAAATTATTCGCATTCCGAGTGTCCCTTTCTTTGCATTTAAGGATCGACGATTTGCCTACCGAGGTTTTACAAAGGCGCTTGAAATTGCCAAGCAGTATCAACTCGATATCATTCATACCCAGACAGAATTTTCTCTTGGTTTGTTAGGGATTTGGATTGCGAGAGAATTGAAAATTCCAGTTATTCATACCTACCATACCCAGTATGAAGACTATGTGCATTACATTGCTAAGGGCATGCTAATTCGTCCGAGTATGGTAAAATATTTGGTGCGTGGCTTCCTTCATGATGTAGATGGTGTGATTTGCCCTAGTGAGATTGTTCGTGACCTTTTATCTAAATACAAAGTCAAGGTTGAAAAGCGTGTCATCCCAACTGGAATTGAGCTAGCTAAGTTTGAACGACCTGAGATCAAAGAGGAAAACTTGAAAGAACTTCGTTCGAAGTTAGGCATTCAGGAAGGCGAGAAAATATTGCTGAGTCTTTCTCGTATCTCCTATGAGAAGAATATCCAAGCAGTCCTAGATGCCTTTGTTGAGGTATTGAAAGAAGAAGATAAGGTGAAGTTGGTTGTTGCTGGAGATGGTCCTTATCTGGACAGTCTGAAGGAACAAGCAGTGAAATTGCAGATCCAAGATCATGTGATTTTTACTGGTATGATCGCCCCGAGTGAAACAGCCTTATACTATAAAGTGGCTGATTTCTTTATCTCTGCATCCACTAGTGAAACCCAAGGCCTGACTTATCTAGAGAGTCTAGCCAGTGGAACGCCTGTCATCGCTCATGGCAATCCTTATCTGGATAATCTGATCAGTGACAAAATGTTTGGAACCCTCTACTATGGAGAGCATGATCTTGCGGGTGCTATCTTGGAGGCCTTGATTGCCACTCCAGATATGGATGAGCAGAAGTTGGCTGATAAGTTGTATGAGATTTCGGCTGAGAATTTTGGGAAACGAGTTCATGAGTTTTATCTCGATGCGATGATTTCAAATAAATTTGAGCAGGAACTACGTGGCGACGAACCCATGACACAGCGATTCTTAAAAACTATTTTGTACCTACCTCAGCAGGCTGTTTCAGCTCCGGTTAAAGAGTCTAAACGAATATTAAAGGCTTCTAAAAAGCAGTTGTCTAGCATCCGAGATTACTGGAGAGATTAGTAAAAATATAGGAGAATAAAATATGGCAAAAAAATTTATGAGAAGTGGTAGAGATCAAAAAATTGGAGGCGTTTGCGCAGGTGTAGCCCACTATTTTGATATTGACCCTACTATTGTCCGTGTGATTTGGGGCGTTCTTGCCTTTTGTTATGGGGCAGGGGTACTTGCTTACTTGATTTTATGGGTAATTGCACCTGTTTCTAGCGAAGATTAAAAGAGAATCAGAATAGAACAAAGAGAAATAAAAAGGAGTCCAGATGGCTTTTGGAGATAATGGAAAACGTAAAAAAACAATGTTTGAAAAAGTAACGCTTTTTGTCGTGCTAATTATGTTGTTTGTAACCCTTGCTGGTATCTTTGCGACAGCGCTTGGAGCTTTTAGCAGATTCTAAGCAAGTTGCTAAGATAGAAACAATAACTAATGACTGGATTTTCCAGTCCTTTTTAAAGCGAGAAGAAAATATGAGTATGTTTTTAGATACAGCCAAGATCAAGGTCAAGGCTGGTAATGGTGGCGATGGTATGGTTGCCTTTCGCCGTGAAAAATATGTCCCGAATGGCGGTCCTTGGGGTGGCGATGGCGGACGTGGTGGTAACGTTGTTTTCGTTGTAGACGAAGGCTTGCGTACCTTGATGGATTTCCGCTATAACCGTCATTTTAAGGCCGAATCCGGTGAAAAAGGGATGACCAAAGGAATGCATGGACGTGGTGCAGAAGACCTTCGTGTTCGTGTACCACAAGGAACAACTGTACGTGACGCTGAGACAGGAAAAGTGATTACAGACTTGATTGAACATGGTCAAGAATTTATCGTGGCTCATGGCGGTCGAGGTGGTCGAGGAAACATCCGTTTTGCGACACCAAAAAATCCTGCACCTGAAATCTCTGAGAATGGAGAACCAGGTCAAGAACGTGAGTTGCAACTGGAATTGAAGATTCTAGCGGATGTTGGCTTGGTCGGTTTCCCATCTGTTGGAAAGTCCACTTTGCTTAGTGTCATTACTTCAGCTAAACCAAAAATCGGTGCTTACCACTTTACGACGATTGTCCCTAATTTGGGTATGGTTCGTACGCAGTCAGGTGAATCTTTTGCAGTAGCAGACCTTCCAGGTTTGATTGAAGGGGCCAGTCAAGGTGTTGGTCTTGGAACCCAGTTTCTCCGTCATATCGAACGCACTCGAGTTATCCTCCACGTCATCGATATGTCAGCTAGCGAAGGACGTGATCCTTACGAGGACTACCTAGCTATCAATAAAGAGTTGGAATCCTACAACCTTCGTCTTATGGAGCGTCCTCAGATCATCGTAGCCAACAAGATGGATATGCCTGAAAGTCAGGAAAATCTTAAAGCCTTCAAGGAAAAATTGGCAGCAAACTACGACGAGTTTGAAGAACTTCCAGCAATCTTCCCTATTTCTGGTTTGACTAAGCAAGGGTTGGTGCCCCTTTTGGATGCGACAGCTGAATTGTTGGATAAGACTCCTGAGTTCTTGCTCTATGATGAGTCTGATATGGAAGAAGAAGCTTACTATGGCTTTGATGAGGAAGAAAAAGCCTTTGAAATTAGCCGTGACGATGATGCGACATGGGTGCTTTCTGGTGAGAAACTCATGAAACTCTTTAACATGACCAACTTTGACCGTGATGAGTCTGTCATGAAGTTTGCTCGCCAGTTACGTGGTATGGGGGTTGACGAAGCCCTTCGTGCGCGTGGAGCCAAGGATGGTGATTTAGTCCGAATTGGTAAATTTGAGTTTGAATTTGTAGACTAGGAGATCGATATGGGAGATAAACCGATATCATTCCGAGATGCAGATGGAAATTTTGTTTCTGCAGCAGATGTATGGAATGAAAAGAAACTAGAAGAATTGTTTAATCGTCTCAATCCCAAACGTGCTCTTCGATTGGCACGAGAAAAAAAAGGCAATGAGAAGGCTGATAGAGAAGAAAAATAGCCTATCAACATTGATAAAACAAAACCCCGTGATTGTATTCATCACGGGGAATTTTTTAGTCATTGAAGAAAAATGGTGGCGCAAATTTTTTAAGAATTTCAAAGCAAGTCTGTGCTTCTTCAGCGTTTTCACAGATAAGAAGGCAGACATCATCACCACATACGGTGGCAATGATTTGTTTGAAATCAAGTGCATCGAGAACAGCTCCAAACGATTGGGCAAGGCCTGGCAAGGTTTTGAGGACAACCTGATGCTGGACAGGGCGTAGCATGACCAAGCCATCTTCCATATAGTTTTCCAAGCGTTTTTCCCACTTGGAGATGGAACCAGTATTTAAGACATAGTAAGAATGATCTGCTTCGCGAACCTTTGATAGATTCATGGTTTTGATATCGCGTGAGAGAGTGGCCTGTGTGACTTGGATGTCGTTTTCAGCTAGTAAAGCTTGCAACTCTGCCTGTGTATGAATCTTATTTTTAGCTACAAGTGCACGGATGAGTTGGTGTCTATGTTCAGATTTATTCATATGAGGCTGGCTCCTTTTATGAGGGGATGGTGATAGAAGACTGTGTTAAATCAATAGTTAAGTGGTAGTCTGTATTATCTCGAATTGTAATTTCAAAGTCGGTTGCATAGAGAACAAGGCGAAGTGTGTCACCTTTTTTCAGCATGTAAATAGTTGGTTGCAGCTCTAATTGCACATCCATCCATTCATCTGTAGTAATATCCTCCACTAACAGTAAGTTATTTCTATTTTGTAAATTAAGGTAGCCTTTGGTGATGACACGTTGGGCGCTTGGAGTAAATGGCAGTTCGCAGAGATTTTCTAACATGTGGTAGCGACCGTTGTCAATGGTTCTAGCACTTAAAACAGCTGGATAAGGCTGTAGATATTTCTTTTGTCCAAGTTCCAGCAGTTGAGCAGATAATAAGCCCTTGTTTGTACTTGATTTGACACGAAGTTTTAGCTCCACTCGACCATTTAAGTGAATGTCTTGAGTTACTGGAAGGTCAATGGTGATTTGATTGGCTTTTCCTTGGTAAAGTTCTGTATTGAAAGTCTGGTAAGTCTTACCATAACGATCAAAATCTTTTTGATCATACTGGTTTTGAATCACCTTTTCTTCAGTTCCAAGAGAGAAGGTATGCAGTTCATCTTGCTTGCCAAAGTCATCGAGACTATGCCATGTTTGAGGCTCAGTATTATCTTGCCAGATGACAGTAGGAAGTTGATAGCTTGAGTCAAGTCCTAACAATTTCTTGCTTAACAAGGCATTCATGGACTCGCGGAAGTCGATCGACTGCCAGTTGTTCATATAGACATGGGCACCATGATGGAAAAAGAGGTGCTTATTGATATGGCTAGGAAGGGCATGAAACATCTGGTAAACATGAAGTGGTTTGACGTTCCAATCCTGGGAACCATGCGTAAAGACGACCTCAGCTTGAACCTTGTGAGCATTGAGCAGATAGTTGCGGTCATGCCAAAACTGATTGTAGTCACCAGTCTTGCGATCCAGTTGCTCTTTTACCTTCTCTAAGTCTGCTTGGTGAGCTTCATTAGTACGAATATAGTCGCCAGCTAAGAGATTGCGGGAGTAGGTAAGCTCAGCAAGTGAGTCAAAATCCTCACCTGGATAACCACCAGGGCTAGTCACCAGACCATTTTCACGGTAGTAGTTGTACCAAGAGGAAATTCCTGCTTCAGCGATGATCACTTCCAAGCCATCAACACCAGTGGTGGCAAGACCATTGGACATGGTGCCTAGATAAGAAATTCCTGTTGTTGCGACTTTGCCGTTTGACCAGTCAGCCTTGATTTGGCGCTTGCGCGTGTGGTCCGTGAAAGCACGGCAACGGCCATTAAGCCAGTCAATGACATTTTTATATGCTTCAATCTGCTGGTAGTCCCCATTGGTCATGAGACCTTGGGAATCCTTGGTACCAACACCCGATACATAGAGATTGGCAAATCCTCTTGGAAGGAAGTAGTCGTTGAGAGTGTACGAACTATTGATGTGAGTTAGCTTTTCTTCAGCCTCAGAAACGAGTTTGGTTTGACCAAGAGGCTCGACAAAATCAATCTCAGGCTTCTCAAGTTCAATAATGTGGGCAGGTTTGACCTCAAGTTCTCCTTCCATTTTGTAGAGAGCTTTGTCACTGGCTTTATCGTTGGTCCCTTGGTGATAAGGGCTGGCAGTCATAAGAGCAGGGACTTGTTCATCATAACGCGGGCGAATAATGCTGACCTTGACTAAATCAGGGAGACCGTCTTTATCAGTATCCACACGACTCTCGACATACACGACTTCACGAATGACATCATGAGTAGAGAAGGTTGCCAAGCTCTTACCGTTAAAGTAGTGGTAGTGATTATCTTCTGAAATGAGTCCATCACTAACAAGCTGGTCGATGAGCGTATTTCCTTTTTTAGTTCGCGTATTGAGCAATTGATAAAGATTTTCGATGAGATCCCCATAAACAATAGAAAAACCAGTTTCTTTACGGAACTGTTCGGCATCCTCAAAGTCAACCAGATAACTAAATCCCAGAAGTTGAAAAGCCACGGTATAAAAAATCTCAGGAGTCAGGTCACAATCTGACTGAAAGAAGGTAAGGAGATCAGTATCCTTGTCAGCTGCTAAGACAGACAAAGGATAGTCGGTATTTTTATAAGTGAAAAAACTCCAGCGGACAAATTGTTCAAGTTGTTTTTTTGATGTTTGTTCTGGTACCAGCTTCAAACCAAGCTGAGATAATTCGCGTAAAACTTGCGAATGAGAAACAGGCAAGTAGCTGAATTGATTAAAACGCATGGCGCTCTCCTTTAGAAATATTCTAAATTTAGTATATCAAAAATAAGGTAAAAAAGATATTGTTGACCTGTGATGAAGTTACTTTAAAAGGAATGGTCTCTACCTTTTCATTCTAGTTTTTAAAATGGTATAATAGTACTATATCTAAAGCAAGGAGGAGAGGAAATGATTGCACAGCTCGACACCAAGACTGTTTATAGTTTTATGGAAAGTGTGGTTTCGATTGAAAAATACGTACAAATGGCTAAAGAATACGGCTATTCTCACCTTGCTATTATGGATGTGGATAATCTCTATGGAGCCTATCACTTTTTAGAAGTGACTCGTAAGTATGGTATTCAACCTTTAGTCGGTCTGGAAATGACTTTGGTCAAAAATGAGGAGAATATCTCTCTTCGTTTTCTAGCCCTATCCACTAAAGGTTACCAAGAGTTGATGAAGTTATCCACTCTAAAAATGACTGGTCGAAAGAATTGGTCTGACTTTACTAGCCACCTTGAGGATGTTGCCGTTATTGTTCCTTATTTTGAGGGAATCGAACAGCTAGATTTGGGACATGATTATTTTATCGGTATTAGTCCTGATACTCCTCAAGAAGTCTTTACCAGACCCATTCTTCCACTGTATCAGGTCAACTCTTTTGAAAAAGAAGATATTCAAGTTTTGCAAATCTTGTCGGCAATCAAGGACAATGTCAGTCTGAGAGAAGTGGATCTGCACTCACAACAAGGAATCTTTCTACCAGCCTCAGACTTAGAAGCTCGATTTAAAAATCATTTCCCTCAGGCACTTGCCAATCTTCAAGGTTTGATAGAGAATGTTGATTATCAACTTGATCCAAGTTTAAAACTTCCTCGCTTTAATCCTGAAAGACCAGCGGTCGAAGAACTTCGTGAGAGGGCTGAGCAAGGGTTGAGTGACAAGGGGCTAACCTCAGCTATCTATCGTGAGCGACTGAATGAAGAGTTGGCTGTGATTCATGATATGGGCTTTGATGACTATTTTCTAGTTGTTTGGGATTTGTTGCGTTTTGGACGTTCCCAAGGCTACTATATGGGAATGGGGCGTGGTTCTGCGGTTGGTAGTCTAGTAGCTTACTCACTGGATATTACAGGAATTGACCCGGTTGAAAAGAACTTGATTTTCGAGCGTTTTTTAAATCGTGAGCGCTATACCATGCCCGATATCGATATCGACATCCCTGACCTATATAGACCAGAGTTCATTCGTTATGTTCGTGATCGCTATGGCAGTCAACACGTGGCGCAGATTGTCACTTATTCGACCTTTGGAGCAAAACAGGCAATTCGTGATGTTTTCAAACGTTATGGTGTTCCAGAGTACGAATTAACAAATATTACGAAAAAGATCAGTTTTCGAGATACCTTAACCACGGCCTATGAAAAGAATTTGCAATTTAGGCAAGTTATCAATAGTAAGATTGAATACCAAAAAGCTTTTGAGATTGCTCGAAAGATTGAAGGTTATCCTCGTCAGACCTCTATCCATGCGGCTGGTGTCGTTATGAGTGACCAAGACCTGACGGACTATATTCCCCTCAAATATGGTGAGGATATGCTCATCACCCAGTATGATGCTCATGGAGTTGAAGCTAATGGTCTTCTAAAAATGGATTTCCTGGGTTTACGTAACCTGACTTTTGTACAAAAAATGCAGGAATTGCTTGCTGAATCAGAAGGTATTCATCTGAAAATCGAAGAGATTGATTTGGAAGACAAGGACACTCTGGCCCTCTTTGCTGCTGGAAATACCAAGGGGATTTTCCAATTTGAACAACCTGGTGCTATTCGACTCTTGAAACGAGTTCAGCCGCAAGTTTTCGAAGAAGTGGTAGCAACGACCTCACTCAACAGACCAGGGGCAAGCGATTATATCGATAATTTTGTGGCCCGTAAGCATGGCAAAGAAAAGGTGACGGTACTAGATCCTGCCTTGGAGGACATTCTGTCATCAACCTACGGAATTATGCTCTATCAAGAGCAAGTCATGCAGGTTGCTCAGCGTTTTGGAGGTTTCAGTCTTGGTAAAGCCGATATTCTCAGACGAGCCATGGGTAAGAAAAATGCTAAAGAGATGCATTTCATGAAGGAAGATTTTATCACAGGAGCTATGAAATTGGGGCATACAGAAGAAAAGGCCAACCAAGTTTTTGCAGTGATGGAAAAGTTTGCGGGCTATGGATTTAACAGATCCCACGCCTACGCCTACTCAGCACTGGCTTTCCAGCTAGCTTATTTCAAGACGCACTATCCTGCTATTTTCTTTCAAGTCATGTTGAATTATTCCAGCAGTGATTACATTGTGGATGCATTGCAGATGGGCTTTGAAGTGGCTCCTTTAGCAATCAACAGTATTCCCTATCATGATAAGATTGTTCAGAAGAAAATCTATCTTGGTCTGAAAGCCATTAAGGGCATGCCAAGAGATTTTTCTTACTGGATTATCGAAAATCGTCCTTTTTCAAGTGTGGAAGATTTCGTCACACGTCTCCCCAAGAATTACAAGAAACTGTCGCTTTTGACTCCTTTGGTTGAACTAGGGCTTTTTGATGAATTTGACAGGAACCGCCAGAAAATCTTAGTAAACCTACCAAACTTATTTGTTTTTGTTGAGGAGTTAGGAGGACTCTTTGCAGATGCAAACTATAGTTGGACTGAGGCTGATGATTTTACAGAAGCAGAGAAATTTTACAAGGAGCAGGAACTGATTGGGGTAGGTATTAGTGCCCATCCTCTCCAAACTCTTGCTAAACAAGCCCTATATCCGACAACACCAATCGCTAATCTTACTGAGGGAGCTCAAGCTACTCTCCTAGTTGAAGTGCAAAAAATAAAAGTCATTCGAACTAAGAAAGGTGAGAGTATGGCCTTTCTACAGGTTCATGACAGTAAGTCTCGGATGGATGTAACTGTATTTTCTGACCAGTATCGAAAATTCGCCTCCATCTTATCTGAAGGAAAATTCTACTATATCAACGGCAAGGTTCAATCCCGCGAAGGCCGTCTGCAAATGATTGCACAAGATTTGAGAGAAGCAGTCGCTGAACGATTCTGGATTCAAGTTAGAAATCATGAATACGATAAAGAGATTTCAAATATCCTAGAACAATACAAAGGCCCTATTCCTGTTATTATCAGGTATGTAGAGGAAGAAAAAACAATTGTTTCCTCCCGTCATTTTGTAAAAAAAGACCCTGCTTTACAGGAAAAATTAGAGGGAATTGCTATGAAAACGATTTATCGCTAAAAATACGAAAAATAGAAGAATTTTCAAATGAAATGTGGTATAATCAATAAGAATGTTAAAAGAAAAAGGAGCAAAACCAAATGAAACGTATTGCTGTTTTGACTAGCGGTGGAGACGCCCCTGGTATGAACGCTGCCATCCGTGCAGTAGTTCGTCAAGCAATCTCAGAAGGAATGGAAGTCTTTGGTATCTATGATGGATACGCAGGGATGGTTGCCGGTGAAATCTATCCACTTGATGCTGCTTCAGTTGGAGACATCATTTCACGTGGTGGTACTTTCCTTCACTCTGCTCGTTACCCTGAGTTTGCACAACTTGAAGGTCAACTTAAAGGGATTGAGCAGTTGAAAAAACACGGGATCGAAGGTGTCGTTGTAATCGGTGGTGACGGTTCTTATCACGGAGCTATGCGCTTGACTGAGCATGGATTCCCAGCTATCGGTCTGCCTGGCACAATTGATAATGACATCGTAGGTACTGATTTCACAATTGGATTTGATACTGCAGTTACTACTGCAATGGATGCGATTGATAAGATTCGTGATACATCATCAAGTCACCGTCGTACTTTCGTTGTAGAAGTAATGGGACGTAATGCTGGTGATATCGCACTTTGGGCAGGTATTGCTACTGGTGCCGATGAAATCATTATCCCTGAAGAAGGCTTCAAGATGGAAGATATCGTAGCTAGCATCAAAGCTGGTTACGAATGCGGTAAAAAACACAACATCATCGTTTTGGCCGAGGGGGTTATGTCTGCCGATGAATTCGGTAAGAAACTCAAGGAAGCAGGAGACACTAGTGACCTTCGTGTAACTGAACTTGGTCACATCCAACGTGGTGGTTCACCAACTGCGCGTGACCGCGTCTTGGCGTCACGCTTGGGAGCACATGCTGTTAAACTCCTCAAACAAGGAATCGGTGGTGTCGCTGTTGGTATTCGTAATGAGAAAATGGTTGAAAATCCAATTCTTGGAACAGCAGAAGAAGGAGCCTTGTTCAGCCTAACAGCTGATGGCAAAATCGTTGTTAACAACCCTCACAAAGCTGACCTTGGACTTGCTAGCTTGAACAAGAGCTTGTCATAATCAACTTTAACTAATCTGGTAAAATGACCATAAAAGGTCAAATTATATAAAGGAGTCACAAATCATGAATAAACGTGTAAAAATCGTTGCAACTTTGGGTCCTGCGGTAGAAATCCGTGGTGGTAAAAAATTCGGTGATGACGGATACTGGGGTGAAAAACTTGACGTTGAAGCTTCAGCAAAAAACATTGCTAAATTGATTGAAGCGGGAGCTAACACTTTCCGTTTCAACTTCTCACACGGTGACCACCAAGAACAAGGTGAACGTATGGCAACTGTTAAACTTGCAGAAAAACTTGCAGGTAAAAAAGTTGGTTTCCTTCTTGATACTAAAGGACCAGAAATCCGTACTGAATTGTTCGAAGGTGAAGCTAAAGAGTACTCATACAAAACTGGTGAAAAAATCCGTGTTGCAACTAAACAAGGAATCAAATCAACTCGTGAAGTGATTGCTTTGAACGTTGCGGGTGCTCTTGACATCTACGACGATGTTGAAGTTGGTCGTCAAGTATTGGTTGACGATGGTAAACTTGGTCTTCGCGTTGTTGCTAAAGACGATGCAACTCGTGAATTTGAAGTTGAAGTTGAAAACGACGGAATTATCGCTAAACAAAAAGGTGTAAACATCCCTAACACTAAAATTCCTTTCCCAGCACTTGCTGAACGTGATAACGATGATATCCGTTTCGGTCTTGAGCAAGGTATTAACTTCATCGCGATCTCATTCGTACGTACTGCAAAAGACGTGAATGAAGTTCGTGCAATCTGTGAAGAAACTGGAAACGGGCATGTTCAATTGTTCGCTAAAATCGAAAACCAACAAGGTATCGACAACTTGGATGAAATCATCGAAGCTGCTGACGGTATTATGATTGCTCGTGGTGACATGGGTATCGAAGTACCATTCGAAATGGTTCCAGTTTACCAAAAAATGATTATTACAAAAGTAAATGCAGCTGGTAAAGTCGCTATCACAGCAACAAACATGCTTGAAACTATGACTGAAAAACCACGTGCAACGCGTTCAGAAGTATCAGATGTGTTTAACGCTGTTATCGACGGAACCGACGCAACAATGCTTTCAGGTGAGTCTGCAAACGGTAAATACCCACTTGAATCTGTTCGTACAATGGCAACAATTGACAAGAATGCTCAAACCCTATTGAAAGAATACGGTCGCTTGTCATCTGTTAACTTGTCACGTAATTCTAAGACTGAGGTTATGGCTTCAGCTGTTAAGGATGCGACAAATTCTATGAATATCAAGTTGGTGGTTACTCTCACTAAGACAGGTCACACTGCTCGTTTGATTTCTAAATACCGTCCAGATGCTGATATCTTGGCAATCACTTTCGATGAATTGACTCAGCGTGGTTTGATGCTTAACTGGGGAGTTATTCCAGTAACAACTGATCGCCCATCAAACACTGATGATATGTTTGATCTCGCTGAAAGAATTGCAGTTGAGCAAGGTTTGGTAGAATCTGGTGATGATATTGTTATCGTTGCAGGTGTACCACTTGGCGAAGCTGTTCGTACAAACACAATGCGCATCCGCACTGTACGCTAATCTAACATTACAAAGCCTATCATATCAAGCTTTTGTGCTTGTATGATGGGTCTTTTTTCTATTTTAGAAGATAAAAAGAGAGAGATTTTTATTAAACAGAAATGGGAAAAATAGGAGAACTATGGTATAATAGAACGTAGAGACCTTTTTAGTAAATTTTGAAAGAGTATAACATGAGAAAAATTGTCATCAATGGTGGACATCCATTGCAAGGTGAGATCACCATTAGTGGTGCTAAGAATAGTGTTGTAGCATTAATCCCTGCTATCATACTGGCAAATGATGTTGTCACTTTGGATTGTGTCCCAGATATTTCAGACGTTGCTAGTCTTGTAGAGATTATGGAAATCATGGGAGCGAAAGTAAAACGCTACAATGATGTCTTGGAGATTGATCCAAGAGGTGTTCAAAACATTCCAATGCCTTATGGTAAGATCAATAGCTTGCGTGCTTCTTATTATTTCTACGGAAGTCTTTTAGGTCGCTTTGGTGAAGCTACAGTTGGACTTCCTGGTGGATGTGATCTGGGGCCTCGTCCGATTGACCTTCACTTAAAAGCTTTTGAAGCCATGGGAGCTAAGGTGAGCTATGAGGGAGACAATATGAATTTGTCTGCTCAGGGTAAGGGACTTCACGGCGCAAGTATCTACATGGATACTGTCAGCGTTGGTGCAACTATTAACACCATGATTGCTGCAGTAAAAGCTAAGGGACGTACTGTCATTGAAAATGCGGCTCGTGAACCAGAAATCATCGATGTGGCTACCCTTTTGAATAACATGGGGGCTCACATTCGTGGTGCAGGGACTGATATTATCATCATTGATGGTGTCGAGCAACTTCATGGGACGCGTCATCAAGTCATTCCAGACCGTATCGAAGCTGGAACCTATATTTCACTTGCTGCAGCGGTTGGTAAAGGAATTCGTATTAACAATGTTCTCTATGAGCATTTAGAAGGCTTTATCGCCAAACTAGAAGAAATGGGCGTTCGCATGACGGTCTCTGAGGATAGTATCTTCGTTGAAGAACAGTCTGATTTGAAGGCCATCAATATTAAAACTGCCCCCTATCCAGGATTTGCAACCGATTTGCAACAACCAATTACGCCACTTTTACTAACTGCTCAAGGTCGTGGAACTATTATTGATACCATTTACGAAAAACGTGTCAACCATGTCTTTGAGTTAGCAAAAATGGATGCGGATATTACGACTACAAATGACCATATTTTCTACACTGGTGGGCGTGTTCTACATGGTGCCAAGGTGAAAGCTACAGATCTTCGTGCTGGTGCTGCACTTGTCATCGCTGGATTGATGGCTCAAGGACAGACTGAAATTACAAATATTGAGTTTATCCTTCGTGGTTACTCAGATATTATTGAAAAATTGCGTAGTCTTGGAGCGGACATTACACTCGTTGAAGACTAAACCGTTGAGGTGATTATGAATATTTGGACCAAATTAGCAATGTTTTCTTTCTTTGAAACGGAGCGCTTGTATTTGCGTCCTTTCTTTTTTAGTGACAGCAAAGCTTTTTATGAAATTGCTTCTAATCCTGAAAATCTGCAATTTATTTTTCCTTGCCAAGCAAGTTTAGAGGAGAGTCAATATGCTCTTGCTAACTATTTTATGAAGGCTCCTCTGGGTGTCTGGGCAATTTGTAGCCAAGACAATCAGGAAATGATTGGTTCCATCAAGTTTGAAAAAATAGACGAAATCAAAAAAGAAGCTGAAATTGGTTATTTCTTAAGAAAGGATTCTTGGTCACAAGGTTTTATGACAGAAGTAGTTACCAAACTTTGTCAGCTTTCATTTGAAGAATTTGGTTTAAAACAATTATCCATCATCACTCATCTGGAGAATCAAGCTAGCCAAAAAGTGGCTCAAAAAGCAGGTTTTAGTCTCTTTCGCCAATTCAAGGGGAGTGACCGCTATACTCGTAAAATGAGAGACTACCTTGAATTTCGATACGTTAAAGGAGAATTCAATGAGTAAACACCAGGAAATCTTAAGTTATCTGGAAGAGTTGCCAATAGGGAAACGTGTCAGCGTTCGTAGTATTTCCAATCACTTGGGTGTCAGTGATGGGACGGCTTATCGTGCCATTAAAGAAGCTGAAAACCGTGGAATTGTAGAAACTCGACCTCGTAGTGGAACCATTCGTGTCAAATCTCAGAAAGTGGCTATTGAGAGACTAACCTATGCTGAAATTGCAGAAGTAACTTCCTCTGAAGTCTTGGCTGGTCAGGAAGGGCTTGAGAGAGAGTTTAGTAAATTCTCCATTGGGGCTATGACAGAGCAGAATATCTTGTCCTATCTGAATGATGGTGGTTTGTTAATCGTCGGAGACCGTACTCGTATTCAACTTTTAGCTCTGGAAAATGAAAATGCTGTCCTCGTGACGGGTGGTTTTCATGTGCACGAGGATGTACTAGCTCTTGCCAATAAAAAGGGTATTCCTGTCCTGAGAAGTAAGCATGATACTTTTACAGTAGCGACCATGATCAACAGAGCTCTCTCAAATGTTCAAATCAAAACCGATATTCTGACAGTTGAAAAGCTCTATCGTCCTAGTCATGAGTATGGTTTCTTAAGAGAAACGGACACAGTGAAAGACTATTTGGACTTGGTACGTAAGAACAGAAGTAGTCGTTTCCCAGTCATCAATCAGCATCAAGTGGTTGTGGGAGTTGTTACCATGCGTGATGCAGGGGACAAATCCCCTAGCACGACGATTGATAAGGTGATGACGCGCAGCATTTTCGTGACAGGATTAGCGACCAATATTGCCAATGTCAGTCAACGAATGATTGCAGAAGACTTTGAGATGGTTCCGGTAGTGAGAAGCAATCAAACTTTGCTCGGAGTTGTAACGAGACGAGATGTCATGGATAAGATGAGCCGCTCTCAGGTTTCGGCTTTGCCGACTTTTTCAGAGCAAATCGGTCAGAAGTTGTCTTATCATCACGACGAAGTTGTGATTACAGTTGAGCCTTTTATGCTTGAGAAAAACGGGGTTTTAGCAAATGGTGTTCTTGCTGAAATTTTAACTCACATGACACAGGATTTGGTGGCAAATAGCGGACGTAATCTCATCATTGAACAGATGTTGATTTATTTCTTGCAGGCTGTGCAAATAGATGATACTTTGCGAATTCAGGCTCGGATTATTCACCACACGAGACGCTCAGCTATTATTGATTATGATATTTATCATGATCATCAGATTGTTTCAAAAGCAAATGTTACGGTTAAAATTAATTAGAATCTAGGAGAAAAAATGATAACTTTAAAATCAACACGTGAAATCGAAGCCATGGACAAGGCTGGTGATTTCCTAGCAAGTATCCATATCGGCTTACGTGATTTGATTAAGCCAGGCGTAGATATGTGGGAAGTTGAAGAGTACGTTCGTCGACGTTGTAAAGAGGAAAATTTCCTTCCTCTACAGATTGGCGTGGATGGCGCAGTTATGGATTATCCCTATGCTACTTGTTGCTCTCTCAACGACGAAGTTGCTCATGCTTTTCCACGTCATTACATCTTGAAAGATGGCGATTTACTCAAGGTTGACATGGTACTTGGTGGTCCGATTGCCAAATCCGACCTCAATGTCTCTAAACTCAACTTCAACAATGTTGAGCAAATGAAAAAATACACCCAAAGTTATTCTGGTGGTTTAGCAGACTCATGTTGGGCTTATGCGGTTGGTACACCGTCTGAAGAAGTGAAAAACCTGATGGACGTAACCAAGGAAGCTATGTATATAGGGATTGAGAAAGCAGTTGTTGGCAATCGCATCGGTGATATCGGTGCAGCCATTCAAGAATACGCTGAAAGTCGCGGTTACGGTGTCGTGCGTGATTTGGTTGGACACGGAGTTGGTCCCACTATGCATGAAGAACCAATGGTTCCTAACTACGGTATTGCAGGCCGTGGACTCCGTCTCCGTGAAGGAATGGTGCTGACCATTGAACCCATGATCAATACTGGAGATTGGGAAATTGATACAGATATGAAGACTGGCTGGGCTCATAAGACCATTGATGGTGGTCTATCGTGCCAATATGAACACCAGTTCGTGATTACTAAAGACGGTCCTGTTATCTTGACTAGTCAAGGTGAAGAAGGAACGTATTAAAATGAAGGGAGCTTGTACCGCCCCCAAAAAGTTAGACAGAAAAATCAGCTCTTTGTCAACTGTAGTGGGTTGAAGTCAGCTAAGATCGAGAAAGGACGGATTTCGTCCTTTCTTTTTTGATGTTCAGAGCGATGAAAATTCTTTTATTGAAGTTTTCAAAGTTCCGAAAACCAAAGGCATTTCGTTTGATGAGTTTAATGAGGTTATTAGTAGCTTTTCATTATAGATCTTATGGGACTTTTTTGTACAAGGTTTCTAAATAAACTGATTAAATTCCTATTTTTCCCTATCATTGTCCCTGTTTTTTCTGGAATTTTGGGGCTATAATAGTCCTATCAAATCAAAGAATGGAGGAAGGCAATGGACAATGTAATTTTTTTTATCAGTGTTTTTCTTGCTGGAATCCTTTCCTTCTTTTCTCCTTGTATTTTACCCTTGTTGCCTGTCTATGCAGGGGTCTTACTGGATGACAAAGATGGTGCTCAGGCTTCTAGCGAAAAATTTTCAATCTCACTTGTTAGTCTATTGCGAACTCTGGCCTTTATAGCGGGGATTTCTTTTATCTTTATCTTACTGGGCTATGGAGCTGGTTTTTTAGGCAATTTGCTGTATGCTTCTTGGTTTCAGTATGTGACGGGTGCGATTATCATTCTCTTGGGCTTGCACCAGATGGATGTTTTACATTTGCAGGGACTCTACAAGGAAAGAAGGCTACAATTAAAGAGACAGGGTCAAAACGCTAACGGCTATAGTCAGGCATTTTTACTGGGGTTGACCTTTAGTTTTGCTTGGACGCCGTGCGTGGGGCCAGTTCTGGGGTCTGTTTTGGCCTTGGCGGCTTCAGGTGGTTCAGGAGCTTGGCAGGGAGCTGGTCTCATGTTGGTTTACACGCTGGGTTTGGCGCTACCATTTTTGGTTCTAGCTCTCGCCTCCAGCTATGTTTTGAAACATTTCCGAAAACTCCATCCTTATCTCGGAACCCTCAAAAAAGTCGGTGGTTTCCTCATTATCCTGATGGGAATCTTGGTGCTTTTGGGAAATGCTTCCATTTTGACTACATTATTTGAATAGAGAGGAAAAAGAAATGAAAAAATGGCAAACATGTCTCCTTGGAGTAGGCTCAATCTGTTGCTTGGCAGCCTGTTCGGCTAAAAACATGGCAGACGAGTCTACTATGAAGGAGCAAACCAAAACAGAACAAGTCAGTTCGCAAACTGCCACCAAGGGTCAGGCAGTCGCTGATTTTGAACTAACAGGAGTCGATGGCAAGACCTATCGCTTGTCTGATTACAAGGGCAAGAAAGTCTATCTTAAATTCTGGGCTTCTTGGTGTTCTATCTGTCTAGCTAGTCTTCCAGATACGGACGAAATTGCTAAGGATGCTGGTGATGACTACGTGGTCTTAACAGTGGTGTCTCCTGGTCACAAGGGAGAACAAGCTGAAGCGGACTTTAAGAACTGGTACAAGGGCTTGGATTATAAAAATTTCCCAGTTCTAATTGATCCATCAGGTAAACTCTTGGAAAGTTATGGTGTCCGTTCTTATCCAACTCAAGCCTTTATAGACAAGGAAGGCAAGCTGGTCAAAACACAACCAGGTTTTATGGATAAGGATATGATTTTAAAAGAATTGAAAGAAATGGGGTAGAGAAAGGCCATGAATGATAAAGTAAAATTTTTTGTCTTGGCAGGGGTCATTCTTCTAGCCATAACCGGTTTCTATTTTCTATTAATGCGAAATGCAGGGCAGACAGATAGCTCGCAAATTGAGAAAACATCAGTTAGCCAAGGAGGAAAAACAGTGAAAAAAACAGAAGTGAGCAAAGACGCAGACTTGCACGAAATTTATCTAGCTGGAGGATGTTTCTGGGGAGTGGAGGAATACTTCTCACGCGTGCCTGGAGTGACAGATGCCGTTTCAGGCTATGCAAACGGTAGAGGGGAAACAACCAAGTACGAATTGATTAACCAAACAGGACATGCAGAGACTGTTCATGTTACCTATGATGCTAATCAAATTTCCCTCAAGGAAATTCTTCTTCATTACTTCCGCATTATCAATCCAACCAGCAAAAATAAACAAGGGAATGATGTGGGGACCCAGTATCGTACCGGTGTTTATTACACAGATGACAAGGATTTAGAGGTGATTAACCAAGTCTTTGATGAGGTGGCTAAGAAATACGACCAACCTCTGGCAGTTGAAAAGGAAAACTTGAAGAATTTTGTGGTGGCTGAGGATTATCACCAAGACTACCTCAAGAAAAATCCAAATGGCTACTGTCATATCAATGTCAATCAGGCGGCCTACCCTGTCATTGATGCCAGCAAATATCCTAAACCAAGCGATGAAGAATTGAAAAAGACCTTGTCACCTGAGGAGTATGCAGTTACCCAGAAAAATCAAACAGAACGAGCTTTTTCAAACCGCTACTGGGATAAATTTGAATCCGGTATCTATGTGGATGTAGCAACTGGCGAACCCCTCTTTTCATCAAAGGACAAGTTTGAGTCTGGTTGTGGTTGGCCTAGTTTCACCCAACCAATCAGTCCAGATGTTGCCACCTACAAGGAAGATAAGTCTTACAATATGACACGCATGGAAGTAAGAAGCCGAGTTGGAGATTCTCACCTTGGCCATGTCTTTACAGATGGGCCTCAGGACAAGGGTGGCTTACGCTACTGTATCAATAGCCTTTCTATCCGCTTTATTCCTAAAGATCAAATGGCAGAAAAAGGTTATGCCTATTTACTAGATTATGTTGATTAAGAAGTCTTTCCTAAGCAGTTAGAGGAGAATTTTGCTATACTGATACTAGTAAGTGGTAAAGGAGCAGAGCATGACCTACACAATCTTAATCGTAGAAGATGAGTATCTGGTAAGACAAGGCTTGACCAAGCTGGTCAATGTAGCGGCCTACGATATGGAAATCATCGGTCAGGCTGAAAATGGAAGACAGGCTTGGGATTTAATTCAAAAGCAGGTGCCAGATATCATTTTAACCGATATCAATATGCCTCAGCTAAATGGCATCCAGTTGGCCAGTCTGGTCCGAGAAACCTATCCTCAGGTTCACCTAGTTTTTTTGACAGGATACGATGATTTTGATTATGCCTTATCTGCTGTCAAACTAGGTGTGGATGATTACCTGCTCAAACCCTTTTCTCGTCAGGATATTGAGGAAATGTTGGGGAAAATCAAGCAAAAACTAGACAAGGAAGAAAAAGAAGAGCAGTTACAAGATTTATTAACCGATAAGTTTGAAGGAAACCTGGCTCAGAAGATCCAGTCTCATTTGGCTAACAGTCAGTTTAGTTTAAAGAGCTTGGCCAGTGACTTAGGTTTTAGTCCGACTTATCTGAGCTCCTTGATTAAGAAAGAGTTGGGCCTGCCTTTTCAGGATTATCTGGTGAGAGAGCGTGTCAAACAAGCCAAGCTCTTGCTTCTGACCACAGATTTAAAGATTTATGAGATAGCCGAAAAGGTTGGCTTTGAAGATATGAACTATTTTACCCAACGTTTTAAACAGATTGCAGGTGTGACACCTCGTCAGTTTAAGAAGGGAGAAGGCCGATGAAGCGTTCTTCTCTTTTAGTTAGAATGGTTATTTCCATCTTTCTGGTCTTTCTCATTCTCCTGGCTGTGGTCGGGACTTTCTACTATCAATCTAGTTCCTCGGCCATTGAGGTTAGCATTGAGGGCAATAGCCAAACGACAATTAGCCAGACTAGCCACTTTATTCAGTCTTATATCAAAAAATTAGAAACCACCTCTACCAGTTTGACCCAGCAGACGGATGTCCTAGCCTATGCTGAGAATCCTAACCAAGACCAAGTCAAGGGAATCCGAGATCTGTTTTTGACTATCTTAAAGGCAGACCAGGACTTGAAAACGGTGGTACTGGTCACCAAATCCGGTCAGGTTATTTCTACAGATGACAGTGTGCAAATGAAAACTTCCTCAGATATGATGGCTGAGGATTGGTACCAAAAGGCTATTCATCAGGGAGCTAAGCCAGTTTTAACCCCAGCTCGTAAATCAGATAGTCAATGGGTCATTTCTGTTACTCAGGAACTTGTTGATGCAAAGGGAGCCAATCTTGGTGTGCTTCGTTTGGATATTTCCTATGAAACTTTGGAAGCCTATCTCAACCAACTCCAGTTGGGCCAGCAGGGCTTTGCCTTTATCATCAATGAAAACCATGAATTTGTCTACCATCCTAAACGTACTGTCTATAGCTCAGCGAGTGAAATGGAGGCCATGAAACCCTACATTGAGACGGGGCAGGGCTATACGCTGGATCACCAATCCTACGTCAGTCAGGAAGAGATTGCAGGAACAGATTGGACGGTCATAGGCGTGTCTTCGTTGGAGAAGTTAGACCAGGTTCGGAGTCAACTCATGTGGACCTTGCTTGGTGCTAGTGCCTTATCTCTTCTTACCTGTCTCTGCTTGGTGTGGTTCAGTCTCAAACGCTGGATTGCTCCTTTGAAGGACCTGAGAGAAACCATGCTGGAAATTGCTTCTGGTACACAAAATCTTCGTGCTAAGGAAGCTGGCGCCTATGAACTGAGAGAAGTGACTCGCCAGTTTAATGCCATGTTGGATCAGATTGATCAGCTGATGGCAGATGTGCGCAGGCAGGAAGAAGCGACCCGGCAGTATGAACTTCAAGCCTTGTCAAGCCAGATTAACCCCCATTTCCTCTACAATACTTTGGATACTATCATCTGGATGGCTGAGTTTCAGGATAGTCAGCGAGTGGTTCAGGTGACCAAGTCCTTGGCAACCTATTTCCGCTTGGCGCTCAATCAAGGAAAGGATTTGATTTACCTGTCTGATGAGATTAATCATGTCCGCCAGTACCTCTTTATCCAGAAACAACGCTACGGAGATAAGCTGGAGTATGAGATTGATGAAGAACCTGCTTTTGATAACCTAGTCTTACCCAAGTTGGTGTTGCAACCTCTTGTAGAAAATGCTCTTTACCATGGCATCAAGGAGAAGGAGGGTCAGGGCCGTATTAAAGTCTCTGTTCAGAAAAAGGATTCAGGACTAGTCATCCGCATTGAGGATGATGGTGTTGGCTTCCAAGCTGCTGGCGACAGTAGTCAGAGTAACCTCAAACGTGGGGGAGTTGGCCTTCAAAATGTCGACCAACGACTTAAACTTCATTTTGGAGACAATTACCAGATGAAGATCAATTCTGCACCCGAAAAAGGGACGACGGTTGAAATATACATCAATAAAATAGAAACAAGTTAGCTCCCAGTCAATTCTGGGAGTTTTACTATTAAAAATCAGAATGATTAGTTGGTCTTGATAAAATCAGTAAAAAAAGATATGATAGTAGGAGAATAATGAGGTTAAGAGTGATGGACAAAAGTAAAATTAAAACAGAAACACAGCAGGTAATTGAGGATGTTTTGGAAAAGATAGGATTGCGTGAAGGAAGTCTCTTTGTCTTAGGTCTATCCTCTAGCGAAGTTTTAGGGGGCCAGATTGGCAAGGAATCCAGCCAAGAAATTGGGGAAATCATTGTGAAAACCATCCTAGATATTCTAGAGAAAATAGGAACTCATCTAGCTGTTCAAGGTTGTGAACATGTTAATCGGGCCCTAGTCGTTGAACGTCAGGTGGCAGAGCAGTTTGGTCTAGAAATCGTCAGTGTCCTTCCGACTCTTCATGCAGGCGGTTCGGGTCAGCTAGCTGCCTTTAAGTTTATGAAAGACCCTGTTGAGGTGGAGTTCATCAAGGCTCATGCTGGATTGGATATCGGAGATACCGCAATTGGCATGCATGTCAAGCATGTGCAGGTTCCGATTCGACCAGTTTTGCGTAAGATTGGACATGCCCATGTAACCGCTCTCGCTAGCCGTCCCAAACTCATCGGGGGTGCGCGTGCACAGTATCCAGAAGACTTCATAAGAAAGTCATAAGTGGGCGGAGAATGATCATAAGTTAGAGAGATATTTCAAGTATATAGAGGGTAAAGTTGGAAAATTGTGTTTATATCATTTCAGGTCCCCCAGGCGTTGGAAAGAGCACTGTCAGCAAAGAGTTGGCCTATTCTTTTGACAAAAGTGCAGTTATAGAGGGGGATATGATTTACTTAATGATTAAAGGAGGTCTCGTAGCTCCTTGGGAAGATAATGGATTTTACGTGGATTTGTTCTGGGATAATATCATCAGTCTGACCAATAATTTCATCGACCGAGGCATTACCGTCGTGATAGAGTATGTCATATTTGATGATCAACTGAAGAAAATTGCCACCTTTTTAAAAGAAAAACAAATCAAGCTAAAATATTGTGTCCTAATGGCTCAAGAAGAAACCTTGAAAGATAGAGATTCTTCTCGAAAAGAAATTGAGAGAACAGGCAATTTATCAATCCAAGCAAGAAATGAGTTTCTAGCTAAAAATAGTGAGAAACATCATTTTCTATTCACAGATGATTTAGATGTCAAGGAAACGGTAAACATCATTAAAACTTCAAATCAATTTTTAATTTCTGAACAGTAAAAGACAGAGAGAGTAAGGGTATAGAAACCAGGACTCTCCCTGTTTTTTTGTTGAATTCTTGTGCAAAGCACTCCAAACAAGACCATCTTTTACAAGAAGAAGGGATGCTATCTGATGGAAAATTGCCAAAAGTAGAAAAAAGCAACTTAGATAAGATTTTTCGTTATGGAAATCAGTAAACAAAGCTGGATTTAGCTGTTCTAGGTCTGCCTTTTTGTGCTATACTTAAGATATGCATAGAAAAACAGTGATTGATTTTAGGGCTTTGGGTGAGAGATACACCTTTACCCAGTCCATCAGAGAGTTAAAAACGAGAGATTTAGCAGAAGTGGCAGACTTGCTGGCACAAGTGGAAAGCTACCAAGAGCAAGTAACGGATACCGTAGAAACATTGGATGAGAGGGATTTTAACCAGCATAACAGGGTCTAAACTAGGACGACCTTTATCTTCAGAATAAGTATCTGCGACTAAGTCATAGATGAAGGAAAAATCGACCACTTGCTCAACCTGACGAAGAAAATGGGCTTGCGGAACGAGTTCATCTAGCGTGTAAAAACCAACTTGATTACGGTTATATTCTAGATTTTCTTTGTGAAACATAGGGAACACCTGACAACTTTTCTTACCTCTATTATACGACTTTACACAAAGAAAAGCCCTTAGAAATTTGTGGTCTAAGGACTTTGTCTTCAATCTGAAAGGAGCTTAGCTTCTTTTTTGTTTCAAGTTTAGATAAAATAGACAAGCGTAGCAAAGTTGTCACAAATTTTTTCTTTTGTAGTAAAATAAGATTAGAATTTTGTGAAAGTAGGTAATTCGTTGGAGTCGATTATATTTCTAGTATCCGTTTTTTTAGCAGGTATTCTGTCCTTCTTTTCACCCTGCATCTTTCCTTTGCTACCTGTCTATGCTGGTATTTTACTGGATGATCAGGGAAATTCGAAAAGTTTTCGCTTTTTTGGAAGAGACGTTGCCTGGTCAGGCTTAATTCGGACCTTGTGCTTTATTGCAGGAATCTCCCTAATTTTCTTTATTTTAGGATTTGGAGCTGGATTCCTAGGGCACATGCTCTATGCAGCCTGGTTTCGTTATGCTATGGGAATAGTCATTATTCTTTTAGGGCTTCACCAGATGGAAATCTTGCATTTCAATAAACTGGAAGTTCAAAAGACAGTCACCTTCAAACAATCTAAGTCTAATCACTATCTATCAGCCTTTTTACTTGGGATAACCTTTAGTTTTGGTTGGACCCCTTGTATCGGACCGGTCTTAAGTTCAGTCTTGGCCCTAGCAGCTTCAGGTGGCAATGGTGCTTGGCAAGGAGCCGTGTTAACATTAGTATACACATTGGGAATGGCCCTTCCTTTCATTCTTTTGGCCTTGGCTTCGGGCTGGATTATGCCCTATTTTAGTAAATTAAAACCCCATATGATTCTACTAAAGAAAATCGGGGGAGCTTTGATTATTTTGATGGGATTATTATTAATGCTAGGGCAGTTAAATGCCTTGTCAGGAATTCTTGGATAAAAGGAGAAAAAATGAAAAAAGTTATTTTTGCTGGATTGAGCCTCATGTCTCTATTCTTGTTGATTGCCTGTGGTGAAAAAGAAACCAAACAGACAAGCAGTCCAAAACAACCTGCTGTACAACAAATCGCAGTCGGTAAGGATGCACCAGACTTCACCTTGCAGTCTATGGATGGCAAAGAAGTGAAGTTATCAGATTATAAAGGGAAAAAAGTTTATTTGAAATTCTGGGCTTCTTGGTGTGGACCATGCAAAAAAAGCATGCCTGAGTTGATGGAATTAGCTGCCAAACAAGATCGAGACTTTGAAATCTTGAGTGTCATTGCACCTGGTCTCCAAGGTGAAAAAACAGTTCAAGACTTTCCAAAATGGTACCAAGAACAAGGCTACAAGGATATTCCAGTTCTATATGATACGCAAGCAACTACCTTCCAAGCCTACCAAATTCGTAGTATTCCAACGGAATACTTGATTGACAGTCAAGGTAAAATCGGGAGAATTCAGTTCGGTGCTATTAGCAATGCAGATGCAGAAGCGGCTTTTAAAGAAATGAAATAAAGAAAAAATCGCGATTGTTCGCGATTTTTTTATAGTTTTTCATTGATAAAGCGGATGAATTGATTCCACCAAACTTTTAAGAAGAAGGCTTTTTCAACTTTCTTTTCAGAGACCATTTCAAAAGACGGTTTGTCGGAAGTGAGATAGCCTTGGCCGACCAAATCCTGATCATCATAGGTTAGGGTACCAACAACCTTGCCTTCTTCCAATGGAGCTATTTCTGATGTTGATTTCGGTGTGAATTGGAGAGCCGGTGTAGTACCACTTTCGATGCGTTGGACGATGGAAATGTCTGATTTAGCGACTGCCGAAACGCTATCTTCTTTCCCGTCAAGTACAGTCACTTTACTGTCTTTGTATGCTTCACCTTTCTGAACAACAGTTTTTAAGGCAAAGTTTGCAGAAATATAATCTAAAAGTGCAGAAGTAGCAGTAAAACGTGCATAAGGGTTGGTATCTTGTTGATCTGCATTCAAAACAACCGTAATAATACGCATCCCTTTCTCAACAGTTGTTCCAACGAATGAAGCACCAGCTTTATCAGTAGTACCTGTCTTTAGTCCATCAATACCACCACGATAGGCAGGCATTCCCTCCAACATATAGTTGGTTGAGTGGATTTCAAGTCCTGCAAATGTAGAAGTTGGTTTTTTGGTGATTTCCAAAACTTGAGGATAATCTCGGATGAGGTTACGAGCGACGATTGCAACGTCGTAGGCACTCAACTTGTTTTCATCGTCTTTTTTAGAACCAGGATAGATATTATCGCCAAGTGTCTCATTATTTAAACCAGTTGTGTTTACAATAGTTGCATCTTGAATTCCCCATTCAAGAAGTTTAGCCCTCATTTTGTCTACAAAGTCTTTCTCAGAACCAGCAATCTTTTCTGCTAGTGCAATCGCAGCGCTGTTCGCGCTGGATACCATTGTAGCCTCTAATAGCTGTTCAACAGTATAATTTCGGGCTTCCATAGGGACGTTACTCGCCTCAGAATTAGTTGTAAGTTTGTAAGGATAGTCCGAAATATCAACAGGTGTAGATAGGCTGATAGTTCCTTGTTCCAGAGCTTCATAGACCAGATAAACTGTAACCAGTTTGGTAATAGAAGCAATTTCTACAGGCTGATTTGCATCTTTTTCATAGAGGATTTTTCCAGTTGTAGCTTCGACGGCAATGGCATGTTTAGCAGCAACATCAAACTCCTGAGCAGAAACAGTAGAAGCTGTTCCAAAAACTAAAAGTGTCATAAAAGATAAAATTATTTTTTTCATATTAGCTTTATTTTATCATAAAGAAAAAAAATATTCTCGCTTTTTTACTAAAGCCAACTTATCTTTTTCAGAAATATGGTAAAATAGAGAGAAGGAGGATACCTATGTTCCGTAGAAACAAATTATTTTTTTGGACAGCTGAAATTTTATTATTAACACTGATTTTCTATCTTTGGCGAGAAATGGGAGCCATCATTACTCCCTTCGTAACGGTTGTGAATACCATCATGATTCCATTTTT
The DNA here is from genome assembly GCF_016028255.1 of Streptococcus oralis. NCBI lineage: Bacteria > Bacillati > Bacillota > Bacilli > Lactobacillales > Streptococcaceae > Streptococcus > Streptococcus oralis. The sequence goes on from NZ_CP065707.1 coordinate 1,287,436, forward strand.
GCTTGGTGGATTTTTTTACTACATTACAAATCCAGTCGTTACTTTCTTGGAAAAGAGATGTAAGATCAATCGTCTAATTGGTGTCTTGGTCACTCTTTGTGCCTTGATTGGTGCTATCGTTGTAGGGGTCGTTTATCTCTTGCCGATTTTGATTAATCAGTTGACCAGCTTGATTATTTCTAGTCAAAATATCTATAGTAGACTACAAGATTTGATCATCGATTTGTCCATGAATCCAGTCTTCCAAAATATTGATATTCAACAAACAATTCAACAACTGAATCTCTCCTATGTGGATATCCTCCAGAATATCCTGAATAGCGTCAGCAACAGTTTAGGAAGCGTTCTTTCAGCTTTGTTTAGTACGGTTCTGATTCTCATTATGACCCCTGTATTCTTGATTTATTTCTTGTTGGATGGTCATAAGTTGCTACCAATGTTGGAACGTACCATCTTAAAACATGACAAATTGAATCTTTCTAGCCTTTTAACCAATCTCAATACAACTATAGCCCGTTATATCAGTGGAATTGCGATTGATGCGGTTATTATTGGATGTTTAGCCTATATTGGCTATAGCGTTATCGGATTAAAGTACGCCCTAGTTTTTGCTATTTTCTCTGGAATCGCAAATTTGATTCCTTATGTTGGTCCAAGTATTGGCTTAATTCCAATGGTGATTGCCAATGTGTTCACGGATCCTCATCGTATGTTGATTGCGGTTGCTTATATGCTTATTATTCAGCAGATTGACGGAAATGTTCTCTATCCACGTATCGTTGGAGGGGTTATGAAAGTACACCCGATTACAATCTTGGTGCTCCTTTTACTGTCAAGTAATATCTACGGTGTCATAGGAATGGTCGTAGCAGTACCTACTTACTCTATTTTTAAAGAAATTACTAAGTTCCTAGCGAAATTATATGAAAACCATAAAGAAGCTAAGGAACTGGAAAAAACAGAATCAAATTAAAATCAGGGAAACCTGATTTTTTGATGAAAATACTATCTCCAAACAAAAAGAAGTTTGAATTCATATTGCTATAAAGAAGCAGAAGAACAGGATTTGATAAGATTTAGATTAATTCACAAAATATGTGTAAAACACTTGCAATTTAGCAGAAATTTGATAAAATAGTAAGGAAAGTTAGACTGTATTGCCTACTGTCTATCTATAAAATATATTTTATTGGAGGCTTTTACTCAAATGGCAAAAGAAAAATACGATCGTAGTAAACCACACGTTAACATTGGTACTATCGGACACGTTGACCACGGTAAAACTACTTTGACTGCAGCTATCACAACTGTATTGGCACGTCGCTTGCCTTCAGCAGTTAACCAACCAAAAGACTATGCGTCTATCGATGCTGCTCCAGAAGAACGCGAACGCGGTATCACTATCAACACTGCGCACGTTGAGTACGAAACTGAAAAACGTCACTACGCTCACATCGACGCTCCAGGGCACGCGGACTACGTTAAAAACATGATCACTGGTGCCGCTCAAATGGACGGAGCTATCCTTGTAGTAGCTTCAACTGACGGACCAATGCCACAAACTCGTGAGCACATCCTTCTTTCTCGTCAGGTTGGTGTTAAACACCTTATCGTCTTCATGAACAAAATTGACTTGGTAGACGACGAAGAATTGCTTGAATTGGTTGAAATGGAAATCCGTGACCTCTTGTCAGAATACGACTTCCCAGGTGACGATCTTCCAGTTATCCAAGGTTCAGCTCTTAAAGCTCTTGAAGGTGACTCTAAATACGAAGACATCATCATGGAATTGATGAACACTGTTGATGAGTACATCCCAGAACCAGAACGTGACACTGAAAAACCATTGCTTCTTCCAGTCGAAGACGTATTCTCAATCACTGGACGTGGTACAGTTGCTTCAGGACGTATCGACCGTGGTACTGTTCGTGTCAACGACGAAATCGAAATCGTTGGTATCAAAGAAGAAACTCAAAAAGCAGTTGTTACTGGTGTTGAAATGTTCCGTAAACAACTTGACGAAGGTCTTGCCGGAGATAACGTAGGTGTCCTTCTTCGTGGTGTTCAACGTGACGAAATCGAACGTGGACAAGTTATCGCTAAACCAGGTTCAATCAACCCACACACTAAATTTAAAGGTGAAGTCTACATCCTTACTAAAGAAGAAGGTGGACGTCACACTCCATTCTTCAACAACTACCGTCCACAATTCTACTTCCGTACTACTGACGTTACAGGTTCAATCGAACTTCCTGCAGGTACTGAAATGGTAATGCCTGGTGATAACGTGACTATCGACGTTGAGTTGATCCACCCAATCGCCGTAGAACAAGGTACTACATTCTCTATCCGTGAGGGTGGACGTACTGTTGGTTCAGGTATGGTTACAGAAATCGAAGCTTAATTCGATTAAGTTCCCAGAAGAACAATTATTTAAGTCAGACACTAAAAGAATCTTGCCTTGCAAGGTTCTTTTTTTCTTCTCCTTACTCTATTTGAAGTGCTTCTACTCTAGCAGTATAATAGTTTTTTTGGTATAATAAAAGTTATGGAAATCGAAAAAACCAATCGTATGAACGCCCTTTTTGAATTTTATGCGGCGCTTTTGACAGACAAGCAGATGAACTATATTGAACTCTATTATGCTGATGATTATAGTCTTGCTGAGATTGCTGAAGAGTTCGGTGTCAGTCGTCAGGCTGTCTATGATAATATCAAGCGGACGGAAAAGATTCTAGAAGATTATGAGATGAAACTGCACATGTATTCGGACTACATTGTCCGCAGTCAGATTTTTGACCAGATCTTGGAGCGTTATCCCAAGGATGACTTTCTGCAGGAGCAGATAGAAATTTTAACAAGCATTGATAATAGAGAGTAAGAGGAAGAAAAATGGCATTTGAAAGTTTAACAGAACGTTTACAGAACGTCTTTAAAAATCTACGTAAAAAAGGAAAAATCTCTGAGGCTGATGTCCAGGAAGCAACCAAAGAAATTCGCTTGGCCTTGCTGGAAGCCGACGTTGCCTTGCCTGTTGTAAAGGACTTTATCAAGAAGGTTCGTGAACGTGCAATCGGACACGAGGTCATTGATACCCTCAATCCAGCCCAACAGATTATCAAAATCGTTGATGAGGAATTGACAGCTGTTTTAGGTTCCGATACGGCAGAAATTATCAAGTCACCAAAAATTCCAACCATTATCATGATGGTCGGTTTGCAGGGGGCTGGTAAAACGACCTTTGCTGGTAAGCTGGCTAATAAACTCAAGAAGGAAGAAAATGCTCGTCCTTTGATGATTGCTGCGGATATTTACCGCCCAGCCGCCATCGACCAGTTGAAAACACTTGGACAGCAGATTGATGTTCCAGTCTTTGCACTTGGAACAGAAGTACCAGCTGTTGAGATTGTTCGCCAAGGTTTGGAGCAAGCGCAGGCCAACCACAACGACTATGTTTTGATTGATACGGCAGGGCGTTTACAAATCGATGAACTTCTCATGAATGAGCTTCGTGATGTTAAAGCACTGGCTCAGCCAAATGAAATCCTCCTCGTCATTGATGCCATGATCGGTCAGGAAGCGGCTAATGTTGCCCGTGAGTTTAATGCTCAGTTGGAAGTAACTGGTGTCATCCTTACCAAGATTGATGGGGATACTCGTGGTGGTGCGGCCTTGTCTGTTCGCCACATCACTGGAAAACCTATCAAGTTCACTGGTACGGGTGAAAAGATAACAGATATCGAAACCTTCCACCCAGATCGTATGTCAAGCCGTATCCTTGGTATGGGGGATATGCTGACCTTGATTGAGAAAGCTTCTCAGGAATACGATGAGCAAAAAGCCCTTGAAATGGCTGAGAAGATGCGCGAAAACACCTTTGATTTCAATGATTTCATTGATCAATTGGATCAGGTGCAAAATATGGGACCAATGGAAGACTTGCTCAAGATGATTCCAGGTATGGCTAACAATCCAGCCCTTCAAAACATGAAGGTGGACGAGCGTCAGATTGCGCGCAAACGTGCCATTGTATCTTCCATGACACCTGAGGAGCGTGAAAATCCCGATTTGTTAAATCCAAGCCGTCGCCGTCGTATCGCTGCAGGTTCTGGAAATACCTTTGTTGAAGTCAATAAATTTATCAAAGACTTTAACCAGGCCAAACAGCTCATGCAAGGTGTCATGTCTGGCGATATGAACAAGATGATGAAGCAAATGGGAATCAATCCAAATAACCTTCCAAAAAATATGTCAAATATGGGAGGGATGGATATGTCTGCCCTTGAAGGCATGATGGGACAAGGTGGAATGCCGGATATGTCAGGTCTCGGAGGAGCAGGCATGCCAGATATGAGCCAGATGTTTGGTGGCGGACTCAAAGGTAAAATCGGTGAATTTGCCATGAAACAGTCTATGAAACGTATGGCCAACAAAATGAAAAAAGCGAAGAAAAAACGTAAATAAAAAAGGAAAGCAGAAGTGCTTTCCTTTTTGGTATAAAATATGTGCTTTCTATGATTAGGCAATTTTCTTAATTGAAAAATGACTAAATAGAAAGAGAGATTTCAAAGCCTTGCATCCATTCGGATTTTACTGTGATTTCGATTTTTAAAGCATCTGCTAATTGTTTGACCAGATAGAGGCCCATGCCTGTCGATTTTTTCCTTGTCTCTCCTGAATCACCTGTAAAACCTTTCTCAAAGATATGAGGTAAGTCACAAGCTTTAACTCCGCAGCCATTATCCCTAATAATCAATGCTGTGTGCTCCTTGTCTTTTGATATAGAAATACTGAGTTTGGGCTTGTCAGAGCTGTATTTAAGGGCGTTGGCGAGGATTTGGGAGAGGATAAATTCAAAACTGCGTTGATCAGTGTAGCAAGTTCCTTGTATATTTTCTAGCTGAATCGTAAAATTCTTTTCTTTGAGCAAGGGATCAAAGTTTTCCAAGAGGTCTTGGATACACTCTTTTAGGTCAAGATCTTCAAATAGAAAATCATTTTTCTCACTTTTCACCCTGTAGTAGAATAGGATCTGCGATACATTTTCTTGTATTTGATTTCTCACATAGTCCAACTTAAAAGCTGTATCCTTCGGCAACTGGTCACTTTGATTGTCCAAAAGGAGGGAAAGAAGCGATAGAGGGAGTTTAATCTCATGTGCCCATTTTTCAACATAGTCCTCGTACTCGGCTAGTAATGAGTTGAGCTTTCCTATTTCAGCCTGCTTTTGATAAAGTGTATCTGCCATTTGTTCAATGCTTTCTTTCTCTGAGGCACTTGATAAATGCAATAATTCAAGCTCAGTATCGATCTTAGGATTGGCTATGAAGGCTTTATAGGTAGCGGATTTTTTTCTTTCTTTTCTTATCAGTAGGAGTGATAGGATGAAAAAGAGCAGGACGGTGGCTAAAATATAGAGAAGGATGAGGGCCTGAAACATTCTCACATCTGAAAGCCAAAGCAGGACAGCTGTAAATAGATCAAATGCTAAGAGAACAAGTAACCAAGGCAGATAAGTAGCTAGATATTTTAGATTATATTTCATCTGGACTTACCTCTTCTAGCTTGTAACCAATACCTCTGACGGACTTGACTTGAAGGGCAATGCCAGCCTGTTTCATCACCTTTTTTAGCCTTGCAATATTTACTTGAAGGGCATTTTCATCGATGAACTCAGTTGTATTCCACAGTTTCATGCTCAATTCTTCTTTTGTGACGACAGAATCAGTTGCCACTAATAAGGTTTCTAACAATTTCCCTTGATTTTGGGGGAGTAAAATCGAATGTCCATTTATATAAAGGGTATAGGTATTTCGATCCAGTAGAAAATTATCTTTTTCAAGTAGATTTTGTCTACCTTCATAGCGTTTCAAGATATTTTCTATACGTGCCAAGAATCTTTCTTTTTTGAAAGGCTTTGTTAGATACTCATCTGCCCCTAATTTCAGGGCGTAGATCTCATCTTTTAGTTGTTCACGAGAGGTGAGAACCAATATGGGCACAGAGCGTTTTGACTTGAGATTTTTACAAATTTGAAAACCTGTTTCTCCTGGCAAATTCAAATCCAGTATGATTAAATCCGTATCGTATTGCAGCACTTGCTGGCTTGTTTCTTTGAAGTCAGTCAACTTATCAACTTGGTAACCAGCTTTCTCTAACAAGATGACAATTTCATCTCGAATCAAGGCTTCATCTTCAATAACCAGAATATGCTTCATATCGGTTCCTCCTTTTCTAATTTATGCGACTTTATTCATCTCTTTTGGGTTCCATTAAGGATAACAAATACTTGTTGCTATTTTTCTTTACAATTCTGATATAGATGACTTCAAAGCCAGCTAAGAGCAGTACGATCAGCATGGCTGTGATAAATTTTTGCCCCATGTCCATTCTTACACTAGCAGGTACTATTCCTGTGAGGAGGGAGCTCACTCCGAAGCTACTACTGATAAGTGCAAGGGCTATTGGCAGACCGAAATACCAGTTGACTTGTTTTTCTGAAGATTTACAAAGAGTTTCGTAGTTGGCACCGAGATGGATCAAGGTTTGGTATCGTCTGTAGGATTGTCTCTGACCCATCAAAAATTGAACGCCGATGATTGTATTTGCGACAACAAGGAAGATGATAGCCAGATAGATGGTGATATAGCTGGCAGAGATGATATAAAACAATTGTCTTCCCATATTTTGTATATAGCTTTCATAGCCAAGAGAGGTTTGATTTAGCTTTTCATTGGTATCTGAGATAGCTTTCATCAGGCCTTTTTCCTTGACCAGCTCAGGAGCCAAGATACCGCTGACATAGTTCGAATACTGACCATCTGTATAGTTCATAAAGGTTTCATCTGGGACTATGAGGGCTACAGAGAGGGTTACCTCACGGTCCGTTACAATTGGTAAAGACTGTACCTCTCCAATTAATTTTACATCATTTCCCATGACTTTGACATGAGGATTTGATTTCAGGACAGAGTTGACGAGATTCTCATCTGGGAGAAAATCTTTCCCCATATACAAGTAGGCTTCCTTGCTAGTTAATTCTAGAGGAGGGAGATTGGCAGCCTTTCTAAGTTCATTGTATTCGGAAACTGGTATGAGGTGGGAAGTAGTCGACTGTTTAAATTTATGGAGTAAAATTTCCTTGTTCTTGCTGTCTTGTTGAGTTTTCAACTCCTTGATGACGTCTTCGAAGGACACGGATTCGTGTTCTTTCGGTTTGCCGACTTTGATTTGCAGAATCTTTGAAAACTGTGATGCTAGTCCTGTAGCTTCAAGCTCTTTTTTAACTGTGTCTATATCAAGATTTTCATCTGTTTCTTGCTTGCTGTCTCTAAAAGTATAATCCAATACGTGGGTTTGATTGCCTGAATTGCCACTTGCAATAGCAACACCTGCTCCAAAGAGGCACAAGGCAGAGAAGATTAAGAGGGAGCAGATGGCCAGTATAGTTGAGCGCTGGATAACTAATTCCTGAATCTGTCTAAAATTATAGGCATGAAGTTTTCGATTGTTTCCAAGCTTGACCAAAAAGTCTATAAATAAACGCATACCAAAGAAGAGGAGGATAGTTCCTAGAGTCCCCAAGAGAACAGTGATGCCCATGGTTATGACACTTTCCCAAGCTCGTCCACTCATACCCATGTAATAGGCTGTTTCTAGAAGCAAAATTCCGAGGACGGAAGCAAGAAGGTACACACCCTTGGGGAGTAGTTTCTTCATTCCAGAGGGTGAATAGGGAAGCAGGTTTCCGATTTCCTTATTGGCCGTCTTTGCACTTAAAAGGACAAAAACAGCTAATTTTACGGCTAGGAAGCCAATGACTGTATAGAGTAGAGCTGTAGTAGATAGAGAAAATTGATGCTCAATAATCCCTAGTCCCACAATTTTAGCGGTTATTAGGCTGATCAGTTCTGAAATCAAGATTGAAATTGGAAGGCCTATTCCAAGGGCAAGGACACTGTTTCTCAAATCCTCAAGGAGGAGTAGCAAGAACAGTTTGCTTCTTCGCATGCCTAGTGTGAGATAGACACCAAATTCATGTTTTCTCCTTTCCATCTGCATACTGCTTGCGAAGTAGACTAGAAAAAAGAGAATAAAGAGCGTTGCTACGTAAAAAATGGGAATCATGCTAAAGATTTTATTTACAGCGTCACTCTCTATTTGTTTTAGAAAGAGCATCACATCTTGATGTGACAAAGAAAGGATGATGTAAAGGGAGATAATAGAAAGAACCATGGAACTGAAATACAAGCCGTTATTCTTTCGATCCCTCTTGCTGTTTCTTGAGACTAATTTAGAAAACATTGCCATCACCTCCAGCTAGCGCTGCCATGACCTTTAGTATTCTGTGGTAGAAGTCTTCTTGACTTTCTCTTGGATAATCGCGTCGGATTTCATGGAATAGTTTTCCGTCTTGGATGAACAAGATGCGGTTGCAAAAGCTGGCAGCGACGGAGTCGTGGGTCACCATGAGAATGGTGGTTTCTTCAACTTGATTCATTTTGGATAATTTTTGCATCAAAATGGTCGCATTTTTTGAATCCAAAGCCCCTGTGGGCTCATCCGCAAATACAATCTTAGGGTCTAAAATCAAGGCACGCGCAGCAGCTACCCTTTGCCGTTGACCACCCGATAATTGAGATGGGAACTTATCCAGAAGTTCAGAAATATCCAGATATTGGGAAAGCAATTCTAACCGAACCTTGCTTTCGTTGGCATCGACCTTGTGCAAAGACAAGGGAAGTAAAATATTTTCTTTGGCTGTCAGATTGTCCAAAAGCTCAAAATTTTGAAAGAGGTAACCAATTTCCTTACCACGATAATCAGCTAACTGACTACCTTTTAATTGACTTAAATCCTTTTCTTGCATTTGAATGGAACCGTCAGTTGGCTTGATGATAGTGGCGAGACAGTTAAGAAGGGTTGTTTTTCCAGATCCACTGCTCCCCATAATCCCTAAGAACTCACCTTTGACAACTTGAAAAGATATGCCGTTCAAGGCCTTGGTGATATTCGACTCTTTTCCATAATGCTTTGTTAATGATTCTACTCGTAAAATTGTTTCCATGTGAAACACCTCCATCTTTTGTTACTTTCATTATAGTATGAATCAGAGTAGAATAACACTTACGGATGATGTAAGAAATCTTTATCGTTGACTTTTATAGTCAGGTTATTGGACTTATACTTACTATATTATAGCATGGTTTTAGGGATTTAAAAAGAGGAGTTAAAGCTCAAGGACTCTCTATATTACAAAAATTCCTTATTTTGAAAATATGAAAGAAAAAGCCTTAGAAATATTGATTTCTAGGACTTTTTAAACTTATTAACTCTATTCCTGATTTTCTTATTCTATTGTTATGTCAAGATTAAATGAGCACAAACTTGTTATTTCTTTATGTTCCTGAATAAGAGTTATGCTCTTATAAAATAAGAATCGCAATTTATTTACTTTTAGAGTAAACTATGTTATAATTTAATAAAAAATAGAAAGTGTGTAAATATTATGGAAAAATTATTGATTTTAAAACTTAGTGACAAAGACAGAACAATTCCTTTCGGTAACGATGAAGAGTTGGTAGACCGTGCCAATGGTAGTTGGAGAATTTCACTTTCGAAAATTAATGGAGTAAAAAGAGCTTTATTACTATTTAGAGGGCGTGTATTGGAAGAATATGAAATTGGTTCCAAAATTATAGCGGATACTTCTAACTCAAATAGACTTACTTTTGATATGACAATTGTAGAAAACTCTGATTTTAAAAATAAAATTTTAGATTACCGAACTGCTAATCCCGCTTCAGTTGTAGAAGTGGAAAAAATTAAGTATAGGGATGAGTAGATATAGAAAAAGAATTTGTTAAAATTTTGCTTCTTGCTATCTGATTTGCAGTAGGAATAGAATGAAAAAAACTATATTTATCTTTTAATCATTTAGCCTTAAAAAGTTATGTAAAATTCATATCTAATCAGAAATGATATAATAATGTTGTTCAAAATAATTTAAGAATGGATATTAAAAATACCACAAGGTATGTTCCTTCTCAAACAAATTAATAAAGGAGAATTGAATATAAGATAAAAAAGTTAAAATATTTATGTATCATTGATAATTAGATTTCTATATGTTTTCGTATGAGAGAAAAATAACAAAAAATAAAGAACTAAAGGGCAAGAAGATTTTTAAGGTTATGAAAAAATCTTCTTGCCCTTTAGTTTTTTTGAGTTAATAAATTATATTGTCTTATTGATTGCAATTATTCCCACTCAACGGTTGCTGGTGGTTTACTTGTAATATCGTAGACGATACGGTTAACGTGGTCTACTTCATTTACGATACGTACAGAGATTTTTTGAAGGACTTCCCAAGGGATCTTGGCAAAATCAGCTGTCATACCATCGATAGAAGTAATGGCACGAATGGCGATTGTGTAGTCGTAAGTACGACCGTCACCCATAACACCGACTGAACGAACGCCTGTGTTGACAGTGAAGTATTGCCAGATGTCACGATCAAGACCTGCTTTGGCGATTTCTTCACGAAGGATAGCATCAGACTCACGAACAGTTTCAAGTTTTTCCTCAGTGATTTCACCCATGACACGGATAGCAAGTCCTGGTCCAGGGAATGGTTGGCGCCATACGATGTGGTCTGGCATACCAAGCTCTGTACCAAGGGCACGAACTTCGTCCTTGTAAAGAGTGTTGAGTGGTTCGATGAGTTCAAACTGCATGTCTTCTGGAAGACCACCTACGTTGTGGTGTGACTTGATAGTTTGAGCAGTATCTGTACCAGACTCAATCACGTCAGTGTAAAGCGTTCCTTGAGCAAGGAATTTTACATCTTTTAGCTTGCTTGCTTCGTCATCAAAGACATAAACAAACTCATTACCGATGATTTTACGTTTTTGTTCAGGGTCAGAAACGCCAGCAAGTTTGTCAAGGAAGCGTTTTGCAGCGTCTGCTTTGACGATATTTAAACCAAACTTACCACCAAGCATGTCCATAACTTGCTCAGCCTCTCCCTTACGGAGAAGACCGTGGTCTACAAAGATACAGATCAATTGATCACCGATTGCTTTTTGAAGAAGAACTCCAACAACAGAAGAGTCAACACCACCTGATAGGCCGAGAAGAACTCGCTTGTCACCTACAGTTTCACGGATTTTCTTGATCTGCATATCGATGAAGTTGTCCATTGACCAGTCACCTTTAGCCTGACAGATGTTAAGGGCAAAGTTACGAAGGATATCATTCCCGTATACAGAATGGCGAACTTCTGGGTGGAATTGGATACCATAGATGTGCTTGTCAGGGTTTTCAATAGCTGCATAAGGACAGTCAGCAGAAGTTCCAGTTCGAACAAAATCAGCTGGAATCTCTGTAACAGCATCGCCATGGCTCATCAAAACAATCTGTTCTTCAGGAGTCCCTTCAAAGAGGGCAGAAGTTGTGTGAGTAAGTGGTGATTGGCCATACTCGCGGTTGCCAGCATCACCTGCAGGAACAACTTTTCCTCCAAGTTTATGGGTTAAAAGTTGCATACCGTAGCAGATTCCCAAAATTGGAATACCGAGTTCAAAAATTTCTGGGTCAATATCAAATGAACCATCTTCGTATACAGAGTTTGGGCCACCAGAGAGGATAATCCCTACAGGGTTAATCGCACGAACCTCTGCAGCTGAAATTTTATGGCTTTTTAGCTCTGAAAAAACACCAATTTCACGAATACGGCGTGAAATCAGCTGGTTGTATTGGCTACCATAGTCCAGTACGATGATTTTTTCGACATCTTTCAAATCAGTTGAAATGTTGCTCATCTTTTTCCTTTCTCAAAAGAAATATCTTTTTCAATATTTTATCATAAATGAGGGTGAATTACCAACTAAACAAGGCAAAGTTTGACTTTTTCTAATTAAATACGGTACAATGGAGAAAATAAAGAAAAGAAGTGAGAATCATGTTACCAGCCTATATGAAAATCCACGATCAGATAAAAAAGGATATAGATGAGCATCATTGGAAAATCGGAGAGAGACTTCCAAGTGAGCGAGATTTAGCGGAACAGTTTCAAGTTAGCCGGATGACATTACGCCAGGCCATCTCTCTCTTAGTTGAGGAAGGAGTTTTGGAGCGTCGTGTAGGAAGTGGGACTTTTGTCTCTAGCACTCGTGTCCAAGAAAAAATGAGAGGGACAACCAGTTTTACGGAGATTGTCAAATCTCAGGGCAAAGTACCTTCCAGCCAACTTATTTCTTACAGAAGAACCATTCCAAATGAGCAAGAGGTCGCAAAGCTAGGGATTACTCCGACAGAGAATATTATCCGCATGGAACGGGTGCGTTATGCTGATCAAGTTCCGTTAGTCTATGAAGTAGCTTCTATCCCCGAAAAGTTCATTAAGAATTTTAAAAAAGAAGAAGTAACCAGTCATTTCTTTCAGACCTTGCAAGAACATGGTTACCGAATTGGAAAATCCCAACAGACCATTTATGCGAGATTGGCTAAGGAAAAGATTGCCCATTACTTAGAAGTTGAGAAAGGGCATGCGATTCTGGCATTGACTCAGGTTTCCTATCTCGATGATGGGACGGCTTTTGAATATGTTAAGAGTCAGTATGTGGGTGAACGTTTTGAATTTTATCTTGAAAACAACTAGTCTCAGAAGACTAGTTTTTCGTTTTTAAGAAGATTAGAATTGTCAAAACAATCTGTCTAGGCTTGATTTTATCACTTATTTACTATAAAATGAGAAGGAAAAACGTCAAACTTTTATATTGCAAATAGGAGAAAACATGACAAAAACATTAAAACGTCCTGAGGTTCTTTCACCTGCTGGAACTTTAGAAAAACTGAAAGTAGCTGTTCAATATGGTGCGGACGCAGTCTTCATCGGTGGACAGGCCTATGGTCTTCGTAGCCGTGCTGGAAACTTTACCTTTGAACAGATGGAAGAAGGTGTCCAGTTCGCTGCCAAGTACGGTGCCAAGGTCTATGTGGCTGCTAACATGGTAATGCACGAAGGAAACGAAGCTGGTGCTGGAGAATGGTTCCGTAAGTTGCGTGACATCGGGATTGCCGCAGTTATCGTGTCAGATCCAGCCTTGATCATGATTGCAGCAACAGAAGCACCAGGTTTAGAAATCCACCTCTCTACCCAAGCAAGTGCCACTAACTATGAAACTCTAGAGTTCTGGAAAGAACTTGGTCTAACTCGCGTGGTTTTGGCTCGTGAAGTTTCAATGGAAGAATTGGCAGAGATTCGCAAACGTACAGATGTTGAGATTGAAGCCTTTGTACATGGAGCCATGTGTATTTCTTACTCAGGTCGTTGTACGCTTTCAAACCACATGAGTATGCGTGATGCTAACCGCGGAGGCTGTTCTCAGTCTTGCCGTTGGAAATACGACCTCTACGATATGCCCTTTGGCCAAGAACGTAAGAGCCTTAAGGGTGAAATCCCAGAAGAATTTTCAATGTCTGCCGTTGATATGTCTATGATTGACCATATCCCAGATATGATTGAAAATGGTGTAGATAGTCTCAAGATTGAAGGTCGAATGAAGTCTATTCACTATGTTTCAACAGTAACAAACTGCTACAAGGCGGCTGTGGATGCTTACCTTGAAAGCCCAGAAAAATTTGAAGCTATTAAACAAGACCTGGTAGATGAGATGTGGAAAGTTGCCCAGCGTGAATTGGCAACAGGTTTCTACTATAGCACACCTACAGAAAATGAACAGTTGTTTGGTGCACGTCGTAAAATCCCTGAATACAAGTTTGTCGCTGAGGTGGTTTCTTATGATGATGCAACCCAGACAGCAACCATTCGTCAACGGAATGTTATCAATGAAGGAGATCAAGTTGAGTTTTATGGACCAGGTTTCCGTCATTTTGAAACCTATATCGAAAATCTTCACGATTCTAAAGGCAATAAAATCGACCGTGCTCCAAATCCAATGGAACTCTTGACCATTAAGGTTCCTCAACCTGTGCAAGCTGGGGATATGGTTCGAGCTCTCAAAGAAGGTCTTATCAATCTCTATAAGGAAGACGGGACAAGTGTCACAGTTCGTGCCTAGATAAGGAAAAGTGAATGATTCAAGTGCAAGGATTGTTGGTAGATAATGAAAGCAGATGTGTTCACTATCATGGTGAAAAGGATATTATTTCCCTCCAGTGCTATGAGTGTAAAAAATACTATGCTTGCTATCAGTGCCACAATGCTATAGAAACGCATTTGTTTTCACCTTACCCCTTGACGCTTGCGGAGGATCGACCGATTTTATGTGGGGCTTGTATGAGGACAATAACATTTCAAGAATATCAAAAACAAATAGCCTGCCCTTATTGCAAATCTCCATTTAATCCAGGGTGTAAACAACACTATTCCTACTATTTCAAATAAAATGAATCTATCCAAGTTCTAAACTTGGATTTTTCAATTTATTTCGGAAAATATAGAAAAAGTGGAAACACATTTCATCATAAAATGAGAAACTTATCTATACAGTGGTATAAAAATAGCAAAAATAAAAATAAATCATCTGAAACGCTTCCAACGTAAGTAAAAAGTTGACAAAAACAAATTTTAGGACTAAACTAAGTAAGTAAATTTTAAATAAAAGGAGAATTCATCATGAATTTAACATTTTTCGGTCTTTGTCTTGCCTGTATGGGTGTATCCCTTGCAGAAGGATTTTTGATGAACGGTTTGTTCAAGTCTGCAGCACGCCAACCAGATATCATCCCACAATTGCGTAGTTTGATGATCATGGGGATTGCCTTTATCGAAGGAACATTCTTTGTAACTCTCGTATTTTCATTTATCATCAAATAAAGAGAAGTATAAAATGGAAAAGGGAGGATTCTAGATGGAAGAAAGTATCAATCCAACCATCAATATTGGTCCTGTTACCTTTGATTTAACCTTGACAGCATTGACTTTGTTGTCTGTGGCACTGATTTTTGCCTTTATCTATTGGGCAAGTCGTAATATGACTGTGAAACCCAAAGGAAAGCAAAATGTACTAGAGTATCTCTATGACTTTGTAGTCGGATTTACAGAACCCAACGTAGGTTCTCGGTACATGAAAGATTACTCACTCTTTTACTTGTGTTTATTTCTTTTTATGGTTATCGCAAACAATCTTGGTTTGATGGCGAAACTTCAAACTACAGATGGGACAAACCTTTGGACATCGCCAACTGCAAATCTCCAGTTTGACTTGGCTTTGTCATTTGGAATTATCCTGATGACCCATATAGAAGGAATTCGTCGCCGTGGTGTTAAAAAGTATCTGAAAGGCTTTGTAACCCCAGGTTTTATGACACCGATGAATCTCCTTGAAGAAGTCACGAATTTCCTATCACTTGCTTTGCGGGTGTTCGGGAATATCTTTGCCGGAGAAGTGATGGCAAGCTTGCTTATTACTCTTTCTCATCAGGCTCTTTATTGGTATCCAGTCGCATTTGTTACCAATCTTGTCTGGACGGCATTCTCTGTGTTTATTTCCTGTGTTCAGGCCTATGTATTCACAGTCTTGTCTTCAATGTATCTAGGAAATAAAATTAATGATGAAGAGTAGAAAGGAGTAAATGATGCACGTAACAGTAGGTGAATTGATTGGTAACTTTATTTTAATTGCTGGCTCTTTTATCCTTTTGATCGTCTTAGTCAAAAAATACGCATGGTCAAACTTGACAAGTGTCTTCGAAGAACGCGCCGAAAAGATTGCTGCTGATATTGATGGTGCTGAACAAGCTCGTCAAAAAGCAGAAACTCTTGCTCAAAAGCGTGAAGATGAATTAGCAGGAAGCCGTAGCGAAGCTAAAACTATCATCGAGAATGCTAAGGAGACAGCTGAAAAGAGCAAATCAGATATTCTGGCTGAAGCTAAGCTAGAAGCTGGTCGCTTGAAAGAAAAAGCTAACCAAGAAATTGCGCAAAACAAAGCTGAGGCTTTACAAAGCGTTAAAGGTGAGGTAGCAGATTTGACAGTTAGTTTAGCTGGAAAAATCATCTCACAAAACCTTGACAGTCATGCCCATAAGGAACTCATTGATCAGTATATCGATCAGCTAGGAGAAGCCTAATGGACAAGAAAACAGCAAAGGTCATTGAAAAGTACAGCATGCCTTTTGTCCAATTAGTGATTGAAAAAGGAGAAGAGGACCGGATTTTTTCAGACTTGGATCAAATCAAGCAAGTCGCAGAAGAAACGGGCTTACCTTCTTTTTTAGCTCAGGTGGCAGTCGATGAGTCAGATAAGGAAAAAACAGTTGGTTTCTTTCAAGACTCTGTGTCACCTTTAATGCAAAACTTTATTCAAGTTCTGGTTTACAATCACAGAGCAAATCTTTTTTATGAAGTAATTGCAGATTGTTTGAATCGCCTTGAAAAAGAGACCAATCGTTTTGTAGTAACTATTTCTTCAGCCCATCCTTTAACAGATGAACAGAAGGAACGTCTGCTCCCATTGATAGAGAAAAAAATGTCTCTGAAAGTGCGGAGCGTCAAAGAACAAATTGATGAAGGACTCATTGGTGGTTTTGTCATTTTTGCTAATCACAAGACAATTGATGTGAGTATTAAACAACAACTTCGAGTTGTTAAAGAAAATTTGAAATAGAAAGTGGTGTTCTTTTGGCAATTAACGCACAAGAAATCAGCGCTTTAATTAAGCAACAAATTGAAAATTTCAAACCCAATTTTGATGTATCTGAAACAGGTGTTGTAACCTATATCGGGGACGGAATTGCGCGTGCTCACGGCCTTGAAAATGCCATGAGCGGGGAGCTGTTGATTTTTGAAAACGGCTCTTATGGGATGGCGCAGAACTTGGAGTCGACAGACGTTGGGATTATCATCCTAGGTGACTTTACAGATATTCGTGAAGGCGATACCATTCGCCGTACAGGTAAAATCATGGAAGTTCCTGTTGGTGAGAGCCTTATTGGACGTGTTGTGGATCCACTTGGTCGTCCAGTTGACGGTCTTGGAGAAATCCATACTGATAAGTCTCGTCCAGTAGAAGCGCCGGCTCCTGGCGTTATGCAACGTAAGTCTGTATCAGAACCATTGCAAACAGGTTTGAAAGCTATTGATGCCCTTGTTCCGATTGGTCGTGGTCAACGTGAGTTGATTATCGGTGACCGTCAGACAGGGAAAACAACCATCGCTATTGATGCTATTTTGAACCAAAAAGGTCAAGATATGATCTGTATCTATGTAGCGATTGGGCAAAAAGAGTCAACTGTTCGTACGCAAGTTGAAACACTTCGTCAGTACGGTGCCTTGGACTACACAATCGTTGTGACAGCTTCTGCTTCACAACCTTCTCCATTGCTCTTCCTAGCTCCTTATGCTGGGGTTGCTATGGCAGAAGAGTTTATGTACCAAGGGAAGCATGTTTTGATCGTTTATGATGATCTTTCAAAACAAGCGGTCGCTTATCGTGAACTCTCCCTCTTGCTTCGTCGTCCACCAGGTCGTGAAGCCTTCCCTGGGGATGTTTTCTACCTTCATAGCCGTTTGCTTGAGCGTTCAGCTAAGGTTTCTGATGAACTTGGTGGTGGTTCAATCACAGCTCTACCATTTATCGAGACACAAGCAGGAGATATCTCTGCTTATATCGCAACCAACGTGATTTCAATCACAGATGGTCAAATCTTCCTTGGCGATGGTCTCTTCAATGCGGGTATTCGTCCAGCTATTGATGCGGGTTCATCTGTATCTCGTGTAGGTGGTTCTGCACAAATCAAAGCTATGAAGAAGGTTGCTGGTACACTTCGTATCGACCTTGCTTCATATCGTGAGTTGGAAGCCTTCACTAAGTTTGGTTCTGATTTGGATGCGGCTACTCAAGCTAAGTTAAATCGTGGACGTCGTACCGTTGAAGTTCTGAAACAACCAGTTCATAAACCATTACCTGTTGAGAAACAAGTAACCATTCTTTATGCTTTGACACATGGTTTCTTGGATACGATTCCTGTAGATGACATTGTTCGTTTTGAGGAAGAGTTTCATGATTTCTTTGATGCACAACATCCAGAGATTTTGGAAACTATTCGTGAAACAAAAGACTTGCCAGAAGAAGCAGTCTTGGATGCTGCGATTACAGAGTTTCTCAATCAATCCAGCTTCCAATAAGAATAGAGGTGTCAAATGGCAGTATCTCTAAATGATATTAAAACAAAAATCGCCTCAACAAAAAATACTAGTCAAATCACCAATGCCATGCAAATGGTATCGGCTGCCAAGTTAGGTCGCTCTGAAGAAGCAGCACGTAACTTTCAAGTTTATGCTCAGAAGGTTCGTAAGCTTTTGACGGATATTCTGCATGGTAACGGATCTGGTGGTTCTACCAATCCGATGCTCATTAGTCGCCCAGTTAAGAAAACAGGCTATATCGTTATTACTTCAGACCGTGGCTTGGTTGGAGGTTATAATGCTTCCATCCTTAAAGCTGTGATGGAGTTGAAAGAAGAATACCATCCAGATGGTACAGGTTTTGAGATAATCTGTATTGGTGGTATGGGAGCTGATTTCTTTAAGGCTCGTGGCATTCAACCAATCTATGAACTACGTGGCTTGGCCGACCAACCAAGTTTTGATGAAGTTCGTAAAATTATTTCAAAAACGATTGAAATGTATCAAAATGAACTTTTTGATGAACTCTATGTTTGTTACAACCATCATGTCAATACTCTCACAAGTCAAATGCGTGTGGAACAAATGTTGCCGATTGTTGACTTAGATCCAAATGAAGCAGATGAAGAGTATAGCTTGACATTTGAGTTGGAAACGAGTCGTGATGAGATTCTAGAGCAGTTGTTACCTCAGTTTGCAGAAAGTATGATATACGGGGCTATCATCGATGCCAAGACAGCTGAGAATGCTGCAGGTATGACAGCCATGCAAACGGCGACTGATAATGCTAAGAAAGTCATCAATGATTTGACAATCCAGTATAACCGTGCCAGACAGGCGGCGATTACACAAGAAATTACAGAAATTGTAGCGGGGGCTAGTGCCTTAGAATAAGGCTTTGCCTCCCTCATATCAAAATGAACTTAGGCCCTAGGTGAACTAGGAACCGACAGTATCTTATATAGAATAGGAGAAGGAGATGAGTTCAGGTAAAATTGCTCAGGTTATTGGACCCGTTGTCGACGTCTTGTTCGCAGCAGGGGAAACACTTCCTGAGATTAATAATGCACTTGTCGTCTACAAAAATGACGAAAGAAAAACAAAAATCGTCCTTGAAGTAGCCTTGGAGTTGGGTGATGGTATGGTTCGTACGATCGCCATGGAATCAACAGATGGTTTGACTCGTGGAATGGAAGTTTTGGACACAGGCCGCCCAATCTCTGTTCCAGTAGGTAAAGAAACTTTGGGACGTGTCTTCAATGTTTTGGGAGATACCATCGACTTGGATGCTCCTTTCGCTGAAGACGCTGAGCGTCAGCCAATTCATAAGAAAGCTCCAACTTTTGATGAATTGTCTACCTCATCTGAAATCTTGGAAACAGGGATCAAGGTTATCGACCTTCTTGCCCCTTACCTAAAAGGTGGTAAAGTTGGACTTTTCGGTGGTGCCGGAGTTGGTAAAACTGTCCTGATTCAAGAATTGATTCACAATATTGCCCAAGAACACGGTGGTATTTCAGTATTTACCGGTGTTGGGGAACGTACTCGTGAGGGGAACGACCTTTACTGGGAAATGAAAGAATCAGGTGTTATCGAGAAAACAGCCATGGTATTTGGTCAGATGAATGAACCACCTGGAGCACGTATGCGTGTTGCCCTTACTGGCTTGACAATCGCCGAATATTTCCGTGATGTAGAAGGCCAAGATGTGCTTCTCTTTATCGATAATATCTTCCGTTTCACTCAAGCTGGTTCAGAAGTATCTGCCCTTTTGGGTCGGATGCCTTCAGCCGTTGGTTACCAACCAACCCTTGCTACGGAAATGGGTCAATTGCAAGAGCGTATCACTTCAACTAAGAAGGGTTCTGTAACTTCTATCCAGGCTATCTATGTGCCAGCGGATGACTATACTGACCCTGCGCCAGCAACGGCCTTCGCTCATTTGGATTCAACAACTAACTTGGAACGTAAGTTGGTACAGTTGGGGATTTACCCAGCCGTTGACCCACTTGCTTCAAGCTCTCGTGCCTTGGCACCTGAGATTGTTGGTGAGGAGCACTATGCAGTTGCTGCTGAAGTCAAACGTGTCCTTCAACGTTACCATGAATTGCAAGATATCATTGCTATCCTTGGTATGGATGAACTCTCTGATGAAGAAAAGACTTTGGTTGCTCGTGCCCGTCGTATCCAGTTCTTCTTGTCTCAAAACTTCAACGTTGCCGAACAATTTACTGGTCAACCTGGTTCTTATGTACCAGTAGCGGAAACAGTTCGCGGCTTTAAGGAAATCCTTGAAGGAAAACATGACCATCTACCGGAAGATGCCTTCCGTGGTGTCGGTTCAATCGAAGACGTCATTGCTAAGGCTGAGAAAATGGGATTTTAAGAGGTGATCTATGGCTCATTTAACTGTCCAGATCGTGACACCAGATGGCCTCGTCTATGATCACCATGCCAGCTTTGTATCGGTACGAACTCTGGATGGTGAGATGGGGATCTTGCCACGACATGAAAATATGATTGCGGTTTTAGCGGTTGATGAAGTAAAGGTAAAACGAATCGATGACGATACTCATGTGAACTGGATTGCAGTGAACGGAGGGATTATCGAGATTGCCAATGACATCATTACTATTGTAGCAGACTCAGCAGAACGTGCTCGTGATATCGATATTAGCCGTGCCCAACGTGCTAAACTTCGTGCTGAACGTGAGATTGAAGAAGCTCAAGACAAGCACTTAATTGACCAAGAACGACGCGCTAAGATTGCTCTTCAACGTGCCATTAACCGTATTAATGTCGGAAATAAACTATAATCAAAAAATGAACTTGAGATTCAAGTTCATTTTTTGATTATCTTAGTTCGCAAAGTGAATGCAGACTGCTTCTGGGACATGGAAATCGTTAGAAAGTTCTGCAAGACGACCACTTTCAGGATTACGCTTAAAGACGGTTGCGTTATCAGAATCTTGATGAACAGCAATGAGAAACTCTTGATCAGGAGTTAGGTCGAAATCACGTGGATTTTGTCCATGTGTTGGTACTATCTCTAATAATTCCAGACTGCCATCAGCGAGGATTGTATAGACGGCAATGGAATCATGACCTCGGTTGGATGCATAAAGGTATTTCCCATCTTTTGAAAGACGAATGGCTGCAGTAGCATTGAATCTCTCATAGCCGTCTGGTAAGGTTGAAATGACTTGCATGCGTTCAAATTCACCAACCCCATCGTAAATCAAGACTTCAATGGTACTATTTAGTTCGCAAATGAGATAGGCAATCTTATAGTGGTGGTGGAAAACGATGTGGCGAGCACCTGCTCCAGACTGGCTGTGATAAGTGTGGAGCTTACTTAGTTTTCCTTCTGGGCTAACATCATAGGTCGTCACCTCGTCAGTACCTAGGTCACATGTGACGAGATACTGGTCAGGTGTTAGATCTGTAAAGTGGACATGAGGAGAAGTTTGATTTTCATGAGGGCCTTGTCCACTATGCTGATCCAGGTCCGTTTGGATGAGACAACCATCTGCTTGGCGCTGATAAACCAGAACTTGGCCTTTGTGATAGTTGGCTCCGTAAACGAGACTGCGCTTTTCATCCACTGCCACATAACAATGGGGAGCGCCTTCTTCAACCACATGATTTAGCAAAACGCCATCTGTCTTGTATGCAGCGATTCCACCTAAGCCATCCTGGCTTCCTACGGTGTATAAGTGTTGCTGTTGGTCAAAGGCAAGGTAGGTCGGACTTGGTTCAGCAGCAAAGAGTTCAAGGTTTGCAAGCTGGCCTGTTTCTGTATCAAAATCTGCCTTGTAAATCCCTTTAGATGAGCGACGAGTATAAGTTCCAAAATAAACAGTTTCTTTCATGTCCATACCTCTTAATAATGATAAGTTCATTATACCACAAAATGACAGTCAGGAAGTGTTCGTTTAATCTATGTAAGCACTTTAATAAGAGTTATTTTAGATTAAAAATGGTATAATGAAATAATGACAGAAAGGATGTATTTATGGAACATAAAGAGAAACATTTTAGCCTATCTTGGTTTTTTAAGTGGTTTTTAGATAATAAAGCCATCACTGTATTTTTAGTAACCTTGTTACTGGGGCTAAACATTTTCATTCTAAGTAAGATTAGTTTTATATTTTTACCCGTTTTAGACTTTCTTGGGGTTGTCATGTTACCAGTTATTCTATCTGGTTTACTTTATTACCTCCTCAATCCGATTGTTGACTGGATGGAGAAACACAAGATCAATCGTGTTCTTGCCGTTAGTATTGTTTTTGTTATTATTGGACTCTTTATCATTTGGGGGCTGGCAGTCGCAATTCCTAATCTGCAACGCCAAGTCTTAAATTTTGCGAAGAATGTGCCGACTTATCTTAAGGATGCTGATATGGTTATCAATGACCTTGTAACCAAACGCTTGCCAGATGATTTTAGACCGCAGTTGGAGCAGGTTCTTGCAAATGTTTCTACAGAAGCAACGATATGGGCCAGCAAAATTTCTTCTCAAGCCGTTAACTGGGTCAGCGCCTTTATCAGTAGTGTTTCTCAGGTGATTGTAGCGGTCATTATCGTACCCTTTATGCTCTTTTATCTTTTGAGAGATGGGAAAGGCTTGCGGGATTACCTAACTAAATTCATCCCAAACAAGTTAAAAGAACCTGTCGGACAAGTTTTGTCAGATGTTAATAAACAGTTATCAAACTACGTTAGAGGGCAGGTTACAGTTGCTATTATCGTGGCAATTATGTTTATTATCTTCTTTAAGATTATTGATCTCAGATATGCTGTGACTCTTGGTATTACGGCTGGTATCCTCAATCTAGTACCTTACCTGGGTAGTTTTCTAGCGATGTTGCCTGCTCTGGTTTTGGGCTTGATTGCAGGACCTGTGATGCTTTTGAAAGTGATTATTGTCTTTATTGTTGAACAAACGATTGAAGGTCGCTTCGTTTCTCCGCTTATTTTGGGTAGTCAGCTAAACATCCATCCGATCAATGTCCTCTTTGTTCTCCTAACTTCAGGTTCTATGTTTGGTATTTGGGGAGTCTTGCTGGGAATCCCTGTCTATGCCTCTGCCAAGGTCGTTATCTCAGCTATCTTTAACTGGTATAAAAAAGTCAGCGGCTTGTATGAAGAAAAGGGGGAGGAAATCAAGAGTGAACAATAGTCAACGCATGCTCCAGGCTCTGGATGAACAGGATTTAACCAAGGCGGATCAGTATTATCACAAAGCCCTCGAAACAGATTCAAGTGAAGTTCTTTACGAACTAGCAAGCTATCTAGAGGGAATTGGCTTTTATCCTCAAGCAAAAGAAATTTACCAAAATATCGTTACAGAATTTCCAGAAGTGAATCTGAACTTAGCAAGCATTGCTAGCGAGGATGGCAATGTTGAGGAAGCTTTTGCTTACCTTGAGGAAATCACACCCGAAAGTGACTGGTACGTATCGGCCTTGGCCTTGAAGGCAGACCTCTATCAGTTGGAAGGATTGACAGATGTAGCACGCGAAAAGTTACTGGAAGCCTTAAATTACTCAGATGATGCCTTATTACTTTTTGGTTTGGCTGAGTTGGATAGCGAGTTAGGAAATTATCAGGAAGCCATTCAGGGCTATGCTCAATTAGACAATCGCTCCATCTATGAGCAAACGGGCGTATCAACCTATCAACGAATTGGCTACGCTTATGCCCAGTTAGGCAAGTTTGAAGCTGCAACTGAGTTCTTAGAAAAAGCCTTAGAACTAGAATACGATGACCAAACTGCTTTTGAACTGGCTAGTCTTTACTTTGACCAAGAAGAGTATCAAAAATCTGTTCTTTACTTTAAGCAGATTGATACCATTTCACCAGATTTTGAAGGATATGAGTATGGTTATAGTCAAGCTTTGCACAAGGAACATCAGATAGAAGAAGCTCTCCGTATCGCTAAACAAGGTTTGGAGAAAAATCCATTTGAGACTCGTCTCTTGCTAGCAGCCTCACAGTTTTCGTATGAATTGCATGATTCTGGTGCTGCAGAGCAGTTTCTCCTTACTGCCAAAGAAGATGCAGAGGATACAGAAGAAATTTTCCTTCGTCTCGCAACCATTTATATGGAACAAGAGCGGTATGAGGATATCATCGCTCTCCAAAGTCAAGAACCTGAAAACCTCCTGACCAAGTGGATGATTGCACGCTCTTACCAGAAAATCGAGGATTTAGATAAGGCCTATGAGCTCTATCAAGAACTATCGTCTGACCTCAAGGACAATCCAGAGTTTCTGGAGCAATATAGCTATCTCTTGCGTGAATTGGGATATTTTGAAGAAGCCAAAGTGCAAGCCGAAGCCTGTTTAAAACTAGTCCCAGATGATGTTCAGATGCAAGAACTCTTAGAAACACTTTAAAAGTTATCTCTCAAAAAACGTATCTGTCAATTTGTCAGATACGTTTTTTGAAAGAAATAGAATTTTTTTACAATAACCCTTGATAAATTGTTTATTTATGCTATAATAGGAACAATTATTTTTAGGAGGTGCAGTATGTCTTATTTGTTTGAGATATTACCGAGTTTATTGAGCGGTGCAAGCATGACTTTACAGGTTTTTGCACTGGTCTTGATTTTTTCTATTCCCTTGGGCGTTTTGATTGCTTTTGCCTTGCAAGTCCATTGGAAACTCCTCCATTATCTGATCAACATTTATATCTGGATCATGCGAGGAACACCCTTGCTCTTACAATTGATCTTTATCTATTATGTGCTTCCAAATATTGGGATTCGTTTGGATCGCCTTCCTGCGGCTATTATTGCCTTTGTTTTGAATTATGCAGCTTACTTTGCTGAAATCTTCCGTGGAGGGATTGATACTATTCCTAAGGGGCAATATGAGGCTGCTAAGGTCTTGAAGTTTAGCCCTTTTGCCACAGTGCGCTATATTATCTTACCACAGGTGACCAAAATTGTTCTTCCTAGTGTATTTAATGAAGTCATGAGTTTGGTCAAGGATACTTCTTTGGTCTATGCCTTAGGTATTTCAGATTTGATTTTGGCTAGTCGTACAGCAGCCAACCGTGATGCTAGTCTGATTCCTATGTTCTTGGCAGGAGCAATTTACTTGATTTTGATTGGTATTGTGACTATCCTTGCCAAAAAAGTTGAGAAGAAGTACAGTTACTATAGATAGGAGGTTGCCATGTTAGAATTACGAAACATCAACAAGGCCTTTGGTGGCAAACAAATCTTAACTAATTTCAGCCTATCAATTCCTGAAAAGCAAATCCTGGCAATCGTAGGTCCATCAGGAGGCGGAAAAACAACCTTATTACGTATGTTAGCTGGATTGGAAACAATCGATTCAGGGGAAATTTACTATAACGGCGAATCGCTAGCTTTAGACGAACTAGAAAAGCGCAACCTACTAGGATTTGTCTTCCAAGATTTTCAACTTTTCCCTCATTTATCAGTTCTGGACAATTTGACCCTATCGCCTGTGAAAACTATGGGAATGAAGCAGGAAGAGGCTGAGAAGAAGGCGCGTGTACTCTTGGAACAGTTAGGACTAGCAGGGCACGCAGATGCTTATCCATTTTCATTATCAGGTGGGCAAAAGCAGCGGGTGGCCTTGGCGCGTGCTATGATGATTGACCCAGAAATCATTGGTTACGATGAACCAACTTCTGCCTTGGATCCAGAATTGCGCTTGGAAGTGGAAAAACTGATTTTGCAAAATAGGGAACTTGGGATGACGCAAATTGTGGTTACCCACGATTTACAATTCGCTGAAAATATTGCGGATGTATTATTAAAAGTAGAGCCTAAATAGGAGGAAAAATGATGAAAAAATTGATGCTTGTATTAGTCAGTCTAATGACTGCTTTGTTCTTAGTAGCTTGTGGGAAAAATTCTAGTGAAACTAGTGGAGATAATTGGTCTAAGTACGAGTCTAACAAGTCTATTACTATTGGGTTTGATAGTACTTTTGTTCCAATGGGATTTGCTCAGAAAGATGGTTCCTATGCAGGATTTGATATTGATTTAGCTACAGCTGTTTTTGAAAAATACGGAATTACGGTAAATTGGCAACCGATTGATTGGGATTTGAAAGAAGCTGAATTGACAAAAGGAACGATTGATCTGATTTGGAATGGCTATTCCGCTACAGACGAACGTCGTGAAAAGGTAGCATTCAGTAACTCATATATGAAGAATGAGCAGGTATTGGTTACTAAGAAATCGTCAGGTATCACGACTGTAAAAGATATGACTGGAAAGACTTTGGGAGCTCAAGCTGGTTCATCTGGTTATGCGGACTTTGAAGGAAAGCCAGCGATTTTGAAGGATATTGTCGCTAATAATGAAGCGAATCAATACCAAACCTTTAATGAAGCCTTGATTGATTTGAAAAACGATCGAATTGACGGCCTATTGATTGATCGTGTCTATGCAAACTATTATTTAGAAGCAGAAGGCGTTTTAAACGATTATAATGTCTTTACAGTTGGACTAGAAACAGAAGCTTTTGCAGTTGGAGCACGTAAGGAAGATACAACTCTGGTTAATAAGATAAATGAAGGATTTTCTAGTCTTTATAAGGATGGTAAGTTCCAAGAAATCAGTCAAAAATGGTTTGGAGAAGATGTAGCAACCAAAGAAGTACAAGAAGGACAGTGAGATAAAATAGTGGATGAGACTGCGTTTTGATTAGCAAAACGTAGTCTTTTTATCAATTGGGAAAGCGCATGATAGCCATTTAATATAGCGTATTAAATCTGGAATAGTATACTGTGACTTCTAAAACATTGCTAGAAATTGATTTGACTTTTCCAATCAATTTGTTCAGATTTTATTTCATTTCACTATATTCTGGAAAGATTTTCTAAATTTTTTCCTCAAATTGAGTCTCTTTTCTTATCAAAAAAACCTCTGGCAAAAACCAGAGGATAAGGGGTTATTTCATTGTTGGGAAGAGCAATACATCACGGATAGTAGTTGTATCAGTGAGGAGCATGCAGAGACGGTCGATACCGATACCCAAACCACCTGTTGGTGGCATACCGTATTCAAGAGCCTCGATGTAGTCGTAGTCGATACCTGTTGCTTCATCGTCACCAAGTTCTTTAGCTTTTGCTTGGGCTTCGAAACGGCTAAGCTGGTCGATTGGGTCGTTGAGCTCAGTAAAGGCATTACCGTACTCTTTGGTCATGATGAAGAGCTCGAAACGGTCTGTAAAGCGTTCGTCTTCAGGATTTTTCTTAGCGAGTGGAGAGACAGCTACTGGATGACCGTAGACAAAGGTTGGTTGGATCAAGGTTTCTTCAACAAATTCTTCAAAGAATGCATTGATGATGTGACCAACTTCAGTGTAATGTTTTTCAACTGGAACTTTCTTCTCAGCAGCGATAGCTTTAGCTTCCTCGAAAGTCATGTCTTGCCAGAAGTCTACACCAGTAATTTCCTTGATAGCATCTACCATGTGAACACGTTTAAATGGTTCGTTGATCTTAATTTCAGTTCCTTGGTAGTTAACAGGACCATCACCCTTAACTGCCTTAGCAGCGTGTTGGATAATACCTTCCGTCAAGTCCATGATATCTTGGAAATCCGCATAAGCTTGGTAAACTTCGATAGAAGTGAACTCAGGGTTGTGAGTAGCATCCATTCCTTCGTTACGGAAGATACGGCCAATTTCATAGACACGTTCCATACCACCAACGATAAGACGTTTCAAGTGAAGCTCGGTCGCGATACGAAGCACCATGTCAATGTTCTGTGCATTGTGGTGAGTGATAAATGGACGAGCAGCAGCGCCCCCAGCTTCGTTGTGGAGGACAGGTGTTTCCACTTCAAGGAAACCTTTTTGATCAAGATAACGACGGATTTCAGAGATGATTTTTGAACGAGTGACAAAACGTTCAAAGCTTTCACGGTTAGAAATCAAGTCAAGGTAACGTTTACGGTAAATTGTTTCAACGTCAGTCAAACCGTGGAATTTCTCTGGAAGTGGGCGAAGTGCTTTAGACAAGTGTGTAATGTGAGTTGCCTTGATAGAGAGCTCTCCCATATCTGTACGCATGACTTCACCTTCGACACCAAGGAAGTCACCAAGGTCAGCCTTTTTGAAGATTTCGTAGTTTTCTTCACCAACTTCGTCTTTACGAACGTAAATCTGAATTTGACCTTCACGATCTTGGAGATGGGCAAAGCCGACTTTCCCTTTACCACGTTTAGTTACCAAGCGTCCAGCAATTGTAGCAGTCTCGTTTAATTCGTGTAGTTGTTCTTTATCAAGTTCTGCAAATTTGTCTTTAAGTTCTTGAGAGTTAGCAGTACGTTCAAAACGTTTTCCGAAGGGATCGATTCCTTGTTCACGGAGCGCAGCCATTTTTTCACGGCGAACGATCTGCTGGTCATTTAGTTCTTCCATATGTTCTGTAGACATGGGTTCCTCCTAATTTTACTCAAAATTTGATACGATGAGTCATTTTTTGCGATACTCTCATTTTATCATAAATAGCCGAGAAATTCACGGATATTCTTTGAAAACTAAAAAGAACTTGACCATTAAGATCAAGTTCCATTATTTTTCTTGATAGGAAGTGTCATTCCATCTTTCCAGAGTGAAGGTTTCAAAATCATTAGTCTCTAAAACTGTCAGACTAGCATTGGCCAAGCCTCCATCTTTGCGAAGATGAGCCTCTTTATAGCCTAGAAGAGTACGTAGGCTAGCAGTGAGATTTGCACCGTGACCAACGATTAGAATGTTTTCAGCCGAACTTTCTTTCAGAGATTTGATAAATTGAACAGTACGCTGAGTCGTAGAGTAGAGGGATTCCGCTTCAAACATCTTCGTATCAAACTGAGCCAGATTAGAGCGAAAGGCCTTGATTTGTTGTGGGTAGATGGCATTGAGCGTAGCGATTTTTAATCCCTCTAGTTTGCCAAGTTGCCATTCACGTAAGTCAGGAATGCTCTTTAAAGGACAAGGGGCCTGGAGTTGGCTTTGGATAATCTCAGCAGATTTGACTGCTCGAGGTAAATCACTTGAATAAATCTGATCAAAAGGAATATCCTTAAGATACTGGCCAAGTTGCTTTAGGATATCAATAGACTCTGGAAGAAGGGGAGAGTCACCACTAGCACCTTGAAAACGTCCTTCAAGATTCCAGAGGGTGCGACCATGACGGACAAAATAGAGTTTCATTACTTACTTTCCTCCAAGATATCAGCAAAATCCGCTTTTACAAAGCTGGCTAAGTCTTGTGGCGCGACGATAATGCTGTGGCCAATTTCCCCAGCAGAGACAATCATTTGATTCAAGTCCAAAGCAGTCTTATCGAGAAAAATGGGATAATTGTGTTTCTGACGAATACCGACAGGGTTGTTAGCTCCATGAACATAGCCTGTCGTTTTTTCCAAATCTTTTTGAGGAATCATGCTTACTTTTTTATTGCCAGAAACCTTTGCTAGTTTTTTCTCAGACAGGTGTTCCGTTATGGGAACAATTCCAATAATCGGTCCTGTCTTGTCTCCCAAAAGAGCCAAGGTTTTAAAAATCTGTTTTCGGTCGTATTCAGGAGGAAGTTCTCCTTCAAGCGCATTGATTTGAATACCAGTATGGTCAATACCTGCCTTGGTCAAGATCTGCTCGACCAAGGTTTTTTTAATCTTAACTTTCTTTGCCATTATTTATACTTATCCTCCAATTGACTCATCCAGATACCAAGCCAAATACCAAGCGCAAAGAAGAAGGCAACGAGAACATAGCTCACAATAGAAAGCCCAGTGTATTGGATACTTTCAGCATTTCCGGCATTTGGGATCAAAATTAAGAGGGTGCTTGAAAGCACAATCCCAATGATAAAGTGATAAACACGGGAGTGGTAGTTGTTCAAGGCGTGATCCATTAATTTTGAAAAGATAATGAGGGTTGCTCCTGCACCAATCCCGATAGGAAGGAAGGTACCAAACAAATCAAAGGTCTTAAAACCAGTCAGCATTGGAGCGTACAGTCCCAAAATCAAAAGTAGATTTGACGGACTTAAACCAGGCACCAAGACACCAAGAGCTAAAAGAACACCTGCTAAGATGAAGTTTGCAAAACTAGCACTGAGTGACCCTACGACAAAATTGAGCGCGTAAAGACCCAATCCTGAAATGATAAAGGTAGTCCAGAACCAGACTAGGTCAATCTTATCACGATCAGACTCTCGAGTAGATTCTTTAAGGAGGCTAGGAACTGTACCGATGATAGCTCCAGCAAAGCTCCACAAAACATAGACTTGGTAATTTTCTAGCAAATACTCGATCGGATAGGAAAATAAACCAATCCCAAGCAACATCCCGATAGCTACTGGGATAAAGTAAAGGACATTCTCTTTAAAATCTTTAAAGGGGTGAGCCAGAAAGCCAATCATTCGCTCGTAAATACCCAAAATAGCTGCTAAAACACCGCCAGAAATTCCCGGTAGGATAAATCCTAATGCGATGACGATTCCTTTAATAACTCGTGCAATCCATGAAAACATAATAAAATCCTCAATTTCATAAAATTCTTTCTCTATGCTATCAATTATAACACAGACGGGGAGAAAATGAAAAAACAAGTGAAAAAGTTTGTTATTTTCACTTGTCTTATGGCCTTAAAAATAGTTTTCTGAAGGTTTCTTCCTTCTCTTTAGCAGTAGAAATCAAATTGATGTCCAAATGATGTTCAAATCCTGCAATTCTCCCCTTAGAAGTGTACTGGTGGAGATCGTAGTCCAGATCGGTATTTGGTTTCGTTTCAAAATAACCTGAGTCTGTTCCATAGGAGGGGATCCAAATAGCAGTGAACTTATCTGTATTGATACTATGCTCTTGCATGAAGTAAACCCCAACGTAGATACCGATATTTTTAGCGCCGAGAGCTGCCAGTTTGGCACGAAAGGCTTCAACACCTTCATTCATATCGGACATTGTTTTTTCTTCAACATCTAACCAGTAGTAGCTAGGATTGTAGGGAGAAGCAGCGTTGTAGAAGACTTCAGCAGCCTTCTCCATTTCTTCCTTATTTTTTCCAGCTACATAGGCATAAACCCCCACAGGGACATTCCGTTTTTGAAATTCTGCTATATGATTTTTATAGGCTTTATCGACACCATTGATAAAGGCAGCATCATTTGTTTCAGTGTGCTGAGCCCCATTGTGCACGCGAACGATAACACCAGAAATGTTTTGAGATAAGGTGTCGTAGTTGATCTCCTCAGGTCTTTGCCAACCAGAGACGTCGATAATGGGTTTGTCAAGATTATGCAAGGCTTGTGTTTCAACTTGAAGAGAATTTGGTTTAGTTTTGACAGGATGGTCCTCAAAACTTGGTTTGTTGAGGAGTAAAATCGCTATGAAAATTCCAAATAAACTAAAAATAATAGCAGGATGAATTTGTTTTCTCATATTTATTTAGTTTATCGTAAAAATTTAAAAAAATCAAAGGAAACAGTCTAGAAATGTAGACAAGTAGGGGAGATTTTCAGGAAAGCACCTGTTTGTTTGTTCTTTAAAAGTAAAATTATGGTATAATATAAGGGAATTTTTACAGAAAAGAGAATAGTATGTCAAATTATGCCATTATTTTAGCAGCGGGTAAAGGTACTCGCATGAAATCAGATCTTCCAAAGGTACTTCATAAAGTAGCAGGAATTTCGATGTTGGAACATGTTTTTCGTAGTGTTGGTGCTATTCAACCTGAAAAAACAGTTACTGTAGTTGGTCACAAGGCTGAGCTAGTTGAGCAAGTCTTGGCTGGTCAGACAGACTTTGTTACCCAATCAGAACAACTAGGAACTGGGCATGCTGTCATGATGGCAGAGCCCATTCTCCAAAATCGCACTGGGCACACCTTGGTTATCGCTGGGGATACACCTCTGATTACAGGTGAAAGCTTGAAAAACCTCTTGGATTTCCATATCAATCACAAAAATGTTGCGACGATTTTAACAGCTGAAGCAGCTGATCCTTTTGGATATGGTCGAATCGTCCGTAACGATAACGCTGAAGTTCTTCGTATTGTTGAGCAGAAAGATGCCACAGACTTTGAAAAACAAATCAAGGAAATCAATACTGGTACTTATGTTTTCGATAATGAACGTCTTTTTGAAGCCCTTAAAAATATCAACACTAACAATGCTCAAGGTGAATACTATATTACTGATGTGATTGGTATTTTCCGTAATGCGGGTGAGAAGGTTGGCGCTTATACTCTCAAGGATTTTGATGAAAGTCTTGGGGTAAATGACCGTGTAGCTCTTGCGACTGCGGAAGCAGTGATGCGCCGCCGTATCAATCAAAAACATATGGTCAATGGTGTCAGCTTTGTTAATCCAGAAGCAACTTACATTGACATTGATGTTGAGATTGCTCCTGAAGTCCAAATTGAAGCCAACGTTACCTTGAAAGGTCAAACGAAGATTGGTGCGGAGACCATTTTAACAAATGGGACTTATATCGTGGATAGCACCATTGGAGCTGGAGCTGTGATTACGAATTCTATGATTGAGGAAAGTAGTGTTGCGGACGGTGTGACAGTCGGCCCCTATGCCCACATTCGTCCAGGTTCAAGCCTAGCTTCCCAAGTTCACATTGGTAACTTCGTAGAAGTTAAAGGCTCTTCAATCGGTGAAAATACCAAGGCAGGTCATTTGACCTATATCGGAAACTGTGAAGTGGGCAGCAACGTTAATTTTGGTGCAGGAACTATTACAGTCAACTACGATGGCAAAAATAAATACAAAACTGTCATTGGCAATAATGTCTTTGTTGGCTCAAACTCAACTATTATTGCTCCTGTAGAACTTGGGGATAATTCTCTGGTTGGAGCGGGTTCAACCATTACCAAGAATGTTCCTGCTGATGCCGTTGCTATCGGTCGTGGACGACAAGTTAACAAAGACGAGTACGCAACACGCTTACCTCATCATCCTAAGAACCAGTAGGAGTTTGTCATGGAATTTGAAGAAAAAACGATTCACCGAAAGGAAATCTATCAAGGTCCTATTTTCAAACTAGTACAAGACCAGGTAGAACTACCAGAAGGAAAGGGTACTGCCCAACGTGACCTGATTTTTCACAATGGAGCCGTTTGTGTTCTAGCCGTGACAACTGAGGATAAAATTGTCCTCGTTAAGCAATACCGAAAGGCTATCGAGGCCGTCTCTTATGAGATTCCCGCAGGAAAACTAGAACTTGGTGAAAATGCAGATCCAATGGCAGCTGCCCTCCGTGAATTGGAAGAAGAAGTTGCCTACACTGGTAGGTTAGAACTGTTGTACGATTTCTATTCTGCGATTGGATTTTGTAATGAAAAACTAAAACTCTACCTCGCTAGTGATTTGGTCAAGGTAGAAAATCCTCGCCCACAAGATGATGATGAAACCTTGGAAGTTCTAGAAGTGAGTCTAGAGGAGGCCAAGAACCTGATCCAGTCAGGCCATATCTGTGATGCCAAGACTATCATGGCAATCCAGTACTGGGAACTACAAAAGAAATAGAGGAGAAACCCATGGGAAAACCTTTATTAACAGACGAAATGATTGAACGTGCCAACCGAGGTGAGAAAATCTCAGGACCACCTCTTCAAGATGATGAGGAAACCAAGATCCTACCAACGTCTTCACAACATTTTGGTAATTCACGTTCTAGAGACCGCGGTTTTAGTCAAGATACACTTACAATCGAAGTAGAACCAACGATTCATAAGAGCCGCCGCATTGAGAACACTAAGAGAAATGTTTTTAATTCGAAACTCAATCGCATCTTGTTTGCAGTCATCCTACTTTTGATTTTGCTAGTTTTGGCAATGAAACTCTTGTAATTGAAAGGAAATGAAATGAAAATTGGAATCATTGCTGCCATGCCAGAAGAGCTCCTATATTTGACTCAGAATTTGGATAAACCCAAAGAAGTCCAAGTCTTAGGAAATACTTACTACACTGGTACTATTGGCAAGACAGAAGTTGTCCTAGTTCAGAGTGGGATTGGGAAAGTTATGTCGGCTATGAGTGTAGCGGTGTTAGCTGACCACTTCCAAGTAGAAGCCATTATTAATACAGGATCAGCAGGTGCACTTGCAGAAGGGATTGCCGTTGGAGATGTAGTGATTGCGGATAAGTTGGCTTACCATGATGTGGATGTGACTGCTTTTGGCTATGCTTATGGTCAGATGGCTGGTCAACCTCTTTACTTTGAATCAGATCAGAAGTTTATCACTGGGATTAAAGAAAGTTTATCTCAAGTAGAACAGACTTGGCACCTAGGCTTGATTGCTACAGGGGACAGTTTTATAGCTGGGGATGATAAGATTGCTAGTATCAAATCCCACTTTCCAGCTGTTTTAGCAGTTGAAATGGAAGGGGCGGCCATTGCTCAAGCGGCTCAGACTCTTGGCCTACCTTTCCTCGTCATTCGTGCTATGAGTGACAATGCCAATCACGAAGCCTCTATCTCTTTTGATGAGTTTATTATCGAAGCTGGACGTCGTTCGGCCCAAGTCTTACTAGCCTTTTTAAAGGCCTTGAATTAAGCGGAAATTTGACAGTTTATCTAGCTTATGATAAGATTTAAATAAAGAAAAGCTAGAAAACGTTTCAGAGGATATTATGAGTATTGAAATGACCGTCAGCGAGATTGCAGAGGTCTTAGGACTATCTCGTCAGGCAATCAACAATCGTGTTAAAGAACTTCCCGAAGAAGACACGAAAAAAAATGACAAAGGTGTAACAGTAGTTACTCGAAGTGGCTTAATCAAGCTAGAAGAAATCTACAAAAAAACGATTTTTGAAGATGAACCAGTCAGTGATGATGTCAAACAACGCGAACTGATGGAAATCTTGGTCGATGAGAAAAATGCTGAAATTCTTCGTTTGTACGAGCAACTCAAGGCCAAGGACCAGCAACTGGCAGAAAAAGATGAGCAGATGCGCATCAAAGACCGTCAGATTGCAGAAAAGGACAAACAATTGGACCAACAGCAACAGTTAACTCTTCAAGCTATGAAGGATCAAGAAAGCTTGAAACTAGAGTTAGACCAAGCAAAAGAAGAAGTCCAAGCAACCAAAAAAGGTTTTTTTGCTCGCCTATTTGGAGGAAAATAAAGAAGCTGTTTGGGTTATTCACTAACCTAATAGCTTCTTTTATTATTTATAGTTTAAATTGAGTCGGAATTGAGGTAAAAGATGGAAAAATTAAGAGACTATATCGCCTTTGACTTAGAATTCAATCAACACGAAGGGGTTACTCATTTAATTCAGGTATCAGCAGTTCGTTTTCAAGATGGTCAAGAGATAGGTGCCTTTGATTCTTATGTCTATACCAGCGTGCCTTTAAAGAGTTTTATTAATGGTTTGACAGGAATTACAGCTGAAACCTTGAAAGATGCGCCAAAAGTAGAACAAGTTTTACAAGACTTTCAGGCTTTTGTTGGCAATTCACCTATCGTTGGATACAATGCATCCAAGAGTGATTTACCTATTCTCTTGGAGCATGGCTTGGACTATCGTGACCAGTACAAGGTCGACCTATATGATGAGGCTTTTGAACGCCGTAGTTCTGACCTACACGGCATAGCTAATCTTAAATTGCAAACTGTGGCGAATTTCTTAGGCTTTCATGGTAAGTCACATAATAGTTTAGAAGATGCCCGCATGACAGCGCGTGTTTATGAAACTTTTTTGGAGTCTGACGAAGGAAAACTATTGTTAGAAGAACAGAGTAATCTATCCATGAATCCTTTTGGTGGGCTAGACTTATCTCAATTTCTAGACTAGGAGTGCCTATGAAACCTGAAAAACCTAAAAAACTAGGTTTTAGGAAAATTTACCTCAACCTAGATAAAGTTCTCTTCCTCTTTTTCTTAATTTTCATGATGGTGGAATATCTGTGGTTACCTCTCAATTCTTTTCTTGCTGGTCTTTTACTCAGCCAGACGGGCTATTTGTTTATTTCTTACAATAATATTTTTGCCATTATCACGAGTTCTCCTTTAATCAGTCTGGCCTTTCTCGTCTTGATTGTAATCAATCTTTTGGTGGCCTATTTCCAGATTTGCCTACTCTTTATTGGGGCGCGTCACCTTCTCTACCACGAAAAGAGAACCTTGATTGAGTACAGTCGCAAAGTTTTCCAGCAAAGTTTTCTGTTCATGAAACGCTTGAGCTTCTGTAAGATGGCCTTTGTATTCTTCTACGTAGCCATGCTCTTTCCTTTCATCAGGAAAATTTTAAAAATTTATTACTTAAATAAAATCGTTATTCCAGACTTTATCGTGACTTATCTGGAAGACAAGTACTGGCTAGTAGGCTTGATGATTTTTGCATCTGCTTGGATTTTGCTCTATGTGTCTGTCCGACTCATGTTTGCCCTTCCGAAGATTCTCTTTGAAAAGAGGACTGTGAGAGAAGGAGTAAAATATAGTCTGCAAAAGACAAAAAAACAAGTTCTCTTTTATGCTTGGAACTTGCTACTTATTATTATTAAAACCTATCTCTTTTTCTTCCTTCTCTTGACTCCCTTGCTAATAGGACAGATTGTAATTGACAATTTAACACAGAAAGAATCACTGATTCTTGGAGTTATCAACTTTGTCTTGATGAAAAATGTTCACTATATGGCGTTGAGTTATTTCCTTGTTAAGTTTGTCTCCTTTTTGACAGGAGAGGAGCTGGAGATTATGCCAAGAAGAAAAAAAGATCACCTAATGAGGTGGGGGGTTATGGGCTGTGCTAGTATCTTTTTTGCGCTGGAAGGTTATATCTATCTGGAAGCTCCTGTGACAAATACCCCTTTAGTCATTTCACATAGGGGCGTTTCAAATAAAAATGGTGTACAAAACACTGTACAGTCTTTGGAAAAAACAGCGCAACTGAAACCAGATTTGATTGAAATGGATGTACAGGAGACCAAAGATGGTCAGTTTGTGATGATGCATGACGCCAATCTTAAGAACTTAGCAGGTATCAATGCCAGACCTCAAGACTTGACTTTGGAGGAGTTGACAGGGTTAGATATTTCTGAAAATGGCTATCGAACCAAAATATCTAGTTTTGATGATTATCTCAATCGCGCGAATGAACTTCATCAAAGATTGTTGATTGAAATCAAAACCAGTAAAAAAGACAGTCCACAAATGATGGAACGTTTTCTAGAGAAGTATGGACCGATTATCAAGCAGTATGGTCATCAGATGCAATCACTAGACTATCATGTGATTGACCAAGTTCTGAAATATGATTCGACTATTCCAGTTTATTTTATCCTACCATATAACAGTATTTTCCCAAAAACCAAGGCAACAGGATATACCATGGAGTATTCAACATTGGATGAATACTTTGTCACTAAACTTTGGTATACAGAACAAAAGCTTTACGTATGGACCATCAATAGCTCTGACGCACTTGATAAATCCTTGCAGTTGTCAGTAGATGGGATGATTACAGATGACATGGAAATGCTACAGGAGACTTTAGCAGCAGCTCAGGAAGATCCAGAATACACCGATCTCCTTTTGAAAAAAGCTACGGAGTTCTTTAATTTCTAACATAGAAAAAAGGAGAAGTGAACCTTCCTCCTTTTTCTGTAGGTGATTAGAATGGTAATTTTCCAGCGAAAGCACCTAGTTTTTTCTTAGTCGTTTCGTCGATTTGTTCTAGAGCAGCGTTGATGGCTTGAACGGTCATATCAGACAAGGTTTCTAGGTCTTCTGGATCTACAACTGCTGGACTGAAGTCAATACTAACAACTTTCTTATCTCCAGTTAAGGTCGCTTGGACAAGGTCTTGAGCAGATTTTCCAACAAATTGCATAGCAGCGAGTTCTGCTTGACTTTGTTCCATTTGTTTTTGAAGTTTTTGTGCTTGGCGCATCATGTTTTGCATGTTCATCATAAGATTTTTAAGATTCCTTTCGTATCAAGGCTTTGTGCCTTGTTTTATAAATTTTTTTGCCATTTTTTGCCCTAGAAGTTGTCAAAAGCATTGGCGACTTCTTTTTGTTGAGTTGGGAATAGGTGCGAGTAGATGTTAATAGTTGTATTAATGCTACTGTGTCCAAGTCGTTTCATAAGTGTAAAAAATATATAATCTTTTCCCTCACCGTTTCTGAGTCCTTTTGAAACTAGAAACGCTGCATGTGAATGCCGGAAATCGTGATTACGAATCATTTTTAATGACGCAGGTATTCTTTTTTTCAATTTAATCTTTTGATTAGAAACTATTGGAGCAGTCAATTGTAAAGGACTGTCTTGAAAGATTTGTAAGTCTTCTGTATTGTCCGTAAACTCTAGTAATAGATGAGCTTGTTTTTCTTTCCATTGCGTTAGTTCTTGAACGAAAGTCTTATGAATGTATATTCGACGTATAAAAAGCACCACGCTTATCCTCTTTTAAAATATTTTCTTACGTAGAAATCTCACAAAGATACTCAACAGATATTTTAAATGTTACTTGATTAAGCTATGAAGTCTATACTTAGATTCGTATTACTTGGACTCTATTCTTGTGAGGCTACCTCGCTTTCTATGACATATTCTCTCACCTGTCAGTTTACTGAAATCGTGGCTAATATTAACTCACTAGCTTTGGTTGAGACAGTATCATTAAAGTACATTATTGATTATATCATTTTTGAACTCTATTGAAAAGCCAAATTTTCGCCAATAGAACTTACTGAAATACGTCCAATTCTTTTATTATTATAAATTATATAAAGTTCGTTCATTCTTCCATTTGTAACAAGAACAAAACATGCATTTTGTCAATATTCTAAACACATTTTTGGAAAACTAGTCACCTTTTAATGAAGAAGTTTAGGTAACTAAACAATTTATTATTCAAAATAACTCTGATGAGGATAATCCGATTTACTAAGTCTATTCGTGAATCATAGAAAATATCTATGTATTGGGTAATGTATGCGTATCAGTTTTGAAGCCTTTATGCTCAATACTGATTGTTGTATAAAATGATTCAAAACTGCTATTACCGTGTGGAAAGTCTTTATCACCATTTGAATGTTGAATACGATGACTCACTAACAAATTGTCCAAAATAGATTTTTTCTTCAATCTGAAATAACCGCTAAGTTATTCTCGTCTATTTTAATTTTGTATTAGCTAAATCTACTGCAAGATTTTTGAATCCTGAATTATTGGTGTCAACAAGTTGTAGCACTATTTATTTGATTTGAAGAGCAAGCAGTGATTTCACAGTTGATTTAAGATGATAAAATGTAACAATATAATTTGACAGCGGTTACAAAATTTTGTAATATCTATAATATAAGAAGATGTATTTTAATTCAGGGAGGAATGTAGGATGAAATTATTAATTGAACTGCAAAAAATTGATCAGTTTATCTTGCCAGTAAACTATAATTACCTTCTTCAATCGATGATTTATAATTTATTGAAAAATAAGGAAGACTTGTCTGCGCAACTTCATGAGATAGGTCATCAGTTTGAGGACAAACATTTTAAGCTTTTTACATTTTCACTATTGCAAGGTCAATATAAAATGCGAGGAAAACGAATAGAGTTTCTTGATAAGGTGCGTTTTGAAATTAGAACGATTGATCAATCCATTTTATTCACTATTGCAGAGGCTTTGTCAAATCTAGATGAATTGCGAATTGGTCGAAACCTTGTAAAAATTTTAAATGTAAAAATTGAACAGAAGAAATTAATGGGGACTTCTTATAAGATTCGGATGATTTCTCCCTTGGTGGTTCGTTCTACAGATCCTGAGACTAAAAAAACATTGTATTACAATCCATTTGATACGGAATTTAAGAGCAGAATCATGGAGAATCTTGAGAGAAAATATCAAGCTTATTATCATAAAGTACCGACAGGTAGATTTGATATAGAGCCGATAAATTTTTCTTTAAAAAATAAATTTGTTACCAAATACAAAGACTATCTCATAACGGGTTGGAAAGGAGAATTTGAGATAAGAGGAGATGCGGAGGTGTTGGATTTCCTCTATCAAGTTGGACTTGGTGAGAAGAATTCGATGGGATTCGGAATGTTTGTGATTGAAGAATAGGAGGATAGAGTGGATATGGAATTTAGAAATTGTAAGTTAGAACTTGACTTAAAATGTCATGCGCCAATTATTCATTTCCAGCCTAGTGCTAATGCTAAAGGAGCTACTCTTAGAGCTAGTGAAGTGAAGCCGAAATTTGATAAATATCTTTGGACGAAGGAACCTGAGGAACTTGCAACCTATAAACTGTTACCTTATAAGATGAAGTTTATAGCAAAAAATAAAGAGGTGATAGATGAGAAAGTTGCAGATGAATATGTTGATATCCCTCTCTATTATGCTAAGGACCAAAAAAGAATGGTTATAACTAATCCTAAAATAGTCATTACTTGTTTTGATCCTACTCTTCAGAAATTGATAGTTAAGCATATCAAAAACTTTTTCATAGTGACAAATTTTGGAGCTGCCCAAGGAAAAGGATATGGTAGTTTCACAATTGATTCTGAGAAAAATGATCAGGTTGAGCAAGAAAATATTGAAAAAATCTTAATGGAAGAGTTTGGCTTAAAAACATTATATAAGATAGATTGTAATAAGCTAGTTGGAAAGTTAGCTAAGTTTGAAGCAATAAAAAAGATTTTTAGGATTATTGAAAACTTCTATAAGATTATTAAAGGAGGGATTAATCATAAGGAATATATAAAAGGTTTTTTGTTTATACATATGAATGAGAAGGGAATAAAAAATGAAAAAGCTGTTTTAAAAACAGAAATAATAGATCATCCATACGCTTCAAATCAAAACAAAGTAAAACAGGAACCCAAAATTAATAGCCATAAAGAGTGTTACGTTAGAGCATTGCTTGGTCTATCTTCTTCCTTTGCTTTTAAGGATCAAAGAAGGCAAAAAGGTGGTGCAGTTGATGTGAATATTAAAATTTCACATGCTGATGAAACTATCGAACGTTTCCCTTCTCCTTTAACGTTTAAGGTTATTAATAAGATTATTTATATTATTCCTAAAAAAATTGATGAGCAGATATGGAACCAAAAATTTATTTTCACTTATGAACTTGGTAAGGATGTGAAGAATAGTAACGGTATCGATCCGAAAGTTAAACCAGAGGAACTAGAATTATACACTCCAGATTCAAATGAATTTTGTTTAGAAGATTTTTTAGAAGAGGCCGTTAGTTATTATAATAAAGAAGTGAATAAAATCAAAGGTCCACAAATAGTTAAATACCACACCAAAGGAGATGAATAAATGAAATATGTAGGTATAACAATCGGTCCGATTTTTAAAACTATTGGAGAGGCAATCTCTCCGGCAGGTTTGTGGTTCGGCAGTTATTTTTTCTCAACGGTGACAAAGAAACTCTGTGAAAAGCTTGTTGAGATTCCAACTGTTAAGATTTTTTCACCGTTTTATGATTCTGATAGTAATCAAAACCCACAAGAAGATGGTATTGGTCGTTACCATGATCGGATTTTGTTTTCAGTTGATGGTAATACAGTAACTGAGGAAGCATTGCAGAATATAATTTCAGAAGCGAAGAAGGAAATGGCTGAGAAATTCGGACTGTTTAATACAAAGGATTTTAGTATTTTTGTCGATAACTATCTGAGAATTGATTTTGTTATTCTTAATGAAAAAACTATCGAAATTATAGGAAAAAGTGAAAAAGCTGGAAATAATATAGCTATAATACTGAATGATGCTTTGGATGCATTGGAGCTGATGGCAGCGGGTAAGGGGAGAACAGATATGAACTTATTTGCTTCGTTCTTTGCAGGCAAGAAAGGCAATCGGAATATCTATATTAAAGAAAGTAAGCTATTTACAGGTACCAAACCAAATAGTCAGTTGGTTATAAAACATCCAGATCGTGATTCTGATTTAAAATCAATTGAAGACATTGCTCTATCTCGAAAGAAAGAGGAAAACTCTTCTGAAGAGATTCCTGATGGTGAGGTAACACCGACCAGAAGCGAATACTACGCAGTCGTTAATTCAGATGGGGATAAGGTCGGAACTCTTTTGAAAGCTTTATGTAAAGATGTA